>JAIVFU010000011.1 GCA_020829485.1 Nostoc sp. CHAB 5834 | reverse complement strand
TCTTGGATAAATGGGTAATGAGGTATGCGTGACAAGCACCAAATCATTGAGGAGCCGTGTGAGATGGAAACTCTCATGCACGGTTTTGAAGACCAACGGGGTTGGTGACAACCTCGTTGAGTTTAATGAATCCTTTTCTCATCTTAAACTTGAGGAACTTGGCTTCAAAATTCATCCTGGTATTAAAACTACTAGTACGCCACGACAGAAATAGAGCAACCATTTAAAATCCCTAAAAAGTTGATTCGATAATACTTTTTACTTTTGAATGCGTGACTTCCGCCTTGCGGTACTAGTACTATTGTTAGCAAAGATAAAAAAATTGGTATTAATCTTAGTCGCCTCCCAAAAGGAGGAATATAGATGACAGACCACACCATCTTAGAACCATTGCCAGAAGACCAATGGTTTATTGAGAGCCACGAACTACGATCCTTTGTAGCAACAGTACGTGAAATTAGCGCTAGTACTGTTGACGATCGCACACAAACTCTCGCTAAACTAGAACCCTATTTTCAAGAACTGCTTGCCCAACAGGAATGGCTTCCTCAAAAGTTTGCCCAAGCCAATCCCGAAAGCAGAATGGGCAGTGGTATTGGTCAGTGGCTACTTTATCGCGCTAAAGACCGTTCACTGTCAATCTTTAGTTTAGTAATTCCCCCAGGTTCAACGACTCCTGTCCACAACCATTTAGCCTGGGGATTGATTGGTTTATACAAAGGCAATCAAGAAGAAACAGTCTATCGCCGTGTAGATAACGGCGATGTTGAAGGACACGCACAATTACAAATAACTGAAGTGCGATTGCTTCAACCAGGGGATATCTATCGTCTATTACCCCCAGATGGTGATATCCACGCCGTCAAAACTACATCCCAGAGCGCATCTATATCTATCCATATTCTGGGTAATGATACTGGTTGCATCTTGCGTCACCAGTTCATCCCAGAATCTCACAGCGTCAAATCCTTTCGCTCTGGATATTCTAACGCTCCCTGCAAAGAGAAACAAGAAAAAGAACATGCCCAAGTACGCTAGACCACAACCCCCCGTATTCGAGCGAGTTGAAGACGAACGCCTGCACCGCAAACAACGCCTAGCTGCTGCCTTTCGCCTGTTTGGTAAATTTGGTTTCAGCGAGGGAATCGCAGGCCATATTACAGCTCGCGATCCAGAATTTACAGATCATTTCTGGGTTAATCCATTTGGAACATACTTCGGTCATATCCGAGTTTCTGACCTGATCTTGGTTAACAGAGAAGGTGAAGTGGTTAAAGGTGATGCTGAAGTGAATCGAGCTGCTTTCACCATCCATTCTCAGATTCATGAAGCTCGACCTGATGTAATCGCGGCGGCTCAGGCCCATTCACTTTATGGTAAAGCCTGGTCTAGTTTAGGTCGTCTTCTTGACCCTTTGACTCAAGATTCCTGTGCTTTTTACGAAGACCATGCCCTATTTGATGACTTCACAGGTGTGGTTTTAGAAACTTCTGAAGGTCAGCGACTGGCGCAAACTTTGGGGACAAACAAAGCCATAATCCTGCGTAACCACAGCATTTTAACTGTGGGACATACGGTAGATGAAGCTGCCTTTTGGTACATTAACTTAGAGCGATCGTGTCAAGCCCAACTACTGGCAGAAGCTGCGGGTAGACCCACTACTATCAAACACGAAACAGCCCGTTTAACACAAACTCAAGTGGGGTCACATACAAGTGGGTGGTTCGGCTTCCAGCCCCTTTACGACAGAATTGTGCGCGAAGAACCTGATTTGCTAAATTAGTGCTGTGTTTTTTGACACTGGGATAATAGGCGGTGAAGGATCAATTTACCCCACTTCCGTCTATTTTTTATGGCAAATTTTCCTAAATTTATTTATATACTAGGGATCGAATTTTCTGCAAGACCACAATTGCTAGAAGCGATAAAATCTTTAGTCTACTTCAGTAGACTTTAGCTGTTAGCCTTGAACTTTAGTTCAAGTGAAGGCCGGTGAGAAAGCAATACAGTTCGGTTAACGTGTTTATTGTTCGAAGATACCCCCAACCCCCCGATAAATTGGGGGGCTTTTCATTCTTAGGGACTTCCAAGTAAAAAAATATTCCATTGCTATTGTTCACTGTTGACCGTTGACGGTTCATGAGTTTTCAGTCAACAGTCAACAGTCAACAGTCAACTCCGTGGCAAAGTCGCCTTAGTGACCTATATTCCCTGAGTTAGGCTGCAACGAAATCGATGGCGGTAATTGCGTTTGTTTGAACATCGTTTAGAGTTGCCAGTAACTCGTTGGTTTGCGTCACGCGGATCAGGGTGTTGTTGCCATTTTCCGCGATCGTCAGTTGACCAAAGGTTAGACCGCCCGACAGACCAATTAAGTCTGTGGTGTCTTTGAAGTCCTGAATCGTATCTGAGCCTGCGCCTGCTGCTAATACAAAGCGATCGCTACCATTACCGCCAAGCAGCGTATCCTGGCCTTGACCGCCATTTAGCACGTCATCGCCATTGCCACCGTTGAGGATGTCATTGCCGACCTGACCCAGCAAAATGTCGTTGCCATTGTCACCGTTGAGAGTATCGTTGCCATTGCCACCATTAAGGATGTCGGTGTCATTGCGTCCATTGAGTTCGTCTCTGCCAGAAGTCCCATTGAGTGTATCCTTGCCGTTGCTGCCGTTAAATACGCTCAGGTTACTCGCCAATTGGACACCGATTAGCACAGGATCGTGATCTGAGGAGCGATAGGGCGTTGGCTCATAAAGTCCAGGGGGATTAAATTCTTGGTTGTAATCCAGGATTATGGGTTCGTCGGCGTTGATATGCCATTCGGTTGCTCCTGTCACTTGGGTACTGAGGCTAGAAGTACTTAGGGCATGATCCAATCGTCCAGACTGCCCATCAAAGACAAAGGAGTAGGGGTCTTCGATATATCTGCCGAGTTCATCTACTAACCCACCATTTCGCAGTACATCAATCGGATCTTCTTCGCCATAGGCATTTAGATCCCCAAGGACTAATACATCGCTGTCGCCTGTGGTGGTCTTCAGCTCATTAACAAAGCCAAGCAAGGCTTCTGCCTGCTGAACCCGCGTAAAGTTAAAAGCTCCTTGTCCATCACCCTGGTCTGCGTCTGCACCTGTGCCTGTACCACTCTTTGACTTGAAATGGTTAATCACAGGGGTAAAAGTTTCGCCGTTGGAGTTTAGTATAAAAGTTTGAGCGACGGGTTGACGATTGTAAACAGCGTCAGGATCACTGAGGGAAGCACCAACTGGGGTTACTGTTTCTGGCTTGTAGATGAAGGCGACTTTAATTTCATCAGTTCCTACCCCCGTGGCAGGATCACGAATGTAGTCATAAATTTCTGTGCCTACAAATGTATTCAGCCGATCAACCAATTCTGCGATCGCCGACTCAGAACCATCGCCATCATTCTCAAGTTCAATCAGACCCACCACATCGGCATCGAGGGCTGCGATCGCGCTGACAATTTTGGCACTTTGCCGCTCAAACTCTGCTACATTATCTGCTCCCCGCGAGGTCGGGAAGCCGCCACCCATACCGTCGCCATTAAAGTAGTTCAGTACGTTAAAGCTAGCAATCTTAAGGTTGCCGCCCACCTCTTCGGGTGCAGCAGTCCGGGGATTAGAATCGACAAAATTAGGTGTTGCAGTGGGTTGCAGTCGGTAGCTGCCAAACCCAAAGCCCAGCACACCTATAAGAGATGTAACGGTGCTACCTACGCGCAGTGTGCCGTCCTCATTCAAAAAGGGAGCTGTAGCGGGATTTTGGGTGTTGCTGCCATCGTCAAGTAAAATTTGGCGCAGGTTGTTTACGTTCTGCTGTGCTGTGACTGCGGCGACGTTGTTTTCGTCGTTTTCGGTTTCAGTAGTCGGAATATCAGTCGGGTCAATAAAGTTTGTGGGGTTAAACAAGCGTCCCTCTGAAGACAGCAACACCTCACCAAACCGACCAAGGGTAAAGTTTTCAGTGACCGTCAAGGTTTCGGGGAACGTGACTAACATTCCCTCATAGCGTTCCAAGTCGGTCGTTGCAGCTATGGGCAGGTCAATAGCTATGGGGGCGATCGCTTCTGAACCCACCACACTCAGTCCACTAATGTTGCTGAGTTGAGTTTGATTAAAGTTTTCTCCAACTGTTCCAGTCAACCGCACCGTCTGACCTACACTCACGTCTGTGCTGTTAGGCGCAAAGATAAAAATACCATCTGAGGTTGCAGCATTGCCATCTCCAACTGCCTCCTGCACGAAAAATCCATTCAGCCTACTGCTGTCTTGAAAGTCACCAACTACAACTGCTTCAATTGTTACTGTCTGCCCGACGAGGGGACTTTCTGCACCACTCCCCTGAATTTCGTAAACCTCTCTGAGAGCAACATCATTGTCTATTATATTGACGTTGAGGTTAGGAATTGCCGTGAGCGTGTTAGAATACGCCGGGTCAGCACTGCTGATGATCGAATGCGTAATTACTCCTGTGTGAGGAGATCCTTCTACATCCAAGTCGTTTACTGCTCTGACAGTAATCGTTTTGGGATTAGTATCCGTCAAGCTTAGGGTGACGGAGTTAAAAAAGTTTGTTCCATCAGTACTCAGTTGAGTTTCGGCATCTGCGGCGATCGCTACATTTACAGCACCCGTTGGTGTGGTGTTGAGGGCGATCGTGTAGGTATCAGTTGTTTCACCCTCTTCATTCACATCGGTACTGTTACCAGATTGGGTGATTATTACTCCTGCTCCAGTTCCCGGATTAGCAGTATAGCTTCCCAATCCGTCAAAGGTATCAGTAGCAAAGCCGTCCCACTGCACACTCGGATCAAAGGCATCGTTGGGATTGGTATCGCCACTGGTGATAATACTTTTGCGACGCAAGGTATTGTCTGCTGTGCTGGTCAGACCAGTTCCCCATTCAGTACCTGGGTCAACGCCAATCTGACCAATTGAATCAAGGATCGTCCCACTAGCGCCGCCCTGTCGCAATACGATCGCATCATCTCCGTTAAAGAAACCAACACCGCTTGTTTGATCAGCCTGGGCAAGAATGGTTGAATTGGCGTTACTTGGGGCGAAGACAAACACATCCCCTGCTGCCACCGTACCCGTCAGGCTGAAAGTTGTAGGGCTGGTGTTGCCATTGAAGTAAAACTGAACCACATAATTGCCAGCAGTTAAATCGATCGCTGCACCTGTGCCGTTGAAAATCTCTAGGGCTTTATTGTTGCTGCTGCCCTCAATGTATTCCGAGAAAAATAATGCCATATAAATCTCCGTAAAAGCTGCGAATTTTAGGTCAATTGATCGGGTGGACTGAGGCGATCACCCTTAAACACGGAAATCATTCACGAATTTATACAGAAAAATATTCTTTCTGTACACTTGTTTTGCGAGCTAATTTGGTTTAGAAAATTAAAGTTGCATTTTCTCACAAACTTTAAGCTTGAGCTTTTATTGGACAGCACTAGAAATGATAAGTGGTTTAGCTCCAGGCAGCAAAGCAACCAGAGCAACTAAATTAAGTAGCAAGATATAGAATAAGTCTTCTGTGGTAGAAACTCTAGCGGTTTTAAGCGATCGCTGGGCTAGCAGGTGAATGTTCATTAATCCAAAATGCTTAATTAGGTGTGGCTAACAGATTCAATTCATACAACTATCACGGCATTATTAAGAAATTGATATCCTTGGTTTAAACAAGCGGTTCTCAATTGCATGAAATACAGACCTAACCCCCAGCCCCTTAAGAGCAAGGGAAGGGGAGTAAGACTCAAAGTCTCTCTCCTTTTAGGAGAGAGGAATGGAAGTGAGGTCAAAGTGTATTGCATCCAAGCGAGAAGCGCTATATATTGCATAATAGCCGGAAGCGCTGTAACGTGAAACCTTTGTCGAGACGTGATATTCAGTTCTCTAGCTTTCCATCACTCACCGCGTCACCCCACCCTAACCCTCCCCGATGCATTGGGGAGGGAACTAGATTTCGATTTCTTTTTCCCCCCTTGGAAAGGGGGAATTAAGGGGGGTAAAACGCCTGTGAGACATGCATTTTAGCTTAAGTTGACACCTATGAGCAATGCTGTACTCTTACGAAAGACATGGTTTTTAACCTTTATTGATATTTGGTATTTCTTGTCAATGCGTAAGTCCTAGTTTATATAATTTAGACGGTTGTAGACATCGCTCACATTAACCCCATAACCACATAACCACAAGTGCGATCACAGTAACTAGTTATACCAGATACCGATAAAATTGAACTAATAGATTGATTTATAGCTAGACTTATAGCTAATAGATAAAATTAAAAAATAACAGCGCTAGATGATGCAAATCACTGTTGAGGTATCTGAGGAGCTAGGACAGCAATTACAGCAGTTCCAAGACCGTTTACAAGAGATAGTAGAACGCGGTTTAAAAGAGTTATTGAGCGAACAGTCTGGCAATTTTCTCGATGAGAAACAGATTATTGGTTTGTTGGCCAGTCAGCCTACACCAGAACAAATTCTAGCAATCCGACCCTCACCAGAATTCCAGGCTCGTGTCAGTGATTTGCTAGCACAAAGTAAAGCAGGAACACTTTCAGCCAAAGGTGAAGCGGAACTAGAACGCTATCTGACTATAGAACATCTTGTCCGTATAGCAAAAGCTCATACCTTCAAGCAATTACGCCAAAACTCATGACTTATGTATCAGCCAAATTACGGAAACTCGTAATTGAAAGAGCGAACCAAAGGTGTGAGTACTGCTTATTTCCTCAAAGTGCGGCACTATTTAACTTTGAGATGGAACATATTATTGCCGAAAAACATCGTGGCATTACTGAAGCAGAAAATCTAGCTCTCGCCTGTTCATATTGTAATCGTGCAAAGGGTACTGATTTGGGGTCACTCGATCCTGAAACGGGAAAACTAACACCCTTTTTCAATCCAAGGACTCAAAAATGGAGCAATCACTTTCAGCTGAATGGAGCAGAGATTGCACCATTAACAGCAGTTGGACGCGTAACTGTTGCAATTCTCCAATTTAATCAATCAGAGCGGTTAGAAGAACGGGACAGGTTGATTTGGGCAGGTCAGTATTCTTAGGTTTACTGTTCATCCTCATGCCACTAAGCTATTTATTTATGGCGACCTAATTTAAAAGACGAAGCTGATAATCACTTAATTGAATTAGCAGTTGCTGGCAATGCTCAACTTTTTAATCCAATCCCACAGAAAACAATTTACCAACTTGCGCCAAATCTACATTTCCACCGCTAATGATGATACCAACCCTCGCCTCTGGTGCTGTCACCACACCTTCGAGTAAGGCTGCTGCTGCGAGTACTCCCGTCGGTTCAACAACAATTTTTAGACGTTCCCACAAGAAAAACATGGTGCGAAGAATCGCTGCTTCAGATACCGTCACCATATCATCGACGTAATGCAGCACTAGGGGGAAAGTAATTTTACCAAGGCTAGGAGTCCGCGCACCATCAGCGATGGTATTAGGATTTTTGACAGTTTGCAGAGTTTTGGTGTGAAAAGAGCGGGTAGCATCGTCAGCAAGGGCTGGTTCTACGCCGATTACTTTACAATTTGGTAAAAGTGCTTTAGCTGCGATCGCACACCCAGAAAGTAAGCCGCCACCGCCACAACAAACTAATAATAAATCCAACTCACCAACTTCTTGAATCAGTTCTAAAGCAGTTGTTCCCTGTCCAGCGACTACATGAGGATGATCGTAAGGGGGAATGAGTGTCAAAGAGCGATGCCTGCGGCGGGCTGCGCCTACGCTTGCTAAATTTTGAGCTAATTCTTCCCGGTTTGTTTCTTGGCGATTGTATAAAATTATCTCTGCACCATAGCCACGAGTAGCAGTTTGTTTAACAGCAGGTGCATCATCAGGCATAACAATAGTGGTGGGAATATTTAATAATTGCCCAGCTAAAGCGATCGCTTGGGCATGATTTCCCGATGAATAGGTGATAACGCCTGTTTGTTTTTGTGCTGTTGATATTTGCGTTAAGGCATTGTATGCCCCTCTAAATTTAAATGCCCCCGTGCGTTGAAAGTTCTCGCACTTAAAGAATACTTGGCTATTGGTGCGATCGTTAACAATTCTAGAAGTCAGCACAGGTGTACGGTGGGCAATCCCGATAATTCGGTCTTGTGCTGCTTGTACGTCAGTTATAGTAACAAAATTATGCTGTGGCATTGATGATGATATTAAATATTCTTGCTGTTGTTTATATAGATACAGATTTTTATATTTGCGCCTAATATCCTTGATTGAAGCATACTCGTTTCAGGTGCATAGCATCATTTCTTGTCTGTATAAAAATAGCTACACTAAACATTATATATATTGCTATTGACAAGAAATTGCAAATATGCGTAAGTTAAAAACCACATCTTTCGTAAGGGCACAGCATTGCTCATTGGTGTCAACTTAAGCTAAAAGTATCTTACTCCCTTCCTACCATAAGATTACTTATCTTTTCCTTTGCGCTCTTTGCGTCCTTTGCGGTTCGTTAAAAAAATTTTAGGTATTCTTTGAGCGGGAAGGGAGTAACTGAAAGCTTGACTCGCTCGCCTCAAACTAAAGTTCTAGGCTAATAGCTAAAGTCTACTAAAGTAGACTAGAGATTTTTCGGATTATTTAGTCATCAAAAGAAGACTTTCGCTAAAAGCCAAGGAACTTTAGTTCCTTGCGGGACATGGCTTTTACGTTAAGTTGATACGTATGAGCATTGTTCCCTACAGCATGGCCTATTTACGTAGTTTACCGCCGTAGGCATCGCAGGATAATTAAAAAAGCCTGAAACAACGGATTTTCGTTAATTCACATCACGATGCATTTGTACAGTGCGTAAGTCCTATGAATGTAGAGACTAGCAATTGCAACGTCTCTACAAGGG
The DNA here is from genome assembly GCA_020829485.1 of Nostoc sp. CHAB 5834. The sequence goes on along the minus strand of JAIVFU010000011.1, from coordinate 111,450 downwards.
TTTCAAGTAACGCATAATTAATTTTTGGAGATGTCTTTTGATAGTTCTGGTGTGAAGAGAATGCGGCTTTCACCAACGCTATCAAATGCAGGTATAGACCAGCAAAAGTTTCCTGAAGCCGAGCGGTAAATTTATGTTGCGTTTTGCTCAACTGCATTTTGTTTCTCACTATACTTCCTAAAAAATAAAGCTAATCTGCCTTCAAATTGTACTAACTGCGCGCTAAACCCTAATCTTATAGCGACTCAAGCCGGAATTTTGAATGACGATTAACTTAGTCTTTTTTGTTGAAGAGGTGTAAAATGGCTGACTATCGAATTTATGCTTCTGATCCCAATGATCCTCTAGCAGTCTTTCAATACGATACTGCCATAACCGGCACACAGTTCAATAATCGTTTGCAAGGTACTAAGTAAGTCGGTGAAAATAAATCAAACTAGATTAAGTAATGTAAAAAATATTGAGATTAGTTCGTAGTGTTCGCGTAGCGTCTCGTAGAGAGGGCTTCAGCCCTCATAAGAGGACTAAAGTCCTCACTACAAACCTTGAATTATTCACACCGCTCTACTTAATTCTAGCGACCTTATCGTAGGAGGTGCGGGAAACGACACGCTTCTTGGTGGTAATGGAAATGATATCCTAATAGGCATAGGTAATTATAATGAAACAGGCAGAGATGTTTTAACAGGAGGCGGAGGAGTTGATATATATGTGGTTGGCGACGGTACCTAGTGTAGATAAAAGGGAAAAGGTTAAAGGGCAATACGGTTCAGTTAATGCTTAACTCTTTGTCAAAGTCAATTTTTTTAACGAACCGCAAAGGACGCGTAAGCTGTTACGTATACAACTTGCATTATCAGGGCGGGCAGGATGCCCACCCCACAATGATCTTGAAAAAATATTAGTGCAAATTAAAGGCGCAACAGCTTACTCCTGCAAAGAAACAAGCTACGTGCAACGTCTCATAAGAGTTGGACGCAAAGAAAGAGGTTGATTCGTGCTTACCTACTTATTTACTTTGAGAGTTCTGGTGTGAAGACAATGCGGCTTTCACCAACCCTACCAAATGCAGGTGTAGACCAGCGATCGACTACTTTGCCCAGAACTGACATGTCTTGAACTAAGCGGTCAAATTTATCAGGGGTGAGAGATTGGGGGCCATCAGATAAAGCTTTTGCGGGATTGGGATGAACTTCAATCATTAAGGCATCTGTACCAGCGGCGATCGCAGCCATTGCCATTGATGGCACATATTCAGACCTACCAGTACCATGACTAGGATCAATCATAATCGGTAAATGGGTAAGCGATCGCAACACCGGAAGTACCGATAAATCTAAAGTATTCCGGGCATATTTGCCATCAAAGGTTCTGATTCCCCGTTCACAAAGAATCACATTGGGATTTCCAGATGCCAAAATATATTCTGCCGCCATCAGCCACTCGTCAATTGTGGCAGACATCCCCCGCTTGAGTAGCACTGGTTTATCTTGAGCGCCTACCTTTTTGAGCAACGAAAAGTTATGCATATTTCGCGCTCCGATTTGGATTATGTCAGCTGTTTTCGCCACTGCTGGTAAATCGGCAGCATCCATGAGTTCTGTGACGATACCCAAACCAGTAGCTTCCCGCGCTGCTGCTAATAAATCTAAAGCGCTTTCACCATAACCTTGAAACGCATAAGGTGAGGTGCGGGGTTTGTAAGCTCCGCCACGGAGAAACTGCGCTCCTGCTGCCTTGACGCGCTTTGCCGTTTCGACAATCATCGCTTCATTTTCAACGGAACAAGGCCCGGCTACGATTACAATCGGGTGAAGTTCGCCAAAATAGATATCACCATTAGGTGTAGGTACAACAACCTCGCTGGCTTCTCCATGTCGGAATTCTCGACTTACCCGCTTGAAAGGTTGTTGCACCCGTAATACTTGCTCAATCCAAGGGCTGAACTCTTGAACCTGTAATTTATCGATGCTAGTGGTATCACCAATTAGCCCTAAAACAGCTTTATGAGTGCCAACGCTTTTTTCTACCGTGACTCCCCAAGTCTCACTCACTTCTTGGCTGATGCGAGTAATTTCTTCACTAGGTGTACCGCTCTTAAGTATGATAATCATCTGTTTTTCCTTTTGTATAGTTCTTGGGTGTAATAAAAGTAGGGTAAGTAAGTTTGTAGTAAGGACTTTAGTCCTTATTTTCTAAGCACTAAAGTGCTTACTACGAACCCTCAAAATTACCTTGGCGATTCGTGCAAAAATTCAGCAAGTTGTTCTAGTTTTGTCCAAGCCGCGCCGCTTTGCAGAATTTCTTTGGCAAGGGTAATACCCTTAACACAACCTGCTAAAACATCAGTTTCCCCATCAATGGCTTCACCAACTTGCAGTGCGAGGGCTGTATTTAAAGCAACTACATCCTGCTGCGCTTGAGTGCCTTTACCTTGGAGAACTGCCTTTAAGATTTCGGCATTTTCTTCGACATCTCCACCGCATAACGCCGCAGTTGGTGCAAAACTCAAACCAAGTTCTTGAGGATTCAGTGTTAGAGAACGCACTTTTTTATCTTGGAGTACAGCTAAGTCAGTGACATCTGCTAAACCAGCTTCATCTAAACGTTCCCGTCCGTGGAGAGCGATCGCTTGCTGACATCCCAATTGGGATAAAGCTTGAACAATCTCCTCTAGTAAAAGCGGGTCATTTACACCAATAATTTGCCCTGTCGGTCGCATGGGATTTACTAGGGGGCCGAGCAAATTAAAGACAGTCCGCACCTTCAAAGTTTTTCGCAAAGTAGCGATCGCTTTAAGTGCAGGATGCCAGCCTGGAGCAAACAAAAAGGTAATTCCAACCTCACCCACTGCCGCTTGCACTTTTTCTGGAGTGGCGTTGAGATTTATACCCAAAGCTTCCAGCACATCAGCCGAACCAGTCTTGCTGGATGCCGAACGATTGCCATGTTTGGCAACTTTTACCCCGGCGGCGGCGGCAACAAAGGCAACAGCAGTGGAAATGTTAAAAGTTGAAGCGCCATCTCCGCCAGTTCCGCAGGTGTCAATTAGGGGAGTTAGGGATTGGGTACTGGGGATTGGGGATTGGGATTGTAAGACGCTAGCCATTCCAACTAATTCTTCGGCGGATACGCCTTTAGCTTGGATTGCGGCTAAAATCGCTCCTGAAAGGACATCAGGAATGGCATCTGTGAGCCAACCTTGCATGAGATCCGCAGCTTGGGAAACCGTCAAAGATTGCCGAGCAAACAACTGTTGCAATAAAGCTGGCCAGTTGTATAACTCAGAAGTGACGGGGATATTGTCAAGTGGAGTTTTAGTTACAGCTATCATATTTGCCGTTAGTCATTGGTCATTAGTCATCGGTCATTAGTCATTCACAAAGGACAAATGACAAGAACAGAAGATTAAGGAATTAGGACTTTGGCGACGGTTTGCACATCTTTGTCACCTCTGCCAGAACAATTGATAACGATGCGGGGGTTGCCTTCTAACTGAGGACAAAGGGTTTCGAGATATGCGATCGCATGAGCAGTTTCTAAGGCTGGAATAATCCCTTCGAGTTGCGAAAGCCTTTGGAATGCATCTAACGCTTGTTTATCGGTAACACTGTAATATTCGGCGCGACCAAGATCCTTTAAATAACTATGCTCAGGGCCAACGCCGGGATAATCTAATCCGGCACTAATTGAATGGGCTTCGATTATTTGACCATCATCATCTTGCAATAAATAGCTCATTGCACCGTGCAATACACCTATTTTTCCTTTTGTCAAGGTAGCAGCGTGTTTTTCTGTATCTACACCTTCACCCGCCGCTTCTACTCCAATTAGACGCACCGAAGGTTCATGCATAAACTCATGGAATAACCCGATCGCATTGGAACCTCCACCCACGCAAGCCAGTAGAATATCTGGTAATCCTCCCCATTTCTCCTGAGCTTGAGTGCGAGTTTCTACACCAATTATCGCGTGGAAGTCACGGACAATCATTGGGTAGGGATGAGGGCCAGCAACAGAACCCAGGATGTAATGGGTTGTTTCTACATTCGTCACCCAATCCCGAATTGCTTCAGAAGTTGCATCCTTGAGAGTTCCTGTACCTGCTTCAACTGGTCGAACTTCTGCACCCATTAACTTCATGCGGAACACATTCAGGGCTTGGCGTTCCATATCCTGAACACCCATGTAAATCACACATTTCAAACCAAACCGCGCACATACAGTTGCAGTTGCTACGCCGTGTTGTCCTGCACCCGTCTCTGCAATCACCCGTTGCTTACCCATGCGTTTAGCGAGTAACACCTGAGCCAAAGCATTATTAATTTTGTGAGCGCCTGTATGATTTAAATCCTCACGCTTTAAATAAATTTGCGGCCCTGTGCCATCTGGTCTAGCGTAGTTTGTTGTCAAGCGTTCAGCAAAATATAATGGGCTGGGTCGTCCCACATAATCGCGCAGTAAGTTTTGCAGTTCTGCTTGGAAACTCGGCTCGTTGCAATATTGATTAAATGCCGCTTCTAACTCAGTTAATGCAGGCATTAAGGTTTCGGGGACGTACTTACCGCCGAATTTTCCAAACCTGCCTAAAAGATCAGGTAACACAGGCGTAGTTGAAATTATAACGTTGATGTCTTGGATGGTTACCACAGTTGAAAATCCTTTATGTTCAAGTATTTTTTACTTTCGTTCTAACTTTTTAGAACTTATCCCACAGATAAAATTCTTTTCGCGTTTCCTTTTCACGGGTTTCGTAGGTATAGCCCAATTCCCTGTGATTCAAAACGTCTATAGGGCGCACCAAATCCTTAGAGTCAAAATTTGGTAATAGAGATAGTAAATCTCCTAACGCCGTAGCTTTGGGGGTAGACATACCGCCGTCCCAAGGCCACATTAGGTCTTTAAGGTTGTGTCCGTAAGGCTGACCACCAGCAGGATAAAAATCGCTACCTTTATGACCATTCTCTTGCCATTCAGCCCAGAGGCGGTCTGCGTTCGCATGATTCAACCAAAATACTGGGTCATAAGGCGAACTTGGTATATTGCTCATAGTACCCAAGCCTTTAAACTTTACGGGTCTTGTGCTTGCATCTATCTGCGCCCCACCAACTAAACCATGAATGTAGTTGTGTAGGAATCCTCCTGGGGTGACTTTACCCTGCTCATCTACAGAGATAAATCCTTCCAAAGCGGGGCGAAATAGAGAATAGTTATTAAGACTCAGGGCACGCTCAACATCTTTTTTGGGCACAGGGTAATCGGTGGCAGGAGGTAGCCGTAGAAAGCGGACAAGTGATGTACCTAATGATGTTCCGGTATCTGCGTCGATGTTTAATGCTGGATTCATAACCCAGCCATTTGCAGCAGCAAAAGCCCCAGATTTCACAGGCCCGCCTGTAAAATTTCCCTGATTTGGAATTTTGATGGTTACTCCTTGACCGTTAGAACCAAGAAAGTCATCCTTAAAAATCACATCAAGTGCTTTGGCGTCTGTCCAATCCCAGTATGGGAGAGTAACATTTGGGTCTACTGCTTGCAGAGCTTGTTCAAATCTGCGAATATATTCTCGATGCCAAGGGAAAAATGCCGCATTTTCATGAGCAAGTTCTTGAACAGAACCATTGGAATGTCCTTTATGGTTATGAATCAAGCGTGTTGCCCCTATATGTATGGCAACGAATTGGTCGTAAATACTGAGCTTGCTACCTGCGGGAATTGTAGTTTTTAAGGTTTTGATAGCCTTGACGAAGGCTGTTTTCTCTGCTGATGTTAGTTCAGTTACGTTCTTTCTTACAGCTAGGCGAGCGTATTGTCCAACATTGTGATTCCAATGGTATTTGTATTGTTTGTGGTCAATGCGATCGTGGGCGAAGACTGTGATAGCACAGGCGCTAACTAGAAGTATGCTATAAATTAGTATTTTGACAGATTTTAGCAGGAATTTCATTGTCTTAATGGAAGCAGGGGGGCAGAGAGGCAGGGGGTAGGGGGCAAAAAGAGAAATAATTGAATACTAATTTCCTATTCCCTATTCCCTACTCCCCACTCCTTGAAGAGATGGACTTTCGCGCCGACTTTCTGTAATGGCTGTTTTAAGTTCCTGACACAATTCTTCTACAGCTTGCAGTCCTTCTGCTGGACTACCTTCAGCTAATCTTTTAACGAAGGCACTACCAACAATCACCGCATCTGCACCCCATTCCATTACTTGATGTGCTTGTTCTGGCCCTGAGATGCCAAAACCAACGCCGATGGGTTTATCGGTAACGCTTCGCAAATCTTTTAATAAATACTTTACGCGGTCTTGGATTTGAGCGCGGACACCTGTAACACCTGTAACGCTCACCAGGTAGATAAAACCTTGAGATTGATGAGCGATCGCTTCAATTCTATCTCTAGAACTGGTAGGAGCTACGAGTAAAATCACTTCGATTCCGAAAGATGCAGCAGTTTGGATTAATTCTTCTGCTTCTTCTAAAGGTAAGTCTGGTACTACCAACCCTTGCACGCCGACAGCAGCAATTTTGCTTAAAAATGGCTTAATACCTCGGTACAAAATGGGATTGTAGTAAGTAAATAGAATTATCGGCGCTTTCAAGGTAGGACTCACCACCTGTAACATCTCTAGCACTTGCTCTAATTTTGTGCCTTTTTGTAAAGCGCGAGTTGCTGCTGCTTGAATCACAGGCCCATCTGCCAAAGGATCGGAGTAGGGAACGCCTAACTCGATAAAGTCTGCACCATTACGATCTAAGATACGTATTGCCTCGGCAGTGGTTTCTAAATTAGGATCGCCTGCTGTGATAAAGGGGATTAAAGCACACTGTTGGCGATCGCGTAAAGTTTGAAAGGAAGCTGAGATAGAAGTCATGCTAAAGAATAGTTAATGATTGGTTAATAGTTTTGGAATAATTTACACTTAGCAATTAGCGATGCCCACGCTAGATTTTTTGTCGTCGAGTCTTTTAGCTTCGTTAACGAGTCTTTTAGCTCCGTGAATGAGGCTTTTATCTCCGTGAATGAGGCTTTTATCTCCGTGAATGAGTCTTTTAGCTCCGTGAATGAGTCTTTTAGCTCCGTGAATGAGTCTTTTATCTCCGTTAACGAGTCTTTTAGCTCCGTGAATGAGGCTTTTATCTCCGTTAACGAGTCTTTTAGCTCCGTGAATGAGTCTTTTAGCTCCGTGAATGAGGCTTTTATCTCCGTTAATGAGTCTTTTAGCTCCGTTAGGGAATAAAGAAAGGGTTAAGGGGGAAGGGAAAAGGGAATTTTGCCCCTTAAATTTCCCCTTTACCCAGATTCCGCAAGAAACGTATTTTCCCAAATCTCCACCCAACCGCTTTAGAAAGGCTTGCTTTAATTTTTAAGGAGAGTTAGGGAGAATCAAGTTTTAGCAAACTACGCACTGCTTGTTCTACATCGCTTTGTTTAACTAAAGACTCTCCAATCAGAACCGCACGCGCACCAGCTTCAGCAACAAGAGATAAATCAGCAGGTGTATACAGTCCAGATTCACTGACGACGGTGATATCCAAACTTTGTAATTGTTGTTGGCGCTGTGCTAAAAGTTGCTGTGTTGTGCCTATATCAAGGGTAAAATCTTCTAAATTGCGATTGTTGATTCCTACTAAACTTAGGTTGTCAAGCTTTAGCACTCGATCCAGTTCAGCCAGGGTATGAACTTCTACCAATGCATTCATGCCTAAATCATGAATTAGTTGCAAAAAAGCCTGGAGTTCTTGATCTGATAAAATAGCAGCAATTAACAAGACTGCATCTGCACCTGCTGTTCGTGCTAAATAAATTTGATAGCGGTCAATGATGAACTCTTTGCACAGTAGGGGCAATGCAACTTGCTTACGCACCCTTCGCAGATTATCAAAACTGCCCTGAAAAAACTTTTGGTCAGTTAAAACTGATAAACAAGCTGCACCACCTCGTTCATAAGCTTGAGCGATCGCTACAGGGTCAAAATCTGCACGGATAATGCCACGGCTAGGTGATGCCTTTTTTACCTCGGCAATTAAGCTAGGTTGGTTGCGGTTTTCTTGCAAAGCAGTCAAGAAATTTCGCACAGTCGGGGCTGAATTTAACTGTTGTCGCAAGGAGGTTAAAGGCAATTCTTGCTGCATTTGTGCAACTTCTTGCCTTTTATGCAACACAATTTCTTCAAGAATATGGCGGGAAGTGGCAACTTGGTTAGTCATAATCTTTTAGGGGAGTGGGGAGTGGGGAGTAAGAATCTTAGATTTTAGATTTTGGATTAAATTTCAATCTAAAATTGTCAATCCAAAATCTAAAATTGAATTGCCCAATGACTAATGACCAATGACTAATGACTCTTTTGTTGTATATGCACGCACCACATTTTTAATGATTTCCAGACCGACTTCTCCAGCTAGAGTCATGATTGATTCTGGATGAAATTGAACGGCGGCGATGGGAAGTGTCTGATGTTCAATGCCCATAATTACGTCGTCATCAGAAATCGCTGTTACTTTGAGTTCTTTTGGCAAACTTTGCGGTAAGGCAAACAATGAGTGATATCTACCTACTGGAAAAGATTGTGGTAAATTTTTGAAGGTAACAGAATTAGAATCAGTGACAAAAATCCTTGAGGATTTACCATGTTGGGGATAGTTGAGGACTCCCAATTGTCCATCAAAAGCTTCAACAATGCCTTGCAATCCTAGACAAACTCCAAAAATAGGAATTTTGCGGTGAAGAAGGGCACCAACTGTCTGAGGAACCCGAAAATCACTTGGTCTACCAGGGCCAGGAGATAAAACAACTAAGTCAGGGCGTTCTGTATCAAATAGCGATTCTGAGAAACCATGACGGAGTGTCGTAACGCTTGCACCACTTTGGCGAATGTAATTGGCTAGGGTATGAACAAATGAGTCTTCATAGTCTATTAGTAAGATGCGTTTGCCATCTGCCGCATTTGGAAGGATTTTAGTTAATTTTATGGAACTGGATTTATCAATTTTCTGACTGGTTTGCTTTACACGGCGAATTGTTTCAAATAAAGCAGCAGCTTTGGTAATTGTTTCTTCTTCTTCTGCTTCGGGTATGGAGTCATAAAGGACAGTTGCACCAACTCGCACTTCGGCGATGCAGTCTTTTAATCGGATTGTCCGCAGAATTAATCCAGTATTTAAATTCCCATTGAAATTTAAATAGCCAACTGCTCCACCATACCAACGTCGGGCGCTACGTTCATGCTGTTCAATAAAATCTATTGCGGCTCTTTTGGGTGCGCCTGTGACTGTAACGGCCCATGTATGCGATAGAAAGGCATCTAAGGCATCAAATTGCGATCGCAGTGTCCCCTCAACATGATCTACTGTATGTATCAGGTGGCTGTATAATTCTATTTGGCGACGACCAATCACTTGTACTGAACCAGGTTCGCAGATTCGGGATTTGTCATTGCGATCGACATCAGTACACATGGTCAACTCAGCTTCATCTTTGTGGGAGTTGAGTAACTGACGAATTTGCACGGCATCGTCGAGAGCATCTTGTCCCCGGCTAATAGTGCCACTAATGGGACAGGTTTCTACCCTTCTACCTTCAACCCGGACAAACATTTCTGGAGATGCGCCAATCAGATATTCTCCACCTAGATTAAAAATAAACCCATAAGGGCTAGGATTTATTTCTTTTAAGGTGTTAAATAGCTTGCTGGGTTCATCTTCATAGCCTTCAAAAAAGTTTTGACTAGGAACTACTTCAAATAAATCGCCTCGGCGGAAATAATCGAGCGCACCCTCAACTTTTTTGGCATACTCGCCTACTTTATGGTCAGCAGTTTGATTTGGGAAAAGATGTTTTCCGCGATAATTTACAGACTCACCTGATCGAGGCAGATCATTAGTGCTGCCATGCGCTGTTTCAAATTCATATTGTAAACGAAATGCGCGTTGCTGATAGTAGTCAACAACTATTAAGTCATCAGGTAGATAAAGCGCTAAATCTCGCTGGTCTGTAGGACGTTCTAGACGTTGGGTAATTGGTTCAAACTGAAAAACTAAGTCATAACCAAATGCACCATACAATCCTAAATGCTCGTCTTCTTGACTAGAGAAAGTATATAGAATTTCGCGGACAACTGTAAATGCTGAAGGTTGTTTACTGCGTTCTTCTTCAGCAAATAGTTTTTTTGTCGGTTTAACAAAGCCTACAACATTGTTATTATCTAGGGTAACTTTCTCAAGTTGTATTGAGTTAGATAAGCGCTCTAAGAGTAATGGTAAAAGCACCCGACCGCGTTCATTCAACGCTATCAAAGTAAAAGCATTGTTTTGTGTACTCAATTCCAATAGTGGATTGACAAATCCAATCGCCCATCTTTTGTATCTGCCTGGATATTCGTAGCTGCTCCTTAACAAACCTCCACGCTGAGAATTTAAGCGGAATAGAATGTCTTCGAGAGCAGTGTCCATCTTAACTTCTGTGATGGAGCGAGAAACAAGTACACCGCCAAGGGTTTTGTAGGAACGGGAATCAAAAACCATAGGAAAATTTTCTGGAAGAGTTATTAGTCAAAAGCTAATCATTATTGATAACTATCTTCAAATTAAAAACAAATCCAGATAATCCGATGTCAATTTAATTCAAACTATCCAAATCTGCGTATTCTTTTAAAAGATGTAATGAAAAACTTTTTTTGCTTCTTATTTAATAATACTATATATCAAGCAGATAGACATTGAATAATTTTTCGATTAGATGTCAATTTATTCGTTTCTTATACTGCTTTCCTAAGACATTTCCTAATAGCCATCTTTAAAAATAATCGCCTCCCTCAAAAGTAGTATATCCTCTCCCAACCTCAGCGTTACTTTGCGCTTCCCTCAGCGTCCCTCTGCGTTTAAAATCCAACCCTAAAACTCCCTCAACAGCGATATTGCCTGCCTATACAAAAACAAATCCACCTCATGAACCTCAACTCCTTTCCCAATCCTTTGTAACAACATCAAAGTTAACTCTCCCCCCAAATGTTCCCGGAACTCAGTTAAACCCCGAAACAAACAATCAGGATGTTCCAATTGTGATAACTTCTCAACCATTTCTGGCACATACAACGTGAAACCCAACGCCGACAAAGTACTTAATATCCGTTGCCACTGTGAACAATCCAGCAATCCTACCAAATAGGAATAAGTACAATCCAAAGCGATACCGATCGCAACTGCTTCGCCATGACGCAAGCGATAATTTGTCAAATGCTCCAGTTTATGAGCCGCCCAATGTCCAAAATCTAGGGGACGAGACGAACCCATTTCAAAAGGATCGCCGCTATTGGCAATATGTTCTAAGTGCAACTGGGCGCAACGATAGATAACTTGTTGCATAGTATCCATGTCTCGCCGTGCCAGGGCTGCGCTGTGAGAGTGGATATAATCAAAAAAGCTAGCATCCTTAATCAGCGCCACTTTGACTGCTTCTGCGATTCCAGAACGCCAATCGCGATCGTCTAGGGTTGTCAAAAAGGCAGAATCATTGATAACTGCATAAGGTGGCGCAAATGTGCCGAGAAAGTTCTTTTTACCAAAGGCGTTGATGCCGTTTTTTACGCCAACCCCAGAATCATTTTGTGCTAACACCGTCGTCGGAATCCGAATTAGACGAATTCCCCGGTGAGCGGTTGCAGCTGCATATCCTACCAAATCCAATACAGCCCCGCCCCCGATCGCTAACACGTAACAATGGCGACACAATCCGGCTGCTTCAATCTGTTGGTGGATTTTATCTACTAAATTACGATCGTTTTTGGCGGCTTCTCCTCCCGAAATTATCATTGGTTCGGCTGCGATCGCTACTATCTCTGCATAAAAATTGGTATATGCTACTAATTGCTTAACCAATTCCGGTTGATGTTGCAATATTCCTGCGTCTACTATCGCTACAACTTTCTTCGGCTTTGTCTCCCCATCTGCTTTAATTACTTGGGCTAAAGTGGGGTTTTTCAACTCAAATAAATTTTTGGTGAAGTAAACCTCATAGTTGAAAGTAACCGAAACACGTTGATGAATTGGTTGCAGATTGAATTTACTTTTTTGCTTAATGTCAACTACCATGTTTTTGCTTATATATTTACAAGTGTGGCACGATTCAAAGCTTGAAGAAAAATTTCTACCGAGTGAGAACCATTGATCTTGACTTTATTATTGATGATGAAAAACGGCACGCTGTTGATGCCATTCGGCCGAGCAAATATTGATTCCGCTACAAAAGCTTTAATGGCAGCATCATCACTCAATTGCAGCCGTAATTCCCTAGAATCCATTTGGTAAGCTCTACCTATGGCAATCAGAACTTCAATATCTCCGATGTTCAAACCGTCTTCAAAATAAGCTTTATAAATGGCTTCTACCACATCGTTTTTTACCTTTGCTGGTGCAAGTGTAATCAGTCGGTGCGAAAGTTTAGTATTGACAGCCAAACGGATTTTGTCAAAATTTAGCTTGACTCCAGCCATCTCACCTGCATATTGCGTAGAATCAAACAGATATTGCAGTTCTTGGGCTTTTATGCCTTTTCTATTTTGCATAAAGTTACGAAACTCGTACCCGTCAGCAGGAATGGTATTGTCGAGAATAAAGGGATACCACCGGATATCTACTTCTTTTTCTGGCCATTTTGCCAATGCATCAAACAGATGCTTTTTACCAATTCTGCACCAGGGACAAACGGGATCGTGAAAAATGTCTATCAGCATATTTTTTGTTATTCAAATGCTAATATTTGTATGCATTTGTGGTTTAAATTCTCGTTGAATAGTCGTTGTATTTAAAGGCTGTAGAAAAACGTTGATTTTTTCTTCAAAAAAGCTTTGAGTAGTTTCAAACTCTTGAATTAATCCTTCTCTATCTTTCCTTGCTACCAGTCTCGCCAAACGGCTGTAAGTCTTAGCTAAATAGCTAATTGCATTACACCTTTCTTCTGTAGCTAGCATAATATCAACACATAAATTAGGATTTTGAGAAAATAAACGTTTAACAATGTCAATTTCTTGACGATAGTTAGGTGTTGACATTGTTAAGCTCTGCTCTATATCCACTTTTACTTGTGCTAAGAAAACACCAAGGCTAAATCTACAAAAATGTTGCGTTGCTTGAATAATTACCATCATTTGATCGTGTTCTTCAGGCGTGCAAACAATTAATTCTCCACCTTGACTTTTGATAAAGTCTAATAACCACTGAAATGAATCATCGTTTCGACCTGGGCACACTACCACCTTTTGTCCCAAAAACGACTTTATATTTGGCCCAAACATTGGATGTAAACCCATAACTGGGCCGGAATGGTGTTCGAGCATCGCTTGAGTTGGCTGAGTTTTTATGCTCGTGATGTCACACAAAGCTGTATTTGAGCCAAGGTATTTAGCTGCACGCTTGATAACATCAACTGTATATTCAATAGGAACGCTTACTAATACTAATTCTGCCTGACTTAACAGTTTATCTGCGTATTCCCAATCTTCATGTTCGAGAACACTAACATTATGACCTACAAGCGAAAGCTGCTCTTTAAATAATCTTCCCATCCTGCCGCGTCCACCGATGATGGTAATTTGTCGGGAACTTACATGATTTGTTGCAGATTTAGGAATCAGAGTAGCATGACAACTATTTATTACACTTGCCCAAACAGACTCAGGAATACCAGCTTGAGCAAGTAGGGGAGCTACATCAGCCAGTTGTTCATCTAAAGATGGTTGTTCTGATGCTGCTAATAATGATATGCGATCGCTAAGTAGGGCGATCAAGCTTTGGTCAGTTTTTTTAAGCTGATCTAAATTAGTCATTTGTCATTTGTCATTTGTCATTAGTCTTTGAGATACCACGCGCACAAGGGGCAAGGTATGTACCAAAAGTTCTTGATCAACAAGTGATTCCTTAGAATTCAATTCGGGCAAGATATCCAAAGTCGTTGCTTTTTTGGCGATCGCATCATAAAATAACTCTTCATAGCGATCTAGTGCTTGCTCAAAGGAATAGTTTTCTACTGCAAACTTTCTCCCTTTGCGCCCTAATTGCGCTGCTAATTCCGGCTGATTATATAAATCCAATACTGCCGCAGCCAAAGCATCTGCCGACTCAGGCTCAACGATAACGCCGCCGCCACTTTCTTTGATAGCTTTGGCAGCAGTACCAGCTGCGGGAACTGAACCGACAATTGCGCGGCCACTGGCTAACAGCAGTGGTATTTTAGAAGGCATATTGAAAGAAATCACATTGCTCTTTTGCACAACCAACCCGACATCTGCGGCTGCTAACATTTGCGGGAGTTTTTCTCGCGGTTGCAAGGGTAGCAGCAAAACGTTATCTGCACCACAAGCAAGACAATGTTTTTGCAGTCTTTCGAGAGCTTGGGGTTCGCCTGCGATCGCAAAGACAATATCATGAATATGACGCAAGCGAGATGCTGCTTCGATTACTGTCTCCAAACCTTGCGTCAGAGCAATATTACCTGAATAAAGTACTACAAATTTACCATCGAGTTGATGGGTAGCTCTCCAGGAGTTATTCTCCTTCGGTAAAGGGCGGATAAAATTTAGATTCACCCAATTTGGAATGCAGGCAATTTTATTAGCCGATACACCTTTATTTATTAAATTATCTACAAAGCCATCGGCAATCACGCTAATGGTGTGTGCAGTTCGGTAGGCAAATTTTTCTAAAGCTTCCAGAGCTTGAATCATCAACTTATTTTTAATAAGCCCAACACGCACAGCAGCTTCCGGCAAGATATCTTGGACGTTCAGCACTACTGGGCAATTGTATAGCCAAGCTATTAAGGTTGCAGGTAAGCAAACTAGTAGCGGCGGCACTGTTAAAAGAATTACATCAGGTCGTTCGCCCTTAAGGGCTTGTGGCAAACTCGTAAAAACAAAGCTCAACTCTAGCAGTAGCCTGTCTATAAGATTAGGTTTAGACTTAATCCGTAAGTAACTACGCTGAATTGTGACACCATTTTTATGTTCAGTAACGTATAGCTTACCCCGATAGCGATCGTAAATCTGACGCTGAGGATAGTTAGGCATACCTGTAATTACTCGCACTTGATGCCCTCGCTTCACCAGCCCTTCTGCTAGTTCAGTCATCAAAGGTGCAATACCAATTGGCTCTGGATGATAATTGTATGAATAAATCAGAATTTGCATGAACTGTTAATGTCCTGAAAGCAGCATAATAATGTTGGCTTTATTGTGTTATACAGCTTTTATCTCCCTTGTTCCAGATTTAATGACCAGAAATTTTTGTAGGGTGTGTTATCGAAGGGCATAACGCACCCCACAAAACAGAAGTTTTAGATTTTGTTTAATCCACTTCAGCCTCTGAACTCCGAACTTTAGCTTCTGAACTCGGAACTTTAGCCTTTGAACTCGGAACTTTAGCCTTTGAACTCGGAACTTTAGCCTTTGAACTCGGAACTTTAGCCTTTGAACTCGGAACTTTAGCCTCTGAACTCGGAACTTCGACCTCTGAACTCGGAACATTAGCCTCTGAACTCGGAACTTCAGCCTCTGAACTCGGAACTTCGACCTCTGAACTCGGATTCGGTCACTTTACAGCTGACTTTTCACGATATCTGGAAAACCTCTCTCTAAATCTCTCTCCTAAAAGGAGAGAGACTTTGAGTTTTCACCCTTAGAGCGTCGGGAAGGGGGTTAGGTGAATCGTTAGCTTTTCCACATCACATGAAAAGTCAGACTTTACAGCTATTCAATCATGAGAACTCAGTACTGTTTTTGCAACGCCTTCTCTAAACTGAAGACTGGCTTTTGTTGTCCACGTTTCCGCAATGTGATGGTAGCAGCCCCAAATCCAAGCAATGCTAAACTCAGTGCTGAACTTGGCTCCGGTACTTGCTTTCTGCCTTCTACATTTAGCACTTGGACGCGACCTTGGAAGAAATCGCCCACATAAAGCTTGTCATCTTTGAGGGTTGTGCCACCCGTCCAGTTAAATCTGCCGGGAGTGAGGTCGAGGGGGTCGCCAAAAGGAGGGCCAGTTAATGCTGGAGGCGGTACAGGGTTGCCTGATGCATCGCGGGCATTTTCACCGAAGGAAGTCAAGAAGTTACCGTTTTTATCAAACACCTGAACGCGGCTATTGATAGAATCAGCTACATAAATATTCTCTTGGTCGTCCACTTCGATGCCAATTGGCTGAAGAAACTGTCCAGGTTCGCTACCTGCTGAACCAAATGCCAACAGAGGATTACCATTTGGATCGAGTACTTGAACGCGGTTGTTATACTGGTCAGCTACAAAGATATTTCCACTAACTGGAGAAATTCTTACACCTGCTACACCTTGGAATTCCCCAGGTGCAGTGCCCAGAGTGCCACCAATGACACCAATTGGCTGTCCGTCAGGTGTGAATTTAAGGATTCTTTCGCCGTTAAAATCACCTACGTAAACGTTGCCAGTTTCGTCAAATGTCAAACCAGATGGGCCAAAGAAAATCCTATCATTTACGCGAGGGGTAAATTCTCCGTTTGCAAAGGATCTAATAAAGTTACCCTGAGAATCAAATTGATTGATGCGGTTGTTGTAAACATCACCTGCATACAGATCCCCTGTTACGGGATTAAAGTCTACAGTTGTTGGCTCGTCAAACTGCCCAGGCCCTGTGCCACCGGAGCCAATTGCTCCAATATACTGACCGCTAGGGTTAAATATTTCAATTTTGTGACCGATGTCGTAGTTAGGAGTACCATCCGCCGGGTTAATACCGCGTCCGTTAGCTATGAGGGTATTCCCTTGGCTATCTACCGCTATCCCTTGAGGGACAAACAGTTCTCCAGGGCCGAAGCCAGGACTACCGATACTTCTGTCGTAAGTTAATGTTACAGCCTTGGCTTGGGCTACTGTTGCCAGCACCATAAATCCAGTACCGAGAATGCCGATTGAGAAATTTTTGACTAATCCCATGAGTTTGAAGTCCTGGTTGTATGAGTGTATACTCTTTCCTAGACTAATATTCGTTCCCAGTCCTAGTTCGGGAACCCTAATATTTGGGCTGCTGCCTCTTGTTTGAAATGCAACTTTCTGTGTGAGGCAGCAGCTTATTCTCTAACTATTACCTGGTGTCAGGTAATGAGGAATTAGACTATCTCTGCTTTGGGTAGCAATTCACCCAACTTGTCTTGGCGTTTACGGTTGGCGATCGCACCAGTTGCGCCTACACTAGCAAGTGCTAATAAGCCAAGTATTGAAGTAGGTTCGGGGACTTTTTCGGCAACGATACCATCCACCCGAACAACCGACCCTAGTTCTGGCCCAACACCGCGTTTGGTGATGTATATTTGCCCATCAGGGCCAATATCGATTCCAGCAGACGATTCCAGTCCTTCACCGGCAGCAACCAGGATTGTGCGAGTTAAATCTGGAGCAACTTTGATCAGAGAACCGGGAAGGAACCGTAAGTCACCCTTCAACTGAGACTCGTCGCCAAACTGTAACACCAGCAAATTGCCTTGCTCATCAAAGGTTAAGTCAGTGATTTGTGTAAATCCATCTAGAAAAACCTCTGGGTTCCCATCTTCGCCGATGCGGAAGATCCGCGATTCATTTTCTGGATATGGGAAACCTGAATATTCGGCAACATACAAGGCTCCATCGGGGCCAATTGTGCCACCTGTAGGTACTGATTGAATTGCGATGTTTCCTCCTGGAAGTATTTCTATTAACCCTGGAGGCAGTTCTTGCCCTGGTGGTAAAGGTGGCAATTTTGAAGCACTAAGGACTTTCTTGGGAATTGCGATCGCCTCAGACTCACTTCCGTCAAGTTTGATTTTGTAGGCGGCGTTTCCACCCCCGTCAACGACATAAGCAGTATCACCACTAACTGTCAAATCAAAGGGATTGGTAACTACATCCCCACCGTCTGGGTTATTAGTAATTTCATACTTGCCGAAGTCGAAAATACTTTCCAGTTCTCCGGTGTTCAAGTCAGCTTTAAAAAGTTGTGCTAAAAGCGGGGTATTCAGTACTTTATCGGGTGTAGATGGCGGGAAAGTAACAAGTTGCTGCTCTGGGATCGGGAAATTAGCACCAAGGTTAAGTGATTCTAGATCACGATTTCCTGGATAACCAGCAAACCCAGTTAGAAGATAAGCATTCCCCTGAGAGTCGAATTGTATATCTTGAATACCAGCGCCTTGGTTGCCACTGGGTTGTTCTGCTATAGATTGAAAGTTATTGAATAGACGCTGTGTGGTGCCATCTGATGCAACTTTGACCAGCGAACCACTATTACCAGCACAGATAGGCTGAAACAGTGTACTCGGAGATGGTTGGCAATTTCCGTTTCCTCCGATACCTGGCTCTGCTACGTAGAGGGTGCCGTCAGGGCCAAAGCTAACAGCCCGTGCATTACTGACTCCATCAACAATTGTCGTTAATGTTGCAGCTTGTACAGATGGTATTCCACAAATAGCAGCAAAACAAAATGTAACAGATGTAAGAGCAAATGATTTAAGTTTCATACCTTTGGAAATTAAGTTAATCTATTTGGGGAAAGTTTATCAAGAAAGAAATTAGTAGTCAGGAGTCAGGTGTTACAATTGCAAAATTTGTCGGACTGGTGATTAGGTAGGGTTTTGGTAGCTTTGTTTTTTTGTGCAAACAACCAATGCCCAAGGCAGCGATCGCTAATATGCCTAAAGCAGAACTAGGTTCAGGTACAGATTTGATATTTTCAATTCTGAGAACTTGTCCAAGTCCAGGGCGATCGCCTCGGTTTGTGACGTATATTGCACCATCAGCACCAATAGTCAAGGCGCTAGGTGACTCTAATCCATTCCCACTCAGAATAGTTGTGCGTGTCCCATCGGCAGCTATTTTGATGACAGAACCATCAAAATCACCCTTCCAAGCTGACTGATTGGCGTACTGCAAAGCATACAAATTGCCCTCAGTATCAAATTCCAAGTCTGTGAGTTGGGTAAAACCATCGGCATATACTGTTGGTTTTCCATCAGCACCGACTCGATAGATTTTTGCCCCACCTTCTGGGAAGGGAAAACCTGTAAATTGGCTGACATAATAAGCGCCATCAGGGCCTTTGGTAACACTTGAGGGTACTGGTTGAGTTGCAAACTGCGATGGGCGAAGCCCCACTTCACCTTGAGATGGAACCTGTGCTGGTTCATTAGATGGTGTACCGGAGGGCGGAAAGACGGGATTAGCTAATATGTCTTGGGGAAACGCAACCATCGTCTGCAAATTATTGCCATCAGTATTAACACTGAGTAAGTCATTTCCACCTGCATCAACTGCAACTAACTCATTGCCATCTATTACGAAACCCAAGGGATTGCTACCGACATCACCACCATCGGAATTGTTGGCGAGTTCATAGTTACCTAAATCGGCAATACTCGTCCAAGAATTAGTGTTAAAGTCGGGAGTGATGATTTTAGCGAGGTCAGTGTTACCTAAATTGCGATCGCGAAAGGCTGGATTAGCGCCATATCCAATCAGAACATAAGGTTTACCTTGAGCATCAAATTTGATATCACGAGGGCCAGCCGCTCCAGTGCCATCTGGTAATGCTAAGGAAGGTAGTCCTGTAAGTATGCGTTCGGTTTTACCATTCTCAATTTTGGTAACTGCCCCACTTGTGCCATAGCATAAAGAATCGCCTTGGCCGCTTGCTGGTGGAACACAACCTCCACTTCCCCCTATTCCCGCCTCTGTAACATAGAGATTACCATCAGGGCTAAAGCTCAGACCTCCGGCGTTATATAGACCGTCGGCGATTACTGAAAAGGATGCAGCTGAGGCAGCTTTTATTCCAGAAAAACCGGCAACACAAAAAGTTAGGAAGGTAATGGTAAGTTGTTTCAGTTTCATGTGTTGCAAGAGAGCTTATTGTGGGGAATTTAGGGGTGAATTTTAAACGCAGAGGGACGCTGAGGGAAGCGCAGAGGGACGCTGAGGTTTTAGTTGGTAACTAGTGCTTCTGGAGTTTTTGGTAGATAGCTCATTCCTCGGTCAAATGATTTGAGGTTGCCAGCTTTGGCTTCGAGTAAACGTTTGATGTTCATGCTCTCAGCGCCAAAGTCTTCAATTTGAAGTTTGCCGTGGGTAACAGTTCCATCTGTTTTCCAGAATGTAATTCGATGCAGGATGAAACCTGAAGCTTCAGGATCAGCGAATGCATAAGCGGTTGGGATGAGTAACGCTACAGAACGCTGATAATATTCGTAGTCTGGATAAAAGTGTTCTTGCTCAAGCAAGTAGTATTTGCTCAGACTATGAACCCGCACGGAAACTTTTACTTTCTGGTCATATTCATCTTTGAATTCACCTGAATCAGAAGTAATATCACCATTTGGGCGCAGTAAATGTGCCCACTCATCTATATTTTGTAGGTTTTGTAGGTATTCAATGCCGATTTCAATTGGGGCATCAACATAGATGGTGTCAGTATCGATAAAGTGGCTTCCTTTGGCTGCTGAAGTCAGACCAGCCTTGCGTTCCAAATTACCTTTTAGAGAACGACACTCGGAAGTATGTACCGTGTGAATTCCCTGCATAATCATCTGAGTTTGTCGTTTTGGATCGACAAAGCTCAACCAATGAAAGTATACACCTTTTTCATCTGTTCCCGGCTCAATATAATCTGTAGGAAACAGCAAAACTGGGTAAACCTGAAAATATTTCTGATACTCTAATCCACAATGCCACTCAATGCCGTAGAAAAGCGGGTTTTCTAATTTTTTAACATGATAATAGAGGTTTTTGTGATAACCAGATGCAGTTCCGAGCCAAGTATCTTCGTCAACTTGCTCTTTCATCCGACTATAAAGCGTCCATTCGTCTAAGTTTTTTAAACTACAAAGATACTCAAAGGCGCTCTCTGGTGAAGTAGCAATGTAAGCTGATGTTGCAAAGGTATTCTTTTCCACTTTTTACTCCTTAAGATAATAACAATTAAGCTGCGATCGCTTTAGTAGTCTGGTTTCGTTTAACGCTGTGAATGCGGTCTTCGGCTAATCGTTTGGCAGCGTCGTTAGTAGTAATTCCCTGCTGTTTAGAAATATCAAAAATTGCTAGTAGGGTGTCATAAATGTTATGCACTTGCTTAAAAGCTTTTTCTTCGTCATAGCCAATCATTTCGTTGTAAACGTTGATTAGCCCTCCGGCATTAATTACATAATCAGGGCTGTAAAGAATCCCTTTTTTGGCAAGCATTTGACTATGTAGTTGCTCATTCTCCAACTGATTATTAGCTGCACCAGCAATAATAGAAGCTTTTAAGAAAGGAATTGTATGACTATTAAGAATTCCTCCTAAAGCGCAAGGAGCAAAGATATCTACATCAAGAGAGTAAATCTCGGCTGGTTCGACAATAGTTGCACCAAAAAGCCGTTTTATCTCTTCCGCTTTTGCTGGATCTACATCACTAACAAAAAGCTTGACATCATGCTCATGTAAGTGGCGGCAGAGGTTTTTACCTACGTTTCCTAAACCTTGAACTGCAACTTTCATGCCATCAAGTCTTTTGCTTTGCCAACGAGACTCTACAGCAGCTTTAATTCCTAGAAAAACTCCTAGTGATGTTATGGGAGCAGGGCCACCAGATTTTTCTGATACTCCAACAACATGTTTAGTTTCTTGGCTGATTGTTCGCACATCGCCGGGGGTAATATTGACATCTTGTCCGGTAATAAAACGCCCATTCAGACTATCAACAAAACGTCCGTAAGCTCTTAACAAATCATCTGTTTTGTTTTCAGGATTAGCGATAATGACTGCTTTTCCGCCACCAGCCGGGATGTTCGCACATGCAGCTTTATATGTCATCCCACGACTCAGACGAAGTGCATCTTTTAAAGCTGCTTCTTCGTTGACATAAGGCAAGAGTCTTGTAGCTCCCATCGCTGGGCCTAAGGTCGTGTCATGGATAGCAATAATCGCCTTAATTTCGGGATTTTTACCATGACAAAAGAGAACTTGTTCGTGACCCATTTCTCTAACAGTTTCAAATAGCAGCATTTTCACCTCTCGATATTGTTTGGAATTGGTTAGAGAAAGTAATTACCATTACAAAATGTAAAGATATAGACACAAAAACACTCTGGAATATTAAGATAGGATGAAGTAAAGAAGAATAGTATTCTAAAAACCGAAAATTCCAGTTGATTTGGGTATAGTTTTTTGGCTGGAATAAAGTTTTTACCGCTTCTAAATTCATCCTTTGTCTTTTGGTGAATGGTTAAGATGTTTTAGTGTCTATAACAATTGAAAGAAATTGTCAGGTTTTAAAGTTAAATCATTGGAAATGAAACTTGCTTGGCTGGATTTTTAGCCGAACTTGATTTGACTCCTTGTGCTGCCAAACTTTTATTACGTCCACCTGAGGGTGCTGGTCGATCAGCGTCAATTACTACATCGATCAGAAAGGGAGCATTTGATGCGATCGCTTGTTGTAATGCTGCTTCGATCTCTGACTCTCTGAGGACTACAACCGCTTCTGCTCCCATACCACGAGCAATCATAGCGAAGTTTGTTGGTGGAAGTGTTGCATCTGCGCCCTTTAATCCCAAGATTTTCATCCCTTGATGGCACATGTTGTAACGCGCATCGTTGAGTACAATCCAGATTGCGGGAATTTTGTATTTCACGGCTGTGCTGATTTCGTTATTCATCAGCATTGCTCCATCGCCAACAATCCCTACAGCCTTGCTATTGCTTGCCAGTGCTGCACCCAATACTCCGGTGACGGCGTGACCCATTGCGCCAACTCCGGTACTAACTCGGTAACGATTGGCTTCGGAAAATTGGAGTAAATGAGTTGACCAAGTAAAGGAGTTACCACACTCCGCCATTACTATGGCATCGGTATCTTCAACAATGATCTTTTGAATTGCTGCCATCAATACTTCTGGCCGCACTGGATAATCTACCTCTGGTGCAGGTTCAATTACTTTGAGTTCTGGACGAGGCAGTGGCAAAGTTGTGGAATCAGGAGCATCTGGTAATTGCTGCAATAACTCTTCCACAAAAGCTTTGATATCAGACTGAACTGCCAAAGTTTCAACGTGTGGATAGGCTACACCTGGCACTTCGGGATCAATATCTACATGGACAAAACCTCCTTTTGGAACTAGCGCCGAACTCCAGAAGGAAGTCGGTTCACCAAGGCGGGTTCCTAATACAAGTGTGCGTAGTGGAGGTTGCTGTTCCATATAAGTTAAGACGGAAGCATGACCGCCTAAACCTGTAACACCGACAAACTGGGGATGATCTTCAGGGAAGATACCTTTACCACGGGGTGAACACATGACGGCTGCTCCGGTTCTTTCAGCGAGTTCAAGGATTTCCTCTGCTGCGTCACGCGCACCGAAACCAACCCAGATGGCAAAGGGGCCAGATGATAATAATTCTACAGATTTAGCGATCGCTTGTTTGGAAGCAGTCATCGGAAACGGAGTCACATCTAGTTGAGGCAAGGATATATTCTCAACTAAACTTGTCTGCACTGCGGTGGGAATGCTCAAATGGGCGACAAATCCGCCTGGTTGCGCCATAGCTAAAGCAAGTTTGCGGAAAATCTGCGGTAGTTGAGCCGCAGATTCAATAGTGATTGCATAGTTGAATAAGGCTCCTGGGGTAAAAATTCCCCCACTGGGCAATGTGTAAGTGCTGGTTTCTTGAATTGCCCAACGTCCACGCTGTGGTGCTGAGGTACAAGCCGACAACAAAATCACCTTTGCACCTTCACCACGAGCCGCAAATAAGCCGGTAAGAGCGTTTGTGATCCCCGGCCCTGCTGTGGTAAAAACTACAGTGGGGCGGTTATTGGCAAAGTATGCTTCGGTCGCTGCAAATGCTGCTCCTGCTTCATGGCGGAAGTTCAACACGTCGATGCTGCTATTTGACAGCGCCCCCCAAAGGCTTGCCATCGCACCACCTGCGACACCAAAGGCGTAGCTTACTCCCAAATTTACCAACATCTGAGCGATCGCATCAGCAACTGAGAGCGTTGGGGGTGTTTCGTCGTTTAAAAAAGGCTGAATTCCACCGTTATTCTCCGATTCATCAACCTGACGAGAAACGTCAGACACAGATTCTACATATCTGTTTGCTGGAAATTCCTTGTATGGCTCAGTAGTGATTAGAGGAGAGTTTGAACCAGTATAGTTTTGACTCATTAGTTTCACGCAATTACATAAAATTACACAAAGGCTTTCTAGTTTACAATCACAGTGATGGCAATATTTAATACAAACGACTCTGTTGCTTTCACAGCTATGACCTAGCTTGGTCGATTGTAGAAACGGTTAATCGCTGCTGATTGATGCTTGTGATAGCACTACCAAAATTTTTATCCAAAGCATACAGCAATCAATACTGTGCTTCTTGTAACCACAATAAGAGACATAAAGACTCTTGTGCAATCAAAAATCCTTTGCTGAGGGTGTCAAATCTTTCGTTTTTAGTATGATGACTACAGTGCTTAAGTAGGTTGACAGGGAAAAACTAAACCATCTAAAGAGCTATAAACCAGCAAGTAACCTTAATTCAAGGGATTATCATAAACTTTACAAAACTCAATATAGTTAAGTTTAATAACGCTGACTTAATTAATGATCTGCTTGGCGAGTTGCTTACCTATTGATGGACACTATGATTAAAACTTATTTGCAATGAAAAATCTTTTGATGAGGCTGTCAATTCTTTCGCTTTTATGGTGATTGCGACATTTCCAACTTAGTCATTCAGAAAGATTGATATATTGCGTAGGTGTAGCCCAACCTAGGCATCGCTATTAAGACACATCATCAAATTTACAATAGAAAATATTTTGATCTAGTTATCAATTCTTTTGCTTTTAGATCCTCCCTAACCTACGCCACTTTCTACAAGCGGTAAAACCTTAAAAGTCCTGCTTTAAAAGGGTTTGGAGAATTTCTTATGCATAAATCCTAGTTTTCCAGTCTCACCCCGAAGCAGTCAACAGTCGAGAAAAAAGCTCGATTATTCACTATTGAACTCGCGGTTACAAATTATCCGAATTAAAGCACGAGCCTAATTACAACAGTTTGGTGGTCTTTATATTGCCACTAAAAACTTATTGATGCAATTCTTTGTAACGAGAAATACATAATTCTTTAACCTTTCTCTTTCCTTAGAGAGGTGGCTAAATACTAAGTAGATGATTTTTTGATAAAACTTATTATTTCTGACCTACACTATAGCATAAATTCCGTACATTATCACTAGAATTGTTTTACATATAACAAAAAACCACGATATACACGTAAAAAATCTGTGATATCTCTAATACAAATGTATTTCTGAGGACGGATGACTAAGTATATTCATTTGTAGTTAAATCCCTGAGAGAGTAAGTTAAGATAATTTAAGAAAAATAAGTTGATGAGTAAAATTTTTCATTTAAGCCAAGCCCAGCACTGCAAATTCATTTATGTTGAAAATCAAACGACTCTACACCAATAGTTCGTCAGAGCGCTTAGTTGGTGAACCATAAGCCTTAGTTGGCTCTGGTACCGCAAGGCGGAAGTCAAAAGTTAGTTAATACTGAGCGACTTGACTTGAGCCTGTCCTGAGCGTAGCCGTAAAGCCTACGGCATAGCTACGCTTAGGGCGCAGTCGAAAGGAGTCGAAGTGTCAAAAGTCACGCATGATTGTATTTTGAGCTTCTTGCACCATTTGAAATGGTATGTTTGTTTCCGCCGTGCAGGTCTAGTTTAAATGTAAGATATTTATTTTTTCTACTTATAGATTGGGGTTTTGAACTTTTGTCTAATCAGATTTATTGACTAATCTGGATTTGATTCGTCTCTATTTTGTGTAACCATAAAAAGCTCCTTGGAACAGGAAGAATAGATTTTAAATATTTAGTTTTTTTAGGGATATTTGGTTTAATAATTCATTTTTTATTGGTATAATAAGTTTTGTTAACAGGATTAGTAATATTTTTTAATTTACTAACTAATCTTATTTTTTAACAGCCTAGCGGTGCGCTAAAGATTTTAGTAAGTTATGACTATTAACTCATTAATGGCTATGGTACTGATTGATTACCAGGAGGAAGTAGGAATATGAATTCTGGCGAATATACATTAGCTAGATCAAACAATCAATGGGTACTACAACCAGAAGTAGAGATGAAGTTTGCTCACTTCCTAATAAATCACGCTGTAGATGCTGCCTTCTGTTTAGGAGAAAACGCCCAGTTCCTCTACGTCAACGATGCCACTTGCCGAATGACTGAGTATTCCCGTGAGGAATTACTTTCCATGAGGCTGCATGATATAGATGTAGATTTTTCTCTACACAATTGGTCAGATATTAGCTCCCAGAATTCCCTTACTTTTAAATCTCGCTACCGGACAAAAAGAGGTCGGATATTTTTAGTAGAAATATCCATTAGCCATGTAAAACAACAAGAGATGGAATTTGGCTGTGCTTTTGCTCGTGAGATAAGTGATGAAATAGTAGAACTGAGCGTGCAAAAGTGGACTGATGAGTTAAGGGATGCCAAAGACAATTTGCAACAGGAATTTTCTCAACTTAAAGCAAAAGAAGTAGAATTAGAAACATCTCTTTCTTTACTTCGTTCAACTCTCGAATCTACTGCCATTGGTATTGTTGCAGTTAACTTTGAGGGAGATATTCTGAGCTTGAATCAGAAATTTGTGGATATGTGGCAGATCCCGGAGTCCCTAATTCTATCTAAGAAATGCCCTCGATGCAAAGCCTTTTTTGAGAACCAACTTAAAGATCCACAAGCCTTTAGTCGGCTGATTTGGGAAGTGTCTAGCCAATCTGATTTCGAGAGCTACGACATTCTGGAGTTGAACGATGGAAGAGTTTTTGCACACTACTCTAAGCCTCAGTGGATCGATAGCAAGATTATTGGTAGAGTGTGGAGTATTTGGGACATTACCGAATCGAAACGGACTGAAGAAGCATTACGGCTGAATGCAGCTAGATTTCGGGCTTTAGCAGAAACGGCAGATACTAGTACTTTTCTGATTCAAGGCACGCGGCTTTGCTATATAAATCCAGCAGTAGAACAACTCACTGGCTACACAAAAGAGGAACTGCTAACAGGCTTTGATGTTCGCAGACTGATTAAAAGCAAAAAACGCAGGCAGATACGTAAGCAGAGTGAAGCGGCTAACTTTGAATATCAGGAAATGAGTATTCTGACAAAAAACGGTACAGAGCGCTGGCTAGCTTGCGCGGTTGCAATGCTAGATGGAGGGCTAGATTTTGATGGAAAACCAGTTGAACTGATTGCAGGCATCGATATTACCGATTACAAATATGCAGAATTAGGTCTTAACCAAGCTTTAGAACAAGCAAAACAACTTAGCGAGCTGAGAGCGCGTTTTCTTTCTATGGTTTGCCATCAATTCCGTACACCACTGAATATTGTTTCATTTTCTAATAGCTTATTAAAGGAAGAAGTAGACAAACGTACACAGAAGAAAATACAACCATTACTAGACCACATTCAAAAAGCTACCGAACAACTCAGTCAGATGTTAGATGATATTTTGTTCTTCTCTAAAGCAGAAGCAGCAAAAATAAACTATGATCCAAAACCACTTGAGTTAGTTGGGTTCTGTAATGATTTAGTTGCCCAAATGCAGATGAGCATCAGCCAAATTCCGATTAATTTTGTAAGTCGAGATAGCTCTTTAACAGCCTGTATTGATAAAAAACTGTTAGAGCCAATTTTGAAAAATTTACTCGATAATGCAATAAAGTATTCTCCCTCGCACATTGCAATTGATTTGAAACTTTCTTGCAAAAATGAGAAAGTAATTTTTCAGGTTAAAGATAGGGGAATTGGTATTTCAGTAGTAGATCAACAACGAATATTTGAGCCATTTTACCGTGGTACTAATATTGATACTATACCTGGTACTGGATTAGGGCTATCAATTCTTAAAACTCTTGTAGATTTACATCACGGTCAAGTATTTGTAGAAAGTCAAGTTGATGTGGGTACTACATTTACTGTGATGTTGCCATTAATCAAATCAGAGTTTAGTAGTTCCGAGTTGTGAATGTTGAAATTAAGAATTATCTTAATTAACAGCTTAACAATCATAACTCTCGGAACGAAGTAATTAATCTCATGCCTATTTACATATAGCAATCCGATTTGATTTTTGAACTTATTTGTGGGAGTGGGGAGTAGGGAGTAAGGAATTAGCCCTTTCGAGTTCAGGGCGAGTTTTTTCAAAAATCAAATATGAGTCCTATATTCACCAAAGAGTATCGTAAGCAGCTTCTGCAAAAAGTTATGGGAATACAAAATTATGCAAGAATCACCAAAGAAAATTCTCGTCATTGAAGATGATAACGTTACCCGCAATCTTTATTTAATGGGTCTTGAGGCTAAAGGTTTTGATACCATAGGTGCTAATAACGGTCTTGCTGGTATCCAACAAGCACAAGAGCATATACCTGACTTAGTAATTTGCGATATAACAATGCCTGATATGGATGGTTATAGCGTTTTAAATACGCTACGCCAAGATCCTGTTACAGCAATTATTCCTTTCATTTTTCTAACTGGTAGTAGTACCAAAGCAGATGTTCGCAAAGCTATGGAATTAGGAGCAGACGACTATCTTACTAAACCCTCTACACTAGACGAATTACTCAGAGCGATCGCTATTCGTTTGCAAAAGCAAGCTACTCTCCAATACTGGTGGGCTATGAAATTGGAAAAAGCTCCACAATCAGTATTTGCAGATAATACTACAGCGATCGCTCAGAGTGTTAGCGTTGGCGTTGGCGTTGGCGTTGGCGAAGCCAGTAGGGAAGTCTCTAATAGAGAAGCCCCTGATACAGAAATCATGATGCCTCCCAAGTCAATTTTTCCCTACATTCCCCAATTAAAAGAAGTTTTTGACTTTATCGAAGCTAATTATCATCTAGGAATTACTTTGTGTGATGTGGCTGTTGCTGTTGGTTACTCACCTGCTTATTTAACTAACCGAGTAGCAAAGCAAACAGGTGAGACTGTAAACTGTTGGATTGTCAAACGCCGGATGGCAGGAGCTCGTTTTCTACTCCAAAATAACGATCAGACAGTCGAGAAGATAGCGAAAGCATTGGGCTATCAGGATGTGTCTCATTTCTCCCGCCAGTTTCGCCAACATCACGGTTTACCTCCCCAGGCTTGGCGCAAAGAGCATCAACTTGTATCGCAAAAACAGGTAAAAATTTGGCAAAATTGCTGAAACTTCAAATAAATAGTTGCGTAAACTCATATATTAAATCCACCCTGCCCTTACGTAACATGGCTGGATCTAATCTTTCAGTAGTGTTACAAGTCATCAATACAACTAAACGTTGCTGCATCTGAATACCAGACTCATCAATTACACTCTGATACAAAGTGCCATCTAGCAAACTCAGAATGTGTTCGGTTTTGTTATTGTATTGCGCTACTTCAGAAGCACGATTTTGCGCTAGATTATCAGCTTCGTTAATAACGATACAAATACGTTCTATGTAAGTTGGTGGGACAAAGTTAGCGATCGCATCATGATCTAAAATAAAAACTACATATCCCAAAGGTACAAGAATTTCTTTTGCTACTGCCTGTGTCCAGACTGTTTTACCTGTACCTGGTTGCCCATGTACAACAACCGCTAACTGGTTTTGATTAAGAATCGCTTGTTGTACAGAATCAGTAAAGTTTTGGATATCTGCTGGAAATGTGCGAATGTTAAATTGACTGTGAACCTTGCCTACACGACTTTGATATCCACTCAGCATCACTGCTAAATCGTAAGTCGCTTTGTTAATTAGTGGCGCAATATTTTTCGCCATTACAGAATATTGTCGTCGCCCGCGATCGTAGGGATCAATTTGCAACCAAACGTCATGCTTCGCCCAGTAAGCATAAACAGTATTGATAACATCTAAGCGTTCCCAGCTAACAAATTTATCTATAGGAAAATAAAAATCTCTTTCTGAGTAATACTGGGTAATAATGTCGGGATTACCCAACACTCCTAAAACTCGCAGTACAGTAATTTCTTGCAGTCGATTAAGAACATAATCAATGGGAATGCTACTACGACTGACAAATTGGACGATGGGCGTTTCCGTACTCAAAACATCTTTGTAGCGATGATCTGGTGATTGAGGATCTGGCGTGATGTAATTCCAAAATTTTTCAACTTCGTAGCGGGTATTATCAGATACAACATTTAATAAATTAGCCCACCAAGCATAATTATTTCGTCCCAAAACATCAGCAACATTACTCGCTAAACTCAAAGTTTTTTGAGTTAATTCGCGGGAGTCACCATACAACAGTTGCCACAAAAACCCCCAGTCTAATTCTCGGTTAAACGGTCGCCAACCGCTAGCAAGCAAGCTTTGCCTGGTATTATTTGTAGGAGTACCTTCATTACTTCTAAAATAATCAAAATCCATATTTGTTTAGTTATACAGCGTTAATCGAGTTATTTTGTGTTAACTATGAAATTTTGAAAAACTGTTCTCGTAATATTAACTAATTGCGTACAAATGGTAATTTTATTTTCACCGTGCTGTACTGGCTAGCAAGCCTTTTTAATTTAACTCATTTTATATGTAATATACTATATTACAAAACAACTACTTGTGTCAAGTTTTTTTGGCAAAGCAATTGCTAAGTGGGGGCTTACTTTTAGTTCTTGATGTAACTGCGCCATCTATCTCTAGATGAGGACTAATATTATCGCCGTGGAATTACCAAAGCATAGCATTAATTATTACATCAATAACATAAAACTTTAATACCTATAAAATTTCTGGAATCGCTGTTATTTCATTCGATTTTTCATTCGCTTTAATTTGTTCTAGCACCAATCTATACTGAAAACGTTTGATTTCTGGACTTTTGCCTAGGCAAAAAAATTTTGCTTGTTAATCTCTCAGCGATTTTAAAAGTAAAGCTTTAACCCGTTTTCAGTATATTTCTAGTTGTTCTACTTGCTTAGGCACTTACCATTTGTATTTCACTTTGGTTGCTAGTTATATCATAATAACCACAGAAGATAAGGTTTTTCCATCTATAGCAACAACTTCACCCTCAGTTATTTTTTGCTAAGAGCTACCTTATCTCTTTTTCAATATTTAGATGCGTCTGCCCTGGCATTGCTCCCTCTTCTAACTAACTCTACCTTTAGAAGGTTGCTTAATCGATTAAAAAGAAACTAATTTACATCTATAGTAGTCTTTAACTGTCTAATTAAACAGTTTTTTTCCTGAAATGGGCTACTGTATATTTACGGTTTGTTAGCAAAATTTACGTTTATTTACAATAAAATTGTATATTTTTAAGCCTACCTGATGTTAAGTTTATTGACTAGCTTGTTTATTAATCATAAGAATTTGATAAAAAAGTTATATAAAATAATTAATTTTTTTCAGACATTTTCTGTTTTGATTTCCTAATAATTCCCACTAGCGATCGCTACATTAATAATGTTGTACCGAAAGCCAATAAACAAGTTGCAAAAATTCATCCAAAAACAGAGTTATTTACATATAGGGGTTTTCCTGGCAACTCTGTTGAGTATCATATTGTTCTGTTGGGTAGCACTTTCGCAGCAACCAGTTATCCTCAATGTGTTAATGACTGCCCCTGATGCCGAACCTTGGAGGCAGGGTTTAATTAGAGACTTCGAGGCTGAGAACCCAGGTATTCGCATTAACCTAGTTGAAGGGCCGAATGCCACAAATTTACTCGAAGACCTGTACACCTCATCTTTTATCTTGGGTGAATCCCCTTATGACCTGATTAATATGGATGTGATCTGGACATCCAAGTTTGCTGCTGCTGGATGGTTGCTACCTTTAGGCGATCGCATTTCTAAAGAGGAGTTGGGAGAATTTTCATCCCAGGATGTAGAAGGGGGACGTTACCAAGACAAACTGTACCGCATTCCAGTGCGTTCCGACGTGGGAATGCTCTACTACCGAGAAGATTTAATCAAACAAGCGGGATTGCAACCGCCAGAAACCTTTGATGATTTGATCCGAATTTCCCAAGTTTTGCAGAAGAAAAAGCAGGTGAATTGGGGCTATGTTTGGCAGGGTCGGCAATATGAAGGACTTGTGGCAATGTTTGCAGAAGTTCTCGATGGCTTTGGTGGTTTCTGGGTTAATCCCGACACCCTCGAAGTTGGACTAGATCGACCAGAAACATTACGAGCCATTGAGTTTCTGCGTAGTACCGTTAGGGAAGGCGTTTCTCCTCCTGGAGTCACGACCTACCAGGAAGAAGACACCCGGCGCTTGTTTCAAAGTGGTCAAGTAGCGTTTTTACGCAGTTGGCCTTATGCGTGGCCTTTAGCTCAGGCAGAAAATTCGCCAATCCGGGGCAAAATTGCGATTAAACCGATGGTTCACGCTCCTGGGCAGACGGGAGCAGCTTGTCTAGGGGGCTGGGGTTTAGGGATTGCTAAATCTTCTCAACATCCTGAAGAAGCTTGGAAAGCAATTCAGTATTTTACCAGTCGAGAAGCACAGCGCCGATTCATTTTCAGTGCAGGCTATGTGCCAAGTCGCCGGGATTTATTTACAGACCCAGAGATTGTTGCTAAATACCCCCACTATCCGCAGTTATTGGAGGTCGTGGACAATGCAGTTTTACGTCCGCCCATCGCCCAATATGCTCAGACATCAGATATTTTACAGCGTTATCTCAGCGCTGCGTTATCCGGTCGGATGAATTCTGAACGAGCAATGCAAGCTGCGGCGGCTGAAACGCGGCGACTGCTGGGAGGAGGGGGCAGGGGGAGTTAGAAGTTAAAGCATTGGTTAAAAGACTTGTTCATCCACCTCGGATACTCATTAACGGAGTTCAAAGACTCATTAACGGAGTTCAAAGACTCATTAACGGAGTTCAAAATCCCCAATGCCCGATTCTCAATGACAAATGACAAATGACAAATGACAAATGACAAATGACAAATTTAAATACACTCAGAAGTCGAGAACAACAGACAGCCTGGATTTTATTAACACCCGCATTGCTGCTGTTGTTGTTTGTATTTGCCTACCCGATTTTACGAGCATTTTGGTTAAGCGTATTTACTAGAAATTTGGGAACAGAGCTACAACCTGTATTCTCTGGTTTGGAAAATTATGTGCGGATGGCGGGAGATGGTCGTTTCTGGCAGAGTTTGTGGGCGACTACGGTGTTCACAACAGCATCAGTAATCTCAGAACTACTGCTAGGACTGGGGGTTGCCCTAGTTCTCAACCAGGCGTTTTTTGGGCGGGGTATAGTGCGTACAACCGCGATTATACCTTGGGCTTTGCCTACTTCTCTGATTGGTCTGGCGTGGGCTTGGATTTTTAACGACCAGTTTGGGGTTGTAAACGATATTCTGCGGCGGTTGGGGCTGATTGAGACTGGCATTAACTGGTTAGGAGATCCAACGCTGGCAATGATAGCAGTGGTTTTTGCTGATGTTTGGAAAACTACGCCGTTTATCAGTATCCTCTTGCTAGCTGGTTTGCAATCGATATCACAAGACCTTTATGAAGCTTACTCCGTCGATGGGGCGACTGCTTGGCAAAGCTTCCGCAATATTACCCTACCACTACTGCTGCCGCAAATCTTAATTGCAGTGCTATTTCGGTTTGCTCAAGCTTTCGGGATTTTCGACTTGATTGCTGTGATGACTGGGGGTGGCCCTGGTGGCGCTACAGAAGTGGTGTCATTGTATATTTATTCTACGGTGATGCGCTACTTGGATTTTGGTTATGGAGCAGCCCTGGTAGTAGTGACATTTTTAATATTGATTGCTGCGGTAGCGATCGCTAGTTTCTTGCTGAACAAATACCGTGCCAAAACATCAGGAGCCATTTAACCCATGAGTGTAACTCCCCAAGCAGTTCCAACGACTCCAAAACGAAAAGGAGGAAGCAAGTTTTCTCTGAAAAAAATCTTGCTGCCCATAATAGTTGTATTAATAGTAATATTCAGCCTAGCGCCAGCCTTATGGCAATTACTGACCTCGTTTAAAGTCAATGAAGATATTGCCGCCGTTCCTACTGTCTATTTTCCCACAAGATTCACTTTCAATCACTACATTGAGTTATTTACTCGTCGTCCATTTTGGCGCTACATCTTCAACAGTGCCTTTGTGTCGATTACTTCTACAGCTGTAGCTTTAGCGATCGGCGCACCTGCGGCTTATGCCCTCGCACGGTTACGCCCTTGGGGTGAAAGAGCTATCCTCGCCAGCGTTCTAATTGTTACCTTATTTCCTGGAATTCTATTGTTTTTAGGACTGTTAGAAATTATCCAGGCGCTTAAACTCGGCAACAATTATCTGGCGCTAATTATACCCTATACTGCCATCAATTTGCCGCTAACAATTTTAGTACTTAGAAGCTTTTTTCAACAATTGCCAAAAGATTTGGAAGATTCCGCTAGGGTCGATGGCTACAACACATTTCAACTACTATGGCAAATCGTGCTACCTATGACCCTTCCCGCCTTGGTGACTACTGGAATCCTCACCTTTATTTTTGCTTGGAACGAGTTTATTTTCGCTCTAACGTTTATGACTCGTGAAGAATTGAAGACAATTCCCGTTGCTGCTGCTCAGTTGGGTGGTGCGACAATATATGAAATTCCATACGGCCCGATCGCTGCTGCTACTGTCGTCGGGACATTACCCTTAATTTTACTAGTTTTGTTTTTCCAGCGCCGGATTGTCCAAGGTCTTACCGCTGGTGCTGTCAAAGGATAAGCTGATATGCGTCTAAATTATATAAACATTCTTTATAATCGTTGACGGTCAACAGTCAACAGTCATCAGTCAACGGTCAACAGTCATCAGTCATCAGTCATCAGTCAACAGTCATCAGTCATCAGTCAACAGTCAACAGTCAACAGTCATCAGTCAACGGTCAACAGTCATCAGTCATCAGTCAACAGTCAACAGTCATCAGGTAAATGTACAAGTTAAATGCGTAACAGCTTATAAATCAAAATGGCTAAACTTGAACTCACAAACTTAAACAAAACCTATAATCCTAAAGTCATCCCTGTCAAAGACGTTAGTTTAACTGTAGATAACCATGAGTTTCTCACTTTACTTGGCCCTTCCGGCTGTGGCAAATCTACCGTTCTAAGAATGATTGCGGGTCTTGAAGAACCTACTCGTGGTCAAATTAAGATTGGGGAGGTGGATGTTACCTATAAACGAGCAGCCGATCGCAACATTGCAATGGTATTTCAAAGCTATGCACTCTATCCTCACATGACGGTGTACGAAAACCTTGCTTCTGGACTGAAGCTGAAAAAAGTACCACCTACAGAAATTAAACAGCGAGTGGCAGAAGTGGCAGAAGTTTTAGGATTAGCAGAGTTAATGAACCGCAAGCCTGGACAAATGTCTGGAGGTCAACGGCAGAGGGTTGCTGTCGGTCGTGCTTTGGTGCGTAATGCTGATGTATACCTGCTGGATGAACCTTTAAGTAACCTGGATGCACTACTGCGGGAAAGAGTCCGAGCCGATATCAAGCAAATTTTTGCAGCACAAAAAGTGCCAGTTGTCTATGTCACCCACGACCAAACCGAAGCGATGACGCTCTCCACTAAAGTTGCATTGCTCAACGATGGCTATGTCCAGCAACTTGACCCGCCTGAGTGCATCTATAACCATCCAGCTAATCTATTTGTGGCTGGATTTGTTGGTAGTCCGCAAATGAATTTGCTAACTTTACCTTGTAAGGGACAATATGCGATCGCAGGTAACTTCCAAGTGCTTCTTCCAGATATACCAACACTACCACCGCAGATTGTTCTGGGAATCCGCCCAGAAGATGTCCGCATTGCTCAACCAGGTGATACTCAGACTATCCAAGGGCGAGTGTTTTTAGTGGAAAACTTGGGTATGCACTATTTAGTTAGTGTCAGGATTGAGGGTTCACAAACCGGAGCGATTACAGTACGGGCTTTGTTGCCAACAGACCAAAATTGGAGTGGCGAGGATATTACATTAGCATTGCGCCCTGAGGATATTCACTGGTTTGATGTTCAATCTGGCCATGCTCTTGTTAGGAGACAAATGTTAGGTGTCAAGAACTAGTACCATAAGGCGGAAGTCAAAAGTCAACTAGTTTTGGTACTGTATCGGTGGTCATAATACCACGGGCTGCGGCATAAAAATCAGCAGGAGTAAAATTTTTCCCCAATCCCAATAAACCTGCCCGAATTTTTTCAATTGGGTAACGTCTGCCAATTACACCTGTAGAAGCTATCACAATATTATAGCGGTTCTCGAATGGAAGCAATACACTTTGACCTCTCTCCTAAAAGGAGAGAGGCTTTGAATCTTGCTCCCCAACGCTCGCTCTTAAGGGGCTGGGGGTTAGGTCTATATGTGCAGCACCTATAAATCAGTTAATGTGATAGTAAATGTTGTCCATCCGTTACCGCTTTCTACTTGAATGTTTCCTTGCAGTTGTTCGACTAATTTCTTTACTATAGGTAAACCTAATCCCGAACCACCTTGATTCCAGATATCTGCATTGGGAACGCGATAAAACTTTTCAAATATTCGTGGTAACTCTGTTACCGAAATTTCTGCTGAATTACTGATAGTAATCATAGTTTTTGCAGACGCTTCCAAGGAATTGTGACGTACACTTAAGACAATTTCACCACCGGCTGGTGTGTATTTACAGGCATTATTGAGCAATTCTACTAAGATTCGTTCCAAGCTAATGCCATCTGAGAATAACGGTGGGAGATTTGAAGCAAGATTTATCTGTAGAGTTTGCTGATGTTCTTGAACACGGATTTGAAACGGCTCAATAACCCAAGGTACCCACTGTTCTAAGAGCAACGCATCAGGTGTCATTACTGGATAGGATGAGTCTTCCAAGCGTTGTAAGTCTAGTAAATCGTTAATTAATCCTAGCTCGCGATCGCACTCATTTTCCATCAGTTCTAGATAGCGTTGAGCTTCCTCAGTAACAGGAGATAATTGTATCATTTGAACCATTAACTTTATATTACTCAGAGGCGATCGCAGTTCATGGGAAACTAAATTCAAAAAGTCATTTTTGAGTTGATTTATCTCCTCCCATTGCACCACAAGTTGCTCTTGCTCAATTTGCTTTTTCCGCGCCTCAATCGCTCGTTTGCGCTCAGTAATATCTCGAAAAATTAACACCGCACCTGTAATATTATCTTGATCATCTCTAATTGGTGCAACGCTGTCATCAATTGGTATTTCTCCACCGTCTTTAGTAATCAGAATAGTTTCTGCTGGCAGACTGACTATAATACCATCTTGAAGGACTTTTATGATCGGGCTTTCAATAGATTTATGAGTTTCTGCATTAGCAATATTAAATATTTCTGATGAATTTCTGCCACAAGCTTCTTCCTGTTTCCATCCGGTTAGATTTTCAGCAACCGGATTCATAAAAGTTATCAATTCTTGCATATTGCTAGCAATCACACCATCGCTGATACTTTTCAAAAGTGCATCGAGCCATTTTTTGTTTACCTTTAATTGCCTTTCTAAACCATGTTTAGTCAGAGTTATTTCAATATTTGTTTGTAGTTCTCTTTCTTTAAAAGGTTTAATTAGGTAAGCAAAAGGCTCAGTTATCTTAGCTCGCTCCAATGTGTTCTCATCTGCATAAGCAGTCAAATAAATTACTGGAATATCCAAACGCTTATAGATTTCTTGGGCAGCTTCTATGCCGTCCATTGAGCCTTTTAGTTTAATATCCATTAGCACTAAATCGGGGGATATTTCTATTGCTTTATTAATTGCTTCTTCTCCTGAAGAAGCGATAGCAGGAACCCTATAACCGAATTTTATAAGTCGATGCTGCAAATCTTTGGCAACAATAGCTTCATCTTCCACAACTAAAATTTTTGCCTTTATCATCTTTTAGTTATTTTATATTAATGTAAATTTCATCTGGCACTCTACTCCAATAGAACCTTGGATATCAACATCCCCTGCAATTTGATTGGTTAAAGCATCTACTAATTGCCAGCCTAAAGATGCCATATTTTTAAAACTGAAATTTGATGGTAAACCAATTCCATCATCACTAACTATAAGTGTAACCTGATGGTCAGTATTTTTGCTCATTTCGATATAAATCGTACCATTTCTACCTGCTGGAAATGCATATTTTAAAGAATTAGATACAAGCTCATGGATAATTAAACTACAAGGAATTGCTGTATCCAAGCCGAGGAATACTTGCTCATCGATATTTATTATCAGAGCGATCGCATCTTCATTAACTTCATAAGCACTAAATAAACTTGCTACCAAATCTCGAATATATTCACCAAAATCAATCCTTGCTAAGTCTTGAGACTGATACAATTTTTCGTGAACTAAAGCCATTGATGCAATTCGCTGTTGGCTTTGTTTGAATATTACCAAATCGTCTTTATCTTTGATATAAGCAGATTGCAAGCTTAACAGACTAGAAATAACCTGTAAATTATTTTTGACCCGATGATAAATTTCTTTTAATAACACCTCTTTTTCTAAGAGTGATGCTTGGATTTGCTGCTCCCACTGCTGGCGATCGCGCTGCGCGGCTTGCCGTTCGCTAATGTCTTCGACCACAGAAATAAAATACTTTGGCTCCCCACTAGATTCGCGCATTAAAGATACGGTGAGATTAACCCAAACTATGGAGCTATCTTTACAGAAATAGCGCTTTTCTATCGAATAAGTTTGAATATTATTTGCTAAAATCTGCTCAACATATTTCAGGTCTGCGTTAATATCATCTGGGTGAGTAATATCTTGGAAAGTTAGCAACTGTAGTTCTTCTGGTGTATAACCGACAATATCGCAAAGCCTTTGGTTAACTAACAACCACCTTCCATCTATAGCTACATGGGCGATGCCAACAGCAGCTTGATGGAATGCAGCACGGAATCGCTGTTCGCTTTCTCGCAATGCTTGATCTATTCGCTGGCGCTCAGTAATTTCTGCCTGTAATGATTGATTAATTCTTGTTAACTCTGCTGTCCGTCGCTCAACCTTGCTTTCTAGTTGGTTAAGTAGGCTATTTAGTGCCTCTTCTGCTTGCTTGCGCTCAGTGATGTCAGTATGTGAGCCTACCATCCGCACTACATTATCATCTTCATCCCACAGTGCTTGACCTCGATCCAAAATCCATTTGTAAGTGCCATCTTTACATAAAAATCGATACTCGATAGTGTAAAACGGTGTTTTATGAGCAAAATGTTCTTGAACTGCTTGTCTCACCCAGTCCAGATCATCAAGATGCACTCGTGTGAGGTATTCATCTAAATAGTTAGAAATTTCCTGGTCGTCGTAACCGAGCATTTCCTTCCAGCGAACCGAGAAGAACACTTCATTGGTTTTAACATTCCAGTCCCAAATTCCATCATTATTGCCGCGCAAAGCTAATTGCCAACGTTGTTCACTCTCCCTCAACACCTCCTCAGTCCGTATGCGTTCAGCAATTTCCTTTGCTAGTTGCGAGTTTGCAGCCTCTAGTTGGGTATGACTCGGTAGAGCCAGTGCCTGGGGTATTAATGGCACAAGTTTTATGGCTGTCAATACTGAGATAAAAGCGGTGATAGCTTTAATTAACCCTGATAGCCAATAGGTAGGGTACCAAAGCGTCCACACATCCATTAAATGGGTTGTGCCACAAGCAACGATGAATATGCCAAACATCAGGAACATCCACCCAAAAGGCACATCTCGCCGTTTACTGATAAAACAAACCAACATTATTGGAATTGAATAATAAGCAAGTCCAGTTAACACATCTGAAACCAGATGCAACCATACCAATCCTGGTTTCCAGAGGTAGCAGTGTCCGTGAGGAATAAACTGGCTAGTAGAGAAAAAATTATCTAAAAATTCCATCATAAAAACCTAATACACTGCACAAGTCTTCACCAAAGCCCGAAGTGTGAAGGAAGAGATTTTGAGCCTAAGACCTCTGTAGACGCGCATAGACCTAGAGAGTGGCTTCTGATCCTCTAAAAAAACTAGAGCGGTAAAACTTGCTAGAGGTAGGTTGGAAGCATAGTAAACTCGTTTGATATTTTCTAAGACGCATACGTAATTAAGCCTTTAGTCTCACCTCTCCAGTTAGTTTTGCCGTTTTAGAAAAAAACACGTTCGGCGTTTGTCAGAGCTTTCCCGTACTGGCATTAGGCTAGTACAGAATAGCAGTTGCGGCTTCTACATCCTTTATCTGTCATCCTTTCTGAGCTTTTTAAGCTGATAATGTAAAGTTTATTCAAATAAAAGTACCGCGATCGCTTTGATTTTTGTTACCGTAGATTCTCTGAAATGAATTCTTTATATATATAAATCCTTCAAAAAAACACAGTAATATTTCGCTTATATAAAATAACTAGTAGTGAATTTTTAAGTATATTTTCGGTTTAATAGATTTCAAATTTCTGTATACTACGTAAAAATTATAAAAGTTCGGTTCCCCATGATTCACACCATACGGTGATACCTGCTTTTGACTTAGTGGCACGCTGACAAGTCTCCTTCTCCTTGTCTTGGGAGCCATTACTGACAATGACCAAATAGACATCTCCGAAAATGAATGTAGAGACGTTGCATTGCAACGTCAAGACAAGGGTTTCAGATAACGCATAATTAATTTCTGGAGATGTCTAATGAACTCAGGAATTTTGCTAAGGATGTTCAAATATGAATCTAAGTAAATAGGCACGGAAAACCAACCATTTAAAGATAAATAAAAACGCTAGTACATTCTGAATATATCTTTAGGAATACCATTGTGTAGCCAGTGGAGAAGCAGAAGGGAAAGAATTTGTATAAGTCATTAAGTGAAATAAGATAACAAACTAACTGACAATAAAAATATTCCTTAAGGTCTAATGTAAAACATACCTGAAGTATGAAGTTATAAATTATCAGGTGAAATAGGATTGTAGAGTATTCTTAATCTAGTCATCAAATCTTAGTAGCATCTAGCTGTTTAAAATTTCTGGTTTATTTCTACCCAACTAAGAAAAATTAATGTAAATAAAGTCATTAGATTGATTAAGGTCAAAATCCTGTTTAACTTAGCGATCGCTTGTACTTATTAAGTAAGCCGATGTGAATAATTAAAAGGTTTTTAGTTTACTTTGTGGGGGAAGCAAGCTATACGTCATGTCTTCTATAGGACTAATATTTGATTTCTGAAAAAGCTCCGTACAGATCGAAAAGCCTAATTCCCTACTCCCTACTCCCTACTCCCCACTCCCCGCCCACATAGATAATTTCAAAAATCAAATAGGATTCCTATATATATGGCTTTAGTCATTATAACGAGGCACTTTAATTAGTTCTAGATTATTGGGTAACATAGCTTAATTATTCTTGACTACTTCGTTAAGGCATCCAAAGAAGTAACTAAAAAATCGTTATATTCATTATGATTGGTACGGAATGTTATGGTTAAAGATTTTGTTTTTTGTCTACAAGAAGCAGCTTTACACTTTATCTCCAAAAAATCTCAAACACATAAAGATTATTCTGAATGTTTTGTGAACCCTCCCTGTGGATGTACCAATCCAGGGCAAAATCTACAATGTGAAGATTGTGGTTATCTTGAAGCCTGCCTATCTAATTGCAAGCTCCAAAAAGCTTCATTATCTTCACGTTCATAAACTAAACATTAATGCCAAATTAATTCCTGCGATAGAATTGACTTTACTCTTATGGTAGAAGCCCAGGAAAAAACTAGCAGTTATGCTGAATAGAAATCACAAAATAATTCACAATAAGTAATTAAAAATTATAATGCAATTGAATGTAATTTTATTAAAAATAAATATTATCATTCCTTGTTGATTGTGAAGAAATGACTTTGTTCCTGGGTTCACAATCATATCATTAATTAATAATTACTGATTATGAATTAGTTTGAATCTGACGAATAGTTAAGTTGTTGTGTGTGGAAGCTTAAAATGCTTTCAAATTTCCAAAAGAAACTAGGTTAAAGACTCCTCAATCTGTCTTGTGAAAATTTCCCAAATTTAGCAGTGGATTGAGTAGACAATATCGGTTTTGAAAATCAACCACAGAAATCTAGAACATAAAAGGAACCATAACTATGAAGCCTTTTGATTTATCTAAAGCTGTTTTGGCTACTGTCTTTGCCATCAGTTTCGCTTCTTTATCCTTACCTCCTTCTGTTTCTGCCCAAAGCGGAGGCTCCGGTAGCGGAGGCTCCAGTGCTGGCAGTAGCTCAGGTAGTGGTACAGGTACAACAGGCACTGGAACTACAGGCACTGGCACTACAGGCACTGGCACTACAGGCACTGGCACTACAGGCACTGGCACTACAGGCACTGGCACTACAGGCACTGGCACTACAGGCACTGGCACTACAGGTAGTGGTACAGGCACTGGCACTACAGGTAGTGGTACAGGCACTGGAACTACAGGTAGTGGTATAGGCACTGGTACAGGTACTGGCACTACAGGCAGTGATGCTACAGGTACTGGCACTGGAACTACAGGTAGTGGTATAGGAACTGGTACAGGTACTGGCGCTACAGGCAGTGATGCTACAGGTACTGGTACTGGAACTACAGGCACTGGAACTACAGGTAGTGGTATAGGCACTGGTACAGGTACTGGAACTACAGGTAGTGGTACAGGCACTGGAACTACAGGTAGTGGTACAGGTACTGGCGCTACAGGCAGTGATGCTACAGGTACTGGTACTGGAACTACAGGTAGTGGTATAGGCACTGGTACAGGTACTGGCACAACAGGTAGTGATACTACAGGCACTGATACTACAGGTACTAATAGAAATATAGGCGTTGCAGCTTCCGAAAGAACTAGCGATCGCGGTTTCGATTGGGGTTGGCTAGGTTTACTTGGTCTAGCCGGTTTAGCAGGTTTGGCTCGTAATCGTGAAAAAGTCCGGGCTTATAGCGATCCTAATGAAGTAACAGGTACTCGTTCACTCTAACAATTTATCGTCCGGTGGATTTGCGATCGCGTCCACTGGACAGAATTTTACTAATTCTTTGAATAAGAGCCGCGCTGCTTTGGCGGCAACACGATTCCTAACAAGCTTCACAGGACGACCCGCAGCTTTTTCAGTATCTAGCTGTTCACCCAAAGTTTTACCAATATCATTTTTGAGGCGCGATCGCTTTGGCTCAATGCGGGTGTAAACCCACTGCCAGAGCGATTTTCTACACAAATCTGAACCGCCCACAACTTTAGTTTTCTTCTTATCCCCCGATTGTCTCAGAGACGGAGCAGTACCCAAAGCTTTTTGAAATCTTCTGAGTGAAAGATGCCGTTTTGTGGGCTTTTTAGATTTTCGCCCCTGGAGTATCCGCACTTCTGGTTTGCCGTCTTCGTCTAAAAATCCCTCAATGGGGTAAATCTGAGAGATGATGACCGATTGCACACGCGCTCCAAAGCCAAATTTTTTAAAAACTAGGCGATAAGAATCAAACCTAGAATCAGCAAGCATTTCTTGCAATTCTTCCTCGATGTCATGTTCCTCGCGCTGTAGGTCACAAATGCGTTTTGCGTGTTCCCGAACGGTAGCAGTGATGCCCAAGCCAACAGTTTCAGAGTAAAGCCGATCATAGCGGGTACTTTTGCGAATTCCTGCAAGCCAACCCCACAGCAAAGGAGCCAAACCAGCTTTACCTCGGCGCGATTTTACATGTGCTACCTCTGGAAACTGCCATGCTAAATCTTGCCGCGCTCGGTTCATGATTGGGGATTGAACGCGGTTTAGGTGAGCCAATCTCAACACCAGTTCGCGGATTTTGACAATAACGCGATCGCGAATTTGAATAAATCGGCGTGGATCTGGGTGATAGTCGAAGTAATAACAAGCAAGTGCCAAAGCATCGGCATCATCATCTTTATCAGGTAATGCAAGATGCTCAGATCGGTAATTATTTAATTCCTTGTGCCCACAAGCCGCACTTCTACCCCGGCACGGGCTAAATGTGTTCCCCAAAGTTTACTGTAGTTAACTCCGGTTGGCTCCATAATTGCAATGTCCGGCTTTAGCTCCAACAACTTTTTGATTCCTTGGGCATTGGCGCTAAAGCACTTGAAGGGACATTCATAATAAAATTGACGTGGAACTTCTGGCTTTTCAGTCAATAGGCAAGCAGAAACAGAGGACTTGCTGACATCAAGTCCCAAAATTTTAATCATTCAGTTTTCCTCTGGGTGGTTCTGTAGTGTTTCCCTAATGCCATGCCTATGAATCACCCGAAGGCCGTTGAGCCTAATTCACTCTCAAGGCAAAACCAGAAGCGCTAACTTCTAGTGACACAAGGGAGGGAACAACACAATCACAGCAGCCGAGCTTGTGAACGAGTGAAAGCCATTAAAGCTTGTTTCTAGATAAAAGCCCTAAGCTGCTGTGTGTATGTGCTGTACGTCGGATTTGGAGTCCGTCCGCGACGTGAGATAAGCTCACGTTTCGGCTACTGGTCAGGTAGCCCGCGCAATTGTTGCGCGATCGCAATTACGATTCATCAGGCGGTTAATCGTCATCTACAGGTAATTCGTTAACAATTTCTATTAACTTGTTTGAAGCTGGTACAAGTGACTCTCTAATTTCTTGATCAATACCAGGATTTGCTTTTTCAATGTGATTCATAATTTGTAAAGCTTCGTCAATTTTGGCTTTAATGTGA
Organism: Nostoc sp. CHAB 5834; assembly: GCA_020829485.1. Next base: position 66,712 of record JAIVFU010000011.1, on the reverse strand, counting down.
TGCAATGAATACCAGAGTATGTAGTAATCCCATGCTGGATCTGGATGTGAGATATCTAATTTTTCTTCATTATTCATAAACTTCATCCTCATCAAATTCGTCATCATATCCAACTAATGAATATGTGTTTTCTGGGTCAATAATGTTCAACGAATCAACCATTGCTCGACCCGTAAGAACGTCCATTACTGAGTAGCCACCAGCCGCGATCGCACTCTCAATTTTCATAGGTGTGTGCTATTTTTTACTTGTTGAAATCGATTTATTTTTAGCAGCGATCGCGCCCCTCCCAAAGACGTGATCGCTTTGAAATTATCCCCCGAACTGCCTCCTCAGTCGCTCCAGCAGCGCCGCCCCCTCGCCATAGCGCTTGCCAGTGAAGCCAAGGACTTCCGTCACGATCGCACTATCACTTTTACCACCTCCCAGGCGTTGAATTAACCGCCAAATTACCCGGTCGTTTTCCGAACAATTTTCTTCTAAATCCGCTCTTAGAGCGGGTTTGAGGTCATTTTTAGGTGATTTTTGGGGGTTGATCGCGTTGTCAGAGTATGGCTGTACTATGGTTGAACCATTGCGGGTTATTACAGCTTTCATCTCCCGGTATGGCGGGAGTTTAAAAGGATAATCGTCGAGCAAGCAGTGTGACTGGTCGGCTTTTAACCAGTTGATAAGCTGCTCATTTTTCAAGGATTTGGCGTGGGCTATCGCCTTTTTACCCAAGCGAATACGGAAGAAAGCATCGGCTAAATCTGATTTACCCTCCAGCCCCCAGGCGGCGGTCATACTGTGAAAGTAAGATTGTGAATCGTCGCGCTTTACGACCTCTACGTGCGTGACGCTCTAGCCATTCGCCGGAACTGCCTACTTTTGAAACCAGTTCGGGGTACTCCTCAACGATGATCACGCGCTCAGTTCCGACTAATGCCGCGTCCCCGCGTTCGTTGCGGATCTTCATTTGGTTGCTCAAGTCGTCTAAATCAGCAAGCATTCCTTGGTCGATCGCCACCCAGTTTTCACCGCGTCCGATGACTTCTAACCCTGACCAGTCGGTTGGAGTGCCTTCACACTCATACACCTTCATCCCGCCGCCGATGGTATAGGCGAGGTATTGGGCTAGGGTGCTTTTCCCAGTACCCATCTCGCCGATGATCATCACCTGTTTACCTTCAATGGCGGTGATGATGTCCGTGATAATTTCCAGTGGTTCCTCAACAACAGCAGCGCTGGCTTCAATGACTTGGGTCATGGGTGTACCAGCGTAAGGGAGAGCATCATACACTTTGAGTAAGCGCTTAACCCCCGATTCAAACCCGTCACACAACCAAATACTGAGTTTTAAGGTAGCGCGGGTAACATTAACTGAGAATAGAGACACGGAAAACATCACTCTTCCTACTCCCCAGGCACAGTAACGCAGTAAGGTTTTACCGTCTGGCAAGTGCATCTCCACCCAGGTGTGGGCGTTGGCAGTTCTGGGAGGGGAAGCAACTTTGATATCTATTAAGTCATTTCCCATACTGCACCTCAATTTTCAAATACATTGGGTGTTGGGTCTGGTCTTTAGCAAGTGCAATTATGCACAGTATCAAAGCCGTTATGGTGAAGACAAGTATTATTACTTGGTTCATCCGCCGATCCTCTTGTACATGAAGCTGTTGGTTGATAAACCCTCACGGGCTACCAATTCGGATTCTGGTGTGTCGGCTATGATTTCAGCCCAGCCTGTTTTGTCGTTATTGCGGATGTTGCTTTCTGCGACAGCCCCCAGTCCAGGACGGACTGATTCAAATTCCTCAACTACTTTTTGTTCTTTGGGTGTTAGTGGTTGGTGGTTCATGGTAAGTTTTGGTTAGGTAGAGACGGTGTTAATCACCGTCTAGCAAGCTCCTTCTGTCAAGGCTGGGGCTTGTTTTGTGTTGGATGATTTGACAAAGAAACTCGAAAGCATCGACCGCCGCCAACCATCATCACCTCACGATCTGCAAGGCGAACGGCTTTGCTACGGCTGGCTTTCATCATCGGAAATGAACCATCTGGTGAAAGACTGAACATTTCGTAATTTCTCAAGGAATCCCATTCGACGGCTGTTCTATCGCACAGTCCCAAATACTCAACTTGATTCATGTCTGCGGCTGAGGCTGCACTAGGTAAAGACGGCAAGTATCGCCTTGCTCTCTCTTTCTTGGTTTTTGCCTCGGTCTTATCTTCAGACTTTGCTACTGCTTTAGTGCCGTTACTAGTGGCTTCTAGTGCTTCCATAGTCCTTGAATACTAGGGTTATAGTCCCGCTTATGCGGCACTTAAGTCGGGGTTTAGTACTGCGATCGCAGTTCAGTTATTTTTGTAAAATGCTTGTTATCACTGGGTTTGAGCGTTTTTAAGTTGGGGTTTACCTCCGTTAATCTTGGGTTTTGAGTCAGTTTTAAGGTGTTTCCGCGCAAGGTCAAGGCGCGGGTGCTTGCGCCAGTTGTGCAACACAAGGTCTAGGTGTTGGGGCGCAAATTGCATAAGATTAAATTACCCATGCAATCTTAAGTCATGCTAACATTGCATGGGTAAAGACTGCAACATATTACATGGGTAAAATAGGAATAGTTTACATGGGTAATATCGATGGGTCGGAAAACAACACACGGCTTGTATGGTCAGAACAAGAAAGACTTCACAGTTTCGCTAACGCCGGAAGGGGCAGAAATCCTGGACAGCAGAGCGAAAGCACTAGGAATCAGCCGCAGCGAGTTAATAGAGCGTATAGCACGGACTCACTTAATGTCCCCATTGGAGAAACGCATCTTGGGGGAACAGTTAGCCAGCTGATCCAGGACTACCGCAGTCAGGTGGCTTCTAAACAATCTCTTATTGAGCAAACCCAAAATGAAATAGATTATCTTCAGTCGAGAATTGAGCAATTTGAAGAGTTAGTAGAAAATCTCGAAAAACCCACTGGGGAACATGAATAAAGCCGTCCTACCTCATAACAGGTAGGACGGCTTTATTGTGTGCGATTGCTCCCCCACTTCTGGAGTGCGATGGTAGTGTGGATAGTATCATCGCCAAACGTAAAAAGGCAGATGTGGAAACTGCGATCGCAGATGGTAAGCTTCCAGATGAGATTAAACAGTTAATCCGAGGCTGGAAGAATGAATCGCCCCCCATGCCCAAGATGCCAGGGAATGCTAGTTTTTAAGCACGGCAGCTATACCCTAGCCCACGGTGCTGTTGTTCAGCGCTGGTTTTGTCAAACTTGCCGCAAAGGCTTTTCAGCTAATTCAACTTTTCAGGAGACTCCCGCAGCAGCTTCTGAAATTTCCGCAGCTCGTCCCAAGCGCGGGTATTAGTGTCCAGAACTCTTGAGTTCTGGTTAGGGTGGTAATTGTGGCGTTTAAATTCGATGTAGCTCTCAATCAGCCCAAGGGTGAACTCCTGCAAAAAATCCCCTTTCAGCATGGGGATGTTTCGTGATTTGTCGGTTTTCAGTTTAGAGTCTACTGCTCTAGCGTAAGCTAAAACGTCATTTTTCAAGATAATCGGCACACGAATTAATGTTGTCTTGCCACCGTTCCAACCAGGTTGCCAAGTCGTAGATTTTCGGCCGCCTTTGCTCATTTCAATTCTTCTATTGCCTGTTACAAGGCAATATATAACACTTTCCCAATGCCCAATGCCCAATGCCCAATGATCATAAAAATGCGATCGCAAAGCAGGAAGTTGTGCGGTCGCAGTTGTACTGAAATAATACCTATTCGCTTTATCACCCTATCCCCAGGTAATGCGGTTTGTCACAGATTCGGGTAAACCTGATCCACCTCATCCCACGCCTGATTTGCCAGATTCTCCAGCGCCATAGCCAAATACAAAGGGTGATCGTACTCCCCCTGCTGCAAGCGCTCGAAGAAGATTTCAATTTGCAGGAATAGGAGTTTGGCGTTCATAGAGCGTTGATAGCTCCCTTGACGCGATCGCTGTCAATTTCTACATACCTTTCTAGGGATTTAAAATCCTGGTGTCCCGTAATCTGCTTGATTGTGTATAAGTCCGTTCCGTTGCGGTGTAACTTGGTAATAAAACTCCGGCGGGTGCTGTGAGTGCTGATACCTTTAACTATTAACCCGGCTCGGTCAACAGCTTTACGTAAAATCGCATCAGCCCAACGGCTGGTAATTGGTTCATCCCCTTCACGATTAGGGAACAGCCACAGAGAATCAGTAAGAGCTTTGTAAGCCAACAGTGATTCAGCCAATATTGAATGCACAGGGACTTGGCGAGTTTTGCGTTTGCCGTCAGGTGTAGCTTTGCGAGTTCTGGCCCGAAAATTGATATATTCGCGGGGGCTACCGTCTGACAAATTGTAAACATCTTCAACTTTTAGCTTGACCAAAGCGCCCCACCTTTCCCCGGTGTACCACGCCAGGTCTAAAAGTAGTTTATATTTTTGGCTTTTTATCTGGTTACGGATCTTAGAATATTCCGTGTTAGATAAAATAGCCGCCTGACCATTGCGGTTATTTTTCATTCTCTTTCAATATATAGGTGTTCTGGTTTAACCATTGCAACTGGTTAAACCAGAACATTTTTAATTTGGACTATTAGTAAAAACTAGGTCAATCCTATTCGCAGCAACAGTTACACGTCCTCAGCACTTGTACTGCTTTTACATAAAACTGGAACATTTACATAAATTTAGCTAACGCATACAACGGATTTATTCACTTCATTTAAATAAATCAGTTCTATGGTTGAACTAAGCTTGACAGATATTTTCGGCGCGGGTGCAACTCAAGATGCAAGTACTATTACCATCCAAAAAAGTTCATTGCCGCGATTGACCCCAAGCGCAAATAATACGGCTGAAAGTCTGTTCACGGGAATTGTATTAAAAGGTCAAACTAATCTAACTCAAACTAATTTCGATACCAATATCGACCAATCGATATATATAGGCAATGGGTTTCCTAGTTTCACTAATCGGGGAGTAAATAACGAGCAATATAGGATTGACCAACTAACAATTAATCTAGCAAAACTTGATACTGGCTCAGTTATCGATCCAGATGATTACTAATGGCTAAAGTTAATACTTACACTTACAAAGACCCTAACGCTGGAGATTTAGTAAGAACTCATGAGGGCGATTCTTACAGCATCTTTGCCTACGATGTCTGTAATGGTGGTCAAGCCATTAAAGTCTTCGATGGTGGTACAGAATTAATTTTCTCTTGCTACAAACCAAACTCTTTGGTAATCACTCCAATTCAGGTTCGGTATGATTGCCTTAATGGTGCTTGCATAAAAAAAACAATTCACAATACCCCAGGCTTATATCAATCACTTTCAGAGTGCGAAGTAGCCTGTGGTACGGGCTGTAGTGGCAAGTGTATAAGCAATAGTGAATGGTCGGAAATTGAAGGACTTTCTAATCAAGTAAGAAATAGGAATTGTAGTTAGCATGAGCGCTTCTAGTACAATCAGCAATTTAAAATCAGCGCTTGATTGTGCTGGAAAGTGCGACTGCTGCGATAAATTACAATCCCAAATTAATGATTTAAAAGCTGAATTAGCCCGTATCCCCAAAGTAGATGAAAATAGGATCATACAGGCTACTCGCTCGGCATTACAACCAGACATTAGTACAGCTGTAGCGGCCGGTGGAGTACTAGTAGTTAACAAGCTAAAACCACAGATAGAGAGTACAGCCCAAAAAGCCACAGATGCCTTTTTAGAAGTAGTGCGAAATACCGAAAGAGTAAGGCTAGCAGAAATAGAGGCAAAGGGGGCTAGCAGTACTGCAACAAGAGCGGAAAAGAATGCTGCCGAATACGCAAGGCAGATGCGTGAAGAACAAGCCAGATTAATACGCGTTGAGGGTGAAACAGCACGATTAGGGAGAGAAAATCAATCATTAAAAATGACAGATACCGAGTTAAGAGAACTCACAAGAAGAAACGAAATAGAAGCGCGTCGGGCTGCAAATATAACGCAAAAGTTGGAGGGGGAAATTCCTCCTATTCGCAATACCGCTAATAGTGCCAAGGGAATTGCTGAGAGAGCGTCAGACAGTATCACAGAAGTTAAAATAACCGCTACAAATGCGTTAAATAAAGCTGGTAATGCCATTTCTGACGCTGCTAGCGCGTCAAAAAATGCGCTTAATGCTGCAAATGACGTATCAGGATTAAAAGGAATTGTCGAAGGAGTTAAAGGCCGTTTAGGTCAGCTTGGGAATGCAATTTCTAAACTCGAAAGTGCTGTTGGGGATGCAATTGTTAAGGCGGCTGAAGCAGTTGGTATTAGTAAAAATGCATTGGCGGCTACTGGTAGAATAGCGGGTCAAATACTACAGATATTCAATGTCATTGGTACTATCTTCACCATCCTCGACGGCATGGCTACAAGAGAATCGCTAGGAGCGCGTATTGATGCAGTTGAAAACACGGTAGTGGCACTCGGTGGAGAGTTGTCGGGATTACTTGGCAGGTTACTAGGGATACAAAACCGTATCGGCGCTAACGAGTCAGCAATCGGCGTGGTAAGAGGTATCGCGCTTGATGCTAAAGGAATAGGTGAGGCGGCTAACTTAAAAGCTGGTGCGGCGCAAGTAACGGCAGCCCGTGCCCAAGGCGCGGCGGATACTGCGATCGGAAATGCTCGGCAAGCTCAGATTACTGCTGATGGTGCGGTAAGAAATGCCTCGCAAGCTAACGACAATGCCACAACTGCCTACCAGAAGGCAACCCAAGCACAAAGTATTGGGGAGCAAGCTAAGACTCTAGCGGGGCAAGCACTACGAAAAGCAGGTGAAGGTATAGCACTGGGATTAACTGCGATCGCACTTTATCAAACAGTCAAGGGTTTAAGAGGATTAAAAGGTGATCCGGGCATCCCTGGTAGACAAGGCGAAAGAGGATTACAAGGTGTACCGGGTATACCTGGCAAAGATGGGATTACAGCTGTTGTCACGTTACCCGGCACACCGGGAGCGCCAGGACGTGACGGCAGGAATGGTATTAATGGCTTGCCAGGAAGGCAAGGCTTACCGGGAAGGCAAGGATTGCCAGGTACGCCGGGTATAAACGGAATCAACGGGAGAGATGGAATTGACGTGAACCCAGCAGATTTAGCAAGTTTAAGAAGTTTGATTATCACTCAGCACGCCACAACAAGAGCAAATATAAACACAGTAACGACTAGTGCAGTTGGTGGCGTAAGAACATTCTTAGTGGCACAATTTACCGCTCTAACTGCACTGATCACAGCATTTGCCAGTAGCACTTTGGTTAATACGGCACTCAATATCATGACGTTTGCCGCCACAATGCACAACGCTTTAATGCTGAGTAACGACCTTGCACAAACGCTGGGAACGATTATTGATCAAGTGACGGGCTTTATCTTGCCCAAAGGCTTAAACGGTGAACCAATAAGTATTGGCACAATACTAGGGAAAACAGCGAAGCAAGTCATTGAGGATGCTATCGGCGCGGGTAACTACGCTCAAATTACCGAAGGCTGGGCAAAGGCAAACAGAATCTACCAATCATCGGTAAATGTGCATAATCAGCTATCAAACATGATGGGCGTGTTGACGGCTGGTATGGAAGTTATCGGTGGCAATGTTGGGAAGATTGGCAACGCTTTACGCAAGGGTGGTGTACTTCTTGAAAATGCCTACGGGTATATGAATCCACAGCCAAATTTGCAAGATGTGCCAAAAGCATTGCTATGGTTGATTTTCAACCAGATTTGATTTGAGAGAAATTAGACATGGGACTTTATCGCGGCAGAAAATCATTACAAAATGCTTTACTTTTGCTTCGCGCACCAGGAGCAGCAGAGGGAACAACGGACTTACCAGAACCGCCTGCTGGATCGCAACTCCATAAATATTGGGAGCTTGCAACTGGTAAACGAAAATTAAATTACACTCGTGAAGCTGGTAGTAATCCAGGAAAACTTGTAGAAGCTAAAATTCATCCTTTTGGCATCAATCCTCCCGCGACAACACCACCTCCAACACTAGTTAAATATAGTAACCGCGCTAAAGGTGCTATGACTGCTCAGATTGGTTCTGCTACTGATTTGAATCATGTCACAAGTGATGAGGCTAATCCTATAAATAGAGGTAGAAAGTTTCGGGCTGCCACTATTACAGTATTTAATCCGACTGGAACTGAAACTCCAGCAACTTCTAAAACACTAGGCACTACTTACAAAAAACGTGGTGGGGCAAGTTACAGTTTTCCATTTGGAACCAATGCTGCTGGCGCTCTTGCTTATGATGAAGTGCGTAGCGATTTATTAGGAAAGGCACTCGCTTTAAATGCTGATGCAACTATTAGTTTCAAGCCTGAATACTTGCCATGATAATAGTCCCCTCAGAACTGTTGCAGGTAAGCATCACTATGGGGGGGCGTATTCCATCCGTAGATGAATGCCGGAAAATAATCGCCGAAGTCTCTCGCGTTGACTATTTAATTGAGAGTTTTTTGAATTTTCAAATTGATGCTGATGATTTTTTTGACGGCATCAATGATGTTGAAATGCTAGACACAGATGATTACATTGAGGATTTAAACCTGTGGCTACCGACAGCGATGCTATAGGAACATGGGAACAATTAGGGAACGTATTAGTAGATAATCAATGGCGATTGTTCCCAGTATCTACAACGAGCGAAATATTTCGGGTTACTACTACAATTCTTAATCAAGAAGATTGGGGAAAACTTTATAAAAGTGGTGCATATCTTCGTTTTTATTACCCAGATGGCAATAAATTTGGAAAGTACTATATTTATGTAGAGAATGAACCAAGAATTATCGAATTAAAAATCCCCGATGGGTTGAAGGCTAGAGGAATTATTTTACGCGATATTGGGTGCATTTTTTCACACAGGAAAGCTAATCAATATTCTCTAGCATCATTCGCCCGATGGACTTTGAAATTAGAAGGGCTGCTTTGAATGAAAATTGATATTAATAATGCCCTCACCATTATCCTTGGATTGCTTACTTTAATTGGCTCAATCTACAGACTTGCTCAAATTGAATCTAATATTAATGGTAGGATTTCCCACGTTGAGACAAGTTTGCTTTTGGCACTTGACAATTTAAAAGACAGTTTAGTTGATAGGATAAACGTCACGAACACTAAACTGGAAATACACATAACCAAGTACGAAGGCGACAAAGAATATATTTATCTATATCGATTGAATGACAACGAAAAAACCATTGAGCATAAATTTAACCGTCTTGCAAACTGGATAACGCAGGTAGCCGGCTTTTTACACAGGAAAACTGGATTTCAGATCCGCGACGATAAATTCTAGTCACTGGGGATTCTAGATAGTATTCACCAACACTGTAGGAGCCGTACAACTATCGTTTGTTTCAACTTCAGGCTATTACAGTGGTTAAACCAGATGTATGTGTAGGGGCACAATATATTGATATTCCGCCCCTATAATCCAATACCCTTGGGTTAAGCCCAAAAACCTTGCTAGAGACGCGAAATTTCGCGTCTTTAGCTGTTTTTTCTTCCCACTGTAGAACTTTTTTTGTTTTTTTTAGGACGTTCAATTGGGCTTTCTGTCACATCAACTATCACTACTTATAACTGATAATCGGAATTGAACGAAACTACGTCTTTTTAAGAAACTTGTATATCTTGCAGCTTGGCCACCATTTCTGCACGCGCCGAAACCTTCAACTTACGAAACATCCTCTTCAAAGCTTGTTTGACGGAATTTTGCGTAATCCAAAGTTTTTCCCCAATTTCCGCATTTGTTAACCCCTGCGCCACTAACTCGGCAATTTCTAACTCACGCGCTGTTAGAGGATTTACTAAAAGAGAATGGGATATTTTTGGTTTTGTCCGTAGAGTTGCCATTTTTGCTGATAAATGAATGCATAAGGCACTCAAATCAGCTAAATCATTGCCATTAAAAGCAGGATTTCCCTTGTCACGAGCTAAGTTAAGCGTTCCTACAAGACGACCATCGCAAACAATTGGCCCAGTCATCACATGTTCGTGATCGGAACGCGAGCAAAAATGCTTCCAGTCTTTTGGTGATAATAATAACTGTTCATGGGCGGGAGCGTGACGCTCAACCACGTAGCGCCCGACTGGATTGCTTTCTAAGCATACTGCCGGAATAGCCTGAACATCGATTTGAGCCGTTGGTTGCTCATCTAGGAAATAAATGCCCCAATTTTGCACGCCAAAATGCTCACCAATTTTATCCGTGAGAGCTAGCCTTAATTCTTGCTCATTCTGGACATTAGCGATCGCATCAAATACGGCGTGGAGAAAATTAACCATAAGTGTACCCAGTTGGGGACTATCCAAGCCTCAACAATTACTTCTATGCTAATACCAATGAAACTAAAACGCTAATTACAGTAGCGACTAGGAGAAGCACATGACAGTTACACAACTCTCTGCTCAGGAACTTTTCCGGGCTGCTTATGAGAACCGCTACACTTGGGACAAAAATTTCCCTGGTTATACCGCAAATATTACCTTTAATCATGATGATAAAGTGTTTACAGGTAAAGTGATCATCAGTGCCAATCTCAAAGCGGAAGTTTTAGATGTAGATGACGAGCCAGCCCAGAAGGCAATTCATGGTCAAGCATGGGAGATAGCAATTCACCGCATCCGCCGCAGCTTTGAAGACACCCACAGCGCCAATACGTTTAGCTATGGTAAAACTGATGAAACTGGTGCGGTTGAGCTTTTAATGGGTGGTAAGGCTGAGGGCGATAAATATAAAGTCCGCAATAATGAAGTATGCCATGTTCACCGTTTAATCCACGGTACTTATGTGACAATTGACACTTTCAGCAGTCACGACACCGGGGAAGGCTACCTATCCCACAGCTATGATTCTGTGTACCACGACCCCAAGACTGGGGAACAAAAGGGCGGTAGAAGCGAATTTATCGATGAATATGAAAAAGTTGGTGACTATTTCATCCTAAATCGTCGGGAGATTCGCACCGAGACAGCAGGACAAGTTTCTATTCAAGAATTTATCTTTTCTGATATTAAATTGTTGGAACCTGTTGCTGCTTAAGCTATATTTTGTAATCTAAAAAAAAGCGTAGGCTGCCCCTACGCTTTTTTTTTGAGATTTTGATTGATGAATATGAGGTTTTAAAAAGAGAGCTTGATATGAAACAATATTGATAAATTATTCCTGGCGATCGCTTCAGATATAATGAATATATAGAAACTAAGAAGCTCTTATCCAATCAAATAGTAAACAAAATGACACAACTATCTTCTAATCACACACCCCGTCGAGGAAGAGTATTTCCAGAACGTCAACTATCACCAGAAGAAAGAGCCAGACGCAAAGCTGAAGATGCGGTATTTTATCAGCGTTGTCGAGTAGTATTTGACAGAGTTCAACCAGAGTTAATCAAAGAACACTACGACTGGTTTATAGTCATTGAGCCTGAGAGTGGAGACTATTTTATAGATCCAAATGAGGATGTTGCCAGAACAAAGGCTCGTGAAAAATATTCTGATAAAATGCGCCTCCTCATGCGTCTCAATGAGAGGGGAACTTGTGGCAGAATATGATTTGTGGAGAATTTAACACTCAAAGTGAGTTAATCTTTGAAGTTGGTTTGGTTACATCTGATAGAGATATTATATCGGTTAATGCACTTCTAGATACGGGATTCACTGGTTGGCTAGCACTTGATAACCAAGATGCTCTAAGTTTAGGGTGGATTCTTAACATAAATGAACAACGAGATATGCAAACAGCATGGGGAGAAGCACGGTTTAGTCTTTATGAGGGAACCGTGCTTTTAGATGGAGAAGAATTCACCATAGAAGTTCTGGGTGGAGATGAGCTCGATAATATTCTTTTGGGTGTGCGTTGGTTACAGACAAAACGACTAGTAGCAGATTTTTCAGCAGGAGTGTTGACATTGGGGTAAAGGCGATCCGCTTTACCTGAGAAATCTGTAGTATTTAGAGGTGTTTTTGGTAATATTCCTCTATCGTGCCTACAGTTTTTAATAATGGCGAATCTAACGGCTCAATCCAATCAGCCACTTCACGAGCCAGCCCAAGGGTTGAGATTCCTCCTGATGCTTCAAGTTTACCAATCAGCGTTTGACTTCTAATAGATTGTAGTGCATCGATCAGATTGTTTAAACGCTCTGAGTGTTTAAATTCTGGTTGTTTGTCTCTACGAATCTGTTCGGCAATCTCAAGAGCTTTATCGAGCAACTTGATAAATTCTTCTGTCTTTGTTTCCATGATTTTTACGAACAACTAAAATCTTTGATGACGATATTTTCTCCCTCAGACCACTTAATATTTGGATCTCTTGTATCTTTAATAAAAGTCTGTTGACCACCGCCAGGATAGCATTTAGTGGGGGTTTGAGGGGCAACAATGCCTTGATAAACTGTCGTTCCTGCTGGCAAAGTAACTGGTTGGATCATAGTGGCTTTATTGCCCCATAATTGATTGAGGGCTAGATTCCTAATTACTTCTACATTTGTTTCATATTTATCAGTTGTTAAATACCTACCATATCTGTTCTCACTGCTACTATAGTAGCGATAAAAAGTCTTAGGCTGGTCTAGTTTGACTTCCTCACATTTAGAATTGAGGAAGGTAACGGCAATATCAGATGCTAGAGGGCATGAAGAACTAACTTCTTCGGCAAGGACTCGTGATGAATTGAATATAGTCCGTGGGAATGAACTGACTGAAAAACTGAGAAGGCTTAAGCCAATACCTACAGAAACAGACTTAAATTTCATACAAACTCTTCCTTCCAACCTTTTTTGAAATGGTGTGTTTATTTCCGCCGTGCTGTACTAGTTTTAGACTAGGGTGTGGTATCGGAAAACACCCCATCTTTTATAATATTCTCAGCTTTAAACCAACGATGCAAGGACAGTTAAGACAGTTAGGGACTTCCAAATAAAAAAATACCCAAAAATTTGACGAAAAAACTCTCTCCTCCTCATTCCTCTGTGTTCTCTGTGCCTCTGTGGTTCGTTTATTTGGGTAATTTATTTCTTGGAAGTCCCCTTAAGTAGAAAGTTCAAAAAATTTTACCTTTAAAATTTGAGGCGATGTCTATAGCAACCCCTTCAGGTGTACGCGCAAAATTCCTTGAATTACTTGTTGTACAGCTTCTTTAGTCAAGCTGCCATCTACTTGCACAATTCTTGAGGGATAGGATGCTGCTAACTCTGCGTATCCTTGCTGAACGCGCCGATGAAAAGCGATTGTTTCTTGTTCAATGCGGTCTAACCCTATTCCATCTCCCCGTTTCCGGGCTAGTCCGACTTCGACATCGACATCTAGCCAAATAGTTAAGTCACTCTCTAAACCAGCAGTGGCAATATGATTAAGCTGATTGATTAAACTCATGTTAAGACCGCGACCATATCCTTGGTAGGCAATGGTAGAGTCAGTGTAGCGATCGCATAAAATATATTTCCCTGCTTGCAGTTGCGGTTTGAGTTCTTGTTCAACGTGTTGCGATCGGTCAGCAGCATACAACAAAAGTTCTGTCACTTGTGCAACTGGTTTATCCTCCGTCTTCTCTAATAGCAAGCGGCGAAGATGTAAGCCTAACTCCGTTCCACCTGGTTCACGAGTTACCACCACAGAAACACCTAGACTTTCCAACCACTGACAACAAAGCTGCATTTGGCTGGTTTTACCACAGCCTTCTACCCCTTCAAATACAATTAATTTGCCACTCATGCTTTTTATGTTCACTACTTTAAAAATAACTTTTGGATATAAGGGACTTCCAAAAAAATAAATTATCCCAAATTATTTGTACATTTGTAGAGGCGCTAATGGTACAGGCATTCCAAAAAAGGTAAAAAAGCACTTGTTTGAACCATTATTTACTACTAAACCAGTTGGTAAAGGTACGGGATTAGGTTTATCTATTAGTTATCAGATTATCACCCAAAAACATCAGAGAATATTACAATGTATTTCTGCTCCTGGACAAGGTACAGAATTTGTAATTTTAATTCCGCTAAACCAGCAAGCTATCTAATTGTCAACATAAATAGAAATTAGTTCGACACCCATAGGATCACCTAAGTTAGGAATTAGACTATCATTTTGAAAAAAGGATGATAGATAATTATGGTGTGTCAAAATTGTCAACAGGTTATAGAACAGCTAAATATTAATATTGACCTTTTCTTTCAGAAATTAGAGACAGCTTCAAATAGAAGGCAAATCAGTGAAATTGACAAGGAAATCATTTGTCAATCTCTATTAGGACACTCTCGACAAGATTTAGCTAAAATCTTCAATTTATCTGACCAACAAATTAGAGATAGGCTGAGTAATAATATTTATCCCAGAATAGCAGAACTGATGCAAATTGACCAAGAACAGATAGCTGGGAAGTGGGTTAAGCTGCTTAATTTTTTACTTCATCCTAATAACGGATATAAATTGCAGACTGCACCTCAATTAAATAATGATAACTTTCAAGGTAGTTTTGGTAGACAAATTTTTCTTTCTCCCCCAAATCAAGATATTGTTGAGTTACAAATACAAGGGAATAAATTTTATCAGCAAGGACTTTATTATCAAGCATTAAAGTGCTTTATTTGGGCTTGAAAAAAAGAAATAGAAATTTATGATACAGGGAATCCAGAAGTTTTAATTTATATTAATAACTGTTTAATTGAATATAAACAATCTCTTTTACGAGAGAAAAACATTCAGATTTATACTTTGGCTGTGGTTGTGCCATTTTATCATAATCAAGGTCACGTTGCATCTGAAATTTTACGAGGTATTGCTCAAATTCAACTCCAAGTAAATATTCAAAGCTTTGATAAAATTTCACTAAAAAAAGAGATAAATTTAGATGATATCAAGCCCGACAAATTGTTTACTCTAAATAATACAGATAGTCAAATAGCCTTGAAAATTCTAATTGTCAATGATCCTAATAATTTATATGCACCATATAGCCAAACAGCAGAGAATTTAGCAAATTTAGCACCACAGCTAAACCTGATTTCTATCATCGGTCACTATTCAAGTGAAATGACTAAAAAGGCACTAAATTTATATTCTCAAAATGGACTAACTTTAGTAAATAGCAGTACATCTAATGAACTTTCTTATTTATCTGGGGGTGAAAGCTTATCTTTTTTTAGACTGACTACTCAAGATAGCATAAATGCCACACAGTTAGCTCATTACTTGACAGAAAGCTTGCCCGAAAAAGATCATAAAAAAGTAGCTATTATCTATAATAAAAATAGTAGTTATAGCACTTCATATAGAAATACTATCAAAAAATGTTTAGAGCAATATAGTGAACAGCTTATTTTTCTAAAAGAATGTAGTTATATTAGCGAAAAATATTATCATATTCAAGCTTATCTAGAAGATATTAAACAGAATGGTGTTGATATTATTATCATAATTGCTGATGGAGGAATTGAACCTAATTTTCTGGATAATGCTGGACTGATTAGTAGATTAAAAATCAATAACTGTCTAATAGCTGGTTCAGCAACTTTTTACCATGAGAATGTTTTACATTGGATTAATGAACAAAGTCAGTATAATTTGGTAAATAAAAATGAGTGTCAAATTATAGCTTGTGTTCCTTGGCATTGGCACAGCAAAACAAATGGGTGCAATAGTGAAAATCAACTAGGGCAAAAGTTTTGTCAACTAGGCACTCAATTATGGGGAGAAGAAAACTTAACATGGCGTAGTGCAACAGCTTTCGACTCAGCGTTAATAATTCTGAGAGTTTTAGAGCAATTTAAGATTTTAGATAGTCAATCTTTACTGATATACATGAATAAATATTTCAAAGAAGACAAAAAACAAGTGAAAGGAGTTACAGGAATTATAGAATTTAAAAAGAATGGCGATCGCATCAATCCTCCAGCAGAAATAGTAGCTGTAAAATGGAATACACAACAGTCTAAATGGCAGTGGACAATTTAATAACTATATCTAAGAGGTTGTTTGAAAAGTGGTATGTTGTGATTTTAATCGAATTATTACCCCCCTTAATCCCCCCTTATAAAGGGGAAAAATAAGAAAATCTAGTTCCCTCCCCTTATAAAGGGGGGAAATAAGAAAATCCAGTTCCCTCCCCTTTATAAGGGGAGGGTTAGGGTGGGGTAAAAAATATTTGATACATCAATAATAACTTTTCAAACATCCTCTAAGATTCCACATTTATAGAAAAATATTCCACATCTGAAGTAGAAAGACTTCATAACCCATTGTTATGCTACCTGTATAGCGTTGAGAAAACAAAATCATGTTAAAAGTTTTTGCCGATCGCGGTGGTACATTTACAGATATTGTTGCCGTTACTAATAATCAGGCAATTATAGACAGACTCTCAAGACATCCTGAACGTTTTTTAATTGTGACTCTACCTAATCAGCAATGGATTATAGTCTACAAACTGCTTTCAGAAAATCCCGAACAATATCAAGATGCAGCTATCCAAGGAATTCGGGATATCATGGGTATTTCCAGCAACGAACCCATTCCTCCTGAAGCGATAAAAGTAGTAAAAATGGGGACAACAGTAGCAACAAACGCGCTCTTAGAAAGGAAAGGCGATGCCTGCGGCAAGGACTCCATCCTACGCGTCGTTCTTCTCATCACCAAAGGCTTTAAAGATGCACTACGAATTGGCTACCAAAATCGTCCTAACATCTTTGCTCGTCATATCGTTTTACCAACCATGCTGTATGAGCAGGTGATTGAGATTGATGAACGCTATGATGCTCATGGCAATGAATTAATACCGATAAATATTCAACAAGTCAAAAATGAATTACAAACAGTTTACAATACAGGAATTCGGAGTTGTGCCATTGTTTTTATGCACAGCGATCGCTATCCAAAACACGAACAACAAATAGCCAAAATATCCCAAGAAATCGGTTTTACCCAAATATCTGTATCTCATCAAGTTAGTCCGTTAATGAAATTAGTCAGCCGAGGAGATACAACAGTAGTCGATGCTTATTTAACTCCGATTTTACGTCGCTATGTCAACCAAGTAGCGAGTCAGTTACCTGGAGTCAAATTAATGTTTATGAAATCTGACGGCGGTTTAGTTGCAGCCGAACAATTTCAAGGTAAAGATAGTATTTTAAGTGGCCCGGCTGGTGGTATTGTCGGTGCAGTACAAACTAGTAAAAGAGCAGGTTTTGAGTTAGTTATTACCTTTGATATGGGAGGGACAAGTACAGATGTTGCCCACTTTAAAGGAGAGTATGAACGACAACTAGATTCAGAAATTGCTGGGGCGCGGATGCGAGTTCCCGTATTAGCAATTAATACGATTGCGGCTGGAGGCGGTTCAATTCTCTTTTTTGATGGTTCTAGTTATCGTGTCGGCCCTAAATCTGCTGGTTCAAATCCTGGCCCTGCTTGTTACCGACGTGGGGGGCCATTAGCGGTTACTGATGCTAATGTGATGTTAGGCAAAATTCACCCACAATATTTTCCCTCGGTTTTTGGAATTGATGGCAATTTACCTTTAGATAAAGATACTGTAATTCAGCAATTTACACAATTAGCCCAAGACATTCAAGGCGCTACATTAAATCATTCTACTCCCGAACAAGTAGCCGCCGGATTTATTGCGATCGCAGTGGAAAATATGGCGAACGCAATTAAAAAAATCAGTCTACAACGGGGTTATGATGTCAGCCAATATGTGCTTTGTTGTTTTGGCGGCGCAGGCGGACAAGTTGCTTGTTTAATTGCCGATACCTTGGGAATGAAAAAAATATTTTTTCACCCTTATGCTGGTGTTCTTTCTGCTTATGGAATGGGATTAGCTGATGTCCGGGCAATTAGAGAAGGAGGAGTAGAACAGCCTTTAACCCAAGCATTAATTCCTAAATTATACCAGTTAATGGAATATTTAGAAACTCAAGCTAGAAGTGAAATAAATGAATTTAATGCTCAAACAGAAATAGTTCAGAAAGTCAACTTAAAATATGAAGGAACTAACTCTACTTTAACCGTTAACTTTGCCGAAGATGTGGTATTGATGCGGCAAGAATTTGAGGATGAACATAAATCCCGCTATGGTTTTATTCAATTAGATAAAACTTTAATTGTCGAATCAGCCTCAGTAGAAGTAATTCAGAAAATGGAGACACCTGAAGAACCTTTAATTACTCGTACACGCTCTATAGTTGAAGCCATTGAAGCTGTTGAGATAGTAAGGATGTTTACTGCTGACAGATGGCATGATACGCCCGTTTACCGACGAGAAGATTTGCAACCAGAAGATAGTATTAATGGGCCTGCGATCGTTGTTGAAAAAATTAGCACAATTGTAGTAGAACCTAATTGGCAAACAATATTAACTGAATATAATCATCTAATTTTACAGCGTCTATAAACTGCTTATACAGCAAGTATTTGTGGTGTCCAGGTTAAAAAACAGCGATTACCTTTCTGCTCCGTAACTTTTGCACCTAGCCTATGATAAAAACTAAGTCCGCGACTGTTGCGAACATCAGCATTCCAAGCAAGATGGGTACAGTCATTGTCCTTTGCTACTTGAGCTAAATAACTCATTAATGCGGCTCCTGCTCCTTGACTCCTCATATTTTCGTCCACATACAAATCATCAAGCCAGATACTCGGTTGCCCTACAAAAGATGAGTATCTGAATCCATATAAAGCAAACCCAACCACACACTCTGAGGTTTCTGCAAATAAAACGTAAGAGAAAGGTACTGTTCCAAAAATTGTTTTACGTATTTTCTCCTCAGTAACTTGAAGTACACCAGAATAAGCACCAATGTTTCTATCAAATTCAGACTTTTTTTGGATAAAGGAAAAAATTAGTAATATGTCATCAGGTGTAGCAGACCGAATCTTCATTGAACTTCTTTTAATCACTTTAGTAAGCTGTTGTACCTTTAATTTGCACTAATATTTTTTTCAATATGATTGTAGGGTGGGCATCTTGCCCGCCCTGATAGTACAAGTTGTATACGTAACAGCTTAGATAATCTTAGCAAAGAATAGGAGCCAAACATGTACACAACAACGCAACCAGATCCCGTCCGCTTAGAAATATTCAAAAATCTCTATCAATTTATCGCCGAACAAATGGGAATTGTTCTCCAAAATACGGCTGCATCTGTAAATATCAAAGAGAGGTTGGATTTCTCCTGCGCTATTTTTGACTCATCTGGATTATTAGTTGCTAATGCTCCCCACATTCCTGTACATTTAGGCTCAATGAGTGAAAGTGTCCGCAGTTTAATTAACGAAAAAGGCGACACCCTAAAACCAGGAAATGTTTATCTATCTAATAACCCCTATAATGGCGGAACCCACCTTCCCGACGTAACTGCAATTACGCCAGTTTTTCTAGAAACTCGTGAAAATACTCCATTCCCCACTCCCTATTCCCCATTCCCCACTCCCCTCTTTTTTGTTGCTTCTCGTGGACACCAAGCAGATATCGGTGGAATTACTCCCGGTTCAATGCCTCCCCACAGTACCACAGTAGAAGAAGAAGGAATTATTTTTGATAATTTTCTCTTAGTTGAAGAAGGTAATTTTCGAGAAATCGCAGTAAGACAGCACCTCTCAAATCATACTTATCCTGCTCGTAACCCTGACCAAAATATTGCTGATTTTAAAGCACAAATTGCCGCAAATGAACGGGGAGTACAAGAACTTCGTAAAATGGTTTTCCAATACAAGCTCGATACTGTTCAAGCTTACATGAACTTTGTGCAAGCTAATGCTGAAGAGTCGGTGAGAAAGGCTATCAATCTTCTCAAGAATGGCTCATTTGTTTATGAAATGGATAATGGGGCACGAATTCAAGTTAAAGTGACGATTTACCCAGAAACTCGTAGTGCTACCATTGATTTTACTGGAACTTCTCGGCAAATAAATAGTAATTTTAATGCTCCCAAAGCTGTAACTCAAGCAGCAGTTTTATACGTCTTTCGGACTTTGGTTGATGATAATATTCCACTTAATGCCGGGTGTCTTAACCCTCTAGAAATTATTATTCCGGTTGGCTGTATGCTGAATCCAACTTATCCAGCAGCAGTAGTAGCGGGTAATGTCGAAACTTCTCAAACCATTGTCGATGCTTTATACGGAGCTTTAGGTGTCATGGCTGCTTCTCAAGGAACGATGAATAATTTTACTTTTGGTAATGAACAATATCAATATTATGAAACTATCTGCGGCGGCTCTGGGGCAGGAATTGGTTTTGATGGAACTGATGCTGTTCATTCTCACATGACTAACTCCCGCTTGACCGATCCAGAAGTTTTAGAAACGCGTTATCCTGTACTCTTAGAAAGCTTTAGTATTCGTCCCGATAGCGGTGGTAAAGGGCAATATTCCGGTGGTAATGGAGTTGTCCGGCGCATCCGTTTTCTAGAACCCATGACAGCTAATATTCTCTCTGGCCATCGGGTTGTCCCTCCCTTTGGATTAAATGGTGGGGAAGCGGGGATTATCGGACGCAACTGGATACAACGTGAGAATGGAATTGAAGAGAATTTAGACAGCACAGCAACAGTAGAGATGAAACCTGCGGATGTTTTTGTGATAGAAACTCCTGGAGGCGGCGGATTTGGTAAAGTCTCCTAGCGACTTTTCAACTCTCAGAATTTCAGCAGTGTCTATTTGTCATATCGATTGGTAAAGGATTTTATTTGTAATAACATTTATCAATCCAAATTCGCATTTCTTCTTCAGAACCAAAACAGGCAGAACGTCCTGTCATTGGATCGTAGGCACGCCAACAAGAAATGTAACCGTGCCAGTCTGATTCCTGCCACACTTGGAGGTCAGAAGCACTAGCCATCCAGATGGTAAAATGCTGCCAGTATTTTCGTAAATTTGACAGTAGATTAAATTTATTCATAGTGAAAGCACCTAATAAATAGTGAACTATTACTTTTACTTTCACGTAATAATTTTCAACTGAGAAGGTACAGTTTTGGCAGATTTGATCTAGTACAGTTAAGCGCCATCCCAACTGGTATAGTAAAAAATCTCGCAACTGTACTAGGTAAACTTGGCAAAAATAGTTTATATTGCCAGTATTGATGATTTTTTAGTCATTGACGAGTGCGCCAAAATGAACATTTTATTAGAACGACAGTCACCCAAACCGATTTATTTACAGATCCGCGATGCCTACGGCGAGCTACGCTAACGCATTAGTCATCTTATTAAATCTGGCGCACTCAAAAGTGGCGATCGCCTCCCTTCTATCCGCTCTCTGGCAGAAAGTTTACAAGTTAACAAACTCACGATTATTGAAGCATATAACGTTTTAGAAGCAGATGATATTGTTTCTGCTCGTCAAGGTTCAGGATATTTTGTCAGCAGCGTTTCTCCTAAAAGCACCAACCTAGAATCTAAATTTGCTCCAGCCCAAAATGTCATAATTACAAAACCAGGAAAGTGTTCTTTTTATGAAATGTATACTCCACTGGTGCAAGCACAAACACAGCCAGGAATGATTAATTTTGGCTACGGTTATCCTCGTCCACCAAAAGATATTAACCTGATTGCCAGACGAGCATTAAGACAAGATGATGCTGATATTTTCTTTCCTCATGAGATGCCTCAAGGACAACTAACTCTGTGCAGACAAATTGCCCAGATGCTAGTACATCAAGGATTAGAGGTTTTTCCAGAAGATTTAATTATTACTAATGGATCTCAGCAAGGGTTGTCATTAGCTATGAATTATAAGGATGCGTAGATACAGAGCGGCTTGTCGTCAAATATCGCATATCTAATTATCAACCGCTTGTTCACAGTTTGTAGGTTAGCACAGATGTCTTAATCTACTTCGCGCTGAAGGTGATTAACATAATGCACCACATTATTTGTTTTTGTAGTATTGACCTCTTCCTGGCTTAAAAGCACAGGGAGGTTTTCTTAGTAGGGATTTATCGGATTGTCAGAAACAGCCTCATCGCTTTATATATGAACCCTGATGAAGCACTTCAAAATTGCTAATTGTAGTAAATACTCCAGCATCGGCAGCTAGATTACCAATATTAATTTGGGTTGGATAACCAAGTTGTGAGTTGTACACCACAGTTAGTTCGGATTCTCCACTGTTGATCGTATTCCGAATCAAATTAAAGAGCTTAGGAATTGTACTATATTGTTGTAATAGCTCTGAATTTACTCGCTTACCAGTTTGAGCATTCGTGATAGATTTTGTCATGCCGTTACGTACTTCAATGATTAATGGCCCTCTAAAATCGGGAAGACAAAAGCAACTATTGCTAACTCTGTAGCGATAGTTTTTAATTTTTTGTCGATTCCACAATTGGCGATTAATTTCTAGCTGTGTTAAGTTCGATTTAGTAATCTCTGCTTTTGCTCCATGCGTAGGAGGCACAGACATTACTGGAGCGTTCAAACTTAAAGATGCTACTAAAATTGCACCAATAGCAATAGATAAGCGCATATCAATCCTTTGTTAACTAACGTTGAGTTATAACTTCAGCCTGACTAAATATGATTCCAGAGAGTTGAAATTACTTCTAAAAGTTGACACAGTTTATACAGACAATCCCCAAGCGGTCGTAACAGCAGGAATAGTTCATAGTATAAACTTCAAAAAATCCCAGACAAGCTTAGAATACTATTCACCTCAAATTTTGTGTTTTATGCAAAAAACGAATAATTTTAAAATTGGCATTATAAAATTTAAAAGCCAGCATCAAACAAACCCCAAGACCCTAACTACATAATAATTTCAGGAAATTAAGTATTCACCTGTGTAGTAATGATAATAATTCTAATGCAGGAGTTAGAGGTCGATTCAGCTTTGAAAGGAAGTAAGCAAGTAATTTTGTTGACTAACAATGAAGAAAGTAAGGTTTTCTTCAAAAAGCTATCGCCAGAAAATGTTTATATTGTGGAGGGCGTGGATCAGGCGATCGCTACTGCCAAAACAATCTTATACTAATTCGTAATTTGTAACAGACACATCCTTAATATAAACAAAGTGGGATAATAATTTATCGGGGACTTTGTTACCGAAAACCGCAGTGAGTTCTGCACAAAGCCGTTCTACAAATGAGAATCGGATTGAGTGGAGCGATTAAACGCGCTATTAAGAATTTTAGCAACTGCTTTAAAGGGTTTCCTGAACCACCGTGCAACCAAGAAGCTCCCAGATCGATAGGCGTACCTAACTGATGTTTCGTCTTGACTCGACCACCCAGGCGATCGCTATCTTCCAATACCTTAACATCGTATCTCTTAGTTTTTAATAGCGAAGCTTTTAGCCCCCAACCCAGAGCCTCTTCGTTGAAAAGCCTCAAAGTTATACCCATATCTGCTTACAGCCATTTACGTATTTATTGTATTCTTGCTCTGCTTGGGTTCTCAGCGACTACTTATACTCCACTTAGTGACCAGTCTTTTACCCTTGAGTAGACTTTGTTTCTAACTCCCGACAAAATGTACAAACCAAGAGGATTATGCGCTGTTATTTGCACCATATTGTGCGGTCTATCTGTTTAAAGATTTAATGTATATACGGATGGGAATTGTATTTTTTCTGCAAAGAATTGTCCATGATGTAATATTTCAGAAAATTTACACGAAAATCAGCGTAGGCTATTCAAACTTTAAGTTAATCAGTGTAAGCTAATTATGTAAATATGTTTATCCCAAAACTATTTAACCGCTCACACTAATTCCGCTAGAGGAGGTGTAAAAAAACTTACATAGCTCTTTGAGTGTATGTTTAAAGAGACTAAACATGACTGTAAAAAGATTGAGTTTAGTAGCTTCTAAGCAAACCAAGCAATAATATTGTTTAAGTGAGATTTTCATTTACTAGTAAAATCTCAAAAAATCATGATGTGCCTTATAGTTTTTCTCGTCTCTTGACTGTAGCCTGCCCAAAGCCAGCCTTTTAATGCTGGAGGTTATCGACTGGAGACTGAAGTATCCCCACTAAATTGATTTAAATACCTTGCTTGGCAAAGCCGTAGACGCTTTGCTTCTAAATTCTTCTTCAACCTGTTACTGAAAACACGAATCTTGTGGCGGCTAAAGACACCTCAAGAAGTGTTGTTTTGTCAGCAATAAGGCTTGATTAGGCAAATGTATAGCCAATTAATATAACATTTAGATTAGTGATTGTCAAATAAAAATACCTTTTTATCAAAAAACTCTTTTCTTAACAGGAGGCTTAGGGTTTCCTCACAGAACACAAGAGAATCAAATAATCCTAATTGTTGTTTTTCAATTTAGACCAATAGCTAAATTTCGTCTTGGAGGTTAGAAAATGCCACCCGTGCTTTCTGGGGAAGATGTAGGCGAAAGGCTATTGCACACCTTGGGTGCAAAGCTTTCAGAACAAGAATTACAAAACTTATTGGCAGCAATGGAAATTGTGGAGCCACCACTAGCAAAGCAGTTCTGGCAATCTGCACAGACGAATCCTGGCATCTATATTATCCTTACAGGTAAAGTCCGACTGTTGGATAGCTCTGAGAATTTAATCACTACCTTTGGTGCATGGTCTGTTTTCGGCGAATTGACTCTTTTTCCCGAAGCCGACTTTAGTCCTTATGTAGTCAGAGCTTCGACAAGCTTAAAACTTGGCTATTTCAGGCAAGACGCATTGCAAACATTGATAGACAAGTATCCTAATATTCGCGATCGCCTTTTTGCCCGTGCAGAACTTTGGGATTTGCTATTGTTATGTCGCCAAATCTCACAATTACCGTGCCATACTTCACTTGTACCAGGGATGCTCAAAGCTTTATCTCTCTTTGAGCGACAGCATTTAGAAACTGGTCTAACTACGCAAGTATCCCAAGATTCTGAGTTATGGCTATTGTACAGAGGTCAACTGCGGCATTCTGAAGGTCATTTTTTGACACCAGGCACAATCTTTGCCCAACCAAAACAAGGTGATTGGCAGGCAACTCAACCAACAATTGCTTACATTCTGAAAAACGACCATCGGCAAACAGCACTAGAATACTTGCCGGAGTTGGGGAATTGGGGACTGGGGAGTGGAGAGTCGGGAGAGACGCAATTAATCCCGTCTGTAGTAAAGAGTAGGGAAAAAACTTCCCAATCTCCAAAATCCAAAATTATTCCTTTTCCCCAACGAGATCAGCAATCACAACAACAACCAAAAAAAGCACGTTTTTACTTTCCCAGCCCACAGGTACAAGTGGGGCATTGGTGGAAACGCCTGACTAAGAGCTATCCCTTCTATGCACAACAAAGCGCTGCCGATTGTGGCTCTGCTTGCTTAGTGATGATTGGTAACTATTGGGGCAAGCATTTTAATATTAATCGCCTGCGGGATATGACCAACGTCAACCGCAGTGGTGCATCTCTAAAAGCTATGGCAACAGCAGCAGAAAACCTGGGTTTTGCCACCCGTCCGGTGAAAGCCACTCTTGATAAATTAGCAGAACAACCTTTACCTGCAATTGTTCACTGGGAAGGCAATCACTTCATCGTTGTCTATGAAATCAACAAAAAGCGGGTAATTGTATGTGATCCGGCTCTTGGTCAACGCAGCCTGACAAAAGCTGAATTTCAAGCAGGTTGGAGTGGTTATGCATTGTTACTGGAACCTACAGCTTTATTAAAAAATACTAAAAACGAAAGTACAAGCTTCTGGAAGTTTTTTGAGTTAATTAAACCTCACTATCGGGCACTATTAGAAATCTTTGCAGCTTCGATATTAATCCAAATATTTGGACTGGTAACGCCAGTCTTCACTCAGTTATTGCTCGATAGAGTACTTGTGCAACGTAGCGTTACAACCTTAAACGCCATTGCTTTGGGGATGATTATTTTTGGGTTATTTGGTGTGGCTGTCAATGCTCTACGGCAATATCTTCTATTTCATACTGCCAACCGCGTTAGCATTGCCCTACTCGTAGGTTTTATCAAACATACCTTCCGCTTGCCCCTTTCTTATTTCGAGTCACGTTTTGTTGGGGATATAGTCTCGCGCATCCAAGAAAACCAGAAAATTCAGCAATTCCTCACCGGTCAGACACTCTCCATCTTGCTGGATATGCTGACATTGGTGGTTTATCTGGCCTTGATGTTCTCCTATAGCTGGCGCATGTCATTATTTGTGCTGTGTACAGTACCGCCATTTTTTATCTTGGCGCTGGCTAGCACAAATATTTTGCGCCGCATCTCCAGAGAAATTTTTAATGCAGGCGCTAAAGAACAAAGCTATCTCATAGAATCCCTAAGTGGAATTCGTACCGTCCGCTCATTGTCAATTGAACAGACTGTGCGCTGGCGTTGGGAGGAACTGCTGAATGATTTGGTCAAAAAAGCCTTTAATGCTCAAATAATTGGTAATCAGCTGCAAATTATCAGTGGCGTTATCCAAACTTTTGTAAATACTGCATTGCTGTGGTATGGAGCGACCCAGGTAATTAATGGCGAACTGACGATTGGACAATTAGTTGCTTTCAATATGTTGGTGGGTAACGTCTTGAGTCCTTTTCAGAGGCTATCTATGCTGTGGAATCAATTGCAAGAAATTGTGATTTCCACCGAACGCATAAATGATGTGTTGGAGGCAGAACCAGAAGAAGACTTAGAAACTAAACCCCGGAAGGTGTTGGGTAAGCTGCGTGGTCACATTAGCTTTCATAATGTCACCTTTCGCTATCACTCAGAAAGTGAGACTAACGTCTTAGAAAATCTTAACTTTGAAATCCAACCAGAACAGATGGTAGCAGTGGTGGGGCGCAGTGGTTCTGGAAAAACAACGCTGAGTAAATTGATTTTAGGTTTATATCCACCGACAGATGGCAAACTACTGATTGATGGTCATGACATCACTAGTGTTTCGTTGCGATCGCTCCGTTCTCAAATCGGCGTTGTAGACCAAGATACCTTTCTCTTTGGTGGGACTATTCGGGAAAACATTGCGATCGCTCATCCAAATGCTTCTTCAGAAGAAATTATCCAAGCAGCAAAATATGCCGGAGCCGATGAATTTATTCAAAAACTACCGATGGGTTACGAATCCCAAATTGGTGAAAGCGGCGGGATGCTTTCTGGTGGACAACGCCAACGCCTAGCGATCGCTCGTGCTTTGCTCGGAAATCCTCGATTATTACTATTTGATGAAGCCACCAGCCACCTAGATTCCGAATCAGAGCGAATTATTCAAAACAACCTCAAAACAATTCTTCAAGGACGCACAAGTGTAATCATTGCCCATCGCCTCTCTACAGTCCGCAACGCTGACTTGATTCTGGTTTTAGATCAAGGCGTTTTAGTAGAAAGCGGTACCCACGACGAATTAATCACTAAAAAAGGTCATTATTACTACCTGAATCAACAACAACTGGCTCAAGTTAGTTGAGATTGGGCATGGGGCATTGATTATTAATTCTTTTCCCTCCCTCATCTCCCTCATCCTCCCCTGCCCCTCTGCCCCTACTCCCCACTCCCCACTCCCCACTCCCCATTCCTCATCTACTGTTATCGGAACTAAAACTATGCCATCTCCCAATAGATCATCCCCAGTTCCTCAAAATGAGACAGATAAATACCAAAGTTACACACAGCAAGAGGAATCTGTAGAAGTTGCTGAGGCAGAAACTAACAGTCAAAACTTGTACTACGGTACTGAAGCATTGCTCAATGCCTTACCTCGGATTTGGACTCGTGGCTTGTTGTATGTACTCATAGGCTTTGCTGGTCTGTTCTTGCCTTGGGCAACTCTCTCGAAAGTAGATGAGACTGGTAGTGCTAGAGGGCGTATAGAACCTAAAGGCGCAACTCAAAAATTAGACGCTCAAGCTGCTGGGAGTGTCAAAACAGTTATGGTGAAAGAAGGAGATACAGTCAGAGCCGGACAGGTTCTAGTAGAACTAGAGTCTGATGTTCTGCAAACAGAACTGCAACAAAGCATGAGCAAATTGCAAGGGCTACAAAATCGGCAATCCCAACTGGAATTGCTCAAAAATCAACTCCTAATGTCAACTAACCTTTTAGAGCAACAAAATAAATCCCAAGAATTAGAAAAAATGGCTCAAGTTAACCAGGCGCAGCAAAACCTGGATGCCAAACTGAGTAGCTATGACCTCCAAAAGTTAGAAAAACAAGCATTAGTTAAGCAAGCCCAGCAGCAGATTTACACCACTCGTGATGATAAGCAATCGGCTAAAAACCGTTTGAGTATAGATTCTAGGCAAATTGAACGCTTTAGCAAACTCGTTCAAGATGGTGCAGTTTCTGCAACCCAAATTGATCAACTTAAAAAAGAACAACAAGAAAGTAAACGACTCTATAGCAGGGCTGTATCAGATATTAAACAAGCAGAATTCCGTTTAGCGGAAGAATTAAATCGTTATCAAGTAACTATCAAAACCTTAGAGTCTGATATCAAACAAGCAAAACTGCGACTGCAAGAGGAAGAAAGTAGCTATAAAAGTTTGATGCAAGCCGGACAACTGGCTGTAATGAAAAATCAGGAACAGCTAAAAGACCTACAGACACAAATAACAGCAGTACAATCAGAAGTCGCTCAAACTAGAAGCCAGATTATATCTATAAAAGTTCAAATACAGCAACGAGTGGTGCGATCGCCAATTAATGGGGTGATTTTTGAATTACCCACCACAAAGTCAGGAGCAGTAGTACAACTCGGTCAAAGGATTGCCCAAATCGCACCCAAGAATGCAGACTTCGTACTTAGAGCTAATATGCCTAATCAGGATAGTGGTTTCTTGAAGCTAGGAATGCCAGTTAAAGTCAAGTTTGATGCCTATCCCTTCCAGGAGTATGGCATCGTGCAAGGGAAAGTTACTTGGATCTCTCCTGACTCGAAAATTACCCAAACACCCCAAGGAAACATCGAAAACTATGAATTAGAAATCACCTTAGAGCAACAGTATGTCGAAAATGGCAACAAACGTATTTCATTAGGTGCCGGTCAGACAGCAAACGCTGAAGTGATCATTCGCCAACGGCGGGTGATTGATTTTGTTTTAGATCCGTTCAAGAAACTGCAAAAAGGCGGTTTAGAGATTTAGTCAACATTTCCAGTTCGCGCATCTCAAGTTTGCCTTCGACGTACCAGGTTCAGAACTCACCCTAGAGAGCTACAACATTAATTAGCAAGGTTATTATATGCATCCAATTGACCTAATGAGGAAATATGGCTGGTCTTACCACAAGCTAGCCGCAGAGTTTGGAGTTTCAGAAGTTGAAGCTAGACGATGGGGATTTAGAAAAACTGCCAGCAACTACCGAAATCCCCCGTTAATGTCTTACAAACTAGCAGAAAAAATTGATCAGGAATTATCAACTAAATCTGTATCTCCATATAGGACTCATATTTGATTTTTGAACAAAACTCAGTACACCTTTATTCCTTCTTCCCATCCCCAATCCCCAGTCCCTTACCTCTACGAGTGATTCAGAAATCAAATCGGATTGCTATAGAACCATTGTGACCTAGACCCCGCTTCAAAATCGGGTTTTAATAAAAGATTAAGCATCAAAACTCCATCTTATCTATGTTCGAGATAAGGAATACCCTATGAAGGCATCTGTATCATGTCGGAACATTTCACTATTTCAACCTCAGATATCATTCACAGCCTCAAACTTTCCTGTCAGATACCTGATGTAGTGGAGGCGATCGCATCACAAAGCATCATTACCAAAGCAGCTCTTGAGCTAAGAATTACAGTCACACCAGAAGAATTACAGCAAGCAGGAGATGACTTAAGGTTTGCTAAGAAGCTTGTCAAAGCTAAAGACACCTGGACATGGCTAGAAAAACACCACCTGTCTGTGAATGAGTTTGAAGAATTAGCTTACAACAAAATCCTTTCGCGGAAGTTAGCAAATCATCTATTTTCCGATCAACTCGAAAAGCACTTTTATGAACACCAACTAGATTATGTCGCTGCCGTTACCTACGAAGTCGTCTTCGAGGATCGAGACTTGGCTTTAGAGCTTTTTTATGCCCTAGAAGAAGGCGAAATCAATTTTCCTGAAATTGCTCGTTTATATATTTCAGAACCAGAACTCCGCCGTGCTTATGGATATCAAGGACTCCGATACCGCAAAGATTTTCGCCCAGAGATTGCAGCTGCTGTATTTGCTGCTGCACCACCAAATGCTCTCAAACCGATTACGACACCCAAGGGAGTGCATTTAATTTGGGTAGAAGAAATTATTCAACCCCAATTAGATGAACAACTGCGCCAAAAAATCATTACAGAATCATTTTCTGATTGGTTAAAGCAACAAATTAACGCTATGAAAATTGTCACTCAGATAGACTCGGATGCAAATGTGCGATCGCAGGAGGAATTGCCAGATATGTCATTCACCAAGACTAAATAGGCTATTAAATTTATCTAACTAAAGGTAGATGCTTTTAAGTCTTAAAAATGTTATTTGTGCTGGTATGTTTGCTTAAAATTTAATAATTTGTTCTCTTTAGTATTTTGTGAATATATCCACAACTTACCAGCTTAGTGCTTCAAAAAATTAAGTTTAATCTTCATAAGTCTTGCTAGGCAGTAACTAAGGTTATTAATGCCTAAAATAGTTTTGGCTTTTTTTAATATTAGTTAATAGTATCTATGCTCTTTCTTAAGCTTAAATACATCAGTTTTTTAAATCAAAAATTTATCAGGAAAAATTGACTTTTCAAGGAAAAAACTGTAGTATTTGTATAACTAGTTACAGACTGGTTAAAACAAAGATTCCTTAAAAATAAATTGCATTTTTCAGGAAAAACTCAAATGATTATTTCTGATCTAAACTACTTGGAAAATTCCTTGGAAGAAATTTTCGGTGGTCGTGGTACTAACATTGCCAACTTCTACACTGCAACCAAGACAGTTACAGCTAATGTTGATGAAACTTTCATCAAGACAATTACCACTAACTTGGATGGTTTAACAGGAAACGTTGCTGAATTAGTTGTTAGCGCTGATGCTACTGGCAATAATACCTTCTCCAGCGTCATTGGTGGTGTACAAACCGAAGCGAATCGCTCTGAAACTTTCGTTAATGCTATTTCTGCTACCATTCAGAATCCTACCAACCCACAGGGAGGAGGGATCAGGACTCACTAACCCACATTTTTAAACGTGGGATTGAAAACTTGGACAATGCAATTCTTCCGCTACGCTTCTCGAAAAACATCTTTTTTTTGAGTGAGCATCAAACTGACAGTTAAAGTTTAAAATTATTTTGTGTTTCCTGTTAAGACTTTTCTCTCCCTTTTTCGGTGAAAGAAATCATTAAACCCCAACTATGATGAAGAGTTGTGTCAAAAAACCATTAGAAAATCATTTTCTGATTGGTTAAAGCAACAAATCAAGGCTATGAAAACAGTTACTCAGATAGCAGTACGCTTGGGTTAAGCCTAAAATACTTTATCAAAATCAGTTTTTTTAACATAGATGCAAATGCATCAGCGTCTGTCTGCGACACGCTCCTCGCGTTCGTAGATAAGCAGCTTGCTGCATGTCTTGTCCGTCGGGACTAGTGCTTGATGTTTTCCCTTACGAGTATTGCACACTATTGTGTTGGGCTATTTCAGTAAAAGTAGACTACCTCTGTTTTTGCTGAAGGTATTGTTAACTTAACCCTATAGGACTCATATTTGATTTTTGAACAAAACTCAAGTACACCTTTATTCCTTCTTCCCAGTAAAGAGTCCCTTACCTCTACGAGTGATTCAGAAATCAAATCGGATTGCTATATTGACTCAGATAGGTTCAGATCCAAATGTGCTCGGTTAAGGCTAAAAAATAAAAATGTGTAGGTTGGGGAGCCACTGCGTTGGGCGGGTTCCCCGACTTGAAGCACGTGGCGTTTGAGGAACGAAACCCAACATTTCCAGGGCTTTGTTGGGTTTCACTAAAGTTCAACCCAACCTACAAATCTTCAAAACCTATGCAGTATTGGGTTCAGATACAAATGTGCGATCGCAGGCTAAATTCCTAGATATATTTAGTAAGACTTAATAGATTATTAAATTCCAATTTTTTTAGCTAACCATCTTATCTGATTTAAAGTAAATGTCTCTAGCGTATTGTTTTGTGAAAAATTTAATATGTTTTCGTTTTCTCTATCTTTGTAAATACATCCGCAAAATGCTATTTTAGCGAAATTATAAACTTACTTTAAGTCGCTACAAGCATTGTAGGGCAGTAATAAATTAAATTAGTGTCTAGCTTTGCCATGCTTTTTTTTAGTTTTCATTAAGGTCTATCTATGGTCGTTTTAAGCTTTTCAAGATATTAGTTTTTTTAATAGAAAATCCTTCAAAATGGTGTTGACTTTTTGTAAAAACAGTTTATAGTGATTATGTGGCTAACAAAAACAAGTTTGTAACGCCAAAGATTCCGCGAATTTTAAACTCTCAGGAGAAACTCAAATGATTATTTCTGATCTAAACTACTTAGAAAATACCGCTGAAGAAATTCTTGGTGGTCGTGGTACTAACATCAACAACTTCTACACTGCAACCCAGACAGTTGTAGCTAATGTTGATGAAACCTTCACCAAGACAGTTACCACTAACTTGGCTGGTATCCAAGGCAACACTGCTGAATTAGTTGTTAGTGCTGATGCTACCGGCAACAGAACCTTCAGCAGCGTTATTGGTGGTGTTCAAGTTGAAGACGATCGCTCTGAGACTTTCGTTAACGCTATTGCTGCTACCGTTCGTAATCCTGGAACTTAATCCAAGTGGATTAGTTAACCTTAAGCCTAAAAAAAAGCAGGCTAGAGTGAGTAAGAAAACCAACACTCCATAGCAATTGTTTTGTTGGGTTATCTTGTACTCTACTCAACCTACTGTTGGATGTTTAAAGATTGCTGAAAACTATAAACCAATATAGTTGTCAGCAATTTTCTAAATTAGATTCAATGTTAACACAGTTAATTAGACAGTTGCAAGACTTACTTCTTTA
Source organism: Nostoc sp. CHAB 5834 (assembly GCA_020829485.1). The sequence continues at coordinate 33,704 of JAIVFU010000011.1, read as the reverse complement.
TGCAAGGTGATATCTGTTTCCTAATGTAGGAAGTCTCTTGTCAAGTCTAGTAATGCTAGGGTAGCGCCTCCAAAGTTCAGCATCTAAACAAGTACCATACTTGAGCTTTAGTATCATAACTATCTGTAAAACAAGAGGAAAGGGGGCAGGGGGCACAAAGCCTAGGGGAGAATGCCATAAATAAATTTATGTCTGCTGAAGCTTGAACGCATTATTTCCTGTCCTGATGATCTCGAAATAAATATTTAACATTAAGCATCAATAAATTTATTTGCTCTGAAACCCTCCTGGTAAGGAAATTAGACCATTTTCTCCTCTCCTCTCTGGTCAAGTCGGTATTGTATATCTAGCAAGATCAAGAGAAAATCTAATGAGCAGTATTTTTTTAACAGGTCTATCCTACCTCAATACGAGTGGTGCTGGCGGCAGCATCAATGTCAGCATTTCTTCCCCTACAGGTTTAAGGATTAACAGGAGTGAAGAAGTTTTCGTACCCGGAGCAACATCCAATAGAAGTACCGTGGTAGCTACGAATTCCTACACTGGAGATAACACGAACGATTTGCTATTAGGAGGTCAAAATAACGGTACTTTCGTCAGCAATTTAGGCACTGATACACTTACCAGAGGTACTAATCGCAGTTTATTTCTAGGTACAACAACAAATTCTACTTCTAGGCGTAGTAATGTCATCAGTGATTTTAATTCATCTTTAGGTAATGGGATTGGGATAGTAGAAAATAATAACCTGTTAAGCAACTTAGAATCTACAAGCTTCAATTTGATAGGTGATAGTTTCATGTGAGGGGCTAATTTAGTCTATTTTTAGAGCAGTTTTTACAAATATTTTTGAGGAAAACAATAATTTAGCAATGAACCTAACGCTCCAAAATAGCTGAGAGGATGTTTTAAAAGTTCTATTGTTGCTATCAAAACGTTTTAGATCCTCCTAAATCCCCCTTTTTAAAGGGGACTTTGATTCCGGTTTCCCCTTTAAAAAGGTGAGGCAGTGCCCTGTCTAAAATCATAGCAAAATACTTTTAAAACATCCTCTTAGGATGATTACGCACTACACATTGGCAACTTCAACCAAGAATTTGCGAGGTAAAAAACATGGCAATTCTAGAAACAAATGACAGCAACAATAATATAGAAGGTAATAATGCTGATAAAATAGCGAATCTTTTTAGTCGTAGCAACGATATCTTGACCGGGAGAGATCGTAATAACAATACATCTGAAGGTAGAAGTACTCTTTTGCAAGGAACTAGGGGCGACGATCTATTAAGTGTCCCAGAAGGAAACACTAATACTAGGAGTTACACGATTTTTGGTCTTGGTGGTAACGATACTTTGACTGGGGGAGGCGGTAATGACAAGATATTTACAGGTATCAGTGCTAATTCCCTACTAAATGGGGGAGATGGGAATGACAACTTGTCTGGCAACCTTGGTAACGATACCCTGAATGGGGGTAGCGGTGATGATCAGATGAATGCAGGTCTTGGTGATGACTTGCTCAATGGGGATAGCGGCGATGATACCCTGCTTGGAAGTCTCGGTAATGACACCCTGAATGGGGGACTCGGAAATGATAATCTTTCGGGAAGTGCAGGGGATGACTTTGTTTTTGGGGATGCTGGCAATGACACCCTCGATGGAGGTCAGGGTAGTGATGTAATATTTGGGAGCGATGGTGATGATAGTCTAACTGGGAGCCTTAGTGGCTCTCCTGATGCTCCTGAAGGATTCTTTGAGGACTTTCTCGTAGGGGGTGCTGGTAGTGACACTCTCAATGGATTTGGCGCTGGTGCAGGATCAGGTGGTGATGGTACTGTACAATTATTTGAGAGAGATGAATTAATAGGTGGCGGTGCGGTTGACAGAAACGGCACCGTCACAAACATTTCTGGCGACGGCGTGAAAGATTTCTTTGTGCTTGGGGATGCGAAAGGCGCTTTTTATACAGCTGCTGGCGACAGAGACTATGCTCTTATTTTAGGCTTTGAGGAGGGTATTGATGAGTTGCAACTTAGTCCATCTGTAACTTATCAACTTCAAATAGCTTCTCAGATAACTCAGCTTGATACTTTAATTTTCGCCAAACTTCCTGGCGGTAATGAGCTAATTGCAATTGTCGCAAACGTTAACCTGATTAACTAGTAGTCTGTCTCAAAAATTTTGAAGGGTTATAAAAGTTCGTAGTAAGGACTTTAGTCCTTGATTTGAGCGATAAATCGCTCACTACAAACCTAGCAAAATTAATGTGATAGACCATCAATAGAGAAGAAAATTCACAACACCGCGCTGCTTGAACCAAGAATATAAATAATATTTAAGCAGCGCAGATAATAGTAAAATTTACAACTTTCGGAGACAAAAATATGGCAATCTTACAAGGAACTAACGCCGATGATACCCTCAATGGGGGTAGCGGTAACGATAGCATTAATGGAGGTCTTGGTGATGACTTACTTTTTGGAAATGCTGGCAATGACACCATCAATGGAGCTGAGGGTAGTGACGTAATATTTGGGGGCGATGATAATGATAATCTGATTGGAGGTTTTAGCGGATCTCCATCTGCTCCTAAAGGATTCTTTGAGGACGTTCTCGTAGGAGGTGCTGGTAGCGACACTCTAAATGGATTTGGTGGTACTAGAGCAAGATTATTTGAGAGAGATGAGTTAATAGGTGGTGGTGCGGTTGACAATAAGGGCGATGTCACAAATATTTCTGGCGATGGCGTGAGAGATGTGTTTGTGCTTGGGGATACGAACGCCCCTTATTATACAACTGCTGGCGACAGAGACTATGCTCTTATTTTGGGCTTTGAGAAGGGTATTGATCAGTTGCAACTTAGTACAGCTGTGAATTATAAACTTCAAACAGGCTCTGTGATAACTGAGCTTGATACTATAATTTTAGCCCAACTTCCTGGCGGGAATGAGCTAATTGCGATTGTAGCAAACGTTGACCTGACTACATAGGTATAGCTCATCATCGTATCCGTTCAATAAATCGAGGCGACCTAGCAGTTCAGGAACAATTTTACGCTATTTGAGGCTTGTCACTGAGCAATTTACCTCGGATTATTGAGCGGTTACTCATTATCAACAGAGGGTGAAAGTAACAATAACTTGTTTGTAGCCAAGAATAATTTAGATGCGATCGCCCTGGATAACCGACATTACTGCTGAAATTATGAGATTGTGCGATCGCTATGCCTAATTCCCCAAAATAGGGTTGCATACACTCATACATCTTTGTAGACAAAGTACTTAACAGGAACAGAAAATATTATGCGGCCACAGACACTATTTTTACAGCCAACTGTAGACCAGATTCCTAATCCCAACCCTAACTTTGCTAACGCTAAAGGGTCTGCTTCTTTCTCAAACTATAGTCAAAAGCCCTCAGGAACTTTGACTACCACTCAGGTAAAGACCTTGGTTGAAAGTGGAGTTGCTATTGCTACGGTTCAAGCCGCAGCTGTTTTTAACACTGACCCGACTTTTTCTTCGCTCTTTAGTGACGTTACTGGCATAGGATTAGATGGTTCTTTCGCAGGAAGTGCCAGTAGTGAAATGCAAGTGATTGCTAGTTTTAAAGTTGCTGCTCATAAAACTTTCTCTTTCAATTTCTTGGCAGACTTAGCACTAAAAGCTAAAGAAATTGAAAATTATGGTGCTGAATATAACCAGGCTAAGGGGAAAATTGGTTTCTTGGCACTAGATACCACAAATCCTAATAAACCTAAAGTATTAGATTATTTCGGTATCCAAGGGAAGTTAATTTCCTCTGAGTATATTGCTGATTTGGGATATAGCAAAAGTAGTAATGTTACTATTAAAAGTCGCCCCCAAAGTATTGATATTGACGGCGATAATGGTGAGGACTCCGTTACCGGGAAAGTCGTTGGTAGTTATAATAAAACCTTTGAGTATGACACCAACATAACACTAGTAGAAATGAATGCTAGTAATATTACTTTTTTAGGAGATAGTTTAATCAAAAATTTAGGTAAAAATGTTATTTATGGCACTATTTGGAAAGATAATCTGAAAGGAACTTACAATGAAGACAAAATTTATGCCAGCTTAGAGGATGACAAGCTGGATGGAGGAAAAGGCGATGATATCCTCGAAGGCGGTGAAGGAAATGATACTCTAATTGGAGGTCAAGGTAATGATAAACTTCATGGCGGTTCGGGTGATGACGTTCTGATTGGTGGTGAGGGGGATGATGTTTTAGTTGGTGGCGACGGCTATGACAAATTTGTTTTCAACTTTAACAATAGCTTCTTGGCAGGTAATGTTGATGGAGTCCAAGATTTACTAGTTGGTATTGGTATTAATCTCGGTATCGATAGTCTTATAAACGTTAGCGATCGCTTTTCAAAAAGTGAGTTTGATGTCATTAAAGATTTTGAAATTGGTATTGATAAGATTGAATTAACGGGTTTGCATGATACTGACGCTGACACTTGGTTAAATGAGATGTTTTATCAAGGAAATATAACCAATACTAAAGATGGTCTCCTTTTGAGTTTTAATTCTGGAAACACTCAACAAACATTACTGCTATCAGGTGTAAATTCTAACCAGTTTAGGTCTGAGTCGATCCTACTTTCTTAAAGTAATTTACTAATACATACTTTGCGTAATTCGTAATTCGTAATACCTGTTTCCTATGGTTTTTAGACAATAGCCACTAAGATGAAATCAGGTATGTAAAAACGATACGGATGACACTACAAGACGCACGAGAATACGCACCAGCAACCGAGCGCAATCGTGAACCAATTCTAGAAGTACTTTTACAAGTATTGCCTCCAAGTGGCACGATCTTGGAAATTGCTAGTGGCACTGGTGAACACGCAGTCTTTTTTGCGCCCAGACTCAAAGATTGTATGTGGTTCCCGACAGATACAAATCCACAAAGAAGAGCCAGCATTATTGCATGGATTGAACACAATGTATGTAATAATATCTATCCACCGCTTGAGCTTGATGTTAGAGAACCAGTTTGGCCAGTCGAGAAAGGGGCAGTAACGCAGTGGTTGGATACTTCGCCAATTACCGCCATCGTCAACATCAATATGATTCATATTTCACCTTGGTCAGCCTGTCTGGGGCTAATGGCTGGGGCAGGGCGTATCCTAAAAGCAGGAGGCATTCTCTATTTATATGGCCCCTTTAAACAAGGTGGAGAACATACAGCACCGAGTAATGCAGCTTTTGACAACTCTTTACGCGCCCAAAATCCAGAGTGGGGTATACGTAACTTGGATGATGTTGTAGCAGCAGCTAGCGCACAAAATCTCACCTTGAAACAAACTTACCAAATGCCAGCTAATAATCTTTCAGTAGTGTTTCAACGAATATCTGCGGGAATCTCATCTCAATAAATGGGGTTGGAGGAATAGCCGCCCAGCGATTTTGTCATTTGTCATTTGTCATTGGTATTAATTAGGACTTACACACTGTACAAATACATTGTGATGTGCATTATCCAAAATAGGAAGTTTTCAGGCTTTTATTAATTATCCTGCGATGCCTACGGCGGTAAACTACGCAAATAGACCATGCTGTAGGGAACAATGCTCATAGGTGTCAATTTAACGTAAAAGCCATGTACCGCAAGGAACTAAAGTTCAAGGCGGGCGAGTCAAGCTTTCAGTTAAGCTACTTTTAGCTTAAGTTGACATGGGCTGCGCCAAAGTCCTGTATGCAATATTTAGTAGCTAGTACAGGCGGGCGGAAATAAACCTACCATTTCATTAGAGCCAGAAAGCCCAAAATTAAAGCATACGTGACTTTTGACTTCTGCGTTGCGGTACTAGTTATTTTGAAGATCGCAATATTTGGCTGGTAAAATCTACCAGTGCAGTAGACATCTTGCAAAAGTCCCCAATACCCCACCCCCAACCCCTCCCCAAAGCATCGGGGAGGGGAGACAAAGCGTAGCTTTGGCGGGGTGGGGTTCAAATTGTTTGATTTATGCAAGAGGTCTAGTTAACTAACGTTTTGTTTTTTACCAGAAGTGTTATATTGACTCTTGACCCGACCGAGTACAAACTATGCATAAGCCCATAGGAATCCAAAGTCAAGGTATTGTACTCAGTACTACAAGACAGGAAGGGGGAGTGGGCAGATGAACAAAAATACTAAACAAAGTGGTGTTTTTTCTCTGTTTAAAGGCGTACCCCTACGTCGCATTTTGGTAGCGTTATTTCTGCTGCAAATCTTGCTAGCTGTGGGATTAACTACATATTTATCGATCCACAATGGGCAAAAGGCAGTCAATGAGGTAGCTAGCGAATTACGTTATGAAGTCGCTAATCGAGTAGAGCAGAATTTACAGACTTATCTCTCAACTTTGCGTCAAAAACTGCGCGGTAATCAAAATATCATTGACATCGGGTTGCTGAAGATGGAAAATTTGGCAACCTGGGAGTCATACTTAATAAAGCAGTTAGAGATTTTTCCTGATGCTATCGCAATAACTGCAAGCAATGAACAGCAAGAACACTTAGCGGTGGAAAAGCTCAACGATCGCCAATTTTTACTCAAAAAAGCCGACAAGTCAACTGGGTACGACCTCTACACTTACAAAATTGACTCTCTTGGTCAACGTGCCCAACTTCCAGAGGTAATCAAAAACTATGATGCGCGATCGCGTCCTGATTATCAAGCAGCAGTTACCGCCAAAAACTTCAGCTTTAGTCAGATTTTTACATCCCTGACTGAACCAACACTTCTGATTAGTGCTTCTCTTCCTATATATAACTCCCAAGGTCAGTTACTCGGTGTCAACAGCACTCTAACTCATATATCACAAATTGGGGATTTGCTGCAAAATATTAAAGTTGGCAAGTCTGGGCAGATTTTTATTATGGAGCGATCGGGGCTATTAATAGCAAGTTCCACAATTGAAGAACCATTCCGCTTACAAAATGGTAAACCTATTAGGTTGGCAGCTTCCCAAAGCGAGAATTCCTTGACTCAAGCAAGCGCTAAATATTTAGCAACCAAATTTAGTAACTTTGACGAGATTAAGAGTTTACAGCAGCTAGATTTCTCCTTTGACGGCAAACGACAATTTTTAGAAATTAGACCGTTAAAAGGCGAAAAAAATGTCAACTGGCTGATTATAGTGGCTGTCCCAGAAGCAGACTTTATGGGACAAATTGAGCGCAACACTCAAACCACAATTTTCCTCTGTTTGGGAGCATTGGGATTAGCTACTCTACTAGGGATTATCACCGCCCGTTGCATAACTCAGCCAATTTTGTACTTCAGCACGGCGACAAAAGATTTAGCAGATTTGACTAATGGCGAAGACTCAGTGGTGATAGTACAGGGCATTAAAGAACTAGAGGTGCTGGATGAATCTTTTAACGAGATGATGCAGCAGTTACGCAAAACCTTTACTGCACAGATAACCAAAAATGAAGAGTTAGAATTGCAACTTCAGCAGCGAACTCAAGAATTACAGCAAGAGATTCAAGAACGGATTAACAGTGAGCGCATACTGGAAAAGCATCATCAGGTATTAGCAGAACTGGCAAATTACAGGGCGATTTCAGAAGGAAAGCTAGAAAAGGCATTCAAAGTTATTACCGAGAAAGCAGCAAATGCTTTAGAAATAGAACGAGTCAGTGTGTGGTTATTCAATAGCGAAGGCACCAAACTACAATGTATAAGTCTCTATGAACGTAGCAAGCAGAGACATTCGGCAGATATAGAACGCAACCTTGCAGATTATCCCATCTACTTTAAATCCCTGACATCTGCCCGGATCATTGCTGTCAGAGACACTCGCACCGATTTACGGATACAAGAGTTATGGGATGAAGTGCTAAAACCGAAGAATATTGTATCTCTAATTAATACCTCCATTTGGGTTAGGGGGGAAGTAGTGGGAACAGTATTGTATGAACAGAGTGATATTCCCCGGATATGGGAAATGAGTGAGCAAAACTTTGTTAGCTCAATTGCGGAATTTGTCGCCCTAACTTTAGAAGTATGCGATGTCTACGACGAGCTTCGCTTACGCAAAAGTGCAGAATCCGCACTGCGTGAGGCGAAAGAAGCTGCCGAAGTCGCAAATCGTGCCAAAAGAACCTTTTTAGGAAATATGAGCCATGAATTGAGAACTCCTTTAAACTCCATTCTTGGAATCACAGAAGCACTCCAAAATGAAGTGTACGGTACTGTGAATGAAGAACAGCGCCAGTCCTTAAATACCCTCGAATCCAGTGGTAAGAATTTACTAGAATTGATTAACCAAATCCTTGAGCTTACCGACATCGAATCCAGCAAGATAGAACTGCAACTAGCTCCTACTTCGATTCAAGGATTATGTGACTCTAGTCTCAGTTTTGTCAAACATTTAGCGTTACAGAAAAATATCCAACTGAGTTTACAAATACCTGAAGAACTCGAACCTATTGAAGTCGATGAGCGTCGCATCCGCCAAGTATTTATCAACCTATTAACTAACGCTATCAAGTTTACTAAAGAAGGAGGCAAAGTTTGGATTGAAGTCCAGCCAAATTCCACAAATGAATATATCTTTTTCAGCGTGGTAGATACGGGTATTGGTATGCTTTCCGATGACCTTTTCAAATTATTTCAACCTTTTGTGCAAGTTGAAAATTCCTTTACCCGTGGTTCTTCAGGTACTGGTTTAGGATTAGTAATGGTGCAAAAGATTGTCGAGTTGCATGGTGGTACTGTCCATGCTGAAAGTCAGTTAGGGAAAGGCAGTCGATTTACAGTCAAACTACCTTGGAAAAAGGTCTAAGAATGGGAGTGGGGAGTTTTCCTTGTTCTCATACTCTGTATGGGAATGCATTTATCCACTCCACTAAAACTATGATGCAGTTTTAGCATTTTCACTGATTGATTCTTTTGGAGTCGTCTTTAAACGTGTTGCTGTGCTTTTGCGGATGCGATCGCTTTTGCGAACACCACCCGCCATTTGATATTCATGGCTATCTTTGCCGTATTTAAAAGCAACTCCAAGGAGCATTTTTTCTGTCAAGTCGCTCAAGGTTGTTTCCAACTCTTTCATCTCATTTTTGTAAGAGTCAATCACAGCCAGAGTAGTATTATAAGCTTCTATTTTGCTACGATACTGCTGAATTATTTGTGTGATATTTTGCAAGTTGCGAGCATCGCCAAAATCCATACTCGGATCAATTGCTTTAAGTCCGGCCATTCTCAATTCAGCTTTTTCTAGAACGCGATATGTACGCTTTTGACGAGGCATAATTATCTTCTTTTTATTGTGTTCTAGAACTAGCTTGCCCTACTAAAGCTTAATTTTGCTTGAGTAAAATCCACAAACTTAGTGTTTAATGCAATGATAGACTCAGCAATATCCACTAAAAGTATGATGTTTGTAACGAAAATTGTAATTGTGGTAACTAAACTTGTAACATTGTAACGAAAATTATGATATTTGTAACGAAAATCGTAGCGTTAGTAACTACACTCGTTATTTTAATAACAAACTCGTAACATTGTAACGAAAATTATGATGTTTGTAACAAAAATTGTAGTGGTGGTAATTAAACTCGTTATTTTAGTAACTTAAAAGCAATTCAAAAAGGCTAGATACCACACGCGATAAATTGAGAAAGTTACGCTGAACTATGGAAAATCCGTAACGCTGAATAAAATCTGCGTTTTTTTAACTTTATTTGCAAAATTTAGAACAAAAGTGGTGTGTTAATAGAGTGGCTCAAGCTGCACAAGAATTAGCAGCAGCAGCTAAAGCAGAACCAAATCCTAAATTGGCTGAAATTTTGGCTATGCCTAATTTAGAGAAATTGGCAGATAAAATTGGTTAGGTAGTTATGCCAGGTGGAACAGGGAACATTGAAAATCAGTCTTTTTAAAGTAATTTAATCTAAAAATTTAGCATGATTCTCAATTAGCCCCCAGTCCGCCCAGAAATAAATTTCCGGGCTAATAGTTCAAGTCCACTCAAGTGGACTAAAACTTTTTTCTTAGTCTTCTTTAGAAGACTTGAGCTATTAGCTTTAGAATAAATTCTGAGGCGGTTGTTGCAACTAATGCAAAATTTAACTGTAAAGCCCCCAGTCCGCCCAGAAATAAATTTCCGGGCTAATAGTTCAAGTCCACTCAAGTGGACTAAAACTTTTTTCTTAGTCTTCTTTAGAAGACTTGAGCTATTAGCCTCAGAATTCATTCTGAGGTGGGTGTTGTAACTAATGCAAAATTTAACTGTAAAGCCTCCAGCCCGCCCAGAAATAAATTTCCGGGCTAATAGGTTAAGTCCACTCAAGTGGACTAAAACTTTTTTCTTAGTCTTCTTTAGAAGACTTGAGCTATTAGCTTCAGAATAAATTCTGAGGCGGTTGTTGCAACTAATGCAAAATTTAACTGTAACGGCATTTTACTCTACTATATATGCCTGAAGACTCTGGCAAGTTTGCCGACAAAGTTGGCGCTTTCGCCGCCCCTTATTCTCAAGTTAACATTGGCACTCAAATTATTGAGGGGCAAAAACAGTTAACTCCCACAAAATCTATTCCTTATCGCGGTTCTGTCCATTTCGTCGGGCGAGAAACCGAACTCAAAATGCTGCATGAAGACTTGCAGCGCAAAGACTATGTAGCAATAGCGGGAATGGGTGGCGTGGGCAAAACTGAATTAGCCACCCAATACGCCAGACGATATCAACAAGATTATGGCGGCATTGCCTGGTTTAACGACAGAGAAACCAATCTCGCTGCCGAAGTTTTAGAGTTTTTCCGGTTGCAGTTTGGTTTTGAGATTCCCCAAGAATTAGGAGGAAGACTTTTAAGCCTTAAAGAACAAGTCGCCTGGTGTTGGTCTAAATATCCTAACTCTGAGTTACCGATTTTAATCGTCTTCGATGACGTAACTGATTTAGACAACCTCCGCCAAGTCGTTCCCAACGATAACCGCTTCCAAGTTTTAATTACTACTCGACTGCGGCATTTAGACCCAAATTTTATTCAAGAGATTGCCTTAGATGTTCTCTCGCCGCAAAAAGAACCAGGCAAAGCCTTAGAACTGTTAAAACGACTGTTGGGGGACAAAGATAGGCGAGTTGAAAACCAACCACAAGCCGCAACGGCAATATGTGAATGTCTGGAATATTTGCCTTTGGGGATAGAGTTAGTTGGAGGTTATTTAGTACGTGACCCTCAAATATCTTTAGATATCATGTTTAGGCGATTGCAAGAACGTAAATTAGCAGAGTCAGCCTTACAAGACCGGGAAACTCTCAACTCAACTCAACTGGGAGTCAAAGCCGCCTTTGCTTTAACTTGGTCAGAACTCGACCCACTGGCGCAACAACTAGGAAGATTTTTGAGTTTATTTTCTCCTGCACTGATTCTTTGGGATTTGGTTATTTGGGTGGCGACAGGTGGAGAGGAAGCAGAAAATCAGGAAGAAAGACAGCTAACTTGGTCTGAAGATGAATTAAACGCAGCTAAAAACCAACTCTACGGGTGCAACTTGCTGCAACTGGTAAAAGAAAAAGAAGGATATTATAAAATTCATGCCTTAGTGCGGTGGTTTTTGCAAGAGGAGTTAGCAAATGGCGAAACCAAATCAGTTTTGGAAACAACCTTTGCCACCGCCATGATAGCCAAAGCTCAAATCCTTCCCGATTCACCTACTTCTAAAGATATTGAATTCCTCAAAGATGTTATTCTTCATCTTGAAGATATAGGAAAACGTTTAATTGCAGAGATAAAAAAAGCCACAGAAGTACAGACATTTTTCACAGCATCAGTGCCCAACGACAAAGTACTGTGGATATTTGTGGGAATAGGAAGATTTTATGAGGGACAAGGATTATATAAATTAGCAGAACCTTGGTATGAAGATGGCGTAAATGTTTCCCAAGCTCTGTTTGCTGGGGAGCATCCCCATGTGGCTAGTAGCTTGAACAATTTAGCTATACTCTACTATAGCCAAGGTAGGTATAGCGATGCCGAACCTCTGTACATTGAAGCTTTGGCAATGAGAAAGCGCCTGTTTGCTGGGGAGCATCCCGATGTGGCTACTAGCTTGAACAATTTAGCTTTCCTCTACGATAGCCAAGGTAGGTACAGCGATGCCGAACCTCTGTTGATTGAAGCTTTGGCAATGAGAAAGCGCCTGTTTGCTGGGGAGCATCCCGATGTGGCTAGTAGCTTGAACAATTTAGCTTTACTCTACAATAGCCAAGGGAGGTACAGCGATGCCGAACCTCTGTACATTGAAGCTTTGGCAATGACAAAGCGCCTGTTTGCTGGGGAGCATCCGGATGTGGCACAAAGCTTGAACAATTTAGCTTTACTCTACAATAGCCAAGGGCGGTACAGCGATGCCGAACCTCTGTTGATTGAAGCTTTGGCAATGACAAAGCGCCTGTTTGCTGGGGAGCATCCCCATGTGGCTACTAGCTTGAACAATTTAGCTTTCCTCTACGATAGCCAAGGTAGGTACAGCGATGCCGAACCTCTGTACATTGAAGCTTTGGCAATGACAAAGCGCCTGTTTGCTGGCGACCATCCGGATGTGGCTACTAGCTTGAACAATTTAGCTTTACTCTACTATAGCCAAGGGAGGTACAGCGATGCCGAACCTCTGTTGATTGAAGCTTTGGCAATGACAAAGCGCCTGTTTGCTGGCGACCATCCTTATGTGGCTACTAGCTTGAACAATTTAGCTTTACTCTACTATAGCCAAGGGAGGTACAGCGATGCCGAACCTCTGTTGATTGAAGCTTTGGCAATGACAAAGCGCCTGTTTGCTGGGGAGCATCCCCATGTGGCTACTAGCTTGAACAATTTAGCTTTCCTCTACAATAGCCAAGGGCGGTACAGCGATGCCGAACCTCTGTACATTGAAGCTTTGGCAATGACAAAGCGCCTGTTTGCTGGGGAGCATCCCCATGTGGCTACTAGCTTGAACTATTTAGCTTTCCTCTACGATAGCCAAGGTAGGTACAGCGATGCCGAACCTCTGTACATTGAAGCTTTGGCAATGACAAAGCGCCTGTTTGCTGGGGAGCATCCCCATGTGGCTACTAGCTTGAACAATTTAGCTTTCCTCTACAATAGCCAAGGGCGGTACAGCGATGCCGAACCTCTGTACATTGATGCTTTGGCAATGTGCCAACGGGTGTTAGGAGTTAATCATCCCACTACCGCGACAATTCGAGAAAATCTAGCAATCCTGCAACGCCAGTCTACTCCCCGTGCTACCCGGAAACGTCGGTTAGGTCAATTTGTGCAAACGTTAAAGGCAATATTAATTTTACCGTTTTCTCTGTTGTGGCGATTGGCTAAAAAAATAATTCGTAATTAAAAGAGCGAGTCTAGGCGATAGAGTTTGCAATCTAGTAATTTTGAGCGTTCGTCGTACCACTTCCCTACGGGACGCTACGCGAACGTGGAAGCAAGCTACGCGTAGCGTCTCGTAGAGAAGACGTTGCCGTTGGCGTACTCCTACGGAGAAGCAAGCTACGCGTAGCGTGTCGCAGACAAGCCTCTCGTTCGCGCAGCGTCTCCGACAGGAAAAGAGAAGGCATCGCTATTCTCTCATCAACACAAATGCGTAAGCGTAGCCCGCCTGTCGTAGGCGATCGCCTTTTACAATTGGAGTATTAATTGTATTTACATCTATGATCTTTCCTCCCCAACTCCAACAAAAGATTGAAAAATGGGCAAGCAGTCAGGGAATTTCGAGTGAGCAATTTGTTTTGCAAGCGATTGCAGAAAAAATTGACACACTGAGTCAGCAAGTTACTGAAGAACATACTCAACAAAACTCTGAGATAGCTAATGTACTGCCCCTTAACCAACCAAATATTTATCGAAAAGAAGGAATTTTAGTTATAGAGGCTGAATTACCAGAAAATTTTGATGTTAATGCCTTTATAGATGAGTTGAGAGAAGAACGCATTCAGGATCAAATAACTTAATGAAAGTCTTGTTTGATACTTCTGTCTTAGTTCCTGCATTCATTGTCAATCACCCGCAACATTCTGTTTGCTTTTCCAAAATTCAAGCTGCAAAATCTGGGCAAATTCAAGGGTTTATCTCAACTCACAGTTTAGCTGAAACATATTCTGTCATCACCCGCTTACCCATTCAGCCGCGTATTAGTCCCCAACAAGCTCAGATGATTATTGTAGATATGTCACAGTATTTAGAGGCAGTTCCACTGCTTTTCAATGACTATCAGGCTGCGATCGCTCAAATGGCAACCTTAAATCTTCCCGGTGGGGGTATTTTTGATGCTTTAATTGCTCAAGCTGCTTTAAAAGCAGAGGTAGAGACTCTGTTGACCCTCAATCCAAATCACTTTACTCGTTTGGGAAATGCCATCGCTCACATTGTGCAAGTCCCTGAGTAGATACGTAGATGCTTTTTTGGCTTGTCGTTAAACATCGCTATTCTCTCATCAACCTAGGTGCGATCGTTATTTCTAAGTTTTGATTACCAGATAGTCTCGACAGAATACCGTGCAATTTTCTCGTCTTTGGTCACAATTGGCAAATTCTCTACTTGACTTTGAGCAATCAAAATTCGGTCAAACGGATCTCGGTGGATGTTTGGCAAATTGGCAACCTGTAGAGTGTGTGTCATTTGAATATCTAGACTCTGGAAGCGGTTCAGTGCTAATCGGTTTGGAATATATTCTTTTACAGGTTCAGGTAAAGTTAGCTTACCCGATTTAGTCTTAATGACAATCTCCCAAACACTTGCTACGCTCAGAAATAAAATATTACCTGAATTAGCAATTATACTGCGACTGGTAGAAGATAACTGAGGGTCATCTGTTACCCACCAAAGAAATGCATGAATATCCAGTAAAGCTCTCATCGCTAAACTAGATTAGAACTGTCAAAATCATTTAGGATATCTTCTGATAAAGGCTCGTCAAAATCTGGTGCAATGATAACTTTACCTTTATCCAATCCTGGAATTCGAGGTGAGGCTGTATCTGTGAGAGCGACTAGGCGTGCAACTGGAATACCCTTTTGTGCAATCACGACTTCTTCACCAAGTAATACCTGACTCAGCAATTCAGAAAACTTGGCAGTTACTTCAGAGACATTAACGGTAATACTCATTTGCTTAAGTAGGGTTTGCTGAATAAGTCTCTAAAGCGAATCTAGAAGCCACACAGGTTACAAAATGGTTGTTTCGTTGCTCAGTTTCCAAATTTACCCAGCGATCGCTAATGATTGTGCAGGGGTTTTGAGACTCTAGATATCATAGCCTTGCACTTCTTTGGGAGAAAAAGGCTTGAAACCCTTGCCTGGACTAAATTACACCTTCATTCAGCAAGCCTTAAGTAATTGTTAATTCCTAATATTTTTTAGGATAACACTGGCTGTAAGTCAATACGCTTGGGTTAAGGCTAAAACTCTTTATCAAAGTCAATTTTTTTAACGTAGACGCTTCGGCTTCCCGCAGGGTACCGCAGAGGCAAAGAGTTGCCAGTGCGCCCTTGCGGTTCCCCGACTTGTTCGCGCAGCGTCTCCCCTTCTCCCAAAGGGAAAGGCTAACGCCAAGGGAGAAGCAACTGGCGCAAAGCAGAGAGAGGAAAAAAATGCTTAACTGAACTGTATTGTTTCAATCTTGTGGCGATGACCCGATTATCTGCGTAGATGCGTACTCCTGCAAAGCATCTCGTAGAGAAGCAGCTTGTTGTCAGACATCGCTATTCTCTCATTAACTAAGGTTGTTAAACGTTTTCTCAAAGACAACGCCTAACAACCTTGATAAGATGGAAAAAATAGTTCAACCTCACTGCCAAGGTTATGAGTAACATTAATATTTCCTTGTCTGAGTCGATGAAAGCCTTTATTGAGGAACAAGTGGCTCAAGGTGGCTACGGTTCAGTTAGCGAATATCTCCAAGAGTTAATCACTCAAGACCAAAAACGCAAGATGCAAGAACATATAGAAGAACTTTTAATTGCAGGACTTGAAAGTGGAGAAGCAATAGAAGTTAATGATGAATGGTGGCAGCAAAAACGCACACATTTAATCAACCAGATGCATCAAGATAAATAATGACAAAACGAATAGTCATTACACCCAAAGCCAGTTTAGATATTGATGAGTATTTTGCTTACATTGCCCAAGAAAACCCCGACACGGCTCTTTTGTTTTTTGACTCTGTAAGACTTGTCCTGAGCGCAGTCGAAGGAGAAACTTTTGCACAGTTAGCAAGAATGCCTGGAATGGGTAGCCGTTATCCCGTGGATAATCTTGGTTTACAAGGTTTACGTAAATGGGCTGTTAAAGGATTTAAAAAATATCTAATTTTTTACTTTGAGCGAGATGAAAGCATTGAAGTTGTGCGGATTCTCTATGCGGGGCAGGATATAGAAAGGATTTTAGAACAGGAGTGATATTGATTAACGATCGCTTGTACGATTGCGTTAGTGGAGCAATCCTTATTTTCTCATCAACCAAGGTGCGATCATACCGTCAGCGTCTCGTAGAGACGCTGCGCGAACACTACAAACCTTGAATTATTCACGCCGCTCTACTTAACTTAACTGCGGCTCGGAAACTGAACCAGATAGCCCTATTCTCCAACTGGTACAAATCTAAGCAATAGGATGACAGTATAAGTAACTTTAGATAGAGCCAAAATCATTGACGTTCTAAGTATATACGCAATAAAATTATTGTTGTAGAACCTAACGATAGAGTTAATCAAAATAATTTGCTCAGAGAATAAACACGAGCAATATTAAAGATAATTTAGATAAAACAAATGAACACCAAAATTATTGCTTTCTTGGGAATTACGGCAGCCTTTGCAAGCTTAGGAAGCCAAGTATACGCACAGTCACCAGCATCAAGCTCAAATCTAGAGCAATACAGATTAACTGGTGATTCTCTCGCTGGAATTGATCATAGAACAGCCCAAGAAGACTTTAGAAGCTTTTTTGAGCAAACTAATCCAGCAAGCATCTCTAACAAGAATAGAAGAGACAATAAAACTCCAGTCACAATAGAGTTTAACGAATCATTATCACAGCCAGACAGTTCTGTTTTATTAACACCGGCTCAGTCTGGGAGTGACAATGACGGATTGCAAGTGCAGTTAGATATAGGCAGAGAATAATTAGAAAAATAGCAGTGCTATTTCTCTACAAGGGTTGTGGATAACGCATATATTTGGCTCCTATAGAAAATGCGATCGCATTTTCTGCGGGCATTATACGCCATCGCACATTTTGAAGGGCGAATGCATTTTCGGGCAAACAAAGTGCTAACTAGGCAAAGATAAAGTCTCTAGAAATACTGACATTGGTAGTGTCTTGAACGTTAGCAATCAAGTCAGTGCCATAGTAAATCTGTGTGTCTAGAGCAAAACCGCCACTCAAGTCTGCATTCCCAAAAGAGTAGACATCTCCAGAAATTAATTATGCGTTACCTGAAACCCTTGTAGAGACGTTGCATTGAAACGTCTCTACATTCATTTTCGGAGATGTCTAGTATAGACTAGAGAAACCCCCAGCTAGAATCAAATCAGAAGAGGGATTCCAGTCAGCAATGGTAGCGTAACCAAGATTTTGGTATTGAACACCCAAGAAATCGCCAATAACGAAAGTATCAGAACCAGCACCTCAGATAATCTCAAAAGTCCTTATTTCTTCCGTACTGTCCCTAGCGATCGCATGGCATCCCGCAAACGATATTAACTCCTCCTTTGTACACCAAACTCAAAGCCTTTGGAAAATCCCTCTAAATAATCTTAGGAAACTCCAAGAAATAAATTATCCAATATTGTGGGGTGGGCAACATGAGCGCCATATAAACTGGGTGGGCAAGTTGCCCACCCCACAGGAGTTAATTGAATATTTTTTTTATTTTGAAGTCCCTTACCTGGCGAACCGCTAACAGCTACGATGCAGTATTGGTTTTAAGCAAAGCCTTGACGGCAAATCCTACCCGCATCGGCATTCAGAAAACACTTGCAAATCCTCAATTCTCGGTTACAGGCGCAAGGGGAGTCATTCAATTTTAAAGGGGCGATCGCCTCAATGGCAAAATTACAATGGTTACAGTGCGCCGCAATTGTAATTCTAACAATTTTGTGCCTCTAGTCAGCACTTACAGAGCTAGCGGGTACTTGTGAACTACCCCAACCTAAGACGGACGTAGCTCTCCCAATTCATCGGTAATAGCCTCCAGAACTTCGTAGTAATAGAAAGTCTTACATTCCCTCCAAGGGCAGGAGTCCTGGTTCCCAAGACCCAAATTTTTTTCTTCTCCCAAGGGGAGACGGCAAGGGCGATGCAACATATACCTATTAGCTTGGTTTTCGCTTATGGCATTGATGGTCAAAACATTGACTATATTACCAGAAAATGCTGGGGATTCGTCATACATCTGATATTTGTTTTTGCTAATGCATTTAATCAATATCAGATGCAATCCTCACCCTACTAAGAGTTGAGGGTGGGGACTTCCGCGATATGTTAAATCCTTGAATGGGGCAGAGGTAGCTTTCGTACCTAACTAAATCCGCCTTCCTGAATTGCTAAATGTGCAATCATTTTGCAGTAAAATTAATCGTCTAGATAAGAGGAGGGCTTTTAGATGACTCGTGTCATCATTGTGCGCCACGGTCAAAGCGGTTATAACACCGAGCGGCGTATTCAGGGACGCACTGATGCGTCAACATTAACCGAAAAAGGTCGTAACGATGCCAGTTTTACTGGCAAAGCCCTCAGCAATATTTTATTTAATGCGATTTACAGCAGTCCCCTGCAACGAGCGAAACACACAGCAGATATTATCCATAGTGAGTTAGCTACTCATCCTGAACAGTCTGCTGTAATCCAAGTTTCTGATTTGCTGCTAGAAATCGACTTACCTTTATGGGAAGGACTGCTGACTGCTGAGGTTAAGCAGAAATTTGCCGAAGACTACCGCACTTGGCATCAACGCCCCGACGAACTGCGGATGCTGCTAAATGATGCACAAGGGACAAGAGAACATTTTCCTGTTCTTGCTTTATACGAACAAGCGTGGCACTTTTGGCAAGAAACTTTGTCTCAACATCAAGGCGAAACTATTCTCATCGTCGGACATAACGGCATTAATCGCGCCTTGATTAGTACAGCCTTGGGAATTCCTGCAAGTCGCTATCATTCAATACAGCAATCTAACTGTGGCATCAGCGTACTAAATTTTGCTGGAGGCTTGGGGGAACCAGTTCAGCTAGAATCCTTAAATCAGACGCAACACACTGGGGAAAGTCTACCCTCATTGCGACCCGATCATCAAGGAATACGGTTGTTACTGGTGCGTCACGGTGAAACTGACTGGAATCGCCAAACCAGGTTTCAAGGGCAAATTGATGTCCCCCTTAACGACAACGGTAGACAACAGTCGCAAAAAGCAGGCGAATTTCTCCAAGAGGTAGCGATTGATTATGCTGTAAGTAGCCCAATGCTGCGCCCTAAAGAAACAGCAGAGATCATCCTAAAACAACATCCTAATGTAAAGTTAGACCTGCAAGATGGTTTAAGAGAAATCAGCCACGGACTCTGGGAAGGAAAATTAGAAATAGAGATAGAGCAAGAGTTTCCCGGAGAATTGCAGCGCTGGCGGTTAGTACCAGCCCAAGTGCAAATGCCTGAAGGGGAAAATTTGCAAGAGGTGTGGGAACGTAGCGTTGCGGCTTGGCAATCAATTCTGGAAGCAGCATCAACGAATCAATTTAAAACTGTATTAGTAGTAGCTCACGATGCAACTAATAAAACCTTACTTTGTCACGTTCTAGGTTTATCGCTGGAAAATTTCTGGAATTTCCGTCAGGGTAATGGCGCAGTTAGTGTTATTGATTACCCTTCTGGAATCGATGGTTTACCAGTATTGCAAGCAATGAATATCACCGCTCACTTTGGTGGAGGCGTACTAGATAAAACAGCAGCAGGGGCGTTGTGAAAAAGAGACGCGATTAATCGCGTTTGTACAAGAGAGACGCGATTAATTGCGTCTATGAAAAATAAAGTTAGAAGCGAGGAATTAGAAGTGAGGAATAAAGTTTAGAAGCAATGACTGAGGAACAAATAACTCATAACTCTTAACTTTTAACTCATAACTAAAAACTTTTATGACTGAACTGCTGCAAAAAGTACGGGTAATTGACCCAGTTTCTAAAATCGATGAACTCTTTGATGTGCTGATTGCTGATGGTTATATCCAAGAAGTGGCTTCGCACATTACTGACATCAGTCCCGATACTCCAATTAGAGATTGTCGGGGATTAGTTATCGGGCCGGGGTTAGTAGATTTATACAGCCATTCCGGTGAACCAGGGTTTGAAGAACGAGAAACCCTGTTGTCTCTCTTACAATCTGCTACTGCTGGTGGCTTTACCAGAGTTAGCATCTTACCCAATACATCCCCAGCTATTGATAACCCTGCACTTGTAGCACAGTTGCAGCAAAAGAGACACGGGAAGATGAAAGAGAGGGAAAAAATTAATTCGGCTCCCCTTGCCTCTCCTCTCCCCCTGCTTCATATTTGGGGTGCTATCACCCTAGATGTTGCTGGCAAGCAAATGACGGAATTGGCAGATTTAGCGTCTGCTGGAGTTGTTGGTTTTAGCGATGGTAAGCCTTTAGAGAATTTGGCGCTGGTGCGGCGAGTGTTAGAGTATGTCCAGCCGTTGGGTAAACCAATAGCATTTTGGCCTAGCGATCGCCAGTTAACAGCAAATGGTGTAATGAGAGAAGGGGCAGATGCTCTCCGTTTCGGTTTACCCCCAATACCCGCCAGCGCCGAAACTACTGCGATCGCAGCAATGCTAGAATTAGTTGCAACTATAGGTACACCAGTCCATATTATGCGCGTCTCTACATCTCGCAGCGTGGAACTAATCGCTTCAGCTAAGGCTGCTGGTTTACCCATCACCGCCAGCACCACCTGGATGCACCTTTTACTTGATACAAAAGCAGTTAAGAGTTATAACACTAGCTTGCATTTAGACCCGCCTTTAGGAAATTCTAGTGATGTCGCGGCATTGCGTGCAGGGGTGCGTGCGGGTGTGATAGATGCGATCGCTATTGATCATACACCCTACAGCTACGAAGAAAAAGTCCAAGCTTTTGCCGAAGCACCTCCAGGGGCAATTGGTTTAGAGTTAGCATTACCTTTGCTGTGGCAATATCTGGTTGAAACTGAAGAATTTACTGCTTTAGAATTATGGCGGGCATTAAGTACTAGTCCAGCAGAGTGTTTGGGGCAAAAAGTCAGTGCGATTCTACCTCATCAACCAGCAGAACTTACTTTATTTGATCCCCAGCAAACCTGGAAAGTGGAACGAAAAAGTCTTTATACACTTTCACAAAATACACCTTGGCTAGGACAACAGTTGAAGGGTCATGTTGTGCAAACATGGTGTTGAAAAATGTAAAATACTCATTTTAAATAGTACATAATCAACCATAATACCAAAAGTTGATAACAATTATGACTACTATAAATGACCCTGCTGTTGTAGCTGAAGTAACTGATTTGTACCTCAAGTATGAAGAAGCTCTTTGTAATAACAATTTGGAAGTGATGGATAGCTTGTTTTGGGATGCGCCCGAAGTAGTGCGGTTTGGCATCACAGAAAACCTCTATGGTAGCGATGAGATTCGTAACTTTCGTCAAAATCGGCCAAACCCAAAAATAGAGCGAGAAATCTCGAATCTCAAGGTTTTAACCTTTGGGAAAAATGCAGCAACAGTGACTTTAGAGTTTTGCCGGATTATTAATGGTGTAGAGCGTTTCGGGCGACAAAGCCAGACTTGGTATAGGTTTACCGAAGGATGGAAAGTGGTTTCAGCCCATGTTTCATTATTGCCAGTGTAAATTTCAAAACTATGGCTAACATTACCATATCTATGCTGTGGAGCGCAAAGAAAAGCGATCGCAGCCGACAGTAATAGAAGTCTTACTAGTAGATAAACTAAAAGTTGACGGTTGACGGTTGACGGTTGACGGTTGACGGTTGACGGTTGACGGTTGACGGTTATCAGTCATCAAGTAAATGCGTAACAGCTTATTATTGTGGCGATCGCACTGCTACACTATCACCTGGTGTTGAAGGCCATCTCACTGTCAGAATAGTACAGTCAGACTGAGCAATCCAACAATGTGGCACACCCGCACACCACAGCACGTAATCACCCTCACGAGATAGAATCATTTCCCGATCCTCAAACTGAAGGCAAAATTGACCATTGATCAAAATCGAAAGAGTAGCTGCTGTGTCATTTACTCCCCACTCAGTTCTACTGTCTCCTGCTTTATGGACACCCCACTTTATTTCTAGTGCTGTGGTTGAGCGAAGATCATCATCTGGGGTGATGAAGTAACCCATAAACCAACCCCAGCGATTTGCACCTTCGCTAGCAGCATTTCCAAAAATAACTTTAGGCTGCATCACTCACCTCGATACATCACTCATAACTAAATAATTATGAAAATTATCTGCGTCCATCTGCGTCCATCTACGGTTTTAGATTAAGGTGAGTTATTTATCTCATGTAGAGACGCGATTTATCGCGTCTAAAAACTGACACGTTAGGAGACGCGATAAATCGCCGTCTCTACAAAGAATGGACTCGTCAATTATTCCTTGACAGACCAATATTTCCGACTTGTGTGTACACCGTAGCTTTTTAAGGGGGGATATAAAATCTAGGTGGTACATCGAAAAATTTTGAAATGCTTATCATACTAGGCTTTCACCTTAAGTTGACACCAATGGTCACTATTCCCCTACTCTTGACTGGGAGCAGCAGGCTGTGATTGAGGTTGTTGGCGTAAACGGCGCAAAGAGTCCCGCAGTTTGTTCTGGCTAGTGTTATTATCTCTTCGCCGCCGCCGATTTGTGGTTGCTTGTGGCTTTTGTGATGAATCGGTAGCCGTTCGCTCACGTTGGATGCGGCGTAAGGACTCTCTTGCACTTCTTTGAGTGCGAGTTGTTCTAGCTCCAGATGATGAGTTTGTAGGACGACTTTCCGCTCTTTGAGGTTCTAACCGTCTACTAAATCCAGATATTGCTGGTTTTGTGGCTGTAGCTCCATTAAATGAAGGTGTCAACTCTCTGCGCCTACGTCTTGGAGTTTCTTGTGTAGAGTTTGCAGTAGCTGCTTGCTGAGTTTTCTCTTGCGCTTGTCTTTGTGCTTGCCTTTCTTGAACTTGGCGGTATCTTTGTGTACCTCGCAAAGCATAATCAGTGGCGATCGCTACCCCTTGTCTACCACCTTCTGTGGGTTTTAATTTCCAGTCACGCGCTTGTCTGATGGTTTCTTCATCCAAGTCACGGTTGCCACTAGAGCGAGCAATCCGCACATTAGTAACATTGCCTTGTGCATCAGTATCAACAGCTACTTCTACTCTGCCTTCGATGCCTCGCCGCCTTGCTGCCTCTGGATACTTGGATCTACATCCGCCTTCACGGCAATCTGCACGACCATTACCATTGCCTGAACTGTTAATTTTTGGAAGTGTAGGCGCTGTTGCTACTGCGGGACGGTTTCCTGTTCCACTACCAATGCCGTTACCATTACCACTACCAATGCCGTTACCAGTACCACTACCAATGCCACCGCCAGTGCCGCTACCATTACCACTACCAGTGCCGCTACCAGTTCCACTGCCAGTGCCGCTACCAGTTCCACTGCCAATGCCACCGCCAGTGCCAGTCCCAGTACCTCCGCCAGTGCCAGTACCTACAGCAATACCACTACCTGAGCCTAAACCAACACCAGAGCCGCCACCGCCGCCACCACCGCCACCCGCCGAACTTGCTTTGGAATCTTCAGATAGAGCAGATTGGGGAATGGGTGCAGATTTCACAGGAACTTCTGGCGCTAATCGTGGAATGGGTGCAGACTTCACAGAAACTTCTGGCTTGCTAGCAATTGCTTCTGGCGGCGTATTTGTCGGCTGTGGCTTCTGAGCTACTGCTGTAATCTGTTCTTGCTGCTGAACTTTTTCTACTGGTGGAGTTTCTATAGGCTGTTTTTGGACAACTTGTGGTTCTTTTTTTATTTCTTCTGGAATCTGTGCAATCGGTTTTTCTAGTTCCGCAGTAGGAGAATCAACGATCGCAAACTCTATTGGTTCTTCTTCTCCTGTCGGCACTCTCGTCAAATAATTACCTATGCCTGAAGACAGTACGCCGATATGCAGCGCCAGTGAACCTATCAGACTGTAAGTCAGAAAAGACTTGAGAGCCTCAACTTCTTTGGAACGTTGCTCGACAGTAATGCCAGAAAAGCTCATAGCTATTGCTACCTATTCTCACTAATTTAGCTATCTTAGAATGCAAGGTTACAAATATCAAGTAAAAAATTACTAAAAAATTAGTGGTTGCATATTTGCGGGATGATTTTACTATTTTTGTGAGATGGGCAACATGAGCGTCCCTTGTATTTCCGGGCGGGCAGGATGCCCACCCCACAAGAATCATCCCTTAATTCAGCAACGCCAAAAATTAAAATAACTTGCGATCGCGTTACGGAACCCTGCACTAGCAAAAACATCTTTTAAAACCACCAATATCATGGTTTTTGGACAAAATTAATTTTTGTTGCAATCTAATTAAATTAAGTTATGTAGAACAAACGGATATAGCGGTTCTCGCTTGGGTGCAGTACAGTTTTGACCTCACTTCCATTCCTCACTTCCTTTAAGGAGAGAGGCTTTGAATCTTACTCCCCAACGCTAGAAGGGAAGGGAAGGGGCTGGGGGTTAGGTCTGTATTCCATGCAATTGGGAACCGCTATAAGTAAATAAAAGTCATAAGCATTACATTTGAAAAATTTATGATTATATTTTATATTTTATTGAGAAAAAGTTTCAGCTTTTCTCTAGATTCTGGTAGTCTGATTTTGTATTGTGGACGACGTTATAGAGGCACTACATGGGAATTCAGAATTTGTTTGCAGCAGGTGGTATCGTCATGTGGCCCCTGTTGGCGTTTTCAGTATTGGGTGTGGCACTGATCATCGAGCGGATCAGGTTTTGGGTAAGAATCAATCAGCGTCAAAGCCGTGTAGTGCGAGATGTTTTGAATCTCTACCGTCTTGATAATGTTGTCGGTGCAATGGATAAACTTCAGAAAAACGCAGATTTGCCACTCGCCCGGATTTTTCTAGCAGCTTTAGAATTAGAGGAGCCAAATCCAGAGGAATTTCGTTTAGCGTTAGAAAGCGAAGCGCAAGCTGAGATACCTGTGTTAAAACGTTTTCAAAACCTTTTCGAGACAATCATTAGTCTGGCACCACTGTTAGGGCTTCTCGGCACAGTATTAGGATTGATAACCTCCTTTGCTTCCCTAAATCTTGGTGACGTGGGAGGTAGCAAAACGGCAAGTGTTACGGCTGGGATTAGTGAAGCCCTAGTATCAACAGCATCAGGATTGATAGTTGCTATATTCATACTCATGTTTGCCAATACCTTTCGGGGACTGTATCAACGGCAAATTGCACTAATTCAAGAGTATGGGGGACAGCTAGAATTACTTTACCGCCGTCGTTATGAAAGAGGAGAAAAAACCTATGCGTCTACCAGATGAACCAGAACTTCCATTACAGATCAACATCGTGCCGATGATTGACGTGATATTTGCAATTTTGACATTTTTTATCATGTCAACTCTGTTTTTAACGCGTTCAGAAGGTTTACCAGTAAATTTACCCAAGGCTAGCACAGCGAAACAACAGCAAGTTCCCACTAAAATTACGATTACGGTAGATGAAAAAGAACAGGTAAGCCTGAACCGTAACCCAGTTGCAATTGATGATTTGACAAAGCAAATACGTACTCTAGTTGGTTCAAATCCAGAAGTGTTGGTAATTATTAATGCTGATGAAAAAGTTGATTATGGTCGGGTAGTAGCGGTGATGGATCGGGTACGTCAAGTTGAAGGGGCAAAATTAGCGATCGCTACTCAAAAACAATAAGTAGAAATATTGTACATCAGAAGTTCAGCGAGTCAGAAAAATTTTCTATTCTGACTCCTAACTCCTTCTTGTCTAATTACTACTACGAGCTACGCTGACGCATCTGCAATTCTTGAGATATAAGTTTTAATAATAATTCTTGCTGTGAATGGATAAAAAAGTGATCACTGTTGAACTCATGTAATGAGAAAGTAGCGATCGTTTGCTCTCGCCATGCTTGCAGTTCCTCATGATTAACTTCTTGGTCTTGCAAACCACCAATAACAGTAATCGGACACTCCAGTGGCTGTTTTTGAGTGTAAATATAAGTTTCCAGAACGGCAAAATCTGCCCGCAAAATGGGGAGGAACATCTGCATTAGTTCTTGGCTTTCTAGTACTGCTTTGGGTGTACCGTTAAGACTGCGTAGCTCGCCCAGCAAATCAGGGTCTGATAGGATGTGGAGGGGTGGTTTTGTGGGTGGGATTTGCGGGGCGCGACGAGCAGAGATGAAGAGGTGAAAGGGAGTAAGACTATAGTGACGAAGTAAACGGGTCAACTCAAAGCTAACTAATCCGCCCATACTGTGACCGAAGAAAGCGAATGGTTTGTCTAAGTATGGTAACAAAAATGGAGCGATCGCTTCAACAAGAGATTCTAATCGCGTCAAGGGTGCTAATTTAATCTGTCTTCCCCGTCCCGGATATTCTACAGCACAGACTTCAACATTACTCGGTAGATTATTAGGCCATGTGCGAAAAATCGCCGAGTTCCCACCAGCGTAGGGGAAGCAGAATAAACGCAAGTTGGCTTGAGGATTTGGTTGGGGACAGATAACCCAGGAATTGAAGCTTGGTGTAGTTGTCATAATAGACCCGGAATTAGCTGTTTCACCTTTTTTAGCTTATAGAACCTGCTTCATATCATACCAAATCACTGCACAAGGGCAGGTATTTATTACTATAAACATCTCCAGAAATTAAATATGCGTTATCCAGAACCCTGCAGGCTGAGAACCATTTGCTTGAGCAGACATATCAAATTGTTCTTTGATTTCTGGATGGTTTTGAAACATAATTTCATACATCCGAGTTGTGATTTGCTGACCGTTCTTTTTCAAGACAGGTGCTGTAGATTTGACAATATCTATTGTTTGTTGGCTAATCATAGTATCTTGATCCACTTTGAATATTGATTGACTTCAATTTAGTGGTTATTCCTAGCAGTTACTATGAGCTAGCTCAGTTAACGAGTAATATCATGTCAAAGCCTCTATACATCTACAGCCAGAGGCATTGTTAAAAAATTGCAACAAAGAGAAAAATGTAAGAATGCAACTATGTACATCGATAATTTATCAAGCAAAACTTTCAAATGCATACCATCGAGAAAAAGTCAACTAAAAAAGCTTGGGCAGGTGCGATCGCATCCGCAAAAGAATTTCCCTCTACCCAACTACCAATTATCTCTGGCAAAATTCCAGATGGCTTGCGTGGCACACTTTACCGCAATGGCCCCGCACGACTAGAACGCGGTGGCATTCACATGGGGCACTGGTTCGATGGAGATGGAGCAATTCTGGCTGTAAATTTTACCGATGCAGGCGCAACCGGGGTTTATCGCTACGTACAAACCTCTGGCTATCAACAAGAAGCCGCAGCAGGTAAACTACTCTACGGCAATTATGGCATGACTGCACCAGGGCCAATTTGGAATCAATGGCAAAAGCCCATCAAGAATGCTGCCAACACTTCAGTACTAGCACTTCCAGATAAACTTTTGGCACTGTGGGAAGCTGGTAAACCCCACGCCCTCGATTTACAAACTTTAGAAACTTGGGGCGAAGATGATTTAGGGGGATTAACTAAAGGATTAAACTATTCCGCACATTATAAGCGTGACAAGCAAACAGGGGAGATTTTTAACTTTGGCATCAGCCCTGGACAAAATGCGACACTTAATATTTACAAAAGCGATTCGACTGGCCGGATTATCCAACAAGCCGCATACCAGCTAGATGGTATGCCATTTGTGCATGATTTTGTTTTAGCAGGGCAGTATCTTGTATTTTTCATTCCGCCAGTGCGGTTGAATGTCTTACCCCTGCTAATAGGGATAAACAACTATAGTGATTCCCTAGAGTGGCAACCTAGATTAGGAACTCAGATTTTAGTTATTGATCGAGAAACCCTATGTGTAGTGAGTCGTGGAGAAACCGAGCCTTGGTTCCAATGGCATTTTGGTAACGGTTATGTAGATGCTAGCGGCTCAGTAATTGTGGATATTGCCCGTTATGAAGATTTTAAAACTAACCAATATCTCAAGGAAGTAGCTACAGGTGAGACTCACACCCCAGCTAAAAGTACACTAACGCGAGTTCATCTGCATCCCCAAACTGGTAAAGTTACTTCAATTCAGCAACTATTAAACCAACATTGTGAATTTCCAAATGTACCACAGCAAAACGTAGGACACCCTTCCCGTTACACATATATGTCAACATTCCGTTCAGAAACAGATATTAGCCAAGAAATATTAAATGCGATCGCCCGCTTCGATAACAAAACCGAAACCCTTACCGAAGCAGACTTTGGAGAAAACCGTTATCCTTCAGAACCCATCCCCACCCAAAACATCCAAAACCCTGCACAAGGTTGGGTACTAACCGTTGTCTACGATGGTAATTCTCATACTAGCGAAGTTTGGATATTTGATAGCGATCGCCTAGATGCCGAACCTGTTTGCAAACTAGGATTACCCAGCGTCATCCCCTACAGCTTCCACGGCACTTGGAACCCAGCCTAATAAATCTTCTGCGTTAAAAAACAACGCTACAGTAAAAACGAATAGCATTGATCGGACTTAATCGCATCTGGTCAATGCAAAATCAAAAATACCAAAAAATATTGCCCTATGCAATTACAAGAAAAACGCCATTATTCTCCCACAGAATACCTAGAACTAGAAGTCATTTCCGAGTATCGTCATGAATATATAGATGGTCAAATTATACCCATGACAGGTGGAACACCAAATCACAACCAAATAGCTGGTAATTTTTATGCAGCCCTCAATTTTGCTTTCAGGCGACAACCTTATCGAGTATTCATTGCCGATCAACGTCTATGGATTCCCAAAAAACGAATTCATACATATCCTGATGTAATGGTTGTTGCAGGTTCATTAGAATTTTCTGAGGGACGTACAGATACAATTACTAATCCCTTAGTGATTTGTGAAGTGTTATCCAAATCTACCAGAAGCTATGACCTAGATGAAAAATTTGCGGCTTATCGCACCATCCCCAGTTTTCAAGAATATGTTCTGATCGATCAATACAAAAATCATGTAGAACAGTATTCTAAAACTGACGAAAATAAATGGATTTTCTCGGAGTATGAAGAAGAGAGTAGCATTGTAACACTATCCTCTATGCAATTTCAAATCCCTCTATCAGATATTTATGATAAAGTTGACTTTGAGGCTAAAGAATAACCTCATTCTAACTGGTTAACTAAGCAACATGACCACTTTTAAACGCCACTACCACATCACTACCTTCGGTTGTCAGATGAATAAAGCTGACTCAGAACGCATGGCTGGCGTTTTGGAAGACATGGGCTTTGAATGGTCAGAAGATCCGAATAATGCAGATGTGATTCTCTACAATACTTGCACAATTCGGGATAATGCCGAGCAAAAGGTATATTCCTACCTTGGCAGACAAGCGAAGCGCAAACATGAAAAACCTGATTTAACCCTTATAGTTGCAGGTTGTGTTGCCCAGCAAGAAGGTGAAGCGCTATTGCGGCGAGTCCCAGAATTAGACTTGGTAATGGGGCCACAACACGCCAACCGCCTCAAAGATTTGTTAGAGTCAGTCTTCGACGGCAACCAAGTTGTTGCAACCGAGGCTGTTCATATTATTGAAGATATCACCCAGCCGCGACGGGATAGTAAAGTAACAGCTTGGGTAAATGTAATTTACGGCTGTAACGAACGCTGCACATATTGTGTAGTTCCCAATGTGCGAGGTATCGAACAATCTCGCACACCGTCAGCTATCCGGGCTGAAATAGAAGAATTAGGACGGCAAGGTTACAAGGAAATTACTCTACTCGGTCAAAATATCGACGCTTACGGCAGAGATTTGCCGGGAGCAACAGCAGAAGGACGGCATCTGCACAACTTCACAGATTTACTTTATTACGTCCATGATGTACCAGGGATTGAAAGGTTAAGATTTGCTACTAGCCACCCCCGTTATTTTACAGAGAGATTAATTAAAGCTTGTGCTGAGTTACCCAAAGTCTGCAAACACTTCCACATTCCTTTTCAATCTGGGGATAATGAACTTTTAAAGGCGATGGCGCGGGGTTATACCCATGAAAAATATCGCCGGATTATCGATACCATTCGGCGGTATATGCCAGATGCTTCCATTAGTGCTGATGCAATTGTTGGTTTTCCTGGGGAGACAGAAGCACAGTTTGAAAATACCCTGAAACTGGTGGAAGATATTGGCTTTGACATGTTGAATACAGCAGCATATTCGCCGCGTCCAGGGACACCAGCCGCTTTGTGGGACAATCAGCTAAGTGAAGAAATTAAAAGCGATCGCCTCCAACGGCTAAATCATTTAGGAAACTTGAAAGTAGCCGAGCGATCGCAACGTTACTTTGGACGCATCGAAGAAGTTTTAGTGGAAGACCAAAATCCCAAAGATCAAACTCAGGTGATGGGGCGCACTGGCGGTAATCGTTTGACGTTCTTCAGTGGCGACATCAAAGAATTGAAAGGGCAGTTAGTAAAGGTAAAAATTACCGAAGTTCGACCTTTTAGCTTGACGGGTGAAGCAGTTGAAGTCAGACAAGCCTTGTCTGTCTAAGAAAATGTTTTAAAAGTATTGGGCGAATATAATTCGCTACTACATAAGCTCTCGTCCACGGAGGTGGACTCATTACTGTACGTTCGCTCAATTTTGAGGGGTGATATCATGTCCGGCTAATTAGTTACAGTTAGGATTTGTGTAAAAATAACCTGAACAATTTTTGTGTGAAAGCTAGATTTAGCAAGCTATTCCAAATCAATTTTGTACAACTTATTTTTACATGATGCCTTACCACATCTGTTATCTGTGCAAAAATCGGAAAACCCTCTTTCCCCCTTTCCCCTTCCCCTATTTCACCTTGGTGCGGAAGCGAACAAAGCCATAAGAATTAGCTGGAGTCCCAGATGCATTTGCTGGAGGTAGATTTGACAAATCTGGACTCCGCGTGATCTTCACCACCACAGCCCCATTAGTGTTACTACCACAAGATGATGGTATGCCTGATTCGTTAGCTGTATAAAAATGTCCGCGATCGCCATCTTGTGCATTGGTAAGATAAGCCGTAGGAGTGCTAGAACCAAGCCCAAGGGCAATACCTTGATCTGCTCCTGGTAAGCCGCCATCATTAGCAGTCATATCATTAAAAGCAGTAGAAAGAAAAGTAGTATTGGTAGGTACTAAGTCACAAATTTGCACACTAGTAACATCACCCTGTCCATTAGAAAGGAAATATATAGTGTATTCTAACTCATCTCCTGGCTTGACTGTCCCAGCGTTAATCATTCCGCGCAAGTAACCACTAGGCCATGGGTTACTGCTATCATCATCAACGTCATTAGGAGATGCTACGTAATTGGTAGCGTTAGTCTCAACGTCGCTGCGACCGTCCACAATATTGGTTAAGTCCTGGTTATTAATGCCGGTAATCCGTTTAACTAAAACTAGCTTAGGTTGGCCTGTTAAGTTCACTGGATAATCTTCCACCTCACCAGCCCCCCCTGAACCTGTTGGGCTGGGTGTTGCAACTGTAGTAGGCGTAAACCGGAAACGAGCAAAGCTACTACCAAGGGTTGCATTGCTGGGTACGGTAAAGGTTAAAGTATTGTTTCCGGCATTGAGTGGAACATTATTAACCGTTGCAGCCGTTGCATTCGTGACGTTGGTCAAACTCAGCTGTTCGCCACTATCAAAGACCCCATTTTTATTAAAATCGATCCAAGAATTGAGAAACCCTGCTGTCGAAGCGTTAACGGTAATTGATACAGACTTTCCTACAGTTAGTCCTGAAGGTAAAGTCACACCATCAT
The DNA here is from genome assembly GCA_020829485.1 of Nostoc sp. CHAB 5834. The sequence goes on along the minus strand of JAIVFU010000011.1, from coordinate 1,578 downwards.
CCCCACTATCGCCATCCGCATTGGCACTGTAGGGCTGAGTATATTCTCCAGTTACAGTCGCGCCAAGGGAGGGATTACCACAACTTCGTGCATGTGCAACTTCACCATAACTGCTTGGTGCATCGCCGAAGTCAGAGACAAAATCAGTACTTACCAGAAAGCCACCAACATTGTCATAGTTCGATAAGCGAATCTCAACGATATCGCCAGCATTGACGGAAACTGTTGATACCCTGTTCGCTGGTAGGCTGGTAGTAAAAGTTAGAACTGGATTCCCCACCCGCACTCCATTAATATAAACTTCCATTGAATCATCAATGTAAGCTCCTGCTTGCCCCAAGGTAACTCGACCTTTGTCGAGTGCTTGCCGCTTAAACACAATTGCCCAGCTGGGTTGACCAAAATTAGTCTGTGTTGAAATGTAGTCTCCGTTAATGGGAACGTAGCCCTCAGTTGGAAAGCTGCCGTTGATAATTGTTCTCAATGGATGGGCAGTTTGGCTAATGGATTGATCGTTAAAAGTAAATGTAGAACTTCCCGCTCCAAATTTTGCAGTGCCACGGAGCGTTGGTAATCCACCTGTACCAAATAGACCAACCGATTGTGTATCTTTTGCATAATTTGCACCGGGAATAGGGTAATGACCACTGTAGATTTGAGCTTCCCATTCACAGCTAGAAACAGGATAGAAGCCAAAATCTTGTCCGCTGATACTGGTAGCGCTAACTGTTACCGTCAAATTATCAGAAGTACCCAGGGTGTACCCCAGAGGCACATCTGTATCAGCAATGTCTACTTTGATCTTGTAAGTTCCAGCAGGTACGTTGGTGAACTGATAAGTCCCGTCAGCAAGAGTTGTTACTTGCTGAATGATTTCACTAGGAGAAAGTTCACGATTGTTGTCGGTATCTTGGTAGAGAATGACACTGATATTACCAATCCCTGGCTCACTATTTTTTGTACTACTGCGATCGCTATCCCGGTAAAGCGTCCCGGAAACGTTGATAATATTAGAAACCGTCATGGTCTGGATTGCACTGGCTTCTTGGCGGTGATTTGTCGCATCTCCATTAATCGGTACGCCTGCGGATTCACCGGAAATATTATCGGCGTTATCAACAGTGTATAAATCCTTGCTTCCACTTCCATTTGCACCCAGAATATATGGAGTGTTACTATTGCTGGGTTGTCCACTAGTATTACCTAGTGTCACACTTACAGTTTGTCCACCGGCTGCGGTGAGTGTCACTGGAACCCGTACAACAATCGAACCACCTGCGGGAATCGAACCATTATTAGCAGAGGCGATCGCACCTAATAATGTCCCCGTATTTTGACCACCACTAGGAACAGTAATATTGTTGGCAGTAAGGTCAACTGCTGCTGCTGGGCCACTACCGTCCGGGTCATAGGAAACAATTTTCAGTGTGCCAGATGTACCCCCGCTAATCCCCTAGCTATCTAATTGGTGTTGTTTGCAAGTAAACTGAAAAACACCTACCAGCAGACATTCCTCCGTGATAGTAAAGTTACCTAGCCACCGCCCACAAAGACATTTCCCAGATGCCAAACGAATAA
>JAIVFU010000119.1 GCA_020829485.1 Nostoc sp. CHAB 5834 | reverse complement strand
ATTGGCGCAACCGGCCCCTGCGCACTGAGGGCAATAGATGGGCACCAGACGCTGGCTCATGACCCCTACCAAACAGCTTCCGAGAGCGGATACCGAGGCACCCAGCCCCAAGAGGCGGTGGACGGTAGCTGCGGAGTCATTGGCATGGACTGTTGTTAGTACCAGATGCCCCGTTAACGCCGCGTTGATGGCCATGTCCACCGTTTGAGAGTCCCGCAGTTCACCGACCATGATGACGTCGGGGTCGTGTCGCAGGACCTGCGCCAACATGCGATTAAAGTCTGCGGACTCAATTTGATTGATGCCTCTCAACTTGCATTCAACCGGGTCTTCAAGTGTCACGATGTGCAAGTTCTGAGCAGCCAGTTCGTTGAGCAGGGTGTAAAGGGTTGTAGTTTTGCCAGAGCCAGTAGGGCCTGTTACCAGAAATAGCCCATGCGGACGCAGCATCAAATTGGTCAAGGACGAACGTACAAGAGGATTGAGCCCCACGGATAGCAAGTCAGCGGGCAACCGCCCCGGGTCAAAGACACGTAGCACCACCGAGTCTCCATGTACCCCCTGGATGACCGAAACCCGGAGGTCAATATCTCTGTTTTCATGATGGAAAGAGAGTCGGCCTTCCCGAGGAGCCCCCTTCTTCATGAAGTCGATATGAGCCATCACCTCAATATGACGGATGAGCCCCGCGACGTCCTTCTGTGGGACAGTGGCGAGGTCCTGGAAACGTCCGTCAATCCTAAGAAGGACCTTGCTGTTCCCATCTAGCTGTGGCCGTACATGGATATCCGAGGCACGATTGTTCAACGCCAGGGCCGTCAGGTACCGAAAGAAGCCTGCTGGGGTTTCGCGGGACTTAGTAACCTCTTCATAACGTTCTGCATTGAACTGCGGGTGCCTTATGAGGGTTGTTGCGGTGTTGGGAAAATAGCGGTTGAGCAGGGACGGGAACGCATCAGGTTCCTTGGCCCTGACTGCAAAGATAGGCTGCCCCGTTGCAAACCGTACGGCAGTGACGTGCGCTTCAGTGGGTTTTTCAGGGAATGCCACCACCAGCTTCCCCGAGACTCTCTCGAAGGGAAAGCACTTGTACATCCATGCCGCAGATGCGGGCAGAGAAGTCAAGGCGGTCGTGTTGAGCGGATACCGGGTGAGGTCAACCACGGGGACCCCGGTTTCGCCCTCCAGAATGTCTTCCAAAAGTGCCCTGTTTACAGCACCCATGCTGACAAGAATATCGCCTAAGCGTCCTTGGGAGCCTACGCTTTTGGCTGAAATAGCAGCTTTGAGCGCTTCAGCGGTTACTGCCCTTGCATTCAGGAGCAGTTCACCGATTCGGGGAGTACTTATTTTCCGCGAGTCAATCGCGGCCGTAAGTTCCTCGGGGGTGGCGATGAGGCGAGCTTTAGCGACCACGGCGCACGCGGAGAGTGTTTGAACTGGGCATAGAACGTCTATATCTTCGTTTTAGCCCGGGCTACTTGGTGGAGGTTGAACCCAGAGAAAAGTGGGCTACGCCTTCGCACGAGGACAAGGCTTTTACCAGTTTGCGCTCAGCGTCCTCTAGGTTGGAGCGCAGAACAAAGGTGTATCCGAAGCCGGCCTGGCCCTTGGCCTTTTGGTAGGACACCTCGATGACGTGGCTCTTGCTCTCACTGATTAGACTGTTGAGCTGCTTCTCGGTTACCAAATCGCTGTCAACGAGGATGGTGACCTTTAAATAGCGGGACTTAGGGACGAGTTTTTCCAGGCGTGGCGATGCCGAGAGCAGAACCGTAGTGAACAGGGTGGTCAGGATACCGGCCACATAAAATCCTGACCCGAGCAGCACCCCCACCACCGATGTGGTCCAGATGGCAGAGGCCGAGGTCAGCCCCCGAATGGTGAAGCCGTCTCTGACGATGACCCCGGCGCCCAGGAAGCCGATTCCCGCAAGTATCCCCTGAACGACCCGAGTAGGGTCTACCCCCCTGAATCCGGAGTTGTGGGCCCAAAGAGTCGGGTAGTTGAACACAGCCATCACAACGGCAGTCGACAGACACACCATGGCATACGTTCGAATGCCTGCGGCGGCACCACTCATGGTTCGCTCCGCCCCTATAAGCGCACCGCAAAGGATAGCAAGGAACATCGGCCCAAGCGTCTGATAGTTGAAGGTGAGGTCAAGGAGTAGTTGCGGAGACATTATTTAAATAGAAACTCAGTTTATTCCCTGTGCAAATCCCCCTTAAAAACCATAAATTCACCATAATGTTTGATGAGTTTTTGCAAAAACTAGCTATAGAAAGTATCCATGACTTTTTTGTTGATGGAAACTCAGGAGCAATTCTGAGTTCTCAAGTAAAACTTGAGTAGGACATCAACCTCGGGAAATATTTGAAATGAAGAATACGTTGTCTCCAATTTTGCAGTACCTAGAAGACCAGATGAACGCGCAGCCTAAAAACTCACGTTCATGGACGGCGGAAGGTGAAGTCTGCATTATTGCAGAACCAGATAAAGGATTAGGAGAGTTTTGGTGGGTCAAGTTATCCTCGGCAGCTCACGTCTTCGATGAAGACGCAAAACTGAACCTGGTGAAATCAGGTGCGCTTGTCAGCAAGGACTGCATAACCAATAAGCGCTTTGGCAAAACCTCTCAGTATGCGTATCCAGTCAATATCACAAAGCTGCGTCAAGCGGTTCGGGATATTGAAAATGAAGCCTCTGAGATACAGCGATTGAAAAAGCACAGCCAGGAGCTCCACAGTCAACTGAAGAAAGCCAGAGAAGCCAATGCGACCGACGCGGCGATGGCTCGGCTAATTGAGACGATTCGAACCAACATCAAGCCACGAACAGGGGATTTTGAGTCCCGATTCATTCGAGATGCACAACCAGGTCGTCAAACTTTGGCGGGGGTTCCAAGCCTCTTTCTGAGCGATTGGCACTGGGGTGAAGTGGTGCAGCCCGCACAAGTGCAGTACATGAACGAGTACAACTTGGCGGTAGCAAACGGCCGCGCCGACAGGGTTTTCAAGACTTCGCTTGAGATGTTGTTCAACCATCAGTCCGGCATGGCCTATGACGGATTCATGCTGATTCTGGGGGGCAACTTGTTCAATGGAGGCGTGAGTGACGAGTTGCGGTCTACCAATGACGCGCCAATCCATGAGTGCCTATTGTCGTTGGCTGAAAAGCTGGCACAAGGCATTATCGAGTTGGCTGACAACTTCGAGATGGTGTACGTACCCTGTGTGGTGGGAGCTCAAAGTCGCCCCGACGCCAAGAAAAACGCCAAGAACGCGGTCACGGACACCTACGACTGGTTGTTGTACAACTTCGTCAACATGCTAGTGCAGGGAAAGATGGGTGAACGCTGTAATGTTGAGTTCGAAATCGCGCCTGCGCTTGACTTGAACTTTTCAATATACAACACCAGGTATTTGCTGACCCACGGGGAGCCCTTGGGTACAAAAGGTGGAGACGAAAGCGTTTGGTCATCGATGATGAAGGTTGCTCATCGAAAACAACAGCGCACGTTGAAATCAGGAGGTGAAAGCTTTGACTACATGCTGTGCACTCATCTGCACAAATATGGGTCCATTGCTAACGTTATTTCAAACGGCTCTCTCAAAGGGTACGATGAGATGGCGTACAAGAAGAACTCTGAGTACGAGCGGCCAATCCAAGCACTTTGGATTACCCACCCGGACCACGGCATCATTAGCCATATGCCTATCTATGCAGACGAGTATCAAGGTGATGACAATCACAATGCACCCCCCATTACTCCAGGTTGGGGCTTGAGAAAGAAGCGGTAATAATTCAAAACTCCCGGTTTACCGGGAGTTTTTTTAAGCCCAGTGCTTTGTACCCGGGTTGACTTTGCTAACTCCGATGAACTCGTGTTTGAGCAGATTATGCTTACTCTGGTTCAAGAAGACACCTCCTGCCACCAAGGTCTGGGAGTAGTTGTGCTTCGGTTCGAAGGAGATTCCGGGCTGGGCTTTTGCCATCGCTTCGTAAAAGGCGTCGTCTTTGGCAATGTCCGCAGAGTTATCCGTCGGTCCCTTTTTCTTGCCCGCCAAGAACTTCTTTTGAATGGCTTCGCTGGCACGCCTGGCCGGATTGAAGTACGCGCAAAGTAGCGCCACAACCCCTGAAGCCACCAGCCACCAATTTGGGATGTAAAAGCCAACGAGCAGCAGCCCAAAGGCCATCACCCAATCCATCATGTTAAAGAATTTGAGCAAGTTTTTCATAAGCTTTTTTTGGCTAAAGTGATTGCGAGGCTCAACGCTCCGGCTCCAGCAATCCAGAAGTCTTTAAGCCCGACGCCGATGAGCAGCAAGCCCACGGGTACGAACCATTCGAAAAAGGAAATGACGCGAAGAAATTTGTTGAGCATGAAAAATTGTCTAACGACACATGGATGTAGTGTCTACTGTTTAAACTATGGCACCTAAACAGAAAGATAAAATCTGATGGATATACGAAGGGACGCTATCACTACGACCCTATCCATGGCTAAAACCACCGCAAACATCGAAACCATCCGGGGGATAGTTAAGATAGTCACCTTTTTTAACCCCGACAACGGCTACTTCGTAGCCAAGGTGGCTGTGCCTGGCAAGGGAGAGCGCACCGTTGTAGGGACCGCACCTGCTATCAACGTCGGGGAGCAAATCGAAGCTAGCGGTACCCTGAGCACCTCGAAATGGGGCCCACAGCTCAAGGCAACATCGGTACAGCTGACCTCACCCCGGTCCAACGAAGGTATTGAGATGTACCTCCACAAGTCAGTGGAGGGCATTGGTAAGGGCTACGCCAAGAAGCTTGTCGATGCGTTTGGCGAAGAGGTGTTCTTCATCATCGAACACCACCCTGAGAAGCTAGCGGCCGTCAAGGGTATTGGCGCCAAGCGTGCCGAGCTCATTATCAGCTCCTACACCGCACAGAAGGAAACACGTGAAATCATGGTGTTCCTGCACGAGTGTGGGCTGACGAGCTCTCGCGCGAAGAAGATTTTTGAGAAGTACAAGGACAAGACCATTGCCAGCATCAAGGAAAATCCGTACTTGCTGTGTCGGGACATCAATGGCATAGGCTTCACTACTGCGGACATGGCAGCTCAGAAGCTGGGTATTCAACCTGACAGTGAGTACCGTCTGCGCGCTGGCATTCAATACGTGCTGTCCCAGGCCGAGATGCAAGGCAGCTGCGGTTTGCCAGTGGAAACTGTTCGGGAAAAGGCCTGTGAGCTCCTGAGCGTTGACTATGCGCTCGTGGAACACGGTATCGGCCTAGAGCTTTCTGCCCAGAACATGGTGAAGGCCACCACTGACGGAAGAGAGTGCCTGTTCCCCAAGGTGCTGTACAAGGCTGAGGCCTTTATTGCACACACGCTTCTAGAGCATGCCAAACGGGCTCCTTTTCGACCTGTTCGCAATATCCCGCATGCGGTCACCGTAGCAGAGCGCGAAATGAACCTGGAGCTCGAAGCTGTTCAGCGACAAGCGGTGGAAGTGGCGCTGGCCAGTCAGGTGTGCGTGATTACGGGGGGACCCGGTACCGGCAAGACCACAATCACCCGGGTGCTTCTTCACGCGCTGAAAACTGCAGGTGTGGAAACCATTTTGCTAGCAGCCCCCACCGGAAAAGCCGCCCGCCGAGCTGAAGCGAGCACTGGTGTTCCCGCCGGGACCATCCACCGCCTTCTGGGTCATACCGGTCAAAAGTTCAAACACAACGAGTCATTTCCGTTGCCGGCTGATGCCCTGAGCCTGGACGAGTTTTCAATGGTCGATGTTCGACTCATGACGGCGTTATGCCGGGCGCTCTCTGCCGGTACACGCCTCATCATCATTGGCGACGTGGACCAAATCCCCTCAGTGGGTGCCGGCAAGGTGTTGTTCGACATCATCTCGTCTCAGGCGCTGCCTACCGTGCGACTGCTCAAGCCCCGTCGACAGGCGGAGTCGAGCGACATCATCGTGAATGCTCACGCGGTCAACAATGGTGAGATGCCACGACTGGGATGGAGAGAGGGTTCTGACTTCTGCTTCACCGAAATCTCACCGCGCGACAAAGACAACGAGGACGAAAAGAAACGTTGCCGCGAAAAGATTCTCTCGGAAATCCTGCGGCTGGTGCGCGATATGTATAAATTGGGTTACGACCCTATAAAGGACGTGCAAGTTCTCGCACCCATGCGCAAGGGGATGTTGGGGATTGAAAACCTCAATACGCAGTTGCAGGCATTCCTGAACCCGAACCCCAAAGTCTCTATTATGGGGATTACTAACCGCTGGTGCCTTGGAGACAAGGTAATGCAGCTGCGAAATAACTACGACAAGGAAGTTAGCAACGGGGATGTTGGTTTCATCGAAGAAATTGACGTCGCAAAGCGGGTTTTGACCATTCAATTTGAGGGCCGTCTGGTGATGTACGGTCCCGATGAATTCGAGGAACTCGCGCTGGCTTACGCCTTCACGATTCACAAGTCCCAGGGTTCAGAGTTCCCCGTGGTGGTCATGCCCATGGACTGGAGCTACTTCACGATGCTCAAGCGTAATTTGCTCTATACGGGCATCACGCGCGCAAGAAAGCTTTGCGTGATTCTTGGACAGCCCGAAGTGGTCCGGTTCACAGTCAAAAATGCCCAAAATGATGAGCGATATACCTTGCTGGGCGAGTTTCTAAGAAATGGTATTCCTCTCGAATTCAAGGGGATGTGGGACAAACTCGCCGCTTAATGTTTCAATTAAGGACTTGAGTCCCGTGAGTTTGCGAGGCATAATTGCCTCTCAATGCCAATAGAGTCCACGTCTTCCCTTCAGTCGCCAACCCGGGTATCCGGTGTTTTGTCTAAAATTGAACAAGGGCTGCTCACCCCAAGTGAGTTGTCTTTTTTCTTTAAGACGCAAACGACTCCCGAAGTGTCTACTTGGCTAAAACAATATACCTCGCAGACGCCCACCGTCCAGTCCCAAGCGGTTCTTCGCATGGCTCGTTGTGCCAGTTCCTTCTGGAGCGATTCGCGCGAACGATTTCATCTTCTCTTCGGGTTGCCATTGACCCTCCAGAAGAACTCAACCAGCTTGGACTGGCTGACACTTCGTCAAGAGCTTCAGTTTGGATTGGCACACGCCCTCATCGACCTTGAAGTCGACCCTCAACTGTCCGGAGCACCGGTACCCGTTGAGCAGTTTGCGAGACTATCGCCCACTGAGCTTGCAGAGTGGGTTTCTGCCCTGCAGCTGCGCCGGGACCCCAGCAGGCAATGGCATGTCAGCACGAGCGATTTGGGCGCCCTGGTGTGGCCCGGCCTGTTGAGCTTCAACTCCGCGCAGAAGGACGATGTGGAGCGGCTGTTTTTCAGCACCAGTGCTCTGGCCATGAAACAGTCCCGGTCGACTCTCATGCGAATCGAAGCGCTTGCGGAAGAAGCTCACGCCGAGATGCGGTGCCTGCCGCCTACCGCGGCATGGAACGTCTGCTCTTTCTCCCGAATCGCGGCCGCACGCGTAGCTCTGGACCCGTTGCGCAAAGGCAGCGGCCCTTTCACGGCCTGGAGGGAAGGGCAGGAGGTGCACGTGCAGGAAGCGGACTCAGCCCCTACACATACCTTCTACTTCCCAGAGGAGCTGGATAGCGACATTGCCCCCTTGTTCAAGGGCTGGTGCCTCTTCTGAGCAGATTTCATTCAAAAAAAGCCCCCCAAGCTGTTGCTTGAGGGGCGGTAATCAGAGATTGGCGAAGAACCCGGTCAGTCCTTCAACCAGACGTCACCTACAGCAGGGCTGCATTCCCCCTTGATACCAAATGGCATCAAGAAGTACTCAGCACACTCTGTCATGACTCGCTGAATGGTTTCTGTGTAGCCATCGACGTGTTCGTCGGGGATTTCAAATACCAATTCATCATGGACCTGGTTGATAGCGCAACGGAAAATTTCCGGGTACTGGCGACGGAACGTGTCCATCACCCGTCCTAGAATGTCCGCACCGGTGGACTGGTCCTCGTACGACAACGCCGCATTGAGACCAAACGCATAGATAAGCCGGTCACCCAGTGTCTCCGATGCATACACCATCTTCTTCGTGTAACGCATACCCTTGTCTGGGTCTGGAACGTACACGCTCTCGCAGGGGTTCAGTTCCGTCCACTTGTGCCACAGGTCGATTTCGACATAAGCAGCTAGCCAGTCGTTGCGAACCTTGTCTGCTTCTTCAAAGGTCCAGTGGATGTTGTAGTTTTTGGCAGCAGCATCCATCAGCCCTAGAGTCTTCATCGCGTACAACAGCGACAAGTTCCCGACCTTACCGGTTTGCCGGCGGTCCCCGAGTTCCTTCTTCCACTTCTTGAGCTCTGCCGAAACGGCTTCACCTTGAAGTTTCCCGAACAGCTCCTTGGGGTCTTTCCCCATCATGCTCAAGGCGGTCCAGGTGTGGATGTCCATCCCATCGATATTGAAAGCATCGCGCAATGAGCCCCACTCCGCTGTACCTTCAATTTCTGCTCGGTCACGGACCTCACGAAGGCAGCGTTGGAATCCCATGATGAGCAGGGTCCGGGCACGCTTGCGGTAGGTTTCCCAGTACCGTTTGCGAGCATCGGTTTCATCCGCCACATCGTCGCGCTTGTCTTTCCAGTTGTTGAACTCAGTCGTTGCGCGAGCTTCCAGAAGTCTTGCGGCCTCTGTAGTGATTCGCCCTTCGTACACACGTTCGAGCACCTGCTTGACGTCAACATCCACTTTCCGGTCGCCCATGTAGGCTTCGAAAATCTGACGTTGAGCACGGATGGCCAAGGCGGCCCCTACGCGCATGTCCAGTGCCGAGTAGTCCGATGCGACAATCTTGTAGCCCTCTGCTGCTTTGACGCAGTTTCGGAACAGTTGGTCGCGCGGGAACTGTTGGCAGTTGGGTTCCGATGAAGACAAGCGCCCTGTCACAGGGCCGTGGCCCGTGTTGGGGTGCAAGCGTCCGTCTGGAGAGCGAAGGGCATAGCCAGACACTTCCTTGGCCATGCCGCCGGCCTTCTTGGCGCGGTTGAGCGCGACCCAGGTCTCGAACATCGCTTTGGCATCACCGCTGATAGCGGCTTTCACCTTGCGTAAGTCCTTTTCACCAATCTTGAAGGTGCCTGCCTTTTCAGTCAGGTCCAGCTGAACACCGCGAGCGGTAAACGCCTTGCCAATGGCATCTTTGAGGTCGGCTGTTACGCCTTTGTCAAAGGCGCAGAGGTCCTTCTCAAACGAGGCCAAGGTTGGCTCCATCTCGACCAGTTCACGACTCTTGGCTTTCACAATTGCCTTTTGGGCAATGATGTAAGCGTCGGCACTGTCCACGTCCCACGGCATGCCATGTTCACACATTTCGATGATATCCATCACCTGGGGCTCCACGATGGTCAGAGCTGGGTGCTGCACCTTCAGCTCTTCGTATCGTGTCAACAGCAGACGGGGGTCGTTGGCGACATCTTCTTCTTTCAGGTTGAACAGCGAGAGCAGCAGGTGAAACAGTCGAACCGTATCGCCCGTTGCATACTCGTAGCTTGCCTGTGTAAGGAAAGGCTGGCACCAGTTTTTCGGACCTTGGAGGTCCTTGTCCATAACGATGCCCAGACGGGTCAAGACCAAGTCCGCAAGGGACCAGCCAGAACGGCCGGCCTTGAACATCATTTCGGCCGCATCGCGCACTTCGGGGGCGACGTTATCATCTTGGCACAGTTTGGCCATGAGAATGGGCTGCTGTGGGTACAGCACGCGCGCAATCAGCATGGAGTCCAACAGAAGTGTTGGACGAATCTTCGAGTTCAACCGTTTCCAGTATCCGTCGAAGCCCGCGTTGTGCGCGATGACCACGTTTTTGAGGGCCGCGTCACAAACGCGAACGCGCTCTTCAGGCTCCAGCTGGTCAAAGTCGAACGATACGCACTTCAGCCCGGTGGGGCTGGGATAGAACACAGATGAGATACGCAGACGCAGTCGAGGGTCTACCCCTCGACGAATCTCTTTGGAAGAGAAATTCTGTTCTTTACTTGCTGGGTTAAGACCGGTGGTTTCAACGTCAACAATCTTCCAGGGGGCGCTTGCAATTTCTGCAAGCAAGGGCTTTGACGGTAGCGCCCAGTCCACCATCCGGTGGGTAACAGGGTCGACATAGTCAATGTCAAATCCTAGTTGCATGTGACTCCTTGTTTAATTTCCTTATAGGTATAGGAACGAAGAGTCTTGGTCTTCCCCTTTAAATTAAGAGAGCGTCAAAGCCTTTAGAGACTAGCTATACACGCTATAGGACAACTTTCGGACAAAAAGAATCATGAAAAAATACATCACGACTTTCAGAGGCTTGGCTGAAGTGACAATCCGTATGGAAGTGACCGCGGAAGGACAGGAAGCCGGCCTGGTGGCAGCCCACGACCAGGTGCTGACCGTCGACCCTGCTAGCGTCAAAGTCCTGTCTTTGGTGCAGGACAGCCTTCAGAACATTTCGTTCCAGGAGGACAAGTCCGTGCCTCTTGCAGACCTGCCGCAAATAGCTATCGAACGCTCATATGTCGTGGCTTACTACGCGGACCGGGATTGCAAGGAGCGGCTCCACCACTCGCTGGAGACGGGCTCTCTCGAAGTGCTACGCAATCGGCTGCGAGCCAAGATGCAGGATAAACAGCTGTCGGTATACGCTAGTGCGAACGTTCTGGACGAGCGTGGTCAGGAATTGTTTCGGGTTCTGTCACCGCGCGGTGACATGGAAGTTCAGCTTATTCGTGAGCGGAACTCAGAGCCAGAAATTGTGCAGTCTTGGATTTCCAATTATTCCGAAGCTGCGCAACTTGCGGCCGCCGTTGCACAAAAGCATCACGCAGGGAGCGTGAAAATCATGGATTTAACCAATCGTACACAGCCTCCTGTGTTGCGCAGAGAAATCGGATGAAAGAAATCAGTCGGTCATCGTTCGTTAATCAACCCCTCAGCCTGAAGGATTTCAGTCGGACGGCGAGCCCGAAACAAAGTGACAAACTTGTGATGGGCATTCTTGGTAAAGAGGTGAAGGTAACTGCTGACGATATCGCCAACCTCAAACAGGTTGTGTTGCGCGCCGAAAGTCAATTCGCCCAAATGAAATTGGACGCATTCAAAGCACGCAACTTTTGCTTGGACCTTTAGAAGCTAAATGCTTCATTCATTTAGCCCCTTCGTTTCACAGCGGAGGGGTTTTTCACTTTTTGGAGTATCTCGTGAAGCTTATTTGATTTGGTGACTATACATTGAGTGCTATGTGGAATTTATTCCATTGGCGCTTCTAGGAACCCATCTTAATCTGTTCAAGGAGCTTTTTCATGACCCATCTCAGCGCGACTCTCACCGTTGAAAACCAACAATTCCGGATTGCCCGACCCGGAGATTGGAACGACTTTCTGCGGTTCCAACCTGAAAAGGTTCATCAAGCTGCAGCTGTGAAGTTGAAGCAGCTCACCGGAACTTACGGCGAAGAACGTTCGCCTCAGAAGGACCTGATGCGCCAACGGCTGCACCAGCTTCGCACGCATCTGAAAATGCAGTAAATCTCTGATTTACCAAAGGACCACATTCGTGTGGTCCTTTTTTTTTCTATCGAGCGGCGGCGCTCAACAGGACTCCGGCTTCTTGGCCATGAGTATCCAGTTTGGAGGGCAGGGCGTAGCAGTACTGCTCCGCCAGGTTCTGCAAGTCCACGGTCGCCTGCTGGGCCTGTTCCTGGGTTGCCAAGGCCTCTGCATGGCTCATGGCCTGAAACCGATACTTGTCCGGGTTCTTGCTAGGATACGGGTGTTCCCAGACGCCCCAGTGCCAGCCTTCTTGGTAGGTCTGCGAATGGTCGGGCCCGCAGTGGGGGTTGATGGGATGGATAAAGAATTTCATAGAAAAGAAAAAAGGGTGTATCGGCGGCGGTTTGCAGATACGCGGGGTTCAATCATGGTAAAGCCCCGCCGCCGATGAGTCCGAGAGGAGAGCGCGCTTGAGGGCGGGGCTTTACCGGGAATGACGTGGGCTGCTTACCCGCTACGAAACGGTCTTGGGTGCCACGCCTGGCAACCGCTCTGCTTAGCGGGTCACGAGGATGATTTCTTTAGGGTTGTGCTTCTGAACCTCTGCGACCAGCTTGGCCATCAACTCGTAGGTGACTTCTTTGTCGATGAATAGCTCAACAGTCGTGGTTGTCGTAATGAGCTTTGCAAGCGTCGAGGCATCGCGCGGCAGGTTGTCGATGTACACGGCCCCTTCTTTGTTGAGGGACACCGCGAGCGACTTCATGGGCGTGGGTGTTCCGGCTAACGCAGTCGTGGGCAGGTCAACAGGCAGTTGCTTCACGAACATGGGCATCGCTAGCATCAAAATGACGACCAGAATAATCAACACATCCACGAAGGGCGTGATGTTGATTTGGACTTCGCCTTGCGTTCCGCCTCGGGGGTATCGTCGAGCCATCATTGGTCTCCAGAGCTTGCTGATTCCAGTATCACTACGAGCTCGCGCATGCCCAGGTACTGGGCGGCGTCACTCGCGGCAGCACGGAGCAGCATGAGCATTGCCTGGGGATGAAACCTCGCGGTTTCAATCAGAGCGTCGTATTCCTTTTGTGCAAGGGCGTAGGCCTCATCTTCGGAGTCCAATTGCAGGACGGGGTTTTTTAAAAAGGACACCCACGTCATGACCAATGCACCGAGTTCTGCCGGGATAGCCCCGGGCTTTCGGTCGTAAAACAGATTGAGTACATGCCCTCCCACATGCAAGGGTGGCAACAAGATAGTTTCCGCGGGAGGGGCCAGCATACGTTTTTTCTCCTTATTCGGCATACAGAGTCTCCAGCACCTGGATTCGACGGTGCATAAAGGCATGCGCAATGGCGGCAGGCAAGGCGGATGCAAGGCCCCACAGCGTTGCGTTGAGGGCTGTTGCGATGGGGCCGCTGATAAGGGCCATGTCCACCGCGCCAAGGCTCATGCTGCGAAGGGCTTCGATGATGTGCATCACGGTTCCGGCCAGCCCCAGGAAGGGTGCGACGGATGCTGTCACGGACAACACGACCAACCCGCTTTCGAGGTTCAGGAATTGCTGTGCGCGATTTGACTTGTCGTAGAAATAGTCCTTCCAGCTCGCAGCGCCGGAGACCCGGGGAATCCAGAGAATGCTCACTTTGTAAACAATCAGTGCGAGGGTCAGGACAAAGAGCCCCACAAGGGCGGAGTCGATAAGGTTGGCAACGGTATTCATGGTTCAGGGGAGTAGTGAGTTGTTATTCAAGACTTCATAGTCGATACGGAGCTCAAGCCATCGGCGTTCACCCACCATCAACGGAGGTTCAATCTGGGTCCACGTTTTGCCCTTGTAGGCGAGGGCAAACGTCAGGTCTTCCAGCGCATGCTTGGAGGGAACGGCGATGGCGGTGTCTTCCACAATGCCCCGGTCATTAACAAGCAGTCCCAGCACGAGAATCTCCTTGCCGGGCTCCTCAACGCTGGCCAACGCAAACACTGGCATGTCCAATCGCTCGCCTGGCATGGGGGGGAGCTTGGCGGTGTCAATGCGAGGCAACGTCATTGGGATGTCGGTCGGTGCCGGCTCCTGTCCCGGCAGCTGCGGTTGAGTCAATGTGGGTAAATCCCTGATGACCTCAACGAGGCTCTCTACCGGAGGGCTGGGTTCTTCGATGGTTGGCTCCGTTTTTACTTGCTGCTTGTCAGGGGTGGACTTCCTAGAAGACGACTTGTCTGTCTTCAGAGGTAATATGGCTTCAGGCTTTTGAACCGGGACTGCCGGTGCGACCGCAGGGGGCTCAACGCGGGTGGTCACTCGGACTTTCTGAGGCCGAGGGGGCTGAGTCCGGTCCTCTTTTTCGACCAAAGCGGATTGCAGCGCCATAGCGCTCAAAATGCCGATTCCAAGGCTGACCCCTTTTGCGACCAGCTTGCGGGAGAACTGTGCACCCATAAGGAGTGTCCTGCTCCCTCAGCGCACGATGCGCAGGAGAACAAAAACAGCCAACAAGGCACCGACAGCAGCCGCAATCAAGGGGTTTTGTTTGGCCCAGTTCACGTAGTCTTGGGGGTCCTTCCAGTTGAAGACAGCGGACGCTTTGGAAGCGGGCTCCATTGGAGGTTCTGCGGATGGCTTAGCAGCCACTTCCTGGGGCTTGAAGGGGTCCAGACCGTCCTGGGCAGCTTCACCCAAGGTGCTGTAAACCTTAACCGGCTGACCTTCTACCAGTGCGTCAGGCGCTTGACTGGTCGGCACCAGCGGCTTGGAGCCTTCGGCGGCGGTGCTTGCAGGACCTGCGGCCGCGATGGAGGGCAGTCCCCCTATTGGCTCGTTATTGACCGGCGTTTCCCCGGTGGCAGCTTCTGCAGAAGCGGGAACGGCGCGAGGAGCACTGATGTCTGTGTGAATCGTTACGTTCGAATGCCCTGTAGCCGATGGCTGCGGGGGAAGCCGAGACTGCAGAGTGAACTCTCCTTGGGAGCTACCAGGAGGGTTCTGAGTCTCTGCCATGCTGCTGGTAATGGTCAGTAGTCCGAGGAGGGCGATGAGGGGAAATTTCATTGGGGGAGACTTGTCTATGTTTTTTGGTATAGACCCCGTGTTTATTCTGACTACCTGCCCTACGGGTGAGCACTGACCCCGGCTAAAAGAAATTGGCTACACGAAGAGCAACTTCTTCAGGAAAAACAATGAGTCAAACAAGTATTCCCATGGACAACGAAAAAATGGCCTCCATTCTTGAGGCCACGCAGAACTACCGAATCCTTCGTCGATTCGACCCCGAATCACTCAAAATCAAGGGCGAGCTGCCTCCAACCGCGGAACGTTTCGGTATCTTGGACACCGAAACGACGGGTACCGGACAGGACTCCCGAATTATTGAGCTGGGGCTGGTAGTTGTCGCATACGACGCACTGAGCGGTGAAATTTTTGGTTTGGAGCACGCTTACTCCGGTCTTGAAGACCCAGGTATCCCCATTCCGCCAGAAGCTTCCGCGGTCAACGGCATCACCGATGAGATGGTCGCAGGCAAGAAAATCGACGACGAGTTGGTCCAGTCGCTCTGCCAAAACCTCGACTTCATCATTGCGCACAATGCAGGCTTTGACCGCGGCATTGCAGAAGGTCGATTTCCGTTCTTGACCCAGATGAAATGGGGCTGCTCGTACCGGCAGGTTCCTTGGAGCCAGGCGGGTATTAATGGCGGCAAGCTAGACTACATCGCCATGTGCCTCGGGTTCTACTACGATGCACACCGTGCTGAGGTTGATTGCATGGCTGTTGCCTACGCCCTCAAGAAGCCGTTGCCGGGCCTTGATGGCCAGACAGGCTTCGAGCTCCTGCTGGAGAACATGGAGAAAAAGTCTTACCGGGTCTGGGCCACTGGGGCACCGTTCGATGTAAAGGACATCTTGAAAGCCGCCGGCTATCGATGGCATGACGGTTCTCAACCCGGCACCGAAAAGGCCTGGATGAAGGAAGTCTCGGACGAGGACCTGCAATCGGAACTGACCTGGCTGAAAGCGAACGGCTACTATGGCCGTCCCTCAGCTGCTCGTGTCGATGAAATATCCGCCCTGGACCGGTTCACGAACCGGTACAGCTCAAC
This sequence comes from Nostoc sp. CHAB 5834, assembly GCA_020829485.1. The sequence goes on along the minus strand of JAIVFU010000119.1, from coordinate 2,976 downwards.
GACTAGGAAAGCACTCTAAACCTTCATTCAACGCACCTTCGGGTGCGTTTTTTTTCGCTTAAAAAAAACCAGCCCAAAGTATGGGCTGGCCTTCAATCAAGAGATGGTTTTTACAAGGTTTCCTTTGGGGTCCTTGACAAAAATGGTCTCGTAGCGTTCGACTTCCAGGGCAGCGGCCACGGCAGCTTGGAGCGAATTCTTGACACACAAAAGCTCTTCGCAGTTGTCGTGGGTGACTCCGTACAGCTCGTAAGAGCACTGGTCCGACTCCTCAACAGCATAGCGCTGAAGAACTGTGCCCGTAAGCATATTGTGCAAAAGCACACTTTGTACGTTGCCTAGCTCATCAATGTTATTAACCAGCGCGTAGTAGTGCGTTTCTGCCTCGTGTAATCGATTGTGCAGAGTGGACTCTAGCTCGCCATCCTCGTTGACCAGATGAACACCGAAGGTTCCTTCAGTCAAGCCATCTGTGCTAACGGAGAGCGCTACGTCCGAAAGCCGGTCCCCTTGTTGCTCATAGTAACCGTCGTAGACCCCTACTACTTCGTAGCGGCACACACGCATTTTGGTGTTGTTGTAGTCACGAGGGACTGCAACGACGTCCTGAGGATTGACTTTGACGATGACTACTTTGCCGCTTCGGCGGGCGAATGAAGCCAGGTAATCGAACGAACAAACATGGAGTCCATGGCTGCAGGTTTGATACGGGTCATCGTCCACCAGGTGTCGTGGCATCGAGACGATTTGTCCGACTGAGTTGTCAATGGACTCGGTTCGGTAGTCCAGGAATTCTCCCGTGACGGCTTTGTAAGCCAGGAAGCATCCGTCTTCAGTCAGTGGGTTCTTGCCGTACTCTAAAAAGGGGTAGAGGTGAACATTGACGTTGTTGGAGGGATTAAGCTTGATGTTCTCCACAACCCGAGCCAGGGGCTCAAGGGGAAATCCTTCCTTGTGCAATTCAATGAGCTTGTCCCCAATGACACCGGTGAGTGGCTCTTCCTTGTAGTAAGGGCGGCCACCCTTTAGGGTCATGTTGGGAGTCAGCTGAATCGCTGCTTCGAGTTTGATGAGGTCTCGGTCCAAAATCGCCTGAATTTCTTCAGCTGTGGCTGCCTCCTTCAGAGCCGTGGCGACCTCCTCATATAGCTTGTCGCTTTTGGCGATGCTTCGAGCACGCCCGTTCACGACCATGTGGATACTTCCGCTCAATACGATGTAGTTCATTCTTTTTGTTTCCTTGATTCAGTTGCCTTCGATGTATAGGCAAAGAAAAAGCCGACGGGGTTTAGACCGTCGGCTTGAATGAGAGAGAAACTACTAGTCCTGTGCTTGTGCGCAGGTCACCTGGTGTTCTTGACGCTTCAGAAGGGGCTCAATGAGGGACAAAAATAAGTCCGGCTGTGAGTCCCCGAGAAGATACAACTGGTCAGGGTTGAACACATTCAGATGCTTGAGAGCATCTCGAAACTCCTGAAGAATGTCATAAGCAGGCGACACTGTTGAAAAAGTACCCAGTCCCTTCGGCAATTGGAGTCCCAGTACTTCACTGCGCAATGTATTTACGAGGCTCCGCATACGCAGGTCTTCGGCTGAGGAACCTTCCGCAATCTTCAAGAGATGAAGTACTTGAAGTGGGATTTCCGTAGCCCCGAATTTGCTGACAAACTTTTTCCAAAGAGCGTCTCGCTTCTCAGCATGGCCTGCCAGATAACCGAGCAGCCCAAAATTGAAGGCTTCCACATCAGTCCCGTTGTAGGCCTGAACTCCAGCTTTCAGCCTTTTGAGGTTCTGCTCATTGTTCAGTACAGACTGAGTCAATCCGAAGAGTGGCTTAAAGCCCTTCTTTTCGAGCTGCAGCTGCTTGACCTGGTTTTCAGTGTTGACAACCGCTACGCCTTCCACCAGGTAGCCGAACTCGCCCAGGAAAACTGAGCAAGTGTTAATGGCTTCCCGGATTTTTCCCGACGCGCATCGATAAAAGTGTGCCTCCCCAGCGTCATCAATGACGTTGTTTGCAATGTTGTACGACACCTCGCTGCGGCTGTCCTTAACAACGTAATAGCGCTCCGAATCCGGGATGTCAACAATGGCCTCCATACGAGACGCAGAGCGCACCCCCAAAATCCTAAGTTGATTCTTGCCGGGTTTTTCAACAACCTGTTTTGGTTTACGTGCACGAGGGGCTCGTTCGGGAGCGGGAGGTAGTTCGAAATCGCTGAGTTTTTTCAGCGGCAATCCGTCAATGCCTGCTGTAGAGCAAAGCTTTTCGGCATACCTCTGCACTTCCGTCAGAGATGCTTCGGGGCCTCCTGCTATCAGGAACAGCACTCCAGTGCTTTGCTGGCGCAGATAGTTGAGGAATCGAGCCTCTGCTTTAGTATCATGCACGTCCATGAAGACCGCGTAAGTATCCTTCTCCGGAGTTACTACCGCGTCTGTGTTTGCAATTCGCCCCGCAATGACTTGGCTCTTTGACAACCGTTTCTTAGCTCGTCCGGTTGGCGCTGAAAACCTCCAGCAGCCAATACCCGCATTGCACATTTTGTCGCCACCCAGCCAGGCTGGCATTCGAAAAATACCCAAACGGGTGTCATAGCGTACCTTTTGAAGTGCTTCCTTGTTCTCGGTCGTCGAAACGAGGAAGTTGTCTACGGACTCCCGGATAGGATTAGGCAGGCGCTTGAGGTAGCGGTTCAGTTCATAGACTTGCTCCCATTTTGACGCATAGTCTTTCAAAAATGCATGGGTGATTTCTTTGCGTACAAGCGATACCTGTTTCAGTAGCGCTTTTATCACTGCGTTGCGGGTCCTTTCCGTGTACTCCAGTTCTTCGCGGGAGGGGGTAACACTGACCTCACCATTTGCGACTTCAAGTACGCCGCCGGCATTAAGCAGGCTTTGTACGCGACGACGCACTCCGCGCAAGCGCGATACATTCACCGGATATCGTACATTGGCCATGACCACTGACGG
>JAIVFU010000118.1 GCA_020829485.1 Nostoc sp. CHAB 5834 | reverse complement strand
TTGATTATTTGTTTTTCAAAATATATTCGTTCAGTAGTCTATTTCTTAATCATCCTGATTTTTTTGCTTTTCTCATTATGTAATCTCTTTGTACTTCAAATTGAAGTGCGGAATGTGGGTTATAAAAGAAAAAACAGAGAATTTAATATTCTAGATACGAAAGCAGTCGAAATTGACAAGATAGACGGCACTCGTAAAATCAGAGATTATCTAGGAATTGAAGATTTAGATTATGAATTACTAGATAGCTATAACATAATTGTTGAAGGAAGCTCAGATAAAATTTATATAGAAAATTTATGCCGTTTTTTTGGGCTAACTGTTCCTAAAATTATTGCTGCTAATGGTGCAGATAATATTTTAAAATACCTGGATTTTTATCAGTCATTTTATCAAAACAAAAATAATAAACCTTGCTTGCTGGTATTATTCGATAATGATAATAAAGGTCGAGAAGTCTATTCAAAAATAAAAACAAATAAATATAGCAACTTACGGATTTATAAAGAGGTTTTACCTAATTTTATGGGAGAAAGTAATGATGAATCAAATATTCAAAGGACGAATTGCGATTGGCAAGTTGAAGATTTTGTTTACCCTCACGTTTTATGTGAATTGGTTAATGAAATTTTGAAAAAGAGAAATGAAAATTCAAATACAGAATTCAAGTATATTCAGGCAAAAACAATTGAAACCAAAATTAAGCAACTAGCTTTCAAGCAGCGTGGCATATTAGCTTTAATTGAAAATGAAAAAAATGAAAAAAACCCTGAAACTGGGCAAATTATAAACTTTATCAGTAGTCAGCTTCCTTCTGAGCAAGTCAAACAGAGTTTAGCTAACCTCTTTCAAGAAAGTCTTCAAGGAAATAAAAAAATTATCACCCTGATTCAAGAAGGAGATTCCAAATATCCAAAAGTTAAAGAATTTTTAATCAGAATTACTGAATCTCATAATTTCATTCAGGTGTAATGCAATGATAAATACTGGTATATGCAAACTTTGTGGACACAAAAAAGAATTAATTGAAAAATCTCATATTATACCTAGACAATTTCATCATTACACCACCCGTGAGATGAAAAAACATTTTGATGATGTACTTACTGATGCTACTTATATTTACTCACAAGATGGCAAAGAGAAACAGATTCAGAATGGTTTGCATGTTGGAGAAATATTGTGTAAAGACTGTGAAAATTTTATAGGTAGGTGGGATAAATATGCACAAAATTTACTCCTCAAAGAAATTGATATTGATTCTATTTACGAAAAACAGAAAGCAACCAAAGAAATACAAATAATAGCAAATGTTGATTATAAATTACTAAAATTATTTTTTATGTCCCTCTTGTGGAGAAGCCATATAGCAAGAAATAATTTCTTCGTAAACAAAGCTAATAAAGATGGAAAAACTGAAAAAGCACAAACTTTCAAAGAAGTTAACTTGGGAGAGCAGTGGGAACTCAAGCTAAGAACTATGATTTTACAAGAGAATCCTGGTACTGAAGATGACTTTTCAGTAGTTTTAATTAAATATATTGGTCAAGAATCATGTATACATTTATTGCCTCCTAAAAGAATTAAGAATGATTTATCAAATTTTTATCAATTTACTTTTGCTGGCTATTCTTTTTTTATAAAGGTAGATCAACGTAAATTCCCTAGTAAAATTAGAGAAAGTATATTAAAAACCAATGCACCTTTATACTTTCCTATTCAAGAATATAAAGACTCTCCAGATTATTTATATTTATTAAAATGGGTTGATAATATAGCTGAAAAATCTGTTTAGTTGAAAATTAACAATTACTCAAAAACATATTAATGCCCCTACCAGATTATATAGACAACTCCCGCCACAAACTCCAAACCATCCTCAAAACCCTAATTGAGGATGAAAACCAAATTATCCTTGACATCGCCACCGGATTTTTTCGCATTGAGGCATGGGTACGCCTAGAAGCTGCCATGAACCAACTCACCAGCCTGCGCTTACTCATTGGACGTGACCCCACCATTCGACCAGCAGAAAGCGATCGCATCGACTTAATCCGCTACTTCCGCCGCGATATTCAGCAACAGTTAGAGGATGAGGATTTTAAGCCAGAGTACAAGCAACAGATTGACCGGATGATTGCGTACTTAGAGCAAGACCACATCCAGGTTAGGTTGTACGGTGCAACGAATGGGGAATTTTTACACGCCAAAGCTTATATATTTGATCATTACTCCATAGTTGGCTCCAGTAACTTCACCCCGGCAGGTATTGATACCAACCGTGAATTAAACGTACTCAACAAACACAAAGCTATTGCCCAAGATTTACGCCATAACTGGTTTGCTGAGTTTTGGAATCACGAGAGTGTTGACCTCGACTATAAAACTAAGTTAATTGATGCCCTCAACGCCTCTAAGTTTGGCAGTAAGGCATATACACCTTATCAGGTATTTCTCAAAGTACTATACGAATTTTTCAAAGATGACAGCATCATTGGGGAGAGCGATCGCACTACCTTAGAACTGGCCAGTTTCCAACAAGAGGGGTTTGAAAGAGCAGTCAAACTGATAGAGAGACACCGGGGCTGCATGGTTGCCGATGCCGTGGGTTTGGGTAAAACATTTATTGGCTTGCGATTACTGGAATATTACCTGATCAAAGACAGACGACCTAGTAAAGTTCCCCGTGCCCTGGTGATTTGTCCGGCACAGTTGCGAGATTTAGTGTGGGAAAAGAAGCTAGAAGAATTTGGCATTAAGGCGCGTGTGCTGTCCCATGAGGAAATTAGCCGTCAAGCGTTTAACATTCACGATTACGCCCGTTATGACATTGTGGTGGTGGATGAATCCCATAATTTCCGTAACAGTGCCACCAATCGCTACCGCAATTTATTAAAGCTAGTCAGTAGTGGTAAGCGCAATAAACGGGTGGTGTTACTCACAGCTACCCCCATTAATAACAGCATTTTCGACCTTTACCACCAAATCTTACTGTTGACCCGTGGCGGTGAAACTTATTACCGAGAATGGGGTATTTCTAACCTGAAGACCTATTTTAAATCTTTAGCTAAAGGTGGGGTAGAAATCACCGAACTCTTACTACAAACAATGGTGAGACGTAGCCGGCAGGACGTGATTAGAAGACAACAAGCAGGTGAGGAGGTTCGCATCAGTGGTAAAGTGATTCACTTCCCTAAACGTCAGCTAGAAAAGTTCACTTATAACTTTGAAGATAGCTTTGCTGGATTGTATACGGGAATTGCCAATCAAATTGACCAGTTGACCTTACCAGCTTATAACATCAAGGCATTTAAAAAGCGTAAGCAAAAGCAAGATGAAGATGAAGTTAAACGTAATGATGCCTTAGTTGCTCTACAAAAAGCACTGTACTTCAAACGGTTTGAAAGTTCACTAATTGCATTTAAAAGCAGTATTACTAGTCAGCGTAATTTTCAGACTAATTTCTATAGACTGCTGACTGAACAAGGAAAACTGCTAGACAGTAAAAACTTCCGTAAGTTGATATTAGCGTCTGAGGACGAAGAAGAAGGTAACTCAGTTAATACCATTATTGATTCCCTAGAAGAAATAGAATCTAAAGACTATGACTTAAATCAACTCCAGCAGCAGATTGAATCTGACTTGACTATTTTAAACAATATTATTACTAAGCTACAGATAATTGAATCTTCAGCAGCAGCCAATACAGATTATGACTGCAAGTTAGCAGCGTTTAAAAATTTACTCAAAACTCAGCTTCCAGGTCAAAGAATTTTAGTTTTTAGCTACTTCAAAGATACAGCTAATTATCTCTACCAACAACTAATTAGCGATGAGGCTTGGCTGACACAAATGCAAGTCAACGGGAAAAGACCCGTGATTGAGTTATTAACTGGTGCTACCCCCGGTAAACAACGGGAAGAGAAAGTTAAGCGATTTGCACCCAAAGCTAATGCCCAAAGTGATGAAGAATTAGCCGCACTGCTACAAAACCCAATTGATATTCTTATTTGTACAGATGTACTATCAGAAGGACAAAACCTTCAAGATGCTGGAGTGTTAGTTAACTATGATCTGCATTGGAACCCAGTCCGTATGATTCAAAGGGCAGGACGTATTGACCGACTGGGAACAGATTATGATGAACTGTTTATCTACAACTGCTTTCCAGAACAGGGACTAGAGGATTTACTAGGGTTAGTTAGAAGATTACAACACCGCATCGCCACCATTGATCGGGAAGTAGGGCTAGACGGTAGCGTACTAGGTGAAACTATTTCTGATAAATCCCTAGAGGAACTATACAAACTCAAGATGGCTGACACCGATGCAGAAAAAGAAGCCATATTAGCAGAACTAGAACAGGCATCTGATTTGGTATCTCTAGATGAAATGAGATTACCCCTACTAGAGTTTTTACAACAAGCTAGTAGGGAACTAATTGATGAAATTCCTTTTGGGATTCATAGCACCTCAAATAAACTCATAGCTCATCACAAAGTTCCTAAAGGAGGAATATTCTTAGCTTTTAAAGTCAAAGACAAGCATTTTTGGCATTTCTATCCACGCATTAATGGCGCTATCTCTCTAGATCCAACTTCACTAATTGAGGATAAACGCACCATTTTCAATTGGCTCAAATGTCAACAGTCAGACTTTCCACCACCAGAGAAACTACCACCAGTTGAATTTGACAGGCGGATTTTCCCTGTTTTAGAAGGAGCTACCCGTAACATCATGACATTCTTCCAACAACAACAGACGGCTAAAGGCATTAAACCGCAAATGTCAAAGCTCCTGCAAAGTATTCATCATGCGCTCACTCAACCTGATTTATTTCAAAGTGAACCAATTGATGAAGAAGCCAAGGAACGAGTATTAAAAGTTATCACCACAGTTAATTATCGGAGCTATGAACGAGATGTTAAAGCAATGTGGGAGTCGTTTAAGATCCATAAAAATATCAGCTTACTCGTAACTGAGTTAGATGAATATTTTGTGGACACTGACCAATATGAGGAACTTGCAGATGACCAAGACATAAGACAAGCAGAAATAATTGAACAAAAAGACATTAAGCTTATTTGCTATGAGTGGTTTAAACCAGATACAAGCGAGGGAAAGTGAAACAAGCGATGCCTACATCGGCAAGCTAAATTCTCTATTCAAAGAATCAATTATCATTTACGCACCCAACAAGATAGTAGTCTATTACTCTTGCTATAATATGACACAATTGTATCAGCCGGAACAGCAAAGGCAACAGCAAATTCAAGCTTTTTTGAAAGGAATTGGTATAAGTGAATTTCAGGCAACAGAAGCCTTAGAAATTGCTTTAAGACACCCATCATTTATCTATGAATCAAATGTAGATAGGCAGACAAAAGATTTACAAGAGAAAGCTTATAGACGGCTAGCTCATTTAGGAGATGCAATTCTTGATGCTATTGTTACTGACTATTTATATGAAAGATTTCCTGAATCTACACGAGGTGAACTTACTGAGGATAAACAATTACTTGTAGATAAAGCCCAATTGTCAGAATTTGCTATTGAGTTAAATTTACCAGAGTTCTGCCTATTGGGAAAAAGTCTCAAAGGAAAACCTTTAAATGAGCAAGAGAAACTTTTTGCAGAAATGTTTGAGGCTGTGTTTGGTGCAATTTATTTAGGATTTAACCGTGATTTTTCTCAAGCTAGCTCTTGGCTAATTAAGCGCTTTTTAGCAGATGCTTTAGACGAAATTATCAATGATGAAGAAGACGATGAGGAGAATTTTGAGGATATGAGTCTTGATACCAGAGATTACTTAGACATGATTGGCTTAGAAAATTTTCCTGACTATGGATGGGCCCCTGGTGATGATGATGATTAGATCGCCCCACCCAAACCAATCTACCAAACAACAGTATATTGGCTATTCCAAGGCAGCCCCAAGTACTACCGCATCATCGACACATATCTACGACTTTGAGCAGATGCTAAGGCTTACAACTCGTTATGCGAAAGACATGGTTGCCGTGATGGATTTAAACTTGCTTGAACCCAATAAAAGATAATCGTGAAAACTGAATTACCTCCATTTAGTAATTGTGTTCTATTCTTTGTACTTTTCTTAAGTATGGTGTATTTGTATAGCAGCATAGCTCAAAGAAAATCAATTAAAAAGCAACGAAAAGTAGAAAGACCAAAATCTAGTTTTGTCTTTTATATTTTATGGAATCAAATTTCGTTAATTTCCTTTTTTTGCATAACTTATATTCTAGGATGGGATGCACCATCAGTTGGTTTAAAATTTGAAATATTACCAGTATTTTCCTTAATAATTGGCTTAATTTGCTATTGTATATTTGTGTTTATTTTAAATAAGGTTTTAAATCTTTTGAGAATCAGCCAAATTGTGGAAAATGATGCTTATCTTGTTTCTGTAAGACTTATACCACGACAAAAGCTTCAAAAAATGTTATTTTGGGTTGCTGTATGTATATTAAATCCAATAACAGAAGAGTTGATATTTCGTGGAGTACTAGTACACCAATTAAGCATATATATAAATAATTATTACTTGGCAATTTGTCTGGGTTTATTTGTAACCGTTGGAAATCATACCTATCAAGGAAGACTACATATTATTACGCATATTCTTTTTTATATTTTTACTGTAACATTACTTTATTCAGATGTAGGACTTGTTGGATCTATAGGTTTTCACTTGGCAGGAGATATTTACCCGTTCATGTGGCTTAAATCTCAGGTTAATAACTATAAAAAACGAAGAAGGGAGAAACGCAGGGCTAAATATGTTTCTAGTTAGAATATCAGACACTTTCTTTATAGAAGAACGCTAGGTTATAAAATATCAATTAACTATAAAAATGGTTAAAAACACGTCTCACATAAAAAATTGTAATGGCTTAATTGTTCTTGTTCCTTACGATACTGGACAAGAATTTTATTCATCACATCCAGATGAAGTCGCTTATTTACCAGTTTATAAAGATGAAAATTTAGCTTTAATGGCTGTTGCTAATCAAGCTTGTAAGTCTATATATGTAACATTTTCTTCATCATCTGAAACCAAACAAGAGTGGGAAAAAAGGAAATATCTAGGAAATCCAAGTAGGTAATGCTATATTAGTCCACTTCAAACAAAGCCCATATTGTCACAAGGGCATGGGGGTTATCATGCCAAGCCTCTGGTAGTAGAACTTGAGCCTTTTTAGCATCTTCTAAACTCAAAAGCCCATATTGATTTACTCTTTGGGCAATCGGGGCTAATACTCCTTCCCAGCGCCCACAGTTTAATAGCGATGATGTCCAAGTCTCATCTGATAAATCATGTCCTAATAGTTTCAATCTGGGGTGATTTTTCGGAATCTCCTGACTTAGGGCATCTGCAAATAGTAAATAATATTCCTTGCCTAGAATAGGGCTAGGGAGCAAATCATCTTTGATAAATTCCCAAACTTGGGCAGTTGATTCTAATTCCCAATTTCCTGAACCGTCAGCGTGAGGATTACACCAAGAATCAATAGTGCGAATTTCTACAAGATGAAATAGACCAATCGAATTAATATAACCGAACCATTCGGGATCATCTGCACGTCGAATTACCCTTGTACTTAACCACATTATTTTAACCTGAGTTCGGGATAAGGAAAGGGACAGGTAGTAAGCCGATCCACAAATACAAAAGGGACAATAGCTGGACTGGTGAAAGGGAGGTTTATACTGGATACGCTTGGAATATGCGTTTTTACAGAATATAGCGCAATATTTCTCTAGAAGCTTCAATTACTCACAACGGGTAGACGATTCAACATTGGGTGCAGTTGTGAATCTGGCTTCTACCGTGCAATATAAAACTGCCCTAGATGTAAGCCAGAGCAGTTTTTGATAGAAGTAAATTATATAGGAGACTTTTAGAGGGTGTTTGAAAAGTTTTGAGGGGTCAAAATTTATGCTAACCGCCGCACCATGATCCGGATCATGGCAAGGTAGATAAAAGTCTCTGATGTTTCAGGCAATAACTCATAGTCGAATGGCACTAAGAAAAGCTGAAATACTTGCCTGGTAAGGGGTTTAGGAAACTAATAGTTTTAAGGTCGGGAATCAGAATAATCTGCAACTCTCAGTTTGCGATCGCTGCTTCATTAGCCTACTTTTTCCAAAGTGATGAAACCCTTGTAAATAATAGATTTGCGCTTTTCTTAGTGCCATTCAACTCATAGTCTCTGACCAATCGGCGACACCCCATGAGCCAACCGAAAGTGCGCTCTACCACCCAACGTTTTTTGAGCAAGACGAACCCCTTAGTTTGCTCTGGTCGCAGCACCACCTGCACAATCCAACGACAAACATCCATAACCCACATCATGAAGGCTGTACCATCAAAGCCACCATCAGCCCAAATGGTCGTCAAGCGAGAAACCTTGTTACCCATTTTTTTGACGCGCTTGAGTACTTGTTTTCCGCCTGACCGCTCTGGCACATTGGCGGCAGTGACCAACACCCGCAGCACTAACCCGATAGTATCAACAGTCATAAACCGCTTGCGTCATGCAAATTTTCTTGCCTGCATCAAAGCCCACTTCCTGACTCACCATCGCCGCACTTTTTACACTTTGACTATCGATGATGGCTTCGGATGGACTGACATGACGCTGCTGCTCGATGCGGATGAACTCGTGCAGATTATCGTGTATCTTGACCCACGTACCGTCTTTACGCCATTTGCGAAAATAGGTGTATACCGTCTGCCATGCTGGAAAGTCCCCCGGTAATGCCCTCCAGCGCACACCTTCTAACAAGATATAGAAAATTGCGTTCAGCACTTCCCACATATTGACTTCACGCTTGCGACCACCGGATTTTGGTTCTGGAATCATCTCACTCAGAAATTCATATTGGGCGCGGGTCAGGTTGCTGGGGTAAGCTTTACTCATGCTGCTCTCTTGGTGCTGTGTTCTACGTATTCACAGTTTATACTTAGAGAGCTTTTTTACTCCTCGGCTGACTTTTCAAACACCCTCTGAGCGCCAAGCTCGTTTTCATCACTAAAATTTGAATTTTTACTCGCTCTGTGATCGCTCCCTCACAGACAATTGTGACAAAAAAGCCCAGTCATCTCATAACTGGGCTTTTAGCTATCTCAATCTATCATTGGAGATAGAGTAATTTCAGACTATGCAGCAGGTTGTTCTAAATTAACCTTGACAACTTTGTTCTTTTCTTGCTCAGACTTGGGCAGTGTCAAATTCAAAATACCGTCTTTATAATCTGCGGTGACATTGGTATTTTGAATCCGAGCAGATAGAGGAATTACACGTTGGAATTTACCGTAGTAGAATTCACTTCTTGTAGTGCCATTGTTTTCGGTTTTAGTTTGGGACTTGCGCTCACCACTAATGTGAACAGCGTCTTGGGTGACTTGAATATCTAGGTCTTTAGCTTCCAGTCCTGGCAGTTCTAGTTTGAGATGAATCGCATCATCAGTTTCTTGTAGTTCAGCCGCCGGAACTTTGATAAAGCCTTTTTCCAACCGTGCAGATGGTACTCTGGTATCTCCAAGTAAACCGTTGATGTGACGTTCTAAAGTGTTCAATTCTTGCCAGGGGTTGTAACGACGAACTAGCATATTAATTTATCCCTTGTGTTATTAGTAGTTTTTGGCTCAACCAACTTTGGATTTAATTCCTTGCTTTAATTACTATATTATTGAGATAAGACAAGCTTTTAATTCGGTTATTATCACCAAATAATTGATGATTACCGCACCAAATTAGGCAGTAAAAAAGATTACGGTTTCCTCGAATTTTGCGGTTCGGTAAACCCGAATAATAACTATTAATATCAATAATAATTAACTAATTATTCTGCTGTTGAAGTTGAAAAGGATTTGCTTTGCACACTAAACTTTACTTTCTTCTACCCAAACGGTTGCCCCCATCGCTCCCAGTTCTCCTTATTGAATGGACTGCGCCACTTCAAAATTAAACTCAATTCCAATTCTTGCCGGGATTTTCTCTTAACCGGGGTATCCCACCAAAACGCCGCATTGACCGCAGTCTGAATCCCATAGCGATAATGTAAATCCTGGTAGCTGGCGATATAGTCTTTGCAGGCGTGAATCCCTTTCCACCGCTTGTTACTTCTGCAAGTTTCCCCCACATACAGCACCAGTCCAGCCGCAGAGTCAATGATGAAATAGAGGCACGCATCGCCGGGGCTATCAGTTGGCATTCTCCAAAACGAGAGCGATCGCACCTGTAACTGCAACGGATCAATCCGGTCTGGATCGCAGTGGTTGGGTGCAATGTCGAATAACGTCGCCTGCTGCACTGGCTTGGTTTCCCTTACCTTCTGCTGATAGTCCAAAATCTGAGACTTCCACTTCAGCAGGGCATCAGCATTCATGACCAATGTATCTACTCTACTTGCTGGTGTGGGTTTCACTTCTGGAAATAGGTTTAGCTGATTTGGTTCCAAGGGTATTACGGGGAGCGTGCCGACTAGCTGATTATCCGCCAGAACTGACAATTAATTAAGAGCATTTGCTTTTGGTGTCGCCAGAATAACGAAAGTGGTAGAGTTAAGAGCGATCGCTACGCTAAAAATGTTTTTAAAATATGGCTGACCAAAAAGATAAAGCTCAAGAAAAAAACCGCCTTGAACAGCTTCAGGATGAACAAGGCAACACTGATTCTAAACACTCAGGCGGTGCTGGCGCTTCTGGCGGCAATTCAGGTGCAGGTAAATCTGGTACATCAAAAATTTCTGCCACTGGTACACCTGATGACATCGAAAAAATTGAGCAGGATCAAGAGTAAAGCTGACTCCGACGAGTCAAGGTTTAACTGGATCGTCTCTGATTACTCAACAATGGTGGATTGAATACCTTATTATTCAGTCCACACAAACTTTCGCAACGCGATCATCAGAAGGCTGTCAAAGAATTATAATCTTTGATATTCAATCCGCACTTGCTTAACGTCAAGCTCGGATTCTAAAAACATGAGTTTTTCTACTTCCCGTAATCCCAAAGTTTCAAACTGTGATAATTCTGAGTCTGATAATGCCCAAGGTGGGCCATCCGGTTCAGCCTCTGTGTCTCGAATACGAGTAATTAGCAAGCATTGTACCACCAGGAGCAACAAGCGAAGCAACTGAAGAAATAACCCAAGAACGCACATTTAACGGCAGAGATTGAATATTACGACATTCAAAAACAAAGTCAAAGGCTTGATGCCATTGTGAGGGAATTGCTAATAAATCTGCAACTACATAGTTAACAGTCGAATTTGGAAATCGCTCTTGACACCAAGCGATCGCTTGGTGAAATATCAAAGGCGGTTACTTCAAACCCTCTTCGGAGCTAGAGCTTCGGCATCATCTCCCAAGCCGCAACCAATGACTAGCGCCTTTTGTCCAGAAGCAAGCGGTTGATGATTCGTCAACCAATGTTGTAGATAAGGATGAGGAGCTAACTTTGCCCAAGGAATTTGTGTTGCATCACCTTGAGCTTCGGCATATAAAACTTCAAACCAGGCCGAGGGATCTGATTTTTGTAAAGCAACACTTGCTAACTGTTTAGCATGAAGTATATTTTCTCTTTGTTGTTCAAACATAAAAACTGATACGCCCTAACAATTGTGGGAAACTTCGGAATACCCTAAGTATTATAGATATTGCGAAGTTTCGTAATATTCCTAGTAGCCAGAATTCTTGTTCAGAGTGAGTTTATACTCTAGTTTCCCCTCCGGCGACTGGCCCTGTAATTCCACGGCATGATTGGATTATTCTGATTCCAAAAGCCTAACCTTTTTTGCTTTGCTTGTGCTTCTGCTTTTAGATACTGGTCTTTGGTAACAGCGCAGTTATCTAAATATTGAGTGTAAACAACTGCTTGCCCTTCCCGTACCATTTGCAGATTTACCGACTGATTTCCTAAGAATAATTCGCCTACAAGACGATCATATCGGTCGCGCTCGATTTGCCTGACCTGCACCGCCTGACCTTTGGGTAACAACTGGCGCAAACGTTGTGTAGCAGATGGTCCATAAGGTTTTTGTGTTTTTTCAGGAGCGTCAATACACCCTAATCTTACCGTTTCAGGCTTTCCATTAATGGCAATACGTACAGTGTCGCCGTCCCCCACACTAATAACTTGAGTTAACTGATTTTGCGCTATAGCTACGCTAGGAGCGAGAGCAATTATACTAGCAAACAATAGTTTGGTAATTTTCACGATAATAAAAACAAGGTATTAGAATATACATTAGACTAAAAGTTTTTATCTTGTGTTCCCGCAAAATAGGAAAAGCGATGCCAACGTATGTAAACTACGCACCCCAATCTGCTAAAATCACCTCTGCCCCGCCGTTGACGATTTCCCATTCTTGAGATTCAAGCAAGGAAAGTTGAGTTATTGAGTTTTCCTCTAAGAAATTTATAAGTATTATTTTATACAGCTTAATTGGATATTTAAAATATGAAGCGATCGCTTAGAGTTTTTCTTAGAGGAAAAGCGATGCCTATGGTGGGCTATTTGGTGTCGCTTGACTCCATTACACTTACATTCTTCAAATCAACATTACACTAATCCAGAAGATAGATACATTTTTGAAAAGTTGAAGCACACTTGTAAAAGCAACTTTAACTATTCAATAATGGTGTGGCAATGTGGTTGAAATATGGTGTAAATGAAAAAGGTATCTTGATATGTATTGAAGATATCACAAGAGGGAAGACTTCACTTAAGTGTCCTTACTGTAATGGTGAGTTAACTGCCAAGAAAGGCAAGGTAAAAGAGCATCATTTTGCTCATTATGGAGAAACTTGTCGCCCCATAGCTAACCGAGAATTCCCTACTCTGCCACTCTATGACAATTTCAATATTCAATTATCTGGTAAGGATTTGGCACAGTTAAAGCTGCTTTGGCAAGAGTACGGAGCCAAAAATTACCCTATTAGTTCCTACTTAGTTACTCCTGGTTTACTCAAAGCAGGAATGTTGAGAAAAAATGTTTACATTAAACCACCTGAGTATGAATTTAGTAATTTAGGTAAAATTCCCGTTGGAGCGCTAGAGTTCAGGCAATTCAACGATGTACAGGAGCCACTATTACTTAAAAAACTGCTGAAACTTGAGCTAGCTTTTAAACACGCCGAATACAAAAATGCCCCAGATTTAGCATATCGACTTACTGATTTAAAACTCTACCGCGCTCAACTTCAACGTATTCTATGCTCTAGTCTGTATTTTTTAGAGATTGAAACTAATATTGGCACTTTGTACAAGATAGGAGTAACCACTAGACCCGTTATCAAGCGAGTAGCAGAAGTAAAAATTGATTTACTTGCTCATTATTCGAGTGTTGCTATTAGAGTATTAGGAACTTGGGAGCATAGAGGTAATGTTGAACTGTATCTTAAACACCGCTATCAGGGCTTTAATTATCCCATCGGCAGTTTAACTGAGTACTATAAGTTTAATACTGAGGATGTTAAAATCGTGCTACATGATTTGCAACAAATGCAACCAAAAATACTATCTCTTGATGAAATAGATATTCTTGAGGAAAATACTAGCTTGATTCAGGTTGCTGTGTAGCGGTTCATTTTGGTATGAACTACTACGATCCCCCCTTTTTCTCACTTGAAACTGGAACTGGGGGGCGTACTTTAGCACCGCAGGAATCGCTTAATCTGCTGCATGAGGGATACCAGTTTGATGTTTCGATTTTTATTTACTTAAAAGAAATTCATCGAAAATTTATATACTTTAGGTACTAATAAAGAATTAGTAAATATTATTTTTATTTTGCCCAGATAAAAATTTTAAATAATAGTTTACTAAAAGTTGCGGGATGCGAGTAGCAATGTAATTTGGCACTAGCAACCATTAAACTACGTTTTAACGCTGAAATTATCCAATTTTAATTAGTTGAAAAATTTCCTAATGAAATTAACTCAAAAGCTGGGCATTGGTACTGCTGGTCTTATTCTGGGTTGCGCTGGTGTAGGTTTGCCTTCTGCCGCACAAGCAGCAACACTTCTATTTAACGGTAGCCGCACACCAGAGGCTGTTGGTTGGCAAATATTCAGTAGTGTACCATCAGATAGCACACTAACGGTAACACCACAATTCAGAGGTGAACCGAGTGATGTATTGAGCGTTAGTACCACCGGAACAGCAATTCATCTGTATAGCAAAAAAATTGATGCCACCAACTATATCATTTCAATGGGCGCAAAAGTACTGCGTTCTACTTTTAACTCTTATGACTATGGTTTAGGTTTGTCACCTTTTGCACAGCAGATTTTTTACCAAAATGGTGATTATTCTTTTTCTGAGGTAGATCGAGCTAATTCATTAACTATAGGCGAAAACAGTATACAGTGGTCTGACTTAGTAGGGGATGCCTTTGTAATTGACACTTCTGTTTTTCATGAATATGCAATTAGCTATATAGATGGCAACCTGAATGTTTACGTGGATAGCTCTTTCGACAACATCATTGCTGGCACTGCAACTCCTGTGCTGACACGTACTGGTGTGACACCACAGGATAGAAGTGCAGTTGGTACTGTGGCATTTGGTGACCAGTCTAATGACAGCATTGGGTTTGATAATTGTTGTGTGAATTCAGCTTACCAATTGGACTTTATTCGATTTCAGTCACTTGATAACGTCACCTCAGTACCCGAACCCAATACTAACTTTGCTCTCTTCTTCTTTGGACTTAGTACCTTACTCATAAACAAGAAGCTAGGATTTTCCAGAAGAAGATAATTTCAGTAGACCGAAAACTTTTGCCATCGCTAAAAAATGGTAGTGTATAATACCGTTTTTTTTGGAAATGTAGAAAAGGTGATTGTGACATTTGAATAATAAGATTAACTTATAGATAAGCCCCAAAAATCAACCAAAATCAGCCAGATGGTAAACAAACTTCGCAGGCTACCCCATAGTTACGGTCTACTGTTTGACGTAAAAATTCAAGCATTTGTTTGAGGGTAAATAGATGAGAAAGAACTAAGCAGTTTTCGGAACAATGTATCTTAGAATACAGTTTTTTGACGATAATCAGTTTTTCAGATATCAATCACGGAGCGATCGCAGAACTTTTAGGTCTACTGACTGTACAGATTAAGCATAATGTTGCTTTTCTTTTCGGCTTTTCAGGCGTGTCGGCTCTACCGCAGGTTCAAATAATTTGACGGGAGCAGATGCTGAGATATGTTGTAGTCCAATCTCTAAAGGTACTGGGCGTTTTGAGAAATGCGATATTAGGGTCACTCGCAACTCTTGGAGACGCTGCGCGAACGCTCGAATTCAAAATTATCAATTTCATTATTCAAACATTTTTACCCCATGCTTAAATGCAGGGGTACAGAACTTCAAGTTTATAAATCTTTCTCTCCATAAATGAATTTAGGGGCAAGTAAGCTGAATTAATTAATTCAAAATTACTGAGCTATTCTTCAATTTTTAATTTTTAATTGTTTCGGTCAGGGTTTTGGTTAACATAGAAATTCCCCTGACATTGCTTAGAAAGTATGCCCAAGACTTGGAATATTAAGATAGATAACCATTTTCAAGCCAACCCCAATTGCATTATCGCCACAGCCCATGTAGACAGCTTCCCGATAGACCTCCCCCTAGAACCGAACATCCGCGAACCAAACCGCAAAAGCGCGGCCTACAGACAAATCTTCGACTCCCTGACTACTCAACCCGAAAAATTCTTCTCCCGTCACAGTGGAATCGTCCTGTCAGCTAATATTGTAAAATCAAGCAAAACCTCATTTGAACTAGAAGTCTTAGAAGCAAGCGAAGGCGGTAGCGATGGCATTATCAACGGAGCGCATACAGTTCTAGCCTTTGAGCAAGCTAAAAATTATAAATACGACCTAACCCAAGCCAGAGTAAAAGTTACGATTCACATCGGGCTGACTGAAGAATCAGCCAAAGATATAGCCCTGGCTTCAAATACTACAACGCCAGTAGATTCTCGCTCCAAAGTCAACGCCAGAGGAGATTACAAATTCATCAAGCAGTACTTAGCCCAATTAGAACAGAAAGAAGATAGAAAATTCCGCATCGCCTATTACCAAAACCAAAGCGGCGCTCCCAGAAATGCCCAGTGCAATGTAACCCATTTGCTCAAGCTCCTTTGCTGCCTTGACAGAAATAAATACAATCCCGACGGCAATAAACGAGCCAAACACCCAGCAGGGATGAGTATTCCAAGTAACATCACAGATACAGAAAGGGAAAGATTAACTGCACTTTTGCCTCTGCTATCTCAAGCTCTGTGGATAGAGCAAAGACTGTATGAAATAATTCAAGAACATATCAGCAACCCCAGAAGAAAGGGTGTCAACGACTTGGCATCAATAGATATACGTAAAACTACGTTGTTGCCAGATAGCAAGTATTCATTCGGGTTTGGTGCGCCAACTGACCTGGCACTACCGATAATTGCGTCCTATCGGGTATTTTTGGATCAAGACTATAAGTGGATTATTCCTTTTGACCAATTCGCTGAAGATTTCCTCCAACAGCTTTGGACTAACTCTTTCCGCAAATACTTGGTGTCGGAGAAAACAGCAGGAAATACAGTCGGTACAAAAATCAGCCGTAATCAAGAGATTTGGGAAAGTCTTTACATCTCTGCACAAAGTTATCTCAATTCTTCCTTGGTGAAAATGGTTAACTCCGGTAAGGAAGAAGAACCGAAGGTGACACAAGGTGCAAATAAGAGGGCAAAAGGGAAAAGGGGTCAACTCAACGCGACTACTGTGCCTAAATAGTTTTTACTGAACAGGGGATGAGGTATAAAGGAAAGACTTTTAGTCCCGAATGGCACGCTTGTTAAGCATAAACCCTTGATATAACTGGATGAAAGGGTGTGGAGTGTGGGGTTGCAGGTATTGGGGAGTCAAGAAAATGTTGAACTCCTTGACGCAACTAAAGTTTAATTGTCTTAAACACACTCAGCCTACATCTCTAAACCCATCCCTAGCAAAGGTTTTATCTTTACAAGCGTAACACTCGTATGTATTAAAAGTATTTTATACTAACCCTGGTACAGCAGTGGCTATTTTATTTGCCACTTCTGGCGGATCTAAGCGATAGCGTAATTCGACTCCTGTTACCATCCCTTGGGCATTGCTTATGAACCTATATTGGTGGAAACTATTTGATTTGAAGACAAATTCAGTTGGAGAAACTGCGAAATACTCCAATGGAGGACAACCCTCTTGTCGGGAGAACAGGATATTGTTCTGGCAGGTAACAGTAATTTCAGCGCCGTCATAAAATCGGTATACACCCTCATAAGAAGCAAGAAGTTCTGAACTAACCTGGATTGTTGGTGGCTCTTGATAGGGTTTTCCAATAGTATGTGTAGCAATCTTTACTATCAGGGGTTCAAGTAGACGCTCTTTGTGCTGATTATTGGAGAGTACCGCGACAAAAATACGCTCGTTTGGCATCCGAATAGCGTGAGCCACGAATCCGTCGATTCCGCCATCGTGTTCCACTATTTGATGTCCCTGATAATTGGTAATAAACCAACCATAGCCATAATTACAATTAACTAATCTTGTTGTCGTAAATGCTCGTCTAAGCGTTTCCTGTGAAACTAATTGAGATGTGTAAAGTGCTGCATCCCATTTTGCTAAGTCATCCACAGTTGAAGCCAATGAACCCGCAGCATAAGGTATTGTCATACTCATATATTCTGCATTGAGATAACCGTCAGTTCCTTTTTGATAGCCACAAGCGCGTCGAGGAATAATACGTTGTGGCATATCATAGTAAGACTGTTTCATTTCCAACGTATCAAAGATGTTTTGTTGAACAAATTGCTCATAAGTCAGCCCTGATATTTTTTCAATAATCGCCCCAAGAAGAAAGTATCCAGAGTTGGTATAAAACCAACGCTTCCCCGGTGCAAACTGCATAGGCTGATATTTGAAAAAGTCAATTAACTCTTCAACGGTAAAATCTTTCCTCTGTAAAGAGCGCATCTGAGGCATCGCTGTGTAGTTTTGTATGCCATTAGTATGAGTTAACAAATGTTCTATTGTTATTAAGTAGTCATGAGTTGGGTAGTTGGGCAAAAACTTTGTAATTGGGTCATCAAGATCGAGCTTACCTTGTTCCATCAGCATCAGCACAGCGACTGCTGTGAACTGTTTTGAGATTGAGCCGAGACGGAAAACCATGTCTGGCTCAATTGTCACTCCAAGTTCTAAGTTTGCTATTCCGTACCCTTTGCGATGGATAACTTCACCACCTTGGGTGACGATAACAGCCACTCCAGGTTCATTTGGAGTGAATGCAGATTGTACAAGGTCATCGATTGCTTTTGATAAGTTATGACTAGTCAACATCGAAAACTCCGAAATTATTACAAAAAGGACGGCTTTCAAGGAAGTAATTTTTCTAGCTACTATGCAGATGTTCTAAGGCTATTCCCTGTTGATAATTGAGTATTTTTGGGTTTCTTAGGCGTTAATGAACAGGGTGTAGGGCGTGGGGAACCCCATAATTAAATAATGGGGTTTCAAATAAGGACGCTGTATTTCATCGCCTCCAATACGGTTCGGATAAGCTTTTGAGGCAGTTCTTGTGCAGGGGAGGAAAGAGAGTAGCAAGTTCTCTTTCCCTACTTCTGTTCTTTGCCTGCTCAAGAACTGCTCGCCTCAACAATAACTTTGTTAACCGAACCGTATTGTCCCTACACCCGAACCTGCAACCCCATACCCCGCCCCGTTTGCGTAACCCCTGGCAGAGAAGGGGTTTGTTCAAAAGGAGATTTGGCTATGGTTTTAGACCAATAGACAAAGGTAAAGACACTAGACACGTCCAAAATATAATCCAGGCACAAAAAAATGGTAGAAAGTTAAATTAGCACTCTACCAATCCAGTTAAAAAATGTGTATTGTCCTTGATTATATCCAAAAATATCCTCTCAGAGCAAAGC
>JAIVFU010000117.1 GCA_020829485.1 Nostoc sp. CHAB 5834 | reverse complement strand
CTATTCAAAAGCCCATCATTGTTTCAGTCGTATTTTTTTACAATTTCCAGCGGCAGCTTATATGCAAGTTTTTACACTGGATAAGATAGGGCGAACAGCGGAGATGGCTACAAAAATTAATCGAATTCGTCAATGGGAGATCAGTCGTCCGGTTAATGGCTTTTTAAGGGGCTTTTTAACGCATACTCTAAAAGTAGATGCTGTTGACTTTGCTGGACCAATTCATGCGTTTGCACTGTATCAGGAACTAATTGAAGCTGTACAATTAGTCAGAGAAGAGCATGACGAACCATTCAATGCACCAGCTTTTTGGGAAGCCTTTACCCTATCCCCAACAGATTTTCATCAGATTCAGCACTGGGTTTTAGAAAAGGAATTGGTAGACCTTCTTGAGGAAAAGCGAACTCTATTCTCTACCGAGTACAATGAATCGGAACAATTGGGCTGGGGTGCTGATCCTGAAGCTATATTTAAGCGCTTGCAGACCACCTCTTCTCAAATGGAAGAATCACTTGTCCTGCTGATAGGTGAGTGGCAATTAAGGACTCAAGTATATCATTTTTACATTCGATACTTCTATTTCAATCAAAGCCTGACGCTCTGGCAAACCTTTAGTTTGCTTATGTATTTGGAAAAGCGCCGTTTAAACAATCGCTCAACCCCTAACCTGACTAAGGAAGTGGGCAGTAAAACGGCGGAGGAGTTCATCAAACAGCTCATGCAAGACCCTGCGACCTATGTGACTGCTGGCGCATTTTCAATATCTAGTACAACCGCTGTCGCCATTGAAACTACTGCTTTAGCAGGAACCGCCATTTTTATCATTTTGAAGGTGCTTCAAGAATTTACGCCTTCAGAGAGCCTAGGTGGAGACGAAGCTCAATCTGAATACAAACGATTTAAGATCAATTTGCTTGAGCGTCTTTATGACACAGGTGAAGAGTTGAACTTAGATAGCAAGACCTTATTCGATAAATTTATCAAGCCTGTTCTGGAAAAAGAGTTGGGAACCGACACATAACTGTTTCTAGGCGGCTTGATGGTTTCAGGGTGTCCCTTAATGTCTTAACCATAAAATTATCAGGTGATTACTTTGTATTTATTACAAATTCATTGTAGTTAAATTCGCTACCTAATTTGTACATTTTTGGGTACATTGATTCACGACGCGAAAATGTGGCTTATAAGCGATTTGGTGGTGGCCTAACTGCGTTGAATAGGGTATCTTTGTGAATGGTCTTAGAAGCAGTCTCCTGTAAGCATTGTGGGAAAACCCAACATGTCAAACGGTATGGCACTACCCGCGCTGGTACCCAACGCTACCGATGCTATGATTGCGCTCGAACCTTTGTCCAAATCTACACCCATAAGGCCCGGGACCCCTTGGTCAAAGAACAGATCACTCAGATGGTCCTCAACGGAGCAGGCATACGTGATACCGCCCGTGTCTTAGGCGTTAACCGGAACACCGTCAGCTCTCAGTTTAAAAAAAAGTAGTGAAGTGATTCATATAAACCCCTTGTACGTCGATAGAGGTTTGAAAATGAGTCTCAAAGTCGACGAGATGTGCCGGGCCACCGTTGTGGTCCTACGTGGGTAAGAAAAAACAGCCCCGTTGGCTGTGGTGGGTAGAGGATGCAGTGACAGGTGAGATTATTGCCTTCGTTTTCGGCCGACGGACTCACAAAACGTTTCGCCACCTACTTAGCTTGTTAGAGCAGGCTAAAATTGAGGTAATTAGATGGATAACAGACTCTTGGTGGGCCTACTTTGATTACTTAGATCAACGCTTACGCTTAGTTCGTAAAGCGGCATTACAAGGGCTTGAACGGAAACATCTTACTCTTCGAACACGCTTGAAACGACTGACCCGTCGAACCATTTGCTTCTCAAAGTCAGTGGCGGTCCACGATACGACAATCGGCCTATTCATTAATCAGTTTTTCTTCGCCGATCAACGCAGTTAAGCCACTACCCATTTTTTGTAAATGTTTGGCACACAGATATTGTGAATCATTACAGAAAAATTTTACAACATGAGCATAAAAATATTGTTCATAATGTTATGGAAATTATAGCAGGTGCAAAGGCTTATCCACATTTAGCAACAAATTTGTTACCTCAATATAATGTTATTGACCCGTGAAT
Organism: Nostoc sp. CHAB 5834; assembly: GCA_020829485.1. The sequence goes on along the minus strand of JAIVFU010000117.1, from coordinate 16,882 downwards.
CAGTCTGTAAGATAACTAGTATTCTTATTTCTGTCGAACCTAATAGCGACGTGCAAGCGAAGAGCTTTACGGACGCATGGATCTATAGCAACCGTCTAATTGATCTTTAATCAATACCACAATGTCGTTTTTGTGGCTTTACTTTTATAGGAGATTAAGATTTCTAACATCTACGCAATATTGTTAACATGGAAGGGCAAGAAACAAATATTTTTGTTGGTGATATTGTCAAGTTGAGATCAAAGGATCTTGAAATGACTGTTATTGGTTACGGTTCTGATCCATTAAACTATAGTACCTCTAGGGAAGATTGTAATCCTGCGAAAGAAATTGTAGCTCAATGGTGGAATGTGGAAAACAAAGATTTTTCAACTCAATCATTTTTGATTACTGATATTGAACACGAAGATGAAGATGAAATAATTTTAAGTCAAGAAGAAAAAAACCGATATAATATTGATGAAGATGACCCCTTCAGTGTTGGTCATCTAGTTAATTTAATGTCAGGTAGCCCTGATATGACCATTGTTGGATTTGGCTTGAAACGTATTGAGAAAGATTGTGAGTTCATAATTCAGCAAGATGAAAGCCAAATTATTGCTCAGTGGTGGAATGAGAAAACGACTGGCTTTGATACTAAAATATTTTCAGTATACACATTATCGGGGCACACTGCGATTATTGATGATGATGACTTTTTCGAGGACTTTGATTCAGAAGATGATAATGATTCAGAAGATGATGATACAGAAGACTGGGACAGTGAGGAGCGAGTTATGCGTTCATTAACGGGTGGAGATCCAGATGTATATGGGTTTTGATACCGTATTTAGCTAAAGTTGCCTTCTGTGCGTTCAAACGCTTCTTTCTCACAATTAACTAGATTGCTGTAGTTCAGAATAAAATTTGGCTGATTGGGGTAACTTGGCCGTATAGCTGGTTAACGTGTTGGCTGATCTACGTCCGCTCGTGTCAACTTCAAGTCTTTTTTCACAGATCACACCAAAGATTATTTGCTTTGGCTTAAGTTTTATCGTCGCCACAACTTTAATAAGCTGGTTATTTCGTCCCACATTCTGAGCAGGCAAAAACCGCCGATACCTCCAATAATTATTCCTGCTACACACTTTGTACTTAGGTCTGTTAAGATTTCAAGCATAGTTGTTAAAGATTTATAGTTGTAAAATACACGTTTTCATCATTCGCAGTTCTAGGCGAATGTCTCCCAATCAGGGTCATGTGCCTGACTGTCAAATTTCTTATTCGAATGATCTTCTTGAGGTTTTTGCGTGTCAGTTGGTTTTGCACTAGTGGATACAATACTTTGTAGCTCTTCTTTTATTTGCTTGAAGTTGAACCGTTTCTGCTCTTCGGTAACTGTCTTAAATGGCTTTATGGGCTTTGCTTTCACAGTGGGCTGGTGAAATCGGTCTACAGACTCATTGGTGTTCCCCTCGGCAATTATTCCAGCAAATTTCCCTGGCTCAAGCCGCATAACCGCCTGAGCTTCGAGCCGGTCGCGTTGTTGAATTGAGGTGCTGGCGTTGGTACTGCTTGATGATCCTGCACTACTTGAACCCTTACCAGCTGAGTAGCTAGTATACTCTACGTCCTGACGCCCGAATATGGCGGTTACGCGTTGAGCTGTTTTAGGGTTAGTGGTACGGCCAAAGAATTGATTACCTAGATTACTGATTAAGGTTTCTGATTCCTGAGGGCCAAACGCCCCTTCTACCTGAGAAATATCCTGTACAGCATATATGTCAGGAGTAGTTTACGAGTAAGTAAAAGAGAGAGGGAACGAACCTGTGACAGTGGACGAATCCACTCCCTTACTCCTAACGCCCGAAACGACTCCCCCGAACTGATCAAACTAGGCGGCTTTGTAAAATGCTCCTGATAGCCAACAAGCTTGGGTCCGCTACAATACATCACGGTGATCAGCTTTGATGGAGGGCAGCACAGCTACAGGAAAATACGGTAATAGACAGGATCTGTACCGCTCATTGATTAGATAGAAGGGGGGTCTGGGGATAAATTACAGGCGTTGAATGACCGTTTAACGTCTGCAAAGGCAAGAATCAACACTATCAATCATCTTCATCCCACGTCTTTAATTCGTGTCATACCACCATAAACACCAAATCGTTTTAAGACTAGTTGAGCCAAGTACAGGATTATGACTCTTAAGGGGAAACGGGCAATTGAAAATCGATCCCCGACTTAGCAACATGAGGTAAGGCTGGAGAGCTTAAAACAGGAAAGGGAAATAGGTCCTACTACGTCCGTTATAAGACCTACTACGTACCTATTTGCACCTACTATCTTGCACAAAACTCATACTATCATGGTATTATTCGACTACTAACTAACAGAATAAACCTACTATCTAAGCTAATCAGGCTACTATGTAGGATTATTCGACTACTATCATAGTATTATTTGACTACTATCTACGTAATAAAACCAATATCATCCGCAGAGTACCCATAGAAGGCGCTTATTGTAGTCAAAAAGGGCCTGTTTCACTCATCTAAAGGAGTGTAATCCCTGATTGGAGGCTGGATCCAAGCTAAGAAGCCATTTTTCCCCTGATTGAGCGACAAACACGACACTAGATTGGTGCTACAGACCTATTATAACCCATTTATAGGCTAAATAAGAGGCCAATTGATCCTTACGGTACTAATTTGACCTATGTAAACGGGCGTCATGGTTGTGGCAAAGCTGTCCATGGAGCCTCCTAAGTCAGGGAGCGTACATCAATTCACGAATTCGTCCTTCTTCAAAAATTACGGTTATTATACTAGTTGTTTCTTAGCCTTCGATCGAATGAAATAACCATCTAGGATATGAACGGCTATTTCAGCGAATGAAAGAGACCCGTTGGGATCGGTATATTCATTAAATATAGTATGATGTACAGACATGAAGCGGGTGACAGACTTGCCCTAGGCGAAGCGGATACGTTGACCGTATGGATTGACGGATAATTAAAGCAGCGTTTTGGTGAGACAGTGTTTTTAATATTTGTCAACTACTACCAGTCGCATACGACCCTACAAAAACTGTTACTATATTGCTTATTTTTAAGCAAATTCCTCTTTACTATGCTTTCCATTACGGCTACTATCATCCTTGATGCCATTGCTGGCTTTGGTTTAGAATGCGGACGTGACCATCTTAAAAACAAAGTAGTCGAATATGGAAATAAACTTCCTGGTCATTTGCTGGAAGCTATTCAACACCTAGAAGCTCCCGTCAATCACCATGTTGAGAAAGCGGCATTGGCTGCTCAGTGGCTAGCCACTAAATTGGTGGCGCAAAAGCTCAAAGAATCGTTTAGCGAAAAGGGAGCAAACTTTCTTGAACCTCTAGTTCAGATTGAGCAAGAAAGTAACGCGGTATTAAAGCAAATTCAAGCAAAAAATTACCGGTTACCTACTGATCCGTTACACCTCGAGGAGATCGTTATGTTGGTCACGGATGGTTTTAAGAAAAACAACGTTGATAAAGCTGCACTGAGAAACAAATTAACCAATGCTCATTTAACGTCACTAACCAACCGGCTCAGCAAAGGCTATCGGCTTAACCGGATTGGTTATGAGGAATTTGAAAAAACGATATACAGTGGTTTACAAGTATACGGCGAGAATACGAAACAAACGGATTGGTTTGAACTGACCTGCATCTTCTTCAATGAACTGCTAAAAGGAGATAATAATAAAAGTAAAGATGGATATCAAAACCAGCTTCTCGCTCAATTAAGTGCGGATAATCAAGAATTAAAAGAAATGCTTGGCGAAGCTATTCGACAATTTGAGCAAATTTTTATTCCAGAACGAATTACTATTGATAAAGTCAACGAACTGCAAACTACTATAAAAAATGAAGTTCATTCTATTCTAATCCCACTAGATCGAGTAGAAGCAAGCATTGCTCGTTTGCAAACAGCCGTTGATAAGTTACACGTTGAACCACGTACCCACTACGATGTATTGATTGAAACGGCGAAATACCTAAAGAAGATCATTCTACTGAATAAAGAGATCGACCTACCGGCCATAAAAGAAAAAGAACGCTTGCCCAAAATTCCGCTCGAAAAAGTATATGTCGCTTTGAAAGTGCACCAAAAGGCGAATAAATATGAACGCAGTAGAGCCTTGAAGTTTTTTACTAAGAAGCGGGAAGAAAAAATCAAACAACTCGGTCGAAATCCCACATTTGACGAATTGTATGAGATTGAAGCTGAGTTGTTTCAGCAATATCCAGTAATGCGTTCCCTAGAAGACAATCGCACGAACGTTCTCTTATTTGATCAAGCAGACAACGTCGGCTTGCGAACAAGTGAAAAAGTAGTTACGCTGGCTGAGGCATTCCAAAAAGAGCGTTATCTGGTCATCTTGGGCGATCCAGGAAGTGGAAAAAGTACATTGTCGAAGTGGCTGACCTTGAAGTTGGCCCAAGCTATGCTAGAAGAAGTTGAAGAAGGCACTCCTCAACTTGTTGAAGTACCCATCAACCAAGTTGACACGACTCTTACTTCGGAGGGTAGATTAGAAAACCTCGGTCCAGCCCGTTTACCGTTGTTTATCCGTATGTCAGAATATGCCGTCATTTACAATAGAGAGGGCACCGAATTGCTCACATATTTTATCTACTATGTCAATAAACTAATCGGAAAAGAAAAAGAAGCGGAACAAGGAAAAGAAATAGTGGAGTCCTACCTGCGAGACGGAAAAGCGGTAATTATCCTGGATGGCATGGATGAGATCATATTTAATCGAAGCGAAATAATCAAAAAAATAGAAGTTTTTCTGGCCGAATGGGTAGAAGAATATACGGATACAGAGACGAACGGCAGCAGTACTTTATTTCGACCTCCGGTAGAAATTGGAGGTAACCAAGTCATTATTACTTCGAGAATTGTGGGCTACCAATCGGCTCCCCTAAATGGTGAAATTACGCACGTAACCATCGAAAAAATGGAAGAACAAGCTGTTCGCCATTTTTGTGACGTATGGACCAGGCAGGTACATTTGCTCGAAAACAAAGGGACGCTGCCGGATGAAGACGTAATTAAATTAGCGACGGAAGAATCGGAAGCCTTACAGCGGGCGATTTTCGACCCGCTTAAACCCCGAATCAAGGAATTAGCGACGAATCCCTTACTGGTAACTATTTTAGCCCTTATTTTTCGGCATGATACGGATCCTACTTCGGGCGAACAGCAGCTTCCTAGCCAACGGGCCGAACTGTATGAACGGGCGTTGAATATACTAGTAGAAAAATGGAGGGAAGGCATATCAATATCGGCGGAGGAAATTAAATATATCTTAGCCCCAGTTGCTAATTATATCCACTCGAGCGAAAAAGACGGTATCACACACGATCAATTAACTAAAATTATTACCGATGAATTAGCTCATTACCGGAATTTAAAAAATACAGAAGCCGCGTTTAGCCTTACTGATGAAATACAAGCGTTTGTGCGTAAAATTCGAGACGACGTCGGATTATTAGCCGAACGGGCGCCCGGTTTATACCATTTTCTTCACCGAACTTTTCAAGAATATTTAGCGGGCATTTATTTGGTCAGAGACCCTAGATGCAGTTCAAACAATATTATTTCTAAAATTGAAGATCCCATTTGGAGAGAGCCTATTTTACTGGCATTAGGGTACATCGATATAATCGAGCGAACGCGCACTAATACCGAACAGCGGGAAATAGACTACCTGGTTGGGGCCATGTTAAAAGCCGATGATCCATTAAAAGATCTTATTCCGCGAAGTGCGCTTTTTGTTGCGATGGCCATACCTGAAATGGATCACCTTAATGATCAATTATTTGAAGAAATTATCAACCAGTTACTGGAAACCTATCATCAAAATAGAGAAAAAGCAGAGTTTAAGTCCATCAATACCCAGATAGAACAACTGCTGACCAAACTATACGAAGGCAATAAAGGCGCTTCGTTGGAAAAGGTATTTTTTACTATTTTACAAACCACACCTTCCCAAGCGCTTGTATCGGTTGTTACACATTTAATATGGGAAAAAAAATGGTTTAAACCGGACTATGAGCCGTTATTCCAGCAACTTATTTACCAGGATTCACCCGCCTATAATTTTCCCATTGACGCGGTATTGCGACGGTATCGCTCAATCTATCAGAATGAGGATAGTTTTGTAGACATCAACTTACGATTTCGCAAAAGGCTGTCTGACTCAAAAGAGCTTACTGATCAAATTAACAATTCGTTGCAGTGGCAGCGATTAATTATTGGTTTGTACGGCGGCCTGCCGGATACGGGCATTGGAGAAGACTGGCTTAGTTTCGAACACTTGAAGTTGAAACTAAATCAAAAAGTTGGCTCAAGTGACGAACAGTATAATCTAGCTGTTCGACTCGATACGGAATATGGTCGCGTGAGTTCCATCAAACAATTTCCTCCTGAGTTCCAGCCGAAGTACATCTATAGGGAGTCGATATTTACTAGAAAAATTTTGGAATTGCTTCGAGATGAAGAAGAGCCTATGAATCTTGATGATTATTTTCTGAATTTTTACGAACAAGCCCACAATGATACGCAAAAAGTAGAAGCTCTATTAGGGTTAATTCTGATTGGTGTCGATGTAAGAAACATTATAAACAATAAGGACCAAAAACAGTCTATTTCCAGCGAATTAGTACAATTACTGTTTAATCAAATAAGACGCATTGAAAATTCGCTTAACGATTCCATCATTAGACAGTTTGCTTACTTTAACAAAAACACATCAGCATTCAGTTCATTTTTCGATCAAATACCTATTGAAAAACGATATGGAATCTTGTCAATACTTACAGAAGTATTTAATTCATTAAATTTACCGCCTGTTTACATCGCATATACACTTGACGACAAACGAGTTTTTGATGTCTTATCTGAACACGAAAAAGAATTAATTGAAGCAGAAGGTTGGGGATATAGACTTTCTCTTTACAGCGATGATCCGGTTTATAGCAATGCCGTTTTATTGGATACGGTTGCGCAATTATTAAAGACACCTCTTTCTATATTAGAAGGTGCAATTTCTAAACTTGATTTAACGAAGAACATAAAAGGCGTATTTTTTGCAAAGCGAGCAACTAGCTTTTTGCCATTGATGCCCATATCGGCAGAAGAAAGACTTGAATTTGCCTTAGATAATTTATCATTAATTTCAGATGAATTTGATTTTGTAAAAGATTGGATAATTTGGTCGTTGAAGCCATCGCTGGATTTGTATCCCCCCATTTACTTACAGGCCACAGTATTAGCCGTATTTCTGAAAACAAACAGCCGTTCTAGAAGCCTGAATAGTAGTGTCTTTGAGACCAACGATCCGCACGTAGAATTAGCTAAGTATGTAAACGAGATGGACGACGCTTATTATAAGTGTAAATTACAGATTAAATTATTTGAAGAAACTAAAAAAATCACTTATTTAAACGATGCCTTTTTATTAGTATTAGTAGATTCGATTCAGCAACCAGAACGGATCGTGCAAGCGATTGAACTTTTACTACCCCATATTTCAAATACGGATGATTCAATCGTTATGGTTTTTCGCTTTGTTGGTGAAAAAAAAGATCGATTTATTAATTATTATGAAGTACTCTACTTAAAAGCGAGTTTAGCGGTAGCTGAAATAACTAATGTATGCCGACGACTTCGTCTGGCTTGTCGGCTCGCGATGCTCCATCCTGAGCGCGTTGATGAGCAACTAATTCTTGAAACAATAAGAAATTCATTTATAAAAAATTCTATGACTTTAGAAGAGGAGACGGAGTTTTCCCAAACGCTACGGGAAATTAAAACTATTTTTCCGGACAATAAAGCTATTCGGGAAAGTATTCATCAGCTCAATTTTCAAATCAGTGAACATTCAAATATAGCAAAGGGCTTCGTACATAAGAATTTATTTACGCTTGATACTTACATTCAAAACGATAAAAGTTTCTGGAGTGCACTAACCCTTTTGGTTCAATGTCGGGAATCATCTAGCCTATTCGTTACGGATGAATTACCAAACTTGATAGCTACACCACCTGATTCACTGTCATATAAGACAATTCACAATCTCTCAATCAGCCAAAGCGACAGCAGTAGTCGCTTGACTAAAGCGACTATAGACGAAATTCAACAGATCCAACTTCAGCATAAGGATCAACGGTTAGGTCAGTTTTTATCTGTACTCGAAAATCCAGATATTAATGTGCAGCCGTATCTTCAAGAATGGTTGCATTCCGACAATCCACTGATCAAAAATTGCTATTACTTGATCGAGGCCGAACAAGGACGAATTTCATTACAAGGACTATATTCACTTGTCGACTTGCTCACTACCGACAATGACCGTCTTCGCCTTAGATCGGCCGTCGTAATTCATGGATTTAATCCGTCAAGTAATAAAATCGATAGGGCTTGGAGCGCTTCACAGCTTGGACATGAATTACTTAAAGAAATTTTCAAAATAGCCGATACAGCTCAAGAACCTTACGTGGCAACCCGATTATCTTGGTTTCAGAACAACTTTTATTTGGACAGCCTTGAGGTATTAAATCAACTTGTCTACGCAGTTGAGCAAAATGGCAGAGATAAAAAATATTATTTGAAAGTTATAAGCCAAATAGAGAGAGTAAATTCTCGACTAGTTTTCAACCGGCTTATCGAGCTAATCAATCACAAAGATGTACAGGTGAGAAAAGCAATTATAAAATTGCTTTGTCGATTATCTTACACTCAGAAGTTACCAACTAATTATTATGTTCAATTACTAACAGCCCTTCATTCGGATCAGATAAGTCTATTAAATTCTATAAAGATTTACGGTTTTAATGTTAATTCAATTTTTGAAAGTTTAGAGAATTCAATTGACAGTACGCTATCAATACATAAACAAATTAGTAGGGCTGAAGTAGGATTATCACAAGTAAGCCGTGTAGACCTTACGACTGTTCTCAGTCAGGACGCTGATCATTTAAAATCAACGTTCACTCGTGCCGGCTCCACGTTTTATGTTAGTCAAGAAACTCTTTTACGGGAAGCAACTGAGGTTGCTGGTAAGGTTCAAAATTCATCTCCAAAGTATTTGGAGCTTCTAGTCCATTGGACGTTACAGCGACTTTCTGAAGAATTAACGGATACTGATTTACCCATGCTGGGTGACCTGTTATGTTTACTTCTAAGTGGTTGTGCGGCAAACCAACCGGATCAATTTGCGTCAATAGTTGAAGAAATTCCTGGTGCAGAAGCGTTATTGATTGAGGCATTAAAATCATATCGTTCTTGGGTTGGCCGGCGTGGGGCAATTATGTTGTTAAGCTTTTTTAGAGAGCCTTCTCCCTCGGTGCTTGATGCGCTTGCGCTTGCGTTAAAAGACATTGATTTTGTAGCAAAAGGCGTTCAAACGTCATGGAAATATTTTAACGGGATCGCTAACAAAAAAATTATTAATAAATTAATTACCTTTCTAGCATCGTCAAGTGGAACATTAGCCTCTACCGCAGTGGAGATTTTATCAGAAGTCGCTCGGAGTAAAGAATGTGAAAGCGAAACCCGTAAGAAAATAATTGAATCAATGGCTAATGCGATACGGCATCAACAAAAAGGTAACACTACATTTATCTATTCGTTAGAGGACCATGACAACCATTATATTCATACCAGAGGAACAGTGGAGAAAATACTGTTCGAGGAACTGATAAAAGTTTCAGGACTGGCTTAAATAAACCTAAGACATGAAAAAAATTACTATACCTTGCGATTTTAACGGACAAAAGATTTCGTTTCCGATCTACATCGGCAATCCCGATCCCGACTCTCATCCGTTGCAGTATCAGTCCCGCTGGTTGTCCGAAAACCGTGGTGGTTCTATACCACAAGAGGTGATGGATAGTTTTGAAAAACTTCATACTATTGCCAAAGAAAGAAACGTTTCTTTTGAAGACTTGGCAGTATATGCATTGGGCTCAGCACAAGAAGAAAACAGTTCGGAAAATCAGCAGTAGGTAATTTATTACTCCACGTCGCTAATTATTGACGCGTGAGTAAGTCTGTTATGTAAGCTGCTTTTTCGATTATGGCAACCTACAAACAATCCGATTACGAAGCGCTAAGACGACGCTGTGTTGAACTGAGCCAGGCCGGTTGGCAGCAGTTAGCGATCGCTCAGGCGTTTGGATTAACCCAACCCTGGGTGAGCCGAACCCTAAAGAAATACCGTGAGCAAGGAGCAATAGCCCTACAGAAAGGTAAGCGAACAGGAGCTCCAACCCGTTTATCGGTTGAACAGCTCAGCCAAATAGTAACTGAACTCCAAAAGGGAGCTGAACATCATGGTTTTAGCGGAGCCGTCTGGACTCGTCCCCGGGTCAATGAAGTGGTTAGAAAGCTGTTTGGCATCAGTTATGACCCTTCTCAAATAGGCCGTATTCTAAAGAAGGTCGGCTGGACCGGGGCGCCGGAGCGACCGACAGAAACCACAGCGGAAAGCCAGTCGCCAAGACCCTCAAGCCGTGGCTCAATGGCGGGAAGAGCGTTTACCTGAACTCAATCGGAACGCCGAAGCGTAAAAGCCAAGGATGAAAATCGGGTTATATTATATGTGGATGAGTCGGCGTGTTATTTGCTGCCTTTACTAGCGCATACGTGGGCACCTTGTGGACAGACCCCGGTACTCGTTGAGAAAGCAGGACGCGCTCATCTAAGCGACCCGCCGCAGCGGCCTGATTTCCGCTATTGCACCAAACGGTCGGATCTATTTAGCGGGTCAAGATCAGGCCTTTTCTAGTGAGGACATCGTGTGGTTTTTTGCCAAGCTGTGTGGGCGCTACCGGAAACGGGATATGCTTCTAATCTGGGATGGGGCAGCTATCCACCGTAGTGAAGTGGTAAAATCCTTTTTGAAAGAGCGTCCGGGCCGGATTCATTTGGAGCGTTTACCGGCTTACAGCCCTCAACTCAACCCGGTCGAGTTGGTCTGGAGTCATCGGACCGAGTCATCGGACCGCCGAAGCGGTTGAAACGTAGTTTAAAGAACCAAATATTCACAAATCTGGAAGACCTAACCGTGGCGGTTCTTGACCAAGTCAAATGTCTGGAAAGCAATCCAAAGCTAGTACAGGCCTTCTTCAACAAAAGGAAATCGCCTTCATTACAGACTAATGCACAGATCAATAATGTTTGTGTCTTTGCTTTTATGGCTATTTACAAGCAGGCAGATTACGAGACACTGTGTCAACACTTTCCAGGACGGGTCAACTAGTGAACACCTTAATAATCGGAGATGAGTGGTTGTAATTGCCCGTCGTTCAACCCACTAGCTAGTCGTATAGAGTGCCCACGGGATTGGTTGTACAAGATGTCAGGTATACCGATTTTACTCGGGGGTCAGTAGACGGTAGCTAGTTTAACCCAGGCAAAATACCATTGGTGAAACGGGCTGTTCAGGAGGTATTTTCGACGTCGTATGCCTCGGATCGTGTTAGACAGCTCTTAAAAAGTAAGTGTTCACGAAACCGCTTCGCTGATTGAACGGCTATGCTCACGGAGTTAGCCCTTAGTCAGGATCAGGTTTTGATAGCGGGCGGCTTACCCACAGAGGAACCCTTGATGAGAGCAAGTGACAACCACGCAACAAGCATTGCTAGCCCGCACCCCAAGCCGATCACCCAGCTTGGGTACTGGTTGTAGAGAAGTCCCGATAAATAAATGCCAGCGACATCAGCCTGATTACTGAGCGCCATGTAGAAGGCAAACTGTGCCCCCGCTACCCGGGGGCGGCACAAGTTCATCAGCACCGGCAGGGCGGCGATGCTGAAGAGAGGCTCCAACGTTTGACGTACTACCAGCCCGCTCGTGGCTACCGCAGGATCAGCCCACCAGCCGTACCCCAGCGAAAAGCCCACATGTAAGCCCGCCATCGCCAGGACCATACCGCCCAGCAGTCGGTGCGAGCCAACGCGGTCCGACAACCAGCCACCCACCAGGGCCAGCACCAAAGCGGCCAGGGTACCATAGGTGCCGCTCAGTACCGATACGGCCGTATCACTCCAGCCGGCTTGCCGAATCAGGTGCAATCCGTACACCCGCTGAAACAGCCGTTCCCCAACGAACACCACGGCTACCGCGCCAAACAGCACCAGACTACGCCGTTCAGCTAAGGCTCGAATTAATTCACCGAGCAACGTACGCACCGAGCTCAACGGTGCCTGACCCGATTGCCTGGGGGGCTGCCGAAAGGAGAGCCACGCATCGTCAGCGTGTTCGCGAATGAAAAAAGTCAGGCTGGTTAGGGTTAGGAGCAAGATCGATTGAGTCAGGGCGGCGGCCCGAAATCCGTGGGAATGAATTACTAGTGCTAACCCGGCCGCCCCTAAGGCCTGTCCCGTGATCATACCTGCCTTCATGAGGGCGTTAATGCGTCCTCGTTCAGGGGCGGGAACGATCGTAATGACCAGGGCATCCACGCTCACATCCTGTAAGGAGGCGAAGACCCCGTGCAGGGCAAAGCACCACATGAGTTGATCGATGTCGAGAACCGGGTCAGCGGGCAGGAGTAAGCCCAGCGAAGCCAGCAAAGCCATCACCTGGGCCCCCAGTACCCAGGGCCGTCGCCGCCCCATGGCTGATCCCTGGAAGCGGTCAATGAGGGGTCCCCAGACAAATTTGATACCCCAGGGCAAACCGACTATGGAACCGAAAGTGGCCAGGCGCTGGGCATCGATTCCCTGGACTATTAAGTAATTTGTTAGGGCCGTTAGGGCCAATCCCGAAGGAACGCCCTGCATGAGGTAGAGATAGAAGAACGTGCCGTATCGAAGGCGTTGACTATGAGCGAGGGTAAGCATTTAGCCATGGGGTAACTGTTGCCGTTTAAATTACTATGGGATTCAAAGAAAGTAACTAGTATTCTCCCTTTCTTGGCTCTCTACCGGCCTGACCAAAGTTTAGACCTTGACCGATGCTTGTCGCCAAATCTGCCACAGCACCTGAGTGGCTTGGAAGGGGCATCCCAACCAGCATCCGCCTATGGGGTAAAGCCGAGTAATTTCGCTGTGAATACACGGTATTCACACTTCTGAGGATCGTAAATCTGCTGTAATTACATTCTTAGTAATCGTAAATGCACTGTAAATCCACGAATAAAGCCGCTTATCAAGTCTTATTTGTCAGGCCTAAGGCTGCAAACACCCTGTAAACACCCTGCAAACACCCTGCAAACACCCTGCAAACACCCTGCAAACACCTTGTAAACACCCTGCAAACACCCTGCAAACACCCTGCAAACACCCTGCAAACACCCTGCAAACACCTTGTAAACACTTGCACAAACAGCGTAAACAGGCTGTAAACACGGACAGGGAGCTAGTGAATTCATGAATAGACGACCTGGTCAATCTTCATGTCGATCGATAACAGGAGAGGGGTAGAACGACCAAAAAAGCGGAATGTGGCTGGGAAGAATGATTTAACGACCCGCAATTACTCGGTGATCTTGCCCGATACACCATTGGTGAGTTAGAGAAAATCGGCAGTCAACCAGGTAAAATCACCAAATAATGACTTACTAATCACTGCCAACTCATGCATCATGCAAATTTTCGGTTAATTTTAATTAATATTAACCGAAAATACCTACTTTATCACCTAAATATCTATGGCGTATCGCCCCGTTTCGACCACTGATCGGCTTTGTCAGCACTGTCGAACCATGTTTCAAGCCAAAGATAAGCGCCGTCTCTACTGTTCGAGCAGTTGCAATACAATGGCTTGTCAGGCCCGCAAAACGACTAAATCCACCAAAACTTCTCAGCTCCCCCTAACGAGTGAGGTGGATGGACAAACGCTACCCTTGTCAGCGCAAAATATCGCCACGTTGACGGTCGGGGCTGGTGTCGCGGCTGGGCTGAACTACCTGGCCAACGATCGGCCGGCTCACGCCGAGATCATGAGCACGCTGCATGAAATCAAGGGACTGTTAGAGAAACTCACCAGTTCCTCGCAATCCGACCAGGTTCTTGATTACATCATCAGTTATATCGATGCCCAGCGAAGGGTTGACGTGGAGTTGAGTAATCGGATGCGACAAGCCCACCAACAGCGAGAGCAGCAACGACAGCAAAAAGCACAAGCCGCTGAGGCCACCAAAGAAAAGTTGTTCGCCAAATTGAAACGTCCCCGCTCGTCGTGAGTGCGGCTCTACATTTTGTTCAAGTTTAGTCACGCTGTTGACCGACCGTTTGCCGTTGGGTTAGCTATTGGCAAACTGGTGATACGCGGTAGTTTTGGGATAATTTAGTGTTTTTGGTGGTATGACACGAATTAGAAATGTGTGTTCCCAAATCGTGTCAATCTAGAATAAATTACTGAACAATGGGTTTTTAGCTACTCATAAAGAGAGTGAAGACTATTACTAAAGAGAGTGAAGACTATTACGGCGCTTTACGGACGGTCGTTTGGAAATACCATAAAATACCTACGTTAGATAAAAACACCAAAAAATTATCATTTGCATGAAATATATATGCTATTATCGGGTGTCAAACAAGGGGCAGGGTCGTTCCGGGTTAGGTCTAGGCGATGAGCAAACTATCGTAACCCAGTATTTGCGTGAAGCAGATAAGATTGTAGCTGAGTTTACCGAAATAGAATCCGGTCGGAAAAGTGAGCGGCCAAAGCTTCAGGAAGCCATCCGAGATTGCCAGCAACAGGCAGCAAAATTGCTGATTGCAAAGCTCGACCGGCATAGCCTCAATGTGGCTTTTGTGATGACTTTAGGTGATTCAGGCGTTGATTTTGTTGCCTGTGATTTACCTGATGCTAATACGCTGACGGTGGGTATGATGGTGACCTTTGCCCAATATGAGGCAGAGCGGACTTCCGAACATACTCGCGCAGCCCTGGCACAAAAGAAAGCACAAGGATTTAAACTAGGAAGACCAGAAAATTTGACCTTAATAGTTATTCAAAAGGGAAAAGCTTTTAGAGTAAGGAATGCACTAACTCATAAGGCTAACGTCCAAGCTGCTGAGTTAGCAACACTTTATCGAAATAAATGTATGACCTATGCTCAAATTGCTGACAAGTTGAACCAAACTCATCTCCAGACAAGACGTAACAAGCAATTCAATGAAAAGCAATTTACAGGCTCCTTCAAAGAATGTGGTCATAAGGCTTCATAGTATGCAAGCAAGTCGAAAAGTAAGGTTTCTAAGATAAATAAAATAGCTGAACATTATTGATTTCAGATGGATAAAATTAGTAAATATTTTTGTATCTTAGGGAACAAACTTCTAAACTATTAAGACTGAAAATAACATAGATAATAATCTGATGTCAGAATTTTAATGCTGAACTAAATCAGATTGTAAGTCTTATTATAACATTAGTGAATTCTTTACAATGTTAATCAAAATCCATTTAAAAATGCGCTTTCTTTTTCAGAGAGAGTGAATAAAAGTTAATAAATATGCAATACTTATATCTTTTACGTTTCTTTTTAAGTATTACTTTTGTTACACTTGATTTAGGTGCGACACAAAAAAACTATGACTTAAATAGAGAATTTGATAGGTTAATATCAGGGCTAAATAAATTAGAAAATACTTCTATAAATCTTTTTGAAAAACTAGGTGATAGTAATAGTAAGCTTTTCAGAAGTTATATTTCTGAAACAACTGAAGATGCTAAAGAACTTTATTCAATTTTAAAGATTGCAGGTGACCATTCAAGTCAAGAGTATAAAAATCAAATTATTGCTGACGCTAACTTTATTGAAACACTGAACGAATCGAAGCCAAATAAATTGTCTAATTTAGAAATTTTAGAAGGCGCTTTTAATACTAAAAGAGATATAAATTCTAAACTATTTAGTGCAAGACAAAATCTAAATAATCCATTGAAAGATATATTAGTAGAAGTAACAACTTACAAAAGTGGAAAACCAAATTGGCATTTCAAAATATGGTATGAAGATCCAATTACTAAAGAGAAAAAACGGTTTAGGCGTTTATCTGATAATACAGGAAAATCAGTGCAATATATTGCTCCAGGTTTCTACAAATTTTGGTTCGTAGATTCAAGTAATCCCAATAAAATTTCAGACATTTATGAAGATATAATTGGCTCGACTCCTTCTCCTCAAAGCTTCGACTTAATCATGAAATAAAATGAATGGTAAATCTAATCAAATATTGGGCGTTATCATTCTTTTTATATCAATATTAGCATTTTTCTATCCTCCACCTTATCAAATTCCAGATGACGCTTTGATGTTTGGATTATTGAAACTATTTATATTAGTTTACACTATTTTTTATGTACATCTTTTTTTTTTAAAATATGACAGTAAAATTAGATGGATATTGCCTGGCATCGTCTTTGTTTTATGTTTATTAGGGATAATTTATATAGATACTCAACCATATTTCTGTTCAGCAAAATTATTTCAGGAAGGCAAAGAAATAAACCTTATCCTTAGGGGAAACGAGTTAAACGAAAAATTCAATAAATACAATACAAAACAATGTGACACAATAGTAGCACTTGCTCATTTTGATCCAAGAAAGGCATGGGCAGATATTAACCGATCAAGATTTATAGTAGGGGCAAAATACTTATTACATTTTGAGGCAGTGTCGATTGTGACAAGTATTATATTAATAATGTTTGATTTAATTATGAACATTGATAACTTCTATATAAAGTCAAACAAGAGGTTAGAGAAAGGAAACACTAATTCTACAGAAAGTCAAACTATCAATGATAGACTAAATGAAGACATAACAAAAAATCATGAGCAATCAGTTTTATTCGTAGGTCAAAATCAACATACAGATAATAACAAGCAAA
>JAIVFU010000116.1:9171-19438 GCA_020829485.1 Nostoc sp. CHAB 5834 | reverse complement strand
TCGCCAACGCAAACATCGCCTTCACCATGATCCAATTACCGCAATACAAGGTTTGGTCAATCAACATACAGAAATTCTCTCTGTGCTTGAGTCTCAAGCCCTAAAATACCAATTAGATAGCTAGGGACTGATAACTGATAACTGATAAATCTTAGAGGTGGGGGACAAAAACTTGCGGGATAAATAGATCACTCTCTACTGATAACTGTTTACTGTTCACTGTTAAAGCGCGTACCAGATAAAATTTTTTGTTCAGTCACGGTTGGTTTGGTCAAGGACTGCTTGGTTGGTTTAGTGGTTTTGGTCTTGGTAGTTTTGGTGGTTGTAGATTTCTTGGCGGTTTTAGCCAAAGATTTCGGTTGTACTCCTGTTGCTGGTGGTAGTAGCCTTAGTGAGGGGAATTGAAGTACAAGTGGTTGAGTTTCGGTACAACTGTTGCGAGGCTCTAGTTCTAATGTCCAGGGGTCAGAAATTTCCTCAAAATGTGATGTAACGAAGGGGATTTGTTGAGGTTCTACTTCTGGTTGCTCCGGTTTAGGTAATGGTTCAATTTGAGTTGCTGTTACTGTAGAGTTGGAACGGGAGCAATGCGATTTTGTTAGGTGCTTAAAATTCGGGTGCTAAATCACGTATTTCAGGCTGCGATCGCAACGAAAAATTGGTTTTTATTGAGAATCAGCCCATTTAATTGAGAATTAAAACCCGATCTAACAAAATCGCACTGCTCCCAGTTGGAACTAGCATTGGATTGTGCAATTGCAATAAATGGTAATGGCACAACATAAAGTCCATCAATAAAATCGAAAATCATCAGAGCAACAAAGCTCATAACAATAAATTCAATAGCTTGGGTGAGTGTAGATTGAATATCCATTGTATTTCTCCGAAATCTTTAATGTTCACAAAAGTTACGCGAAGCGCTAACAGGCTGTAATCAAGTACGAGGCGAATACAAGAGGTTTTAAAAAGGAATGTGAGTTTCTTCATCTTCCAACATCATGAGGAGACTGAAGTTTGAAGGGGTACTTAAGTCTCGGACTATTTTATAGTTGTCTGGATGCCAACAAGTATCACTTGAATGTTTTATTGAGCCATTCTTTTAGGCGACGAGAGCAATTCGGAATCATTCTGAATCAACTGCTTTTCTTCAATTGTCCAAACTCTTTCAACCCCGTCAGAGACAGCTTCAAAAATGGGGTTTTCTAATTGTTTCGGATTCATTTGGATGTATCGATTCAAGAATTTTCACTTTCTTTGAGAGCAAAGCGATCGCTCTTAGAGCGGCGCTTGAGCCATTGCACAGAAACTTGTGTAAAATAGGGACAAAAAGGGAACTGTACGCGGCGTTGAGTACACCAAAGCTAGAGCGATCGCACAGGGACGAGAATTAAGTTTCTATAATCGGGTATAGGGTGTCCGGTGTAATGAGAGAGAAAGCCCCAACAACCCTCTGGGTTTCAATGCGTGGCTGTGGTTAGTCGCCTTTTGTCGTGTATCTGCATCTAAGACGATTGCTTCTAGTTCATCTACTCTCTCTGCTGCCACCAAATACAATCCGCGTTCGCGGTATTCAAATAAGAACTTGTATACTCTTGCTACAGCCAACTTCTAGGCAGTATGGAATGGAATGGAAAGTAATCTTGCAACCTCTAAGAGTTGTATTCCTCCTAATCAAGCGCTACAATCTGCCTGTATTAGAAGTACTTTTTGCGATAACTGCAATTTATTAAAGTGAGCCAAACCCGGATTATTGCACTATTTAACCAAAGTGGTGGGGTTGCCAAGACAACACTTACTCAAAATCTGGGCTACCACCTTGCACTTAAAAAACGTCATGTATTGCTTGTGGATATGGACCCGCAGGCATCTCTCACTACATTTATGGGACTAGAACCAGACGAATTGAATATCAGTATTCAACAAACAATAGTTGATAACAGACCATTACCTATCTATCCCGAACCGATTCATAGTATGGCGCTTGTCCCTGCTGACATTAATCTTGCCGCTAGTGAAATGCAACTTAGTAGTGCGATCGCTAGAGAATATCGCCTAAAAAATGGACTCTTGGATGTGCAAGATAATTACGACTTCATTCTCATTGACTGTCCACCTTCTTTGGGGTTACTCAGTATCATCAGCCTGACTGCTGCTACTCACATTCTCGTTCCTATCCAATGTCAATTTAAGTCATTTAAGGGAACTGAACTTTTACTCAGTACGATCACCCAAGTCCGCAGTCATACCAACCCCAGATTGCAAATTGCTGGATTTGTTCCTACAATGTTCGATGGTCGGACTGCTCAAGAATCGCGTACACTTAAAGCTGTACAAGAACAACTATCAGAGATTGCTCCTGTATACCCACCAATCCCAAAAACTATTGCCTTTGCCGATGCTTCTGAGCGCCGAGTTCCACTAGCATTATTTGATAAAAACCATCCAGCCGTGGATGTACTCAAAAAGATTGCTAATAGTATAGATAAACTTGAATTAAAACCGTGAGTAGCAAACGTAACGAACCTTACGCTGCAATCAAAAAGCCTGTCGATCTGCTGTTTGGCACTGTAACTGGGTCACAATCTGATGATCAAGCCAGCGCTACTAACACAATTGCAATTGCCAAAATCAAGCTACCTTTCTCACAGCCAAGGCGCTATTTCGACGAGCATAAGCTTGAAGAACTATCACACTCAATCAAAGAATTGGGTATTCTCGAACCTCTGTTAGTGCGTCCGCTCTCTGAGGGCGATTATGAATTAGTAGCCGGGGAACGACGCTACAGAGCTGCATTGATGGCTCTTTTAACTGAGGTACCTGTAGTAGTCCGCATAATGGATGATGCGACTACGTACCAAGTGCGCCTCGTTGAAAACCTGCAACGCGAAGACCTCAATCCGCTAGAAGAGACTGAAGGTATCCTTGAACTATTGGCATTTCGGTTGTCAATCAGTACGTCAGAAACCGTCAAACTGCTTCAAAAAATGGAGAACGAAGCTAAAGGAAAAATTACCCGTAACGTTACGGGTAATTCTCAAACTCTACTTGTTGAGGAAATATTTACAGCATTAGGAGGCATGAAGTGGGATTCATTTGTTCGCAATCGCTTGCCTTTACTCAATCTACCTCAAGATGTGCTTTCAGTATTGCGTTCGGGAAAAATTGAGTACACCAAAGCACGGGCAATCGCTAAGGTGAAAAATGAAAAAACAAGAATTCAACTACTAGAAGACGCGATCGCATACAATCTCTCATTGAGCGAAATTAAGCGGAAGATTCCAGAAATTGAGCAGAAGCCGGAATCAGAGTCTCGTACTCAAACAGAGTCAACATCTCTGAAAGACCGTGTTGAGGACACACTCCGCCGTTTTAAGCAGTCCCAGGTATGGGATGATCCGAAAAAAAAAGCAAAGCTAGAGAAGTTGTTGGCTCAGTTGGATGTATTGATGAAAAATGACTTCACAAATTGATAAAAATGAATTAGCTAAAACTGATAAAAAAATTTGATTTTATACCACTAATATTTGGGGGATTGACTGTGACCTTATATCAAGTAGTTGAGTAAAATGTTGCAGTATGAGCGGTAGTTGTCAAATATGAACAATATGCCTTATTGAGAATAGGTGAAAACAGAGCTTGACTATCGAACAATCAGAAATCAAGGGTTTCGAGGATTTCTTATCTCGAACTTCTAATACCGGGCATCTCAGATAGTATTTACGTACTATAATTAACTGACTTCCAATATTATAATAATGTGCGGCCTCTTCTAACAGGCAATGTCCACTCCCCCTAATCTTTCCCCTCAACAAGTAAGCGCCTTTCCTCAACACGAAACAATCACCGGAGTCGTAGAACGTTTAACTTTTTACTCTGCTGAATCGGGTTACACAGTGGCAAGGCTGACTCGTCCACGTAGCACTGAACTGACAACAATTGTCGGCAGCTTTGCTAATATTCAGCCAGGTCAAACTCTACAGCTAACTGGTTTCTGGCGTGACCATCCTCAATTTGGCCCCCAGTTCCAAGTAGTCAACTACAAAGAAACCAAACCAGCTACTCTCACTGGAATTGAGAAATATTTGGGCAGTGGTTTAATCAAAGGAGTTGGCCCAGTCACAGCCAAGCGTATCGTCGCTCACTTCGGTTTAGAAACGCTCGACATCATCGAAAACCAGATTGAACGACTGATTGAAGTCCAGGGTATTGCCAAAAAGCGGATCACTCTCATTAAAAACGCCTGGTCAACTCAAAAAGCCATCAAAGAAGTGATGGTATTTCTCCAGGGGCATGGTGTTTCTACCACTTATGCTGTGAAGATTTACAAGCAATATGGCGATAAAGCGATCGCTACTGTTACCAAGAACCCCTATCAGTTAGCAGCCGACATTTACGGGATTGGTTTTCTGACTGCTGACAAGATTGCGAGAAATATCGGAATTGCGCCTGACTCAGAATTTCGTTACCGTGCGGGGATTATCCATTGCCTAAGTGAAGCTGCCGAAGATGGTCACTGTTACCTGCCACAAAGCGAACTGATTGAGTCGGTAATCAAACTGCTGACGACCGAATCTCATCAGCCCACAGAAGAAGCAATTGCACAAATCATCAAAGACATGGCTCTAACAGATGAACTGATTAGAGAGTGGGATGAGGATAAAACCCTACTTTGCTACAAGCCGACTTACTTTCATACGGAACAGAATTTAGCTCAACTGATACGCCAACGTTTGGAAAATCCTGTTGGCACTGACATTGAGCGTGTGCGTGATTGGATTGACCGCTTTACAGCCAGCCGGAAAATCCAGCTTTCAGAACAGCAACGCCAAGCTGTAGAAACAGCAGCCTACTCCAAAATCATGATTTTGACCGGTGGGCCTGGCGTTGGAAAAACTTTCACCACCCACACCATAGTTAGTTTATGGAAAGCGATGGGGAAATCTATTGCTCTAGCTGCACCAACTGGACGGGCTGCTCAACGTTTGGGTGAGATGACTCTCCTTGAAGCAAAGACTATTCATCGCTTGTTGGAATTTGACCCCCGCTCAAGGGGTTTCAAGCGCGATAGCGAAAATCCTTTACCCCACACGGCAATTATCGCTGACGAAGCTTCGATGCTTGATTTGTTTCTGGCTTACTCCTTGGTTAAAGCAGTATTGGCTGGCGCTCTACTATTGTTGGTGGGTGATATTGACCAGTTACCATCTGTGGGGCCAGGTCAAATACTCGCTGACCTGATCAATTCTGGGCAAGTTCCGGTGGTGCGGTTGACCCAGGTATTTCGCCAAGCTCAAACGAGTGCCATTATCACTGCTGCTCACCAAATTAATCGAGGAATTTATCCGACAATCGAGCCAATTTCTGATAATCCTGTGTCTGATTGTCTGTGGCATGGTGGAGGTCATCAGCCTGAACATGGAGTGCAAGCAATCTGCGAGTTGATTACAGACTTGCTCCCTGGCTTAGGTTACAATCGGGCCACTGATGTCCAAGTGCTTTGCCCGATGACACGGGGAGTTGTGGGTACTCGCAATCTTAATACCGTGTTGCAGCAGTTGATTAATCCACCCAGCCCCAACAAGGTGGAGATTAACAGAGGTGGGAATTTGTTACGCGAGGGCGATCGCATTATCCAGTTGACCAACGACTACAACCGCGAAGTCTTCAACGGCGACTTGGGAATAATTCAAGCAATTGATACTGTCGAGCAGGAAGTTACAGTGCAATATGGTGAGCGGACTGTGGTTTATGATTACGCTGACCTCAATGAAATTGCGCTAGCGTGGTGCGTGACTATTCATAAAAGTCAGGGGTCAGAATATCCGGTAGTGATTCTGCCAATCTATATGCAGCACTATATGATGTTGACCCGAAACCTGTTTTACACTGGTATAACTCGTGCCAAGAAGTTAGCGATCGTTGTTGGCGCAAAAAAAGCGATATCTCTGGCGGTGCGCTCTACTGATGACCAACGGCGGTACACAAGGTTACAGCAGAGGTTACTTCAGGCAGGGCTGCATTGTTGATATGTTTTGGTTCTTCAAAATAGAAAACTTTATTGAGCTATTTGATTTATACTTCTAAGTCCCCTGATTTAAAAAAGCCGAAAAGTTTGTATGTCCAGCCTCAGTTCAGACATGGTTCGCATCTATTTGCAAGAAATTGGTAAGTATCCTCTATTAAAACCAGAGGAAGAAATTGCTTATGCAAGACTTGTACAACAGATGATTGCCATTGAGCAATCTAAAAATGAACTCACTCAACAGTTAGTCCGTGAACCAACAATGATAGAATTAGCCAATGCTGTTGAAAAAACCGAAGCACAAATCCGAGCAGCACTACACCTTGGTCAAAAGGCTAAACAAAAAATGGTGACAGCTAACCTGCGACTGGTAGTATCTGTTGCCAAGAAATACCAGAACCGCAATTTGGAATTCTTAGACTTGATCCAAGAAGGAGCAATCGGTTTACAAGTGCGACTCGTTTCTAGTAAGAGCCTCTAGAAACTAGAGGGGTATGACTAGGGTATATCTGAAAGTGACTTTCAAATTATATAACTGTTCTTTTGATGTAGGTGAGCCTAGTACCCTAGAACGGCAAGCCCTACCCTTTAAGAGATAAGTGAATCCCTATCTGCCCACAGTGACCATACTCGGAATTATGGAGGCTGAAGCTGGGAACAGGGCGCAATCAGAGGTTAAGCAGGAAAACCACACTGGCGCTAATGGGGAGATGGTATCGGATAAACAAGTCCTAGAAAAGTGTCTAACCGATGAGCTACAACCTGAACTCAAAATGTAGACTCCATTCTCTAAAATCTCGCAACATTTTTTGTAAGATAGTTGCAATCTCCGAGGTGAGAATAGGCAAATTGGACTGTCCTAACCCATCAAAACAATCGAAAGAACGGAACGAGTAAAAACGATGTAAAGGTCTGGGGAAACGTCGAAAACACCAGTAGGCTAGACGAGAAGCAGAAATCCTTTATATCGGGTAGGATGCGGCGTAACTGCTGCAAGGTATTCAGAAAATGCGATTTGGAGAAGCGTATGATTAGGCACAGTGTAAAAACTAGTGAATCTTGGAAATCATTACCCTGGAAGAAATTTCAGAAGAACCTTTTCCGCCTTCAAAAGAGAGTGGAATGGCACTAAGAAAAGCCGAAATGCTTGTGGTTTAAGCGGTTTGCAACTGCTTTCTTAATTCATGCCGGGGTTTCGTCATCAAGGGGTAAGCTTTTGGGCGACGTTTACGGACTCGTGGTTCACTACGACCTGGGCGTTCTGGAACAGTCTTGTGAGCAATAACTTTAAGTAACGTGCGATAAATCTGAAGACGTTTAGTTGAAGTTGCGACTAACAATTTGGGAATAAAGTTATTTAAATGATGGCGAGTACCTTGCAGTGATAGGCGTAATGGAGGAGTATGGTAAGTAGTAGCTGACAACCACATCAAACCACGAAGTAGATTGTAAGCAAGCAAATAAACATAAATTTCTTTGCGTACCATTGCAGGAGTTTTACATCGTAAAACATCCATTCCCAGAGTAGTTTTCAGATGTCTTAAATCTAGTTCAACATCCCACCTCTGACCGTAAAGCCCAACAATTTCCAGGGTAGAATAAGTTTTTGTATCTAAAAGAGTCGTGATTAAACTAACTAATTGAGTGCGAAACCCAGGAATAGCAATATAGTAATAAATCTCTCGCACAGTTACGGTTGGAGGTAAAGTATCAAATTCATCTTTACTTAATCCTTTTGGGCATTTTTTAGGTTTAAACCAAGTTACCAACTTGTCACATGCGCCAACAATCTTGCCTTTACGCATGGATGTTGTCCGAGCTTGATGTTTACGGAAGACTGCATCACAATTAATTTTTTTTATAGCGACTATATCGGCGTAAGCGCAAAATGCTCTATCTCCTAAAAGGATATCTCCATGATTAAGAAACTGGTAGAGTTGACGAGCGAGTTTAATATCATGAGTGTTCAGAACATCGATACATAGAGCAACATCGGCTCCCGTCGCCAAACTAAATATCACACCAATTTTTGCAATTGGGAATCCACATCCAAGCTTTTGGCTACTAGGTTGGGGATATGCTTTCTGGTTTTCGGCAGTATCAGGCATTGATACCGTAGACCCATCTATTACTTTCACATTCCGACCACACCATAAATATTCTGTTGTCACTTTCGCTTCTAAATTCTCTGCCGCTTTTTTAAAAAGCTTTTCTAATAATTTTTCTGGTAATCTAGAGCGTGCTTGGCAATAAGCACTTGTATCGGTAGAGGGGATTTCGTAACTTCTCAATAAGCACTGGTAAATAAAGGTGTTTAAGGAGGGGTACGGGATGAATCGGGAATGAGGCGGGGTTGCAATTAGTGCAAAAATCTGGTTTAACATTGGTATGAGCAACCTTCCGTTAAACAAAGATATTCCCTCTTCAGAGCGCACGCCATTGGTGGAGTGGTTGCTGAATATCATTGCGGAACAACAGCAAATAATAGACAAGCTCTCGTCGTTGGTCTGTCAACTAGAGAGAAAGGTGGAAAACCTGGATGAGCAACTATTAGTTGCGAAAAAACTGAAGGGTAAACCCAAAATCCGACCAAGCACCCTAAATCAAACAGAAGAACGGACTTTGGGAGAAAGTAAACGCGCAGGTTCAGAAAAACGGAGTAAAAAGACCAACTTTGTAGCGGATGAACAAAGGGTAATTGAACCTGTGGAATTGCCATTAGGATCAAAGTTTAACGGGTATCGAGAATATGACGTACAAGATTTGATACTCAAGAGGCATAATATCCGTTTTTTGTTAGCCGAATATGTTACCGATGATGGTAAAACCATTGTGGGAAAACTGCCTGAAGAATACCAAGGACATTATGGGGTGACATTGAGAGGGTTTGTTCTCTACCAGCATCATCAATGCCGCGTACCCCAGCCAATAATAGTTGAACAACTCAGAGAATTAGGAATAGACATATCTTCAGGACAGGTGAACCGCCTTTTGGTTTGTGACAAAGAGTCATTTCATGCCGAACAGAAGGAAGTTTTAAGGGCGGGTTTAGAAACTGCGGAGTATGTGCATACAGATGACACTGGTGCCCGTCACCAAGGAAAAAACGGTTATTGCACAGTGATTGGCAACGACTTGTTTACCTACTTCAGCAGCAGCGAGAGTAAAAGTCGAGATAACTATTTGCGGATTTTACGCGCAACACATCAGGACTTTGTACTTAATGAATATTCCCGTAGCTATCTGATAACACAGCAACTGTCTTTAAGTACGATGGTCAAGCTCCAGTTTTCCAATGTCAGCATAAGTCATACTGATGAAGAATGGCAGGCTTATCTAAATCTTTTGGGGATTACTTCCCAATCTGGGGTAAAACTCGTGACCGAAGCTGCACTGTTGGGTAGTGCAATTGAGCATGGGCTTTCTCCTGAGATAATTATTCTCAGCGACGGAGCGAGGCAGTTTGCGATTTTAGTACATGCTTTATGCTGGGTTCATGCAGAACGAGGTATTCGTCGTTTAAAAGGAGTTACGGCTCAACAATTAATTGAGATTGAATCCGTACAGGATGCCTTATGGGAGTACTACCGCCAACTTAAAGCTTATCGAGACTTTCCTTCAGAAACGGAAAAACAGCGATTAACAGAGCGCTTTGATGAAATATTTGGCAAGCGTTACAAGAATCATTATGGTCTTAACCTAGCAATGCAGCAGTTTTGCGCTCATAAAGAGGAATTGCTTCGAGTCCTTGATGCGCCTCAACTTCCATTGCATACCAATGCTGCCGAGGCTGATATTCGAGAATATGTTACTCGACGCAAGATCAGTGGCGGTACTCGACATGATGATGGTCGTCGCGCCCGTGATACATTTACTGGTCTCAAGAAGACCTGTCGCAAGCTTGCCTATTCGTTTTGGCAATACTTAATCTCCCGCTTGAAGGGAGATGAGAGTATTCCCTACCTACCTGATGTCATTCGAGCTCATGCTGCTTCAAAGAATGAAGTATTTTCAATCCCTATAGAAGCAACTATTCTCACCTAACTCAGAATTATTTGCTCATTTTTGCAGCGGTTATTGAGAAGTTACAGTTTTTCTAGTGTTGTTGAAACACTCTGCTGAAACTTCTGTTTTGCTTGTAAGTCTTTTTGCTGTAGCTGGTGTATTGGCCTTAGCTCAAGTGCTTTTTCCGGAAACTGATCTTTCTCGCCTGGTCTTCCTGCTGGTTGATCCCCATACTTTGAG
>JAIVFU010000116.1:0-9071 GCA_020829485.1 Nostoc sp. CHAB 5834 | reverse complement strand
TCATTATTGCCTGGTCTTCCTGCTGGTTGATCCCCATACTTTGAGTCATTATTGCCTGGTCTTCCTGCTGGTTGATCCCCATACTTTGAGTCATTATTGCCTGGTCTTCCTGCTGGTTGATCCCCATACTTTGAGTCATTATTGCCTGGTCTTCCTGCTGGTTGATCCCCATGCTTTGAGTCATTATTGCCTTGTCTTCCGGCTGTTTGGCTCTTATGCTTTGAGTCATCCACTATTCTAACAGGGCATGTAACGCCAGGAATACAGAAGTTTTGTGCATAAGTGTAGTCTCCTAAAGAGGCAAAAATAAAGCAAGCTATAGAACAAGCTAGCACTACTGATAACTTCCAGCTTTGAATCTTATACATAAGTGAATAGTGATAAATAAAATACATTAAGCTTAAAGGAGTACTGGGGTATGAGTATCATCAGAACAGAAAACCGGGTTAAGCTTAAAAGCCGTATTCGCTAAGGATTTTTCCGATAACTAAGGTCATTGACTTAAACTTATTATCGAGTCACTACTCAACGAGAAAATAAGGGTTTCAGCTTCTAAAAATGTTTGTCTTACTCATGTAATATCTCTTAACCCGGTTTTCTGCGCGAATGCTACTCATACCCCCAATAGCACTAAAGCCTAGCCAAGTAGAAATTAGGTTATTAACTATCTGATACTTAACCATAGTCCTACTATGCTTTCACCCTAAAACTCAACTTTTTCGCGGAAAGTAAAAAATATTATAAAACTTTGTATTCTTCGCTTTCAAACTGCTGCACTTGTTACTCATTCCAATTAACCAACTCCCCATCTACAATCACAACGCCCCACTGCGGATATTTCACCAGCAATTTCTTGATCGCTCGCGATCATAAGCGCCGGATCCTCATCCCAGCACTCATGCAAGAATTTAAAATCCGGATTCTGCCCCGAATTTCCCGCTACTTTGAGTTGATGCATACGTTCCGTCCGCACATTTGACCTTGTTATAATCGGCTCATGCGACTATTTTTCCGCATTGGAGATAGACACGGTGCAACCTTCACCTTTATCAACTGCTTTGATTTCTAGGACTGAAACTGAGTTTTCAGTCGGGATGAGTCAGGCAATTATCCTTGATGGCAGTGTTATGGAAGCAATAGACGTTCGCGCTACCTTCTCTACGAGATGCTGCGCGAACATGAGAGATTGTCGGTTTAACACTAGAATCCGGGCTTTCCTCTTTCAACGATGCTTTTGGGCTTTCCATCACGACCACAAGTGAGCGCTATATTTGTTCGTCAAGAACAACGGTGTTTGGATGGTAAAGATGCAAATCCTCATCAATAACCTTAAGAGGATTTTAGAAGACAGTCAAACATTTAACTAGCCTTCATATAGACCATTTTCAGCACTGGGGATAGACGCGTTCAGAAATTATGCTCTTATAAGGCCCACTCAAACAAAACTTTCACATTCAATTTTGACTATGTTGCCTCCTGTTTCCTCTTCTAAAAGCAAGCCGCCATAAATATAGCCTCTGGTGATTTAACTCCAATTCATGTTAGCAGTAACTCTTTGAGATAAGTGAGCGCAATTATCTTTCGTTATAAATATAAGATTTCAAATAAGGTTTACATGACAAAAAATTTAGTAGAGAAAATTAGTAGATTTACTCTGCATTACACATCAACTTACCGTCTAACAGCAAGCTAGTCAACTGTTTCTACAAAACATCCTACTTTTCCTACATTTCCCAATTTGAAATGTTGCAAAACGATCATCTTGAATAACAAACACACAAAGTGACGTTGTACAGATGGATACTAAGCATGGCTGAAATACTCAAGTTTTATGTAGTACTATGTAGAATACGTAACTTCTAAATTCATTCAAATTACTAACGGAAAGAAAATATTGGTAGAGACAGCGTGGCGTTGGGAGTGGGAAAAAGTCTTGGGATATGCTAGTAGTTGAAATGGCCATCGCTACTCATTCCACTTCACCAACGCCCTATCAACAATCGCAATCCCCCACTGCGGAAACTTCGCCACCAATTTCTTGATCACAATCTGCAAAGCCGGATCATCATTCCAACACTCTTGCAAAAAGTCAAACCCCGGATTCTCGCCCGAATTTGCCGCTCGATTCAGTTTTTCCTTTCTTACAGGTCGCATATTTGACCTTGCAACAATCGCCTCATGCGACCATTTTTCAGTTTGTGGCACGGGCGGCGCGGAACTTTCACCCTCATCAACTGTTTTGACCCCTACACCTGAAACTTGGTTTTGTCCCAGCAAGAAAGCAGATTGACCCTGTTCTACTTGCCCCGGTGTTTGATTAGCGATGGCTACGCCCGCCGCAGGCATCGCCAAACTTGAAGGAAATTCATTTTGTGCAACGGGCGCGGCGGAATAAACGCCTTCTTGATAGCCATCAGATTTCTCAATGAAGGTCTAATCACAACTACTTAATAAAAAAATTACGCTTTTTAATTTTTCAGGATTATATCTAATAGTTCTTGAAGTGTAAAGTAAATATAGTAAAAGATTGGAGTACCAACAATATCAATGGTTCCAAAACTACGACATAAATTAGAGCCAGGTATTTTAAGTTGAGGGACTTTAATAGGAGTAGAGTTATTATGAAATGTAATACACCATTTTATTTTTACCTTTAATTTTCCATTTTCATCTCTATCTTCCTTTTTTTCTCCCAAATCATAAAATAATTTGTCATAAAAGTAATCTATGTTCACTTGAGAAAACTCCTCAGCTACAATACTCTCTGAATAAGGTAGTTGAGCTTCTACAAGGTTTGGAATATCTACCCCTATCTCTTGAAAAAATATTTTCACTTGTTCAATAATATAATCTGTAGCGATCTGCCTTTGCTTTTGATTTTGAAAAGAAATGAAAGGGACGTATTCGCTATTTATGCTTTGGTTTTCTAGTAGAATAATTTCTTCTTGTTTTCTCGATTTATGTTCAGAACGATCCTTTGGTTCAGAATACTTAAGTACACTCATATTGGATACTTTAATATTTCCTAAGTATACATTTAATATTACATTAAAATCGGCTATAAATATTTTAATACCTCTAACAGTAAATCTAGACTCTACATTTCCTAAAATTTCTTTTTCAGATTTAGGTTTATCAGTAAAATAAAAAGGAATGAAAAAATAGTTTTGTATGGTGTATTCAGGTAAAATTTGCTGTAAAGCTAATTCATAGACAAGCTGTTTTTCTAAGGCTATTCTATAGCTTGGATCAGTTTCCTCCAAATATTTATTTCTATAATTTTCATATTTTTTAAAAGAAACATTTTTGAAATCAATAATTACAATATTTTTAGAATCTTCATTTTTAATAATTAGATCGGGTTTTGGATAACGACGTAATAGTTTATCGTCAAATTTATTAAAATTATATTCTGAATCAGCTAGGTGTCTAATGTTTAAATTCCACTCAATACAGAATAATTCTCTCCAATATAAAGCCTTACCATTATTAGGATGATTAACTTCAGGATTTTGTTTCTGATATAACCATTGATTAGTAAATTTATCTAATTTGCTATCTCTACCTTTAACCTCCCACCATCCAACCCTATTTTTGTCTGATGCTGCTCTATAATGTTGTGGATTCTTAATTTTATTATTTTCATAACCATCTATTGGTATATCAGTATCAGCAAAACAAATTTTATTAAAATTATTGTTAATTTGATCAAAATTCTTTTGAAAGAAATAATTTTGACACATATCCTCCCAAACGTAATCAAAACCCTGCTTTCCCTGTACTCCCCAAAAGTTACCATCATCTAATTCTGGATTTAATCCTCCATACAAAAAAGTTTCAACAGCTTCATATAGCCCCCAGTAATCAGCATCTTTATAATGGGTATTTCTATCTATATTATCAAGTGCTTCTTTACAAATCTGAATACTTTCTTCAAAAGTATCTTTGTGAAAAAGAGAATGGTCAGCAGTTAAATAGTTATCTCTAAATTTTTGAGAAAGGAATTTAATATCTTGACTTCTAGCGTAAACATTTTCAGGTACATCTTCTTGTAGTTGTTGAATAATCTCATCTAAAATGAAACAATAAATATTAACTATCTCAATACTATGATAACATATCGTTGGACGAGGCAGATACATGAAATCAATATAAATAGATCCATTATTTAAATAAATAGCTTTATCCAAATATTTATAGATTTTAGAATAATCTATCTCTTCACTACTTCTATTTTTATTTTGTAGAGAATTAATCGTTAAATCATCATAAGCCTCTAATATCCGCTCAATCATCGAAAGCTTGCTGTATAAAATACAATTACTTTCTTCTTGATATTCTAAACTAATGCCATCTATGCTTAAATTGGGTTGATCATTTGTTTTATTTTTGTTGTTTTTTCTTGTAACTATTGGATTGTTTTCATTATCACAATCGAATTTTCTTAATGCTCGATACATTAAAAAGAAAAAATCGCGTACTTTGTCAAATTTATTAGTATCTTGATCATCAATGTTATTTTGATATTTATCTAGGAAATCATCAAATCCTTTCGGTAAGTAAAAAGCGTATCCCTCATCGTCAGCTTTAATACCTACAAAATCGGAACCTATTTTAAGATTGAGTTTTGAAAAATCCCACATTATACATTACTATAATTATTGAAAAACCAGAAAATTACAATGATTTAAAACCGAATTATTTTTGTTTATAACTTAAAAGGTTTTCTACAAACTCTTTATCATATTTAATAAAGTCTCCAAAAGTTACCAGTTCTTTTCCATTCCTTTGCAATCCCAATAATTCTCGAAGTGGATTTTTATCTCGATTAAAAACACTATCCCAAACAAAAAACATTAGTTTGTTTTTTATCTGAGCTTCTGTAACTTTGCCTGTGCTAATAAAATGGTAGCCTATTTGCATATCTTCTATTTTACCGCTTCTGACTGAGTTACAATTATCTTTAATAAAAAGATTAAAGCTTTCAACTAGTTGTTTCCATTGAAAACTATTATTCCCGTAACCTTCCAAAATTATAGAGTCTATCTTCTCATCGCTATTTTGTTTCCAATCTATATATTCCCATTCCCAACGCCTTTTAAAAGCATTATCCATAAAGTAAATAGAGCTATCAGAAGTATTCATCGTTCCAAAAATAGAAAGATTTGGAGGTATGCGAATCGAACTACCAACTACTTTACTTTCTTGAACTTGAATATGAATTTTATCAAAAATACTTTGATACTCATCAAGAAACTTCCCTCTTGTAGCTTCACCATATAAATAACGATCTTCTGATTTGTCTTCTAGTTTAAATCCTATTAGCTCAACAAGTTTTCTAAATTCTAAACTTGAGATATCAATTCCATAAGCTGAATAACCATCTTGCCCACGATCTAAAAGTTGAAAAACTATACCAAAAATTGCTGAAGAATTACCCCTATTTATTTCATCAATAACCAATGCAACATTTTGAATCGATTCACCTTCTTTTTGAGCTATAATATTTTTATAAGCTTGTGCTAATGCCTTTAAAAAATGACCTTCATAAAATTGGTAATAAACACTTCCATCAGATTTAGTTTGCGGCATTAGTTTTCCCAGAAAATCCCCATAAGTATATTCAGGATGAAAAACGGTTTTAATCAAATTTTCAGGATGAGTTTTTTTATCAATACCTAAAGTTTCATAAACAATTCCACCATCATTATCATTAGAAATTTTGTGGCTTTTACCAGTGCCAGGAGAGCCAAAAAATATTTTTTGAATTGGGCTTTTCATGCTTTTGTCATTACCTATTTGCTGTAAATATTTAAATAAATCTAATAGCTCTACATCATTAAGTTGACTACGAGTTATTCCATATTTATTACGAATATGGTTAATTTGTTCTTGTTGTGTCCAACCTAAACGTTCAAAGTATTCACTAATTTTACCTATAAAATGAATACGATTAATAATATCTGGAAAATTATTTGGCATTTATTTAAAATTCAATTATCAACTCAAATAAATTGTATATATTTAAAACTGTATAATAATTTATATCAATTTCAGAATCATAATCTATGCCATAAGAAAGGAATTAGTGGAATTTTTTTCTCTTAAATACTTTATTTAAATTGGTTAATTGCGACTGAAAATTTGTTAATTTAAAAGGCTACTTAAAATTTTAAAAAGTGAAATTTATGTACACATTTTCACCATAATTTTGAGCATAGCAAACTAGATAAAAGTTTTGTATTTGAGGATCTACAATTATTCTCTTGGACTGAATAGGCATAGTTTTGCAAAACTAGCTCTGCAAATATTTACTTAATAAATACTGCTCCTACTTATCCATTTCTATCAACATCTCTTCAATCTTCTTCATTGCTAGTGGTGACGGTTTAGAACGTCCATTCTCCCAACGGTTAATTGTGGAAAATGTTACACCGAGCTTTGCTGCGAATTGTTCTTGTGTAAGCCCAAACAAAAGCCGCAAATCACGAATAGTTTTCCCTAACTCTGGCTGTTTTATAGCCACGTTTTTTTTGATAATCATTTAGTTTTTACTTACTTCACTAGCTTAAAGAATGGATGCTATATGATTTGCTATATAATATACGCATAAGAACTGGATCATCACCCGTAAATACTCTTAAGTTTTATTAAATTTCTGGCTTTTATAGCCCCTTGTTATCCTCTACCTTTTTGTTCTTCAGGCTCTAACTTTTGACTACGCAGTAATCGCATCACTCCACCATTTCAAAATTTTGGATAGACACACAACCCTACTCCCCCACCGGATACCGCCGCATCATCTCCTGTAACGCCACCGCCTCCCCATCCGGCGTGTACACAACCTCACCAGACATAGCAATCACAACCCTCTGTCTCGCCCACTCAAACCAATCCTCCACAGCAGATTTGGCCTGTGTGGACTCCGTTTTTCTCCCCTCCTTACAAGCCGCGACAAACACAGCTTCTGGTGACTTGTTCCAAGTCCACACTGTCTCCTTGAGACATGCGATCGCCCTTAGCACATTCTGCCAATACCGCCTTACTATGCCCTGAATCTCTCCGTTTAACCGAAACTGTGGTGTACAAGGTACTGTTTCTTAATTCGTGCTTAAATGCTAAACCTATGAGTAACGGATCTTAGGAAAAGATGGAAATTTTGAAAAATCAAAACCACTTATAATGGATTTAATTACAAGGTTGTCTGTAGAATTATTTGAAGAAGATTTTCTATATAAATAGAAGCCCTCAGAAGCGTTCCAGTTTCTTTGAAAAGTTTCTGGTAATTTTTTCTTTAAAAAGCTAGCACCATCTTCATCAATTAATTCTTTGTCCAACATCTCGTCTATAAGACTTTCACGACTCTGCTGAGGCAATCCTCGGAAACAGACATTTAATTTATAGCCATCGCTATTTTCAATAAAAAACTTATGTTTAATCATGTTATCAATTTCATTTGAATGAATGCAAAAAGCATAAATGTTTTTCATTGAAAAACCAGGTGGTATCATAAATACAAAAGCATAAGCAGAATTAGAAAATTCTTTAAGTATTCGGATCTCATCATTTTTTAGTAAAAAATAAAATTGATATTCGTTTCTTCCGTTTGGCCCTTGTAAGCTATCAGACTGCCTTAAATACCTAGATTTAACTCGAAATCCAAATGGAAAGAAATTATCATATTTTTTTTGACTATGCAAATTTTTAAATTGATTAGTTACAACGAGATCAATTCCAAAATCAGCAGGTAAACGAAAAGCTTCAAAGCCATTCTCAAAAAGTTGACCAGTTATAAAGCTTTCTGCTGAATATCCCTTGTATAATCTGTCAAAAAATTTATTATCCATAATCACTAATCTATAGTTCGATACTATCACTAAATAGGTAAAATCATATTTTTCTAACTTTTAGAATGTATAAATAATACTTGTTATGCTTTAATTTCAATCCTTCTAAAAATCAACATTCATAAGGTTACTTAATTAATTATTTTATTTCACTCTGGTATAGGCTATAAAATCATATTAATTGCTGTTTTAATCCAGAAAAATATAATAAGCGTGTAAATCAAGAAAAACACCCGTAAATACTCGTAATTCTATTTACAAGTGTAATTTCTTGTTTTTAGAATCGGCTCTCACATTCACCTTATTTATTCAGTAGTCAAATCTTGGGCAGTACAGCGACCACTTGTAGTGTCGTCTTACTTGCCTTACTCTAGCTCCTACTCCATCAACTGGCCATCCACCACAACATAACCCCATTGCGGACACTTCTGGATCAATCCCTTAATCACAATTTGCAAAGCAGGGTCATCATCCCAACACTCTTGCAAGTACTCAAACCCCGGATTCTGCCCCGAATTCGCTACAACTTTGAGTTTCTGCATCCGTTCCGGTTGCAGCCTCATGTAACCATTTTTCACGCTGTGGCACAGGCGGCGCGGAACAAGTGCTTTCAGGGCAGTATCTTACTTGTCTCATCAGTGCTTGACGCAACAATAGTCAAAGCAGACTCATCTGCTCAACAATACGTGTTTCTGCACGAGATGGCTTTAACTCTTCTGTTGCTAGCTGCCCCACTGGGGCTAAAACCTCTGATTGAGTATCCCTAACCAAAACCCACGAAGGCATCTTGATATCTTGCTGATTATTTTTAACCCTTGTTTTTGCAGCCATAGTCACTGACGGAATTAGGCGCTCACGGTAAAACTTCTCCTGCAACCCGGATAATACAGCAAGTATACCCAATTCTGACCACACACCTAAGTCTTCACCATTGAGGGTAACTTGGTAATATCCGCACTCTAAGCGATTGCACTTTACAGGATACCCCAACTCATGACATTTCTCGATCAGACTCAATACTTGGGGTGGATATGTGATTGGGAGTACGATTTTTTGTCCACAATTTGTGGACATTTTCTCCTTAGTAACAGTTCCTAACCCCTAGCTATCTAATTGGTGTTGTTTGCAAGTAAACTGAAAAACACCTACCAGCAGACATTCCTCCGTGATAGTAAAGTTACCTAGCCACCGCCCACAAAGACATTTCCCAGATGCCAAACGAAT
>JAIVFU010000115.1 GCA_020829485.1 Nostoc sp. CHAB 5834 | reverse complement strand
TGGAAACAGAAGGTTTGCCTTCTGTTGTGCTGATGACGCCCCAGGCCTTGCCGGCTGAAATAAGTTCGCGTAATGTATCTATCGAGCTG
The DNA here is from genome assembly GCA_020829485.1 of Nostoc sp. CHAB 5834. The sequence goes on along the minus strand of JAIVFU010000115.1, from coordinate 19,663 downwards.
GAACCGGGCGCCACAGTTCATGACGTCGTTGCGGTCTTGGGTCGCCTCGGCCTGACGGTAATTCTTGCGGACGCGACAGCCGGACAAAAGAGCTTCTACCTACCCCGTTTCAATGGAAACGTGGGCACGCTGCTATCTGCAATCACCCGTGCCACAGACGTATGGTTCACGTGGCAGGACGGAGCCATTGTGGTCAGCCCAACGGAGCAGATTGGTATCTCTGTCCCGCAAGAAGCGACATTTGGGGCGGAATTGACTAAGGGTCTGACATCGCTGGGTATCAAGGACCAAGCAGTGCACTGGCAGTCTGGGATGGCCACCCTGTCGGTGGCTCCCTCGCAATTCCGCAGTGTCAAGCTACTGTTGGAACGATTTACGGCCAACGCCGCGGTGGTTACGCTGCAGGTTGCCGTAGTGAACGTCACCTTGAATCAAACTGCAAAGCAGGGTATCGACTGGGACCGCTTGCAGCTATCGGTTCTTTCTGGGGGTGACCAAGCCAACCTCAATAACTGGCTTACGGCTGTCAACGGTTCCACTCCCACTCCTACGGTTCCAGGATTGGGTACGGGGACGGGTACGAACACAGGTTCTGGAACGGGGACAAATACGGGAAATGGTACCGGCACAGGAAATGGCTCGAATACCGGAAACGTAATTGCAAACGCGGCTGCAGCAGCCGCAGCTACGACGTTAAGCCCTACGGCATCTATGAAGTGGGCCGGCAGCGCCTTGTCTGGAGCTATTTTCAACAACCGCTTTTCCTTCCAGGGACTGTTCAACTATCTGCAGAACTACGGCACTGCTGAAGCAAAACAAAACGTTCTACTGAAGACGGTCGCGGGTAGCAAGGTCGAATTCAAATCCTTGACGCAGATTCCCTACGTTTCGGAAGTAGGCGTCACAACTGTGGGCAACAACGGCTCAGCATCCAACTCACTCGGCTCGTCCAAGACAGAGAAGGCGGATGACGGTATTACTGTGGAAATGCTCCCTACCTACGACTCCGCTGCGAACAGTGTCACCATCGACCTCAAGCTATCCATCAAGGCCGTGGTGGCATTCAACGAGTTGTCTGCGGGTAACCAAATTGGCAAAATGACTCAGCCCACCACCGCTGAGCGAGGGTTCACGGATAACCTTCGCCTGCGCCCCGGGCAAACCGTGGTGGTTGGCGGGTTGACCTACGACTCTGTTTCAGATTCTCGTGGGGCTCCAATTTTCTTGAGCGGCTCCAAACTTGAGTCCCAAGCATTGACGGTGAACCGTCAAACGATGTTCATCGTGGTTCGCCCCACGGTTTCGAAACTTGGCCAGCTGCTCGCGCAAGAGTCGGGTGCACAGCCCGTGTTGCCCTTCTTGCCGAAGGGTGAGTACAAGCCAGAAGAACCAGAAGCATTGAGCAAAGAGGCCTCTGCCAAGAAGTCAGACGTTAAGGCCGAAGGCAAGAGCGAGTCGAAGGCTGAAGCTGCAACCAAGAAAGACAAGGGCGGCGAAAAGAAGCCTTCCCTGGACGCCAAGAAGACAACGGTCGAAAAGCGTGTGGAGACAAAAGTTTCCGCAGCAGCGCCCGTGCAGGAAAAGCTCGATGTGCTCCCCCTCAAGCAGGTAACAGGCCTTGCACCTGTTACCAAGGTAGAGGCACCAGCCCCGGAGACAGCCAGCGCTGCATCGGCAGCGCGCGCTAGCCAGCCGGTAGTCCACGCATCTACCCCTCAAGCCGCAACACCCGCCCCCGCACCGAAGGAAGGGGCGCCCAAATGAGCTCAGGATTGTTCCGCCGTAAGGACACAGCGGGCGCTATCGACGTGGAAACAAAGGTAGCTCCGCCGGTGTTAAATGAGTTCCCGGACTTCCCCGCAGAGGACATTCGGGCATATGACGAGGCACGGGATGATGAGGCGATGCGCTTACCCGAGTTGTCGAAGAAAAAGCCTTCCTTGTTTAAGCGGCTGTTCGGAAGCAAGTTGGCCCCTGCTTCAGGCATCCCGATTAAGGTCATCATTGGGTTCCTGCCCGATGTGTCGGAGCGGGATGCGAAGGAGTACGCCTTCGGTGTCGCCGATAAGCATTTCGAGCAAATCGGACTGACCTACTACGATGCCTTCCCTTATGGAAAGGGATACGCCTACGAGGTGCATGAAGGCGGGCATGGCCGCGCTTACCTACCCGGGATTTTCGAGCGCTTCGAACGCAATGGTCCTTTTCGAACAGGAGAGAAGACGGCGGTACGCATTGAAACGGCTACACGGCTGATAGAGGTCTCGCGTACCCGAGAGGGGCTCACGAGCATCCTTTTGCCAGAAAGTACGGACGCGACGCCTACCGAAGACCTGGTAGCAGGCAAAGCGCTTCGGCCAGGGATGGACAAGCGAACAGGGTTCTTCATACTGGGCGTAGCCATTTTCACGTCAGGCTTTTCAGCTTTGCTGCTTGCGGGAACCATCTTCCGGTTACAACCCTACGACGAGCCCCCTCCATTGAGGACAGAGACGATTACCGCCTCAACGCTTCCACGTTCGCAATGGGCACGGGTTGAAGCGCTACCGTCAGGAAGCTACGTCAAGGCGCTTCGATTCAAGGACGGCAACTGGCTCGCACCCGAGCTTGAGAAGCCTACAGTCCAAGTACCGCCTGCCGTGCCAACCACCAGCGCAATACCAGAGGCTCCTAAGCCAAGTACATCGCCCCGCGCTAATCCGAACCCTGCGAACACGAAAGGCTAAGAATGACCCCTGAACAGAAACGAAAGTACAACACCGTCATGGGTGGCTTTCTATTGAGCGTGGGCATCGTCGCTTGGATGACGACCGTCTACTTTGCAGTAGTGCCCGCCAAACCAAAGCCGTCGCCTACAACTGCGGCACCTGCAGTGGATATGAACTCGTGCAGGTCTGCGCTTTCCCAGCTCGGTTACTCCGCAACTATCACAGGGAACGATGTAAAAGCCTTTGAGCCATTAACAGCGGTCCCTCAGGCTCAGCTAGAGAAAGCATCCATTGCTACGCTAATATGCAAAGTGAACTTGCATGAGTTTTGTATCGGGACGGGATGCGCTCAGCCGGGCGTAACTCTGGTGCTACGGCGGCCTTCAGAGGGAAATGAGGTAGTTGGTGGTAAAAAGCCGGAGGCGCAATCTCCGGCTCCCCCTCGCGATAACGCAAGCGCTGCCTCCTCTAACAAGAAGTAATCGCTCAGCTAATAAAAAGAAAGCCGCTTCATTATTGGAGCGGCTTTTTAATTTAAGGCCTAACAATATAGGTAGGGCGTGAAATCTAATATCTATCAACGTGAATTCGTATAAATATTGACGCACCTTTTGGGGTATGTTGTCCTATACATATTAACAGCGCAGTATGTATGTGACTGTTTATCAACAACTCAACAAAAGGATTTTCCACAATGTTTTCCCTGATTATCACCATCATCTCCATCGCTCTGGTTGCTGCTCTGGCTCTTGCTACGCTGTACTACGGCGGCTCGTCCTTCAACCGCGGTGCTGCTGGTGCTGAAGCTGCTCGCCTCATCAACGAAGGCCAGCAAATCAACGGTGCCGTGGCTCTGGCAAAGTCGGACAGTGTCGAAGTGGCCACACTGCAGGACCTGGTGGATGACAACTACCTGAGCCAAGTGCCTGCTTCGTTCCTGGGGACGGCTGACGCATCCGGCACGAGCATCACCACCAACGCTGCGAAGCCCCTGTCGAAGGACGCCTGCCTGGAAGTGGAAAAGCGCGCTGGCCGCCAAGCCAAGACTGTGGAACTTGCTGACTTCACGGCCAGTGTCGACGCGGCTGCCCTGGGTGATGTGCAGTTCGGTTGCTTCGGCTCCGGCAGCGCATACACCTTTGTGTACAAGCTGTAATAGCTACCGCAAAAAAAGCGACCTAAGGGTCGCTTTTTTTGTTTCGTTAAATCGGGTAAATGCCGGGTATGGCTGATATGTGCAATTACAGAACTATGCGTTGACAAATTCAGAAGCGCGCCCGTAATATGCCCTGCCTACTTTATCCCCCACTGTGAAAGCGACACCCAGCCCTAAAAGGTAACCTGGAAATACAGTAATAAAGATATGCTTGCCAAATCTAGTGCTTCAGTAGAAGGGAAGGCTCGCAAACCGTGCTCTCGTGGACACCTCGCTTGAGAGGGCTGTCGTTGCTGTCTCTAAGTCAAGACCGTTACGGCAAGGGAAGGGCTAAGTCGTGTTACAGCCCCATTATGCCTTGGCACCGAGCTACCGTGCAGCACAGCTTTGCAGGCGGGGCTACATGCGCTGGCGTAGCGGCTAAATAGCGACCTCTTCAAAACTTGCGAGGGGCTTGCCTGGGCTATTAGAAACAGGGCTATTTCGTGGGGCCCCTATTAATGCCTTACAACAAAAAAGACTAGCGGTGCTAGTCTTTTTTAGTTTGGTTGCGGGGGCAAGATTTGAACTTGCGACCTTCAGATAATGACTCTGACGAGATAACCAGGCTACTCCACCCCGCGATGTTTTTTCTTTAAGCTGGTGTCTCGCAGCATACCGTAGAGTTTGAGATTGCCGGGTCGGAGCACAAAGGAACGTCGGCAATCCCAAGCTTGCTGTTTGCTTGAAGGCACATTTCTCGGGTCAATTCGGTGTTAACAACCTTGTCGTTTCGAAATTCCCAGCCGGACCCAGGTACCCCGTCCAGGTAGTTGCTGGTAACAAGTTGCTCCCCAATTTGTGCTGAGGTCCCAACGGGAAAATCGCCGTTATCCGATTTATACAGCTCCAATGCGCCCGAAAGCTGACTTCCCTCGTTTAGCACTCGTGCTACTTGGGCACGGTCATTCCCGCTTAGAAAACCACTTCCACCATAATACATGACTACCAGCGCCAAAGCAGAAACAAGCAAAATTGCAATAATTGTGACGATTAGGGAAAACATGAAAACTCCTGTGAGCCATCTTAGGCTTAATGATTATGTATAGGCATCAAATCGAATTTCTTCGATGTAATGGAAAAATATTTACATCAGGCCTTCTGTTGCCATCAGCATTGGCATAATGGATTGCCCGAAAAGCAATCCACCTGCAATCGACATGAACAGCGCGGCAACCAAATTCACGATAGGGACGAAAGCCGCCAATCGCTGTGCGTATAGCTCACGGTATTGATTGGCCAAGGTGTCCAGCGTATGAGCCACCTGCTCGCGGTCTGAAGCACTCATGAGGGCCGCTTTGTCGGTAGGGTGAAAGGTCTGCATTACCTTGGGCCAAGGGCGTCCCGTTTTAACCGCTTCCATGGCGTGCAGAAGGTCGGAACGAAGAGCGCCCCGTGGAGCGGACTCCGAAGACAGGCGAAGTGCCTCTTCGGTACGTACGCCCGACTTAATTAGCAAAGCCAATCCGTACAGCACGATGAAGTTGTTTCGCGAGAGAACCAGGTCCTTGTAGAACGGGACCTTCAAGATAAGCTTGTCGGCCTTGACCGGCATGACGCGGCGACCTACCGACGCAAGTAGCCAGAACGCTACTCCGATGAACATCAGGAATCCCATCGAGTAGCCGGTGAAGTAGGCAACGTTGTTAATCCAGTCGATGTTCACTGCCCCGCTCTTGTTCGCCGCCTTGATTAGGTCAGACTCCATAATCTTGGGGCCGATGTACAAGGTGGAAACAACGGTCATAGCGCCTGCCCCGATGAAGGAGCCGATGCCCGTGATGAGCCCTTTGGAGGCCCCCTTCTTAATGTTGTGCAGCTGATACTCAAACTCCGCCGCATCCTTGATGGCTCGCCAGGACTCCCCCGACCTTGCGCCGGCTTTAACCAATGCGACCGTTGCTTCAGGGAAATCAGGCCTACCAACGTTTTCAAACGCTGCAGCCAAGTCTGAGCCGGACTCCACATAGCTGAGCAATCGACCTGAAACTTCTTGGATGCGGCCGGTGAAGGTGTCTCGCATCAGCAAAAGTGCGTCTGAGGTCCCTACTCACGACGCCAACATAGCGGACAGCCGGGTGAAGAAAATTTGCCGGTCTGCAGGCGTCAGCCCCGACCGCAAGTCGAACGAGAACTTCTTACGAAATGTGATGACGCGACCAAGGCGCTCGATGTGCTTGAGTGCTTCGTCCTTGTTGCGAGCTTGAACCTCGACCGACTTGACTCGGTTGTCGCGCGTTTTAACCTTGCCTTCGAAGAGTGGCATTACTGAGCCTCGCTTTCAATCAGGACGCGAGCTTCTTCGCCAAAAACGCGAATGACTTCGTTGGCCGATGTGAGCTTTTCTTTGTATTTACCGTATGCGTCTTCCAGCATGGACGGCCACTCGCGCTTGCCGGTCATCATCCGGTTGACTTCCTCTTCACCAGCGAAGTAGGCGCACTCCGATACGATGCTTCGACCTCCGTAGCCAGTACCCGAGCACGTCTTGCAACCAGTGCCTTGGCAATGTGTGCAGGTCGTTCGAATCAAGCGCTGTACCAAGACCGTACGAAGCAGGTAAACCAGTTCGTGGCTGGGCACGCCCAAGTCCTGCAGTCGTTGAACGGCGCCATGAATGCTGCCGGTGTGGAGGGTACCCAGTACCAAGTGACCCGTTTCTGCAGCTTTCACGGCAATACTGGCGGTCTCAGCATCGCGGATTTCGCCTACGATGATTACATCGGGGTCATTTCGCATGAACGCTCGCAAAGCTCGTGCGAAGTTCAGTCCCAACTCGGGATTGGCGTTCACCTGTGCCAAGTAGGAAATTCGGTATTCCACGGGGTCTTCGACCGTGAAGATGGAGCGCTCGAATCGGTCCATTTCACGGACAGAGGCATTCAGAGTTGTCGTCTTACCGGAGCCCGTTGGTCCACAGATGAGGCAGAGACCATCAGGGCGTGTTACACCCTTGCGCCACTCAGCCACACGGGTGATACCGAGTCCATGCAGGGAAGGTTGAACACGGTCCGGGTCAAGCAAACGCAGCACCAAGTATTCTTGAGCGCCGGCAATGGGCACCGTTGCCACGCGAAGGTCTACCAGCTTCCCGTTGTATTCCATCTGAAAGCCACCGTCCTGGGGAAGGCGACGCTCGGCCAAGTCCATGCGTGACAAGTCCTTGATACGCGCAGCCAGGGTGGTGTATTCATCCAGATGACCTTCATGGACGTGATGGCGAACACCAAGGTGCCGGAAGAAAATGGTGTACGAGTTGTGTCGCGGGACAATGTGAATATCGGACACACCTTCTGCAAATGCTCGTCGGATAATCTTGTCTACCAAGGAGTCATCGTCGTGAAGGAGTGCTCGCACGTCTTCCAGGTAGGCGTCGACCTGCTCGTAATTGGCCGCAACAAAGACCAAGGAAGCTTCAGGGTAGTACTCCGCAATCTCAATGCGCGCTTGAGTTTCAGAGGTGAGCGTGGCCAAGAAAATCTCTTTCTCGGTTTCAGCTACGACCATTGTCTTAGTCTTAATTAGAACATCACCGGGAACACGGGCTGTAAAAAACGATTCGCCGTGAATCTGGTCCTGGTTGGTTGCCAAAATGGCAGCAAGCAGATTTTTACGGGATAGAAACCCATTTCGGGTAAGAATTAAGCCGAGCCGCTCATGAGTGACCTTCTGCTCCTCCAAGGCGGCATAGAGCTGTGGCTCCGTAATTTGCTTTTTTGATAAGAGATATTCGCCAAGACGGACTTTCTTCCGGGTGGGCGAGTCTTCAGAGGATTTAAGGAAATTGTGCTGTATTGTCATGAGTTAGCCGGACGCAGAATATCCAGGCGTATAGCGGAGAGGTTTAAACTAACTTCGCTAGATGCTTGACATCGTCCTATACAGCCATATGGAACAACACATCTCTCTTGATACTCTCGGAATACTGCGTCAAGTCAAGGTCCCCGCTGAACTTGCTTGGATGAGCGACGAAGAGAAAAGCTTTTTGCTAGAACTTCTGTTCGCGGGTGAAGAAGGTATTCACAAGAGAATTGTGACCAAATTCTCTAAAAAATCGCCTGATGCGATTTTTAACCTCACTGTCCGAAACATGGCGGAGTGGATAAGCGACAAGGCGGGACGCCCCACATTTCTCACAGTGACCTGGAAAGGCGAAGATGCCGCCAAGCTCCTGTTCCAGATAGCCAAAAACGACAACCGCAAGAAGCCTTGGACGCCCCCAACAGCTGACGCAAAACAACCCAAGGATGATTCGAAATGACAACGCCAACCCTGAAAATTGTTGCCAGCTATGTGCTTGAGAACCGCTTCAAGGCGCATGTGCGCCCGTACCGGGTGGGAGGCCCATGCACCAATGAGGTGGGCCTTTGGTTGAAGTCAGAGCAGTTGCCTGAGGCGGACCACTGGCGAGTGGTCATGGAGGCCCAGATTATGGGAAAGAACGCTGAGAAGGGCGTATGCTTCGAGGCTTTCGCCGAGATTGAGGCCATCGTCCTCAACACGCCAGTAGAGGGTGAGACAGTGGCTGAGCGGGAAGAAGCGGTGCGTTACTCGGCCGGCGCCTACCTTATGGCGATGGTTCGCCAGCAGCTCACTCAAGCGTCCCTTCACACCGGTTACGGTCCGCTGGTCCTGCCCCCTATCGACTCGAACACGGTCGCCAAGTTGCCTGCGAAGGAGCCAGCGCCAGCTCAGCTCGAAGGGGTGACTCAATGAATGCCTTCCTTTGGATTTTCATCGCGGTAGCCCTGGGGCTCATGTTATTTGCCTCCATCCAGGACAGCCTGCCCGATGAACTATCGTTTCTGAAGGGGGAGGAAGTCGCCACGGCCCCAGGCGGCGCAGACGGCACGCGCAGTATCTACGAAGGCTGGCAGGTTCGACAAGTCGGAGACACCGTTGAACTGGTCAAAGGCTTTCGCGGCCGGCTTGAAATCAATGGGGTTCAACACGATGCGCCTGAAATCGGAATTCTCTGCAGCAAGGGGAAGCTCGACCTTCGCATCGATACGCGCATCCCCGTCACGGCTCCTGTCACCGTTGCAATCAATGAGGTTGAGTCTTCATGGACTAAGGGCAGCGGCAACAACATTCTGCCAAGTGACCCCTACGACATCATGAAGCAGTTGAGCTACGCGGGTGCCAACGCAAAGTTCACCCTCAACTACAAGAACGGTGGACCTAAAACGGTCAATTTGGTACCAACTGGGCTGTCAGCCCTTGTGGCCCAGCTTCCTCCTACGTGCCGCAGCTGAAGGAGGCTAAAGCACGCCAGGGCTCAAGCCGAGGAAGGAAGCTCCGCGGCCAACGGACTGGTGCAGGGAGTATTGCGGAGCTTTAAGTCGTAACGTGTGCGAGGTCGTGAGTAGCTCTGCGCCGTCAACGTATTGCACACAAAAATTGTTAGAAAACAAAAAATACCATCAGAATGTATAAAACATCTGGTGGTATAATCATTTAAAATCTCAACGAAAGATACTCTGTGTCCGCCTGCAACCCTGGGCTCTTAACCGCCGGCCATACCGAAAAGCTGACGACTCGGGCTGACATCCTGAAGCGCAAGACTCAGCTGCGAGGAGAGGTAAGCGACCTCTCAAAGGAGGCTAAGACCTACGCGGCGAGTTCCCCCGAGCGCAGCCACTTGTACCGGTCGATACAGGCTCGCATCGATGAGCAAGCTCAGCTGGAGCAAGAACTTGAAGCGTCCTTTGTACCCCAGCACGGGCCCCGCCAACTAATCAGCCCACGCGCGTTTTTCGTGTCCCCCCTGTTTCGGGTCTGCAGTAAACGGGTAGAGCGCGCCCGCGAAGTGTCCTTGGAGATGAAGAACAGCCTGGGCTCCATCCTCTTCAAGTATCAAGGCCCTGAGCTTCGGCAATCGGACGGTTTCGTCTTCATGGCGTTGTTGAGCCTCGCCAGAGACCACCGTGCGGGCTCATCCGTGAGCTTCAATGCAGAAGAAGTTTGCCGACAAGTGTTTTCTCGTTATGACGGTCCTGCACGTCAGCAGCTGAAGGACCATATCAAACGGCTTCAGCGGGGGCTACTGGAGTTCGAGCAGTTCAGCGTACAGCTGTGCTCGCGATTTGACTTCCCTTCCCGTGGACCTTGGAAAGTCTCCATTGATTCGGACATCGTTCAACTGTTCAAGCGTTCAGCTGAGGTTTGGCTGGACCTCCCGCTGCGACAAGCTTTTCCAGAGGGGCTCTGCACTTGGCTATACGCCTACATCGAAAGCCAGACCAAGTTGATTCCTACGCCAACCGAGAGAATCCGGGAGCTGTGCGGTTCAGAAGCAAGTGAGGAGTCCTTCCCCCGGACACTCCGAATCGCCCTCAAGGAACTCGCTGAAAAGGGCATCGTGGACGACGGGTGGCACATCACGAAAGGGATGCTGCATTGGCGTAAAGCGACAACAGCGCCTCTGCTGCCAGCGCCCTCCGAAGAAGTTTTGGAGGGTGCGCTGGTGTGACTCAAAAAAAAGCCCTCTGAATTCGTGTTCAGAGGGCTGTTATTCCGTTACCCATAACCCGCCCTCGAAATAAGGCATGAGCTGTCCGTAAATTCGTGCTTTTAGACAGGTTGGCATGCTAAAATAAAGCATATCTTGGCCATTCGGCCTAAAATTAAGCTTAACCCGTCCGTTGCTGCGCGCCCATAAAATCCGCCTGGACCCCAACCTCGCTCAGGCAAACCACTTTGCCCGGGCCTGCGGTACCGCGCGGTTTGCGTGGAACTGGGCGCTTTCCGAGTGGCAGCGGCAGTACGAAGCCCATCTGGCCGACCCCTCTTTCCCCAAACCCTCTGAGGGGGCCTTGCGTCGGCAGCTCAACGCCATCAAGCGCGAGCAGTTCCCCTGGATGCTGGAGGTGACCAAGTGCGCCCCTCAAGAGGCCATCCGGGCTTTGGGGGTGGCGTACAAGAACTGGTGGGCTTCCCTTTCCGGCAAGCGTAAAGGACCCAAGGTCAAGGCGCCTACCTTCAAGAAAAAGGGCCAGCGAGATTCTTTCCAGCTCATCGCAGGTACCTTTGACACCGACGGTTGTCGCGTGCGTATCCCCAACCTCGGGGGGGTGCGCATGCGAGAGCCGTTGCGCTTTAGTGGCTCCCTCAAAGGGGCCACGGTCTCGCGCACCGCCCACGCCTGGTTCATCTCCATCCTGGTGGAGACCGAAGACGGCCCCCTTCGCAGCGAAAGCCAAGCTGCGGTGGGCGTCGACTTCGGAGTCAGTGCGTTGGCGGTGCTGAGCACCGGGGAACCGGTGGAAGGGCCCAGGGCCCTTCGGACGCTGCTCGGCCGGCTCAAGCGGCTCAGTAAAGCCCACAGCCGCAAGGTCAAGGGGTCGGCCAATAGGCGGAAGTCGGCGCAGGCTTTGGGACGGTTGCATTGGCGCATTGCCAATATCCGCTCCAACGCCTTGCACCAGTTCTCCCACAAGCTCACCCGAGACTATGCCTGGATTGCCATCGAGGACCTCAACGTCAAGGGGATGATGGCCAACAGGCGTCTGTCCCTCTCCCTTGCCGATGCCTCCTTCGGTGAGCTGCGCAGGCAGCTCACGTACAAGGCTGCTCAGCGGGGAGTGCATCTGGCGGTCGTAGACCGCTGGTACCCCAGCTCCAAGACCTGCAGCTCCTGCGGCGCTGTAAACGATTCGCTCACCTTGGGTACCCGGGTGTGGGTGTTAGCCTGTGGAGAGGGAAGCTCTGGCCGGGCGCGAAAGCGTTCGGTGAAACTGCCCTCTGTGAAGCAGGAAGTTAAGGCATAACCTGGCCAAATGACCACTTTATGATTTACGGCACAGCTAATCAATAGAAGCGGCCCTAGCAGGCTACTGACCGCAGGAAGAGCTACCCAACGTACGCAGCGCCTGTGGTCAGGTACCGCTGTTCGACGGGGTGGCATGAGCGGTGCCCCTTTTTTCCCGACTGGTTAAGCCTCAGCCAGGTCTTGTCGAGCCAGGCGTCGAGGCGACCAACGACCTCATCAGGTTTGAGCTTCGCGTATCGTTTTGCAATATACGCTTGGCACCACTTTGCTCTTTTCTCATCCGAATTCCCGGGGATGTGCCACCAGTCGGGCATGAAGCGCATGACTTTGGCGTGGTCACTCATGAAATCATCGTCGGTCTGAGTAAACCCGGCAAGACGCATAAGGTGCAGTTGATACGCAAAGGTTTCTAACTCCCGACGAGTCGCTTTGGAGGTTCTGGGTTCCTCGCAGTAGGTGTTGTAGACGAAGATGCGACGCGTCTTGAACACAAACCCTTCAGAGGTTGCTCGACGAGAGAAGTTTTCCGCACCAAACTGAGCAGCATGAGCAAGTTCGTGGAAGAGGTTGACTGCCTCTACCGCAGGGCCTGCACGGGCACCAAAGGTGTAGTCCCTGTATCCCTCCAATCCCGGTTGAAACATCAGACCGGGATGCCGAGCAACGGGCAGCCTGCTGAGCTTTTCAATGCAATCAGCAAAAACGGCAGCGTGGTTAGTCATGGGGGGATAGCCGCAATTTTGTTCAAAGTCGAAGAGCTCTTCAAGGACTTTACCATCGCTCGCTCCGGGGCTTGAGCGACATTGAGTTGAGCCGCGCGACTCATTTCAAAGTGCCAAGGGGTCTGTTTTGTATGTTTGAGTCTGGTCATATCGTTGTGTCCTAAAAAACACCACAAGGTGTATGCCCCGTATAGAACTTGACCGCCAGAGTTGCCACAGAAAAGTAGAGTCATACAACAGCCTAAATTCGGCAAGGAAGACACCCTAGCGCGCACCCACTTGCTTGTGTTATTTGAGTTCCTAGGCGTACTAAATTTCAAATGTTATTTGAGTTCATTTTAAAGTGCGGTATGTTATTTGAATCCGTGGCCATGTTGTTTGAGTTCCTGAAAGGGTCTGTTTTGAGGAAAATTTAAGCAAAACAACCGAAACGGAATGTTATTTGAATGACGTTTCATGTTATTTGAATGACGGAACATGTTATTTGAGTGCGTATAAACACCTGTAAGTCCCTGTCAACATTGAATAATTCGGGGTCCGTCTACTTACTATAATCGACTTGCAAATTTGCAGGCGTCTTTGGACTCCCAGAGGGAAGGCGCTTGGTCTCTGAGCAGAGGCTGCCCCTGTTTTCTCTTGCCGATGAATTTTAGGTGTCTGATACGGCCTGTGAAGTGTTAGCTATATGTCTTGTGCTATGCGGTTTCCGCAGACATATTTCATCAGTATTTGGGCCTAAGGATAGGCCTTGAACTTAAGGACACTTCAATGCAAGTATTTGGCAATATCGCGCAACCTCTGCGTCCTGTGAACGGTCGCAATGGCGTCTTCTACTCGACCCGTCTCGCAGAAAGCTCTGGTGAGGGTGAGCAGCGTCGAACAACTTGGTACAACCTGAATCTCTTCATCAGCGAGCTGGACGCCGACCTGCTCAACAAAGGTGACTTTGTTAAGGTGACCGGCCGTGTCGAAGCTCAGGCCTACATGGGCGGACCACAAAAGGACCAAATGATGGCTTCCTTGAACCTCATGGGGTTCGGTTGCGAAGTCGTTCCGAAGCGCACCCGTGCTGAGACCGGTCAGGAGGAGCACCATGGTTAACCAGTCCTAAAACTGCTGGCTATCACTCTTATTCGAGACCACCATCCACTGGTGGTCTTTTTTCATCTAAAATTGGCTATATAGATACAGACAGAATACAAAAATTGACAGAGGGAACTTTTGTTGATAAAATTCGTCTCAACCGATAAATCTAAACTTATCCAGCCAACATGACCATTAAGCTACGAAAACTGAGCAAGGCCGACACTGCTGTCCGTCTTGCTGTGAGCGTGAAAAGCTCCACCAGCCAAAACATCGACATCTACAAGGAGATGTACGAGAAGCAGTACGGAGAGCCCATCGAGCGAAGCCAACTGGTGGACGAGATGCTCCGAGATTTTATGAACTCTGATAAGGGCTTCCAGAAGTACCTGACAGAGCGAGCGCCCAAGTCGGGAGGCTGATGTCGCTCGGGGACTGGCTCAAGGCGATTGAGGAGGGTGAGCTTTGCTACACGCTGATGCTTCCTCTGGAGACCCCAAGCAACAACACCATTCGGTCAATGCATTTCAGGGAATACAAATCCCTGCGGGAAGGTTGGCAGCTCGTGGTGGCGTCCAGCATTCGAGGGCCCCGCAGACCGCCGCTCCCCCGGCCCTTCCTTTGTGTTGAACGGTATTGCTCCGGTCAAGGCTTGGACTGGGATAACGCTTACGGTGGCTTAAAGCCAGTTCTTGATTGTTTAGTACGACCAACCTCTAAAAACCCTAGTGGGCTAGGACTAATCGAAGACGACAACCTCAAAGTAATGCCTATCCCGCCACTTGTTACCCAGCTTCCGGCCGACGCGAAGCAGGGTCGCACAGTCATCAAAATTTACAACCTCCCAAGCGTAGCCTAAAAGCCTTCGTCAAATTTCGCGGCACTTTCAATGACCCTCAACGCCCAAACCAACGCAAAACCCCGTGAACGCAAGCAGCTGGTTCCTCCGAAGGATGTGACACCGGGGATGAATCTTTTCGACTACCTGCGGCTTTGTCAGCCTCCTGTTGACCGCAAGATAATCGATATCGCTTGCTCTGAAAAGGGGGTTCCCGAGGGCCTGCGTGAAGAGGCAGCACAGGACATTCGACTGTATTGGTCCACTCAAATTCCAGACATCGAGACCTACAAACCGGGCCAAATCGCCGCATACGCTCACAGGGTAGCTGGGCACGTGGCTCTACGTACGCGCCGAGAGTTGGGTGCTCCTGTCCGCCTGCCTGGTTCCGCATTCCGCCGTCGTAAGGACGGTTCAAGCTACGTGAACCCCGGCGTGCTGTCTGCAGCTTTGGACTGGGCCGAAATGGAAGCATGGTTCCTGACTGGAGATAACGAAAGTGCTGCTCCAGCCGGAATGTCCGGCATCGATGCTTCTGTAGCCGCAGGTGTAAATCCTGAAGAAGAAGCCGTGGACCCCGAGAATTCGGAGGAGGCTCAATTACGAGAACGCTTGCAGCTGCTCGAATCACGAAAAGACATGATGACTCCGCGCCAGTACGAAATCATGCACTCGTTCATTGAGGGGGCGACGTACGAAGAGCTAATGGAGGAACACCAAATCAAAAAGGGCGTCATGACTCGCGAAATTGCGGTGGCCGCTTCTATGTTGGCAACTGCGTTCGACTAGGCAACCCACAAGACAACCAAAAAAAGGGCGGGGTAATGAGCTTCAAAAATGCTGCATTCAGCATAGTGTTAGCGCTGACTGCATGCGCATCTGCCTACGCCAAGGACCTTGGGGTCCAAGGCGTAGTTTGGCCGATTCTAGAGATTGATATGCGTCAGCTCATGGTTGAGTCTGCCGCTAAGGCAAACTGGTCTGAGGCTCAAGCGGAACTAAAAAAGAGTGCCGAGACTGTTCTCGAACGGCTGCCTAAGCGACAGCTTCCCACAGTCAGCAAGTCAAGAACTGTCTGGGTTGACCCATCCATCGAAATAAATTCGGACATTCAGGCCCCGGTAAAGCAGTCGGACGGCTCGTACAAATGGGTGGTGATGACACCAAAGGGTACGAAGGTAAATCCCTTGGAGAAGTACCGCCCGGTTACAGCGGTATTTCTCTTCGACGGCTCGGACCCTGACCAGCTTGCATTGGCCAAAGCAGCTCTTGCTAAAGCACCTGACTTTCTGGTTCCCATGGAAGCCGGTTCAGGCGACCTGAAGGAAGACATGGAAGCCCTGGGCCGCCCTGTCTTTCACGCCAATGACGGGGTTATCAGCAGGTTCAAGGTCCAGTACTTGCCGACGCTGGTGTACCCGGGGGACGGACAGTATTCTTTGTATATCGGCGTTTCTAGCTACGCGGCTCCCTTTACTGCAGATGAAGTGCTTCGCTCCTGGCCTGAGTTGGCCAATAACGCTGAGCGGATAAGAAATCTGGGTAAACAATGAATATCTTCAAAAAATTCCTCGTAGCTGCCGCCCTGGTGCTGGCGTCCTTTTCCTCTCAGGCGGTCGTTCCGGCCATTTGTACGGGACAGCTGTACAACCCTCTAACGGACACCGACTGGAACACCATCTTTCCAATTTCAATCGGCGGTGTTCGAATCACCAACGGGTCAAACTCCACCTCGCCGCTGATGTTGGCAATGCCTCCCATCTGCGTGTGCCCGACAATTTTCGGATTTCCGATGGTAGGTATCGGTGTGACGTTCTGGCAGCCCCTCTACATCTCAGAGGTGGAACGCCGTCCCGGCTGCTTGAGCAGCCTAGGGGGTATCAATGTCCTGCCCATGTACTCAATGCTCCATTCTGAGCAGGTGATTAACCACGCTACCCGTGGGCGGTCTACAAACCGGATGCAGATTCACTTCTACCAGTACCCAGTATTCGGGATGCTTGAAATCATGAAGGACGTCATGTGCCACAACCCGAGTGGCTTCAATTTGCTCTACGTTACGGAGCCAGACTACTTCTTCCAGGATGACTTGTGGGGAGCTGTTTTTTCACCAGAGTCTGCTTTGTTCGCAAACCCGGTGGCGTCTGCGGCCTGCGCTGTAGATGCCGTTGCATCCTCTCTTGATTGGCCTTTGGATGCCTTGTTTTGGTGTGCTGGCGCCTGGGGCAACGTGTACCCGTTGACCGGTAACTCGAATCACTCCGGGGACCCTTTCACGATGAACAACCAGATTCAGGCGAAATTCATCGCGCGGAACCACCGGCTGGGTCTGCAATGGCAAACCATTGGGCCAACAGCAATCTGCTTCTCCCACCCGAACCCCATTTGGGTCAAGAGCATGTATCGATACAACCAAGTTGGTCCGATTCGTCGCAAGGGTAGGGCGGTTGGTACCGGTAGCAATGGGAAGTTCTTCCAGTTCCCACCCATAACCAACGTACCTACGCAAGAACACACCATCAACCTGATTTGGCAAGGACAACAATGCTGCTTGAAACCAATTCCCTGAAGGGGGCTGTCGCAATCGCCGCCCTGTTGCTGGCTGGCACAGTTTCCGCTCAGGCGGTAACCCCTCTTAAGGAAGTGAAGGAGGTAACCGCAGACGACATCGTGCTGCCCTCCCACATTCCCCTCGGCGGGCTTAGCGGGGTGGACCCCGCAAAGTTGAAAGAAGCCAAAGAGGCCGGCATCTCTATGGTTCGGGACATCCTGAATGCGTACGAGACGCAGCGGACGCCAGAAATGGAGGAGTTCGCCAGCGAAACCAAGCGCAAGGTCGACTCCATCGCGGATGCCGCCATGGCTGAAGACCGGGCGAAGGTGTTGGAGTTTCTGGGCATCGACCCAGAAGGTGAGACGGGGCTCTACTACTTTGTGTCGTGGTCCATGCCTCTGGAGATGCTCCGTTCTTATGCCGTAGAAGCTATGTGGAGTGGCGGTACCCTGGTGTTCAAGGGCGTCCCACCCGGGCGTCCGTTGGGTGAGTTCCTTACCAAAGACCTACAGCAGCTGGTGTACGGGAAGGGCGCCGCAGCAAGCATTTCGATTGACCCGCGACTGTTCGATGCGTATGCCGTCAAGACCGTCCCAACGATTGCATTCACGACGGTGAAGGCAGACATGCAGTGTCGTGGCATCTTGGAAGTGCCCGTAAAGGTAGGGGACGTGGACGCCTCATACGACCAATGCCCGCCCTTGGATGAAAGCAAGTACTGGAAAATTAGCGGGTCGGTGACCTCGAACTATGCCCTGAATGCGTTCATTGACGACGGTGCGCAGCAAGCAAAGCCACACGCAGCTGCTTTGGCTCGCGGTTGGTCTGGACAGTCAGCGCCAGGTAAAGAGCAGAAAGCGTTCTCAGCCAAATGGGATGACGCACTGTCCCCGAGCCAAATCCAAGCAGCGCAAGACGCTGCCAAAGCGGTGTTGACGCCCGCAGCGGGAAGTCCTCAAAAGTAAGCGCTGGAATTGCGCAGGGCCGGAAGGATTTCCCCACCGGTTCACCGCCAGCCACACCCTCCTAAACGAGGGTGTTTTTCATTGGGGCTCCAAAGGTAGTCCTATTTAGGAAAGAGGTTCCTACACATTGGATTATCAGTGAGCCTCCAATGAAAAAAAGACTACTTAGCCTGCTCTTCGCCGTGTGTGCAAACGCCTTTGCACAGTCAGACTCAGGCATTGACATGCGTTTGGTTGAACAAGCAAAAGCCGCGGGTGCTCAAGGGGCCGGTATTGCTAGTCAGCAATTCATCGAGTTTGACGCCAATGGAGACCCCAAGCTTGATATGACGGGTAAGCCCATCATGCGTGACAACGGTCCTTCTGCGATGAAGGACTCACTCAACACCTTCCAAAAGATTACCGGAACTACGGGAGTAGAGCAGGTAGCTAACCCGGCCCACTCTGGTCGCACGGGGCTAGCGAAAGTACGTGTCAATCAATCGCTCGACGTTTCGTGCGTTGGTAGCAATGCGATTCCCGGGTCCGTAGCGGCGGGAGGGCTGGTCCTCAAGCTAGGGGTTTGCGAAAAAAACTCAGGCGGCCAGGTGTCCGCCATTCAAGTGTCGGTCTGCGGTGAATCAGCAAAAGGAGGACTGTGCGCCCAAGCCTCCGATTACTCGTCGCCTGTACGGGTGACGGTCGGAGCATATTCAAACCTCAGCGGCTTGTCGGTCGGCGTTGGTTGCAATGTTCAGAACAAGTGCCTAGTCTCGTTCATGGGCTCGTATTCCTTTGGCGGTAACGACGAATCCCTGAAG
Source organism: Nostoc sp. CHAB 5834 (assembly GCA_020829485.1). Next base: position 1,027 of record JAIVFU010000115.1, on the reverse strand, counting down.
GGCGATGTCGCTCAAGCAGCTTCTCAGTCGAATGTCCTGTCTGGGTTGAAGAAAGTTGTTGTCGAAGATGACTACGCCGGGAAAATGCGTGAAATAGGGCAGCCCTTGGCCGACTGCGCTGAAGCCAACCGTGTTCTAAGCGCTGACGGCAAGTACATGACTTGTGATGGCAGCAAGCAAGTGACCGTTCAAGGCCCAACTGAGACGGGCGAGTGCTCTGGCGCCACGCGTGAGTGTCTCCGTGAGGCTGTAGACATCCAAACCTACAACCGCTCCTGCGTTCGAACCTTCCCCCTTACTCAGCGCATCTCCCAGCTCGAATACACCCGTACACAAGACTGCGAAATCATTGAGTACTACAAGCCCGAATACGGCACGAGCTCAAATAGCTGTACTCCAGCTCAGACGTCGGGCATGACTCGGATTGGCTCTGTCACTGAAACTTGTGCTGTCAAAACGACCATCAAGAAATTGGTCAATGGCAAAGAAGTAACCGAAGAAATCTGTGCGGCAGACAAGCGTATTGAATACAACGCTGATGTAAGCAATCCTGTTGTTCGCGGCGTCACCGAAACACCCTCCAAGGTTGGAGGGACCTGTGACGTGCGCGCAGGTAGCGAAACAAAGACGCTGCAGTGCGCAGGCACTTGGTACGGAAGAACCCTTCCTTCAAATGAGTGCACGGGCTCGTATATCGATGAGTGGAACAACTCGACTACCGGGACACTTCAACTCCTCTATGCGGACAAGCCCGGTTGCGGCCTCTGCCTGCAGCCGCAGATTGGCCAGACTTGTTATGCGGTCCCTTCCCCCAATATCAGCGACCCTGTTACCGCGGATAGAGAGGACGATTGCTCGGCCATTGACACCAGCATATGCCGGTTGGTCAGCAGCACACCTCAAACATACACCGGGCAAGGTGGATTGGTTTCTTCTCAACGCGATACCTTCGAGTGCAAGAAAGAGACAAGGCACTGTGTTCAATGGGGCGCCGGCAAGGGGGACGCTGCTTGCCTCAAGTCAGACC
>JAIVFU010000114.1 GCA_020829485.1 Nostoc sp. CHAB 5834 | reverse complement strand
AAAAATCTACTTAGCAAAAGAAATTACTATTTATTATCCGGTAATTTTAATTTCAGTCTACTCAGTATTACTCTGTTCCTATTTTGATATTCTTAATTATATGTTAAGATATAGCAACACCAACTGTTTGCTTCATAAACATGAGTCATCCCGAAGTTTGGATGATGATTTGATAAGTAGTTAGAAGAGCGGCCAAAGCGGCTCGTAGTCGGTAAAGTAGTGTCATTGCAGACTGGCACCGCTTTACTGTTCGGTAGGGTGCTCAACGTCCTCTGTGCCCTGTAGATCACTAATGTGTTGCGCCGTTTCCCGGTGACCAACCCGCTCGTAAAGCTGGTTAGTCAGGTTAGACAGTAGCGCGTCTTTCTTACGGCGACCCAAGTTGCATTTACTTAACTTCTGAGAATTTTTACACTGATCAAAAAAGCCTCAACCCAGCTTAGAATCGTGAACGATTAAACTGAACGGGTATATTTAGACGCAAGAAGGCTAGTTTTCAGCCACTCCCCTCCTACCCACCACCGTTCAGAAAAACGGGCGTGACTGTTGCACAACTCTTCTGGAATGAGAGTACCCTTGAAGTAACCCGTCCAATAAAGGCAAAATAAAGAGTCCCCTGGATGCAAAGCCAACACCTGAGTAATCACTTTAGGCCAGCGCTTAGCCAATAGCCACTTCTTGAGATTGTAGGCCGTTGCCGCCATCACCATCCGCTTGTGCGCACCCGTTTTTCCTTTGCCAGGAGTCCGGCGCATCCCAAAGTAGTTTAATAAGCTCCCAAAAACGGGCTCAACCACCGCACTCCGTCGCCTTTTCAGCCGCTTCCCTTTCGCACTTGTCAGGCGGGCTTCCATTCGCTCATACTCCCCAATATACATGGTCACACTAAGTGATTTACGATCTCGGTTACCACAACAACTTTCCTTGATGGGACAATTTTGGCAGGCACTGAAGCTGGCAATGTAGCGGTAGTTACCATACCCACCCGCCATCTTGATACCCTTATTACGTAAAATAGCCCCTTGAGGGCAGCGGTATTGATCCTGATCCGGCTCATACGTAAAGGGGTCTCGGTCTGGGATGTAACGCCCAAACAAAGGGATGTACGCTTCGATTTGACGATGTTCTAAAGCCGCATAATTTTCTCCCGAACTTAAACCTGCATCGGCGCCCCGGCCTGCATCGGCTAACACACACCGAAGGGATAGGTTCAAGTTTGACAAACGAGTGCGGGTTCGATCGACTATGTTGAGCAAATGGCGTGAATCTTTCTGGTCAGCGGAATCGGCCTGAATATGGGTAATCACATGGTGAGCACAATCCACGGCCATACTGGCCAAGTAATAGAGCCGAAAGGCCTTGTTCGGTTTGGTGGCTAAGCAGGCCTGCGGATCGTTGGGACTGTAATAGACTCGATTATTACGAGTCATTTTTTTTGGATTGATGTATTGTTTAGCCTTATCAAAAGACACCCGATCCGAAGCCTCAATTAGTGGCTGCTCATTTTTCTCCAATGTCCACTTGGCCAGCGGCTTAGCTTCTAACTTGTCCAGGGAAGCATTGGCCTCCACAAAAGCCGCATCGATGGCCTGGGTGTGCCCATCGACCAGCCCTAGCTCAACACCGTGGGTTAATACATATTGGAAGCACTGTTCGAAGACACTTTCGGGTAAGCGTTGCCGAGTGCGTGAGAGGGTACTATGCCAGGGTAAAGAGGCCCCTAACTCGTAGTCTAAGAAATACAGGATGTCCAGTCGGAGTTGGCAACAGCGGATAATAGCTCGATCGGAGGTAAGATTTTCCAAATGGCCTACCAGCATTAACTTGAAAAAGACAACCGGATCAATTGAGTGTTGACCACACTTGCCGTAATAGGGAGTGACCGCTTCATACAGAAACGTTAGGTCAATGGCATGTTTTAGTCGCCGATATAGATTCTGCTGGGGGACGCATTGGTCGAGTAGCAGACTATGGCCTTGTGGGGGTGTGATGTACTTTTTGCCTACCATACATCAAGATAGACATCTTCCTCAATATAAGCTCATTAGGGTTGTGCAACAGCCACGTACGTTTTCTAAGACGCTTCAAAGCGAGTCGTGATAGTTTGTGTACCTTTCTAAAGCGCACCCTATATTGTAAGATTATATTGATTAAGCAACTGAATATTAGATACTTAAGAAATAAAAATTGTTATTTTTCCTTTAATTTAGCGTCAATTGCTTCAAGCAAGAAGGTTCGGATGTTAATATCGTGATCAAGGCAATATCGCTTAATTGTTCTCTCATAGCTCATCGGTATACGAGCATTGATATGGAATTCATCGTCATCTTTAACAAGTCGTTTTTTATTTGATTTTTGCTTTTTCGGGGTTACAGGTTTTACCTCCTGCACAGGTGTTGGCGGTGCCATTGTAATCAGCCCTTTGAGCTGATCTTTTATGTTAGGTTTATCCATTGATCGCTGAGAAGATTTCAAGAACGATTGAGAGTATTTCTTTTTGAGCTTTTACATCATCTGTATCAAAAGGGTTTTGCATCGCCACACGCGCATAGGCTACTCGTTGGCTCATAGACTGCTTGATGATTGGGAGCTCATATTCTTTCAAGGTATCAATCACATCTGAGATATTAACCCTATGCTGAGTCTGAACTAGTACAATGCCTGCTTTTTTACCTTTGATCATGCCGGTTATACCACTCAATGCCAAAGCGTCAAAGTAATTTGGTCTACACGGAATCAGTATAAAGTCAGCGTTTCTTATTAATTCAGGTAACTGGTTACTTAAATATGGCGGACTGTCGATGATTGCTACATCATAATTTCCATTTAGGTTATCAACCACATCGACTCCAACAAACTGTTTAAAGTTGTTGATTGAGCCTTGAGTATCAGTATCAAGTAAGCATACCTTGTAATTTTGAGTCAAGCAGTACGCCAGTGATAAGGCCAGTGTACTCTTAGAACTGCCACCCTTACTGTTAGCAATGAGTATCTTTTTCATTTCTCTTGCTCTGATTGTCCATATGTCAGGATATCAGTATATAATTTGGTTAGGACATAAATATATAAAGAATTATTTATATCCTAACCAAATTATATACTGATATCCTGACATATTACTGTAGTGATATAAATATATATTTATATCACTTACGTTTAAAGCTTTGATAGTCAGTGGTGTATGAATGGCTGCTTCCGATGAAATCTTGAAATTTCAACTAAGAAAACCCTGAATTATACGTACTTCCAAAAGCCTTTTTCTTTAATAACTGGCTTGTTGATAGACTTCATAAATAATACGGCCAATTCATCTTCTGATTTTCTATGAAACTCATAGCCGTATAAATATCTGACAGTTTCCTGTTTGAGAGTTTCGCCATCATAAATATCCTGTTTTCTGAGTTCCCTTTTAGCTATCCTTTCGATCAGAATGTTTAAAAACTCAGTCTTTTTGTCTATCGGAGCATTCATGCCAAGGCTAGTGTAATAGTCGTTAGTAAAAGCAAATATTCCATGCTTGATAGTCGTTTCAATTTCTATGTGCGTTTTTGTCAGTTGTGCGCTAGTTTTCCTATCCACTTGTTTACGCGCTTTACCTTGTGCTGAGTTGTTCTTTATAGCGTTGTGGAGGTATGCAGTCAGGGAGAGTATCTTAATGCCTTTAGCAGCCTGTTCTTTAGCTAGTAAAAGAACATCATGTACACGATCACGACCGTAGTTGCCAATCAAGGTGGCCAGCTCGTTTACATCAATCTTTTCGATGTCATGAGCAAGCTTAGTCAATTCTTGGTCAGGTTCGATTGTAAGAGGTATGACAATTTGGGGAGATAGAGGTACTTCAATGATCGTAGGAGTCTTACCATTCCGTTGAATGGTGAAAGCAATCTTATGTACTGGAGTGTTAGGATTGTTCGGACGCTCCCTAATTAATAGATATTCAAAAGCTATGTCGGTTTTCTGCTTCAACTCATCCTGGCATTTATCTAATACACGACGTTTAAAGTCACCAAACAACTTATAATCGCCCTCTTTAACACCCAAATACCCTCTTAATTCATCATATCTAATGGTCGTCTTGTTAACCCACTCAGATTTTTTCAGGAGTAAGTACATGCGAATAGAGTGTGCTGATTTTAAGACTCTCGTGTTCTCGATCTGATAATGAAAGAAATCGCCCTCAGCAATCTCAATAAAGTACGGTTTTAGCTTCTCAGATAACTCTATTTCAATGAATCGACTACCTTGATTCTCAAAAATTTCAACTGATGCAAAAAAATTCGCCTTAAGTTCACCCCCCCTTTTTGTCTTAGGTATGTGTATCGTAATGTTGCGCATCTCTTCAATCTCTCGCTTGAGTTCTGCAGTATCGTTAGTAGAAACGCCTATATTGTTAAGGAATTCCCTGATATAGAGCTTGTAGAACTTCTCGTCAGGCCTATTTTTGGCAAGCATAGCTACCTCTAAGAATACCTTTTGTTGATTACGGCTGAGATCATACTTAGCCATGGCAACAGCATTCTTTAGTATTACAAGCTGATCAGATTCAATAGGTTTGACTTCCTTCCTATTTGTCATACCTGCTTACGTTTGCTAAAAATTTTTCAAAGATATGACTTTTTTTATTAATGTCATATCTTTATCCCTTTTTTGTCATAAGATATTCCCCAAATTGTCATACTAACACCCCTTTTTTGTCATAAAAACCCCCTTTTTTTGTCATACTTACAGCTCATAAGTAGTTGAATACTAACTAGTTATGAATTCACTAAATTATTTAAAGTTTTAAAAAGTACTCTCAAATGAAAATTTGAGAGATTTTAAACCAATAATTAGTAGAAAAAGTAGAAGAAAGATATTAAAAAGTTATAAAATAAGTTTGGCAGGTATGACAAAAAGGGGGGGCAGAAAGCCATGACAGAAAAGGGAAGATTTTTCGAAATGGGAGTAGTTTACACAGGTGGGTTATACGCTCTGTACTTCGGAGAAAATCTTAATATATCAGGTAGTGGCTGAAATGTGTTGATTGAATGTATAGATTCGCTTGTTCTTTTGATCAAATTACAGATAATCAGCCGGTTAACTTTCTATTGATTCTGTCTTCCAACACAGTTTAGCTACTACCAAAAAAAGTACAAGTAGTTTTTAACCGATTAACAACAAGGGTGTCCAATAAAAATGGAAAGGTGGCCGTATACCTTTATTTTTATGCAATCCCTTACCTGCTAGCACATGGAACCACTAACCACAACCATCGCTATTTCCACCATCGTTGGCTATCTGGCTAAAAAGTTAAAAGACAATAAATCCGTCCAAGGCTTTTTTGATGACTTCACCGAAGCCACTGTCAACTGGATCAAACCCATTTTTATCCGAGCGGATGACTCTCCTAAGGACAGTTTGAAAGACTTGCAGGACAACCCGGATAGTAAGGCACAGCAGGGCGTTGTGAAAAGCACGATTGAAGCGGTCTTAGAAAGAGATCCGCAGGCTGAAGTCTTCTTGCAGGAAATGATAAAAGTCATTCAACAGAAAGATCCAACCGCACCCAAAGGAAATATTATTACGCAGTACCACTCGGGTGGCGGAGATAATGTTGGAGGCGATAAAATTATCCACCACAAATAATTAATCCCAATGGATCAAGCACAACAAGATCATAGGGGAAGTGAAGATAACGTAGGTCGTGACAAGCATGTTCATTATCATTCAGGCAGGGAGACTCGCCCGCGTTCTAAATACCTGAATACGTTTGCCCACTACGACCTGGCTAATCTGGTAGGGCGAGCGCCGCAACTCCGCGCCATTGACGAACATTTGAGCCAGCGTAAGCTGCTTTTGTTACACGGCATCGGCGGCATTGGCAAAACGACCCTGGCCAGAGCCTATATTTCCCAAGCTCAAGATCAGTATGACCACATCGCCTACGTGGAAATCGTGGGATCCATCGCGGAGAGCCTGCTTAATCAGCTAGGTAATTCGGCGGATGTGGGCTTGGAAGTAGACGCCGCACTCGATCCCGAAACCAAATTTGAGGCACTCATCGACACCCTGCGGCGTATTCCCAAGCTGCTGCTGGTGCTCGACAATGCCAATGATGCCGAGGACTTGCGAGTAAGAAAAAAACAGTTAGCCAGCCTCAATGCGACGGTGTTGATTACAGGCCGGGCTCGGCCCCAGTCTTTTGTCCAGGAGCGAGCCATTCAGGAAGTTCAGGCCCTGACGCCTGATGAAGCCTTGCGCCTTTTCCGCACTCATTATACCTCTGATCTGACGGCGGCGAAGAGTCGGTTGATCGAGTCCATGCTGGAGGACGCCTTTTACCACCCTAAATTGATCGAAGTCATTGCCAAAGCCGCTCAGTCCAATGCCTTTCTGGAGTTGGACGAACTACAGCAGATAGTGGGCAAAAAGGACTATGACGACGAAGAAATCAACTATCCTATTGAGATAGACGATCAGACCAGGAAAATTTACCGGGTCCTGCTGGATCTGTTCGACACCGAGCTTTTGTCGGAGGATGCCCAGCAACTTCTACGGTACTTCGCCATCTTGCCCACCGCCGATATTCCGGTGCAGGATTTGGCCATCCTCCTTCAGGTGGAGTCAACTGAAGACCGGCAAGCCTTGATAGGCCATTTGAACAGCCTGGTACACGGGGGTTGGTTGGAGGAGCTGAATAATCGGTTTTTTTCCATGCACGGTTTGGTGCAGTGGGTGGTTCGTCAGCGCCTGAAGCCCACGGCCCTCAATTGCGAGGTATTGATTCATGGGATGGCTACTGCTTTAGCTTACAAGCCGACGGAGAGTCCACTGGATAAGCAGCGTTATTTACCCTACACCGTTGACTGGCTGGCACTTTTTACAGACGATGAGGACGATGGATTAGCTAACACGTTCTCCTGGATTGCCTTAATTTATGGGGCTTTGGGCAATCACCAGCAAGCATTAAGCTATAATCAAAAAGCGCTTATCATTCGGGAAGCAGTCCTACCCCCCACCCATCCTGATCTGGCTGGTTCCTACAATAACCTAGCCGTTACTTACTATTACTTAGCGGATTTAGGACAAGCGCACGGATATATGCAGAAAGCTGTGATGATCAGAGAACACATCTTACCGCCAGACCATACTGATTTAATCAGTTCGCGGCGGAGTCTGGTCTATATTGAACAAGAACAACTAAAACAAAATCATAACGCCGAGTAACTACGTACTTAAATGTCTCAGCTGTAAGTAGCTTTTGTTACTATGTATACAGCAGATGTACAGTAATGAGGGCAGTGTGCGAGGGGATAAGTTGCTCTGCTATTATGAGCCGATTCTTATTTTACATGTGTTAAACGGTCATTCAACGACTGTAATTTATCCCAAGGCCCCCGTCTATCTAATCGGAGGACGGTGCCGATACTGTCTGTTACAGCATTTTCCAGTAGCTGTGCTGTCCTCCATCAAAGCTGATCACCGTGATGTATTGTAGCGGACCCAAGCTTTTTGGCTATTAGGAACATTTTATAAAAACCCCTAGTTTGTCTGGGCGGGGAAGCCGTTTCGGACGTTAAGAGAGGGGCCGTGTTGGACTCATCCATAGGAACCACCTCGTCACCGCGCGCGAGAGAGGGAGACGTTTCGGACGTTCGGAACTTGGGGGTAGATTCGTCCACTATCGTAGGTTCGCTCCCGGAAGAAAGAGGGGAAGTCGTTTCGGGCGTTAAGACTAAGGGAGTGGATTCATCCACTAGCATGGTGTCGTCCCCTCTCTCTTTTTCTTACATAATCTGTTTAACCTCACAATTGGGCAGGAACATTTCGAGCAATGATATTCCTGAACGGCTAGGCGAAACAGAATGGGCAGGCACAGTTCATGGGCAAAAGTTTATATTTTTAGGCTAGTGTGTCGCCTTCGCTATAAGGCCTGCTTTGTGCAAACGGGCAGATTTATACGCCAAGCAACTATATGGATAGGTGACTCCTGATCATCAGTACTTTATAGCTCCGTGAGTAGGTTTATAATACTGATGTCTTGTTGTTAGTATGCCAAAATATAAACCAGCAGATTACGAAATATTACGACGACGCTGTGTCGAACTGCAACAGCAGGGCTGGAAACAAGGCCCTATTGCCCAGGCGCTTGCTTAACTCAAGGCTGGGTTAGTCAGACCCTAAAAAAATACCGTGAACAAGGGGCTCTAGGCTTGCAGTGGCGCAAGCCCCCCGGAGCGCCCACTCGGTTAACGTCTGATCAGCTTGATCAACTTGTTGAAGAACTTAACAAAGGAGCAGAGCATCAGGGGTTTGCGGGGGCAGTTTGGACTCGACCTCGTATTAATGAAGTCATCAAAAAGTTATTCGATGTCAGTTACAATCCCTCTCAAGTCGGTCGGCTACTGAAGAAAATAGGTTGGAGCCGACAAAAACCACAAGCTAAGGCCCGGCAGCAGGATGCAGGAGCAGTGGCTCAATGGCGCCAGGATCGATTACCCGAACTCAAAAAAAGCCCAAGTTGAAGGCCGGGTCATTTTATATGTTGATGAATCGGCCTGTTATCTGCTTCCCCTATTAGCTCACACGTGGGCCCCTTGTGGCCAGACGCCAATGGTCATTGAGCAAGCAGGTCGTAAGCATTTAAGCGGCCCGCCGCAGCTACATATAAGCGGCCATTGCTCCCAATAGCCGCTTATATGTAGCTGGTCAAGATCAGGCTTTTACAAGTGAAGATATTGTATGGTTTCTGCGTAAACTTTGCAGTCGATATCGAAAGCGAGACTTAATTATGATCTGGGACGGGGCAGCGATCCACCGCAGTGAGGTGGTAAAAACCTTTCTAAAAGAGCGGCTAGGCCGGGTTCATTTAGAACGTTTACCAGCTTATAGCCCCGAGCGGTCCGCCGCCGCGGCTCAACCCCGTCGAACTCATGTGGAGCCAACTAAAACGGAGTCTGAAAAATCAACAGGGCCGCCTGGCGGTGTTCACTAATCTGGAGACCCTTAAAACAGCGGTTCTTGATCAAGTCAAAATCTTGGAAAAAGATCCTGAAATGGTAGAATCATTCTTCCGTAAGAAAGAGATTGGATTTATCACAAATTAATTCACAGAGCAGTAACAGGAAGACGATTTACAAGCACTAGCCTCTGCTATGATTGCCGATTATTAGGCTGTAACGACCAGTAAAAATGAAATTTACAAAGAAAATCAAAGACGATGAGTGTCGTATCCATCTGTTCGATGAAATTTAACAATATGTTGATTGACCCAATTATTAACCACCGCTACTTTTCTAATTAACACAATCAAGCCATAAGGCATATATATGGTGAACTTAAAGCAATTTTCACTATTTAGAAAAAGTGTTTCATGTACCTTTTGATTTATTGGATGTAGACTTCTACCCTTATTATAACTTTCTTGAAAAATGAGCATTCACCAAAAAGAAGAAAATCAAAATAAAGAAATAGTTTCAAATTTTTCAATCATAGAAATAGCAATTATCTGTTGGCAAGTTTTTCGGAACATAGCCTTTTTACCTTTGATCCTTTGCGTTTCGATGTATTTATTTCTTGGAGTTGGTCAGCTTCACGATGTTATTATGGGTTTAAAACAAGAGTTTAATGAAGAGCTTAAAGTATATCTTCAAGAAACTATGCTGTTTGAAGGATTTGTTTATGTGTACCCATTTAGCTTAATACTATGGGCATTTATAACGTATACATGTACTCGTATTATTTTATTTTCACCAATTGAAATAAAAAAAAATAGTTTTAGTGTTAAATTAATAAGATGCACACCATGGTTTTTATCAACTTTACCATTTTTAATTATGACGTTAGTTTTTGTTGACGTACCTAATTATTTTATTATAACATTGTGTTGTTTTTCTATCTGCTTTGGCACTTCTTTGATTTTTCGTAATAAAATTGATAAATGGTTTCCTCGAATTGATTGGAAGCCACGCCCTTTTACAACCATTAGGGAGGACTGGAATATTATTAAAAGCTCTAAAGCAGGTAAATTTTTTTTACTGTTTAATTCTTTAACATTTTTGTTTCTATTGATAATATTTTTACTTCCGATTAATTGGGGTGTTGCGATCTGGATGGGACCAGTACCCATTGTTATAATGGGTATGGCATTTTTAACGTTAATTACAACTTTAATAATCTATTTTAACGATGATAGACACCGTCCAATTAGCGTTATAGCTATTACAATTTTGATAGTTTTAAGCTATTTTACTGATAATTCATCACTTCAGGACATTTCCTCTCCCACTCTGGTGCCAAAGCGCCCAGATATCGAGACTCATTTCTATAATTGGGCAAAAGCTAGAAGTCCTAAGTTTGATTCAGAAATACCTGTTATAATTATTGCTGCTGAAGGCGGGGGCATCCGTGCTTTAAACTGGACAGCACGTTCTTTATGGGCATTTAATTCAAAAATTGGTAATTTTAATAAATATCTATATGCAATCAGTGGCGTATCTGGTGGGGCCGTTGGCGCAACTTTTTATAACTCATTTGTTCATGATAGGCAACGTTACTTAGAACTTAATACTCATGTGTTAAGTAATCTTACTTTTCGCCGGATTTGTCGGGACGACTTTGTATCTGGATTGACTTCTGCCTATTTGTTTCCAGAAATGATTCAAAATTTCATACCTTATCCTATTAATTATTTTGATCGGTCAAAATGGTTAGAAAATTCCTGGTCCAACAGCTACAGGAGGATGACAAAAGGTATTATGGATTCTATTCCTAATGAATCTTACAGACCAGAGTATCGAGATGGACTCAACACGCTTGATATGCCTTTTACTCAGCTTTGGAAATTATCAAACAATAAGGATACTACTGAAAGTTATAACTATGAACTTCCGTCTTTGTTTCTTAATTGCACACTTTCTGAGACCGGACAGAAAGCAATTGTTTCTAATTTGTCATTGGATTCAACATCTTTTCAAGATGTTGTGGACGTAATAAAGTATACCAATAAGGATATGCCAGTGAAAACAGCCGCTTCATCATCAGCCCGTTTTCCTTTTGTTACAAGTGGAGGGTTAATTGAGAATTATAAAAATAACAAAATAGCTCAAAGTGGACATTTAACTGATGGTGGCTTTTTTGATAATACAGGTATTGAAACTGCTGTACAAATACTAAATTCCATTATAAAAATTTCTCATAAACATAATATTAAGGTACGTCCTACAATTATTTTTCTTCAGAATGGTAATGGTAGTACTCACGATAGGCAAGAAGCTTTAAAAACAGTCCGCTCGGTTAGAATTCCATGGGAAAGTTTTTTTAACTCTTGGAATCGTGGTACTATTACTAGAAATAATATGTATAGCATGCTTTTCAAGCGCACGTATGTTGACTTAGAACGTTCAGGAGATATAGTTTACACTAAACTTAGTTTAGCATATAGCTATGAAGGTGAATATCCGTTAGGATGGTATGTATCTAAGCCTACTATTGTTCAATTGAATAAACGGTTGAATACATTATTCTACAATAAAAATTTTTTTAAATCTTATCCAGAACTAGATACATTAAAAAAAACAATTATGCGCCTTGATCAGAAAACTTTATCACAGCTAAAAAAGCATTAGCTCATATTAATGAGATGAAGCAGAGGCTTTCTTATAAACCATTTGCTGCGTGGATAACTGTATTATTGATGCGTGAATTAATCTGTAAAGAAACCAATCTCTTTTTTGCGAAAGAAGGCTTGTACTAGTTTCCGTTCCTGCTCAAAGATGTTGAGTTGCTCCTGAACTGCTTGTGTCAGGTCAAGTAATGACAGGAACACTCGGTTTTTTAGCATACCCTTGAGCTGATTCCAGATCAATTCGACCGGGTTCAGCTCAGGGCTATAAGGAGGTAGAGATTCTAAATGCACTCAACCAGGCCGCTGCTTCAGAAAGGCTTTGACGGCCTCACTTCGATGAATGGAAGCACCGTCCCATACGATGAGTAAATCGCGTTTACGGTAAAGCCCGCAGAGCTTATTCAGAAACCAGACAATGTATTCGCCTGTAAACGACCGATCCTGGGCCCGCTACATAAAGCCGACCGTTGGGTGTAATGACCGCAATCAGACTAAGGTGATCACGACCGGCCTGTTCCAGTTAAATTGGTATTTGGCCTAGTGGTGCCCAAGTCAGACCTAGCATAGGTAACAAGTAACAGGCGGATTCGTCTACGTAAAGAATAACACGCCCTTCAGTTTGGGCTTTTTTTAAGTTCAGGCAAGCGTTCGTTCCGCCATTACTGGACCCGCCCAGGATTTTGTTGGCTGGCTTTCCGCTGTGGTCGCTTCGGCCTTTAGATTTGTCCCCTGTAAATATTCCAAGAATATTCTACCTTGAAAAGCTCTCAAAATGGGAGTAAACCAGTTCCAGTGGGGTTGCCCTACCGTCTTCGGCTGAGTTAGTGACTCATGGAGCGATTCAGGACCCCACTGGCTTACTGAAGTACAAGACTCAAATAGAAATTTGGGCTAAAGACCCATGAGCAAGGTATTGAGTGTACGACAGGATACTGGCTTAAATACTACCATCAATGTATTCATAAGTATGGAAACTTTTACGTATTTCGTCGGTATTGACATCTCCAAAGCTACCCTGGACTGGGCCGTTGTCGTCGCTAACAAGTTGTTATTTCATCACCAATCGTCGAATGACAAGAAAGGCATCGAAAGCTTTGTTAAACGCTTAAGGCAACAATGCCCAGAGGCTGATTTTGATAATAGCCTGTATTGCATGGAGCATACTGGAATATATAACAATCACATTATCAGTTTATTGCAAATAAGCAAAGCTAGCATTTGGGTAGAGCACCCTATCTATATTAAAGAAAGCCTGGGCATGATTCGTGGCAAGAATGACAAGGTCGATGCCCAACGAATTGCTTTGTATGCTTACAAAAATCGAGACGAAGTTCGGCTCTGGACACCTAAGCGCGAGGTCATTCAACAACTGGATCGCCTGACGGCCACCCGTAGTCGCCTGGTCAAAGTGCGTAAAATGCTTCAATCCCCTTTGACAGATTCAGACGGGTTCATTTCTAGGAAAGAGCATAACGAGGCTAAAAAATCTTGTCAAAAGACGCTGGATGCCCTCACAAAAGACATTAAACAGATTCAGGCAGCTATTGCTGCGGTTATTGATAATGACCCTTATTTGAAAGAACTCTACGGTTACGTGCAGTCCGTCAAAGGCATTGGGCCGGCTATCGCTACCGAACTACTAATCGTTACTAATGAATTTAAGAGCATCAGTGACCCGAAAAAATTGGCTTGCCATGCCGGGGTCGTGCCCTTTACGTATTCATCAGGTCAGTACAAGGGTAAAGCCAAAACTAGCAATAAAGCCAATAAGGACTTGAAAGCCCTTTTGCATACTGGAGCTATGGCAGCTATTCAGCATTCTCAGGAGCTAAAAGCCTATTATGTTCGCAAGACGGCAGAAGGTAAGAATCAGATGTTAGTCATCAACAACGTCTGTAATAAGTTGATTCATCGCGTATTTGCGTGCGTACAGAGGAGGGAAAAATATAAAGATTTTTATTCCCCCGTTGTTGCTTGAATCATAGAAATCGCTCCGATTCTGTCGGCTCCAGCCCACCTTTTCCAACAAACGCCCGACCTGTTAAGGATCATAACTAATCCCGAAGAGTCGGTTAATGACTTCATTGACTCGGGGGCGCGTCCAAATCTGCCCTGGGAAGCCATGATGCTCGGCCCCTTTGTTCATCTCCACAACTAATTGCTGGAGTTGGTTATCGGTTAATTTGGCGACAGCTCCCGTGGGCTTTCGCCAAGCCAATGCGTCTTGTCCTTGCTATTGATATTTAGCTAGGGTGAGACTGACCCAGCCTTGGGTCAAGCCTAAGGCCTGAGCGATCGTGACTTGTTTCCAGCCCTGTTGCTGTAAGGCAACACGTCGACGACGCAGGACTTCATATTCGGTTTGCTTGTAGCTTGCCATAGTAATCACAAGTTACAATTATTACGACTCTATTCACGCGTCAATAGCTTAAATTTATCCTAAAGTAGAGTGTGATAAGAGTAAGAAAGTTGTAAAGGCATGTCTTACTTGCAAGAAAACATAACTTGTCGATGGTGGCTTTTACGTAAAAATATACCATTTATACATCCCAAAGAAGAATTCTGATTTACAAATATTTTTTTCCTAAGGTATTCTATAAGAAAGACTTTGAAATAAGAGTTAACGCTTGGTCGCCAAATTAAATAATGGAATATCAACTGTTAGTGAAATTCCGAAACGCCAAGCTCGAGCTGTTTTCTCTTCGACTTGGCCAGCATTATCTTTCAGTGTAATCTTGCGAATTTCTGGACCATATTGCGTTCCAATACTTAAGGCTAAAGGTGATTTAGGCAAGCCCCAAATAAAATAGGCACCGGGTGATACAAAATTAGCCCATGTCACTTCTGGCAATTTTGCGCCCTCATCTTGTAATCTAAATGCAAAAATGCCCCCAATATCAAGAACTGGCATAAATACGCTGAACGAACTCTGTCTTACGTGAGTTGAAACAGAGATGCCAACCGGAGCCGTAAAACCATAAGCCATCTTTGTCTGCTTATCTAAGCTATTATCTGTACTACGCAGCGTTTCTGCCGCAATAAACCCTCCTCCATAACCATTGATAGCTGCATTAAAACTATGTGTACGCTTGGTTCGATAGCTGGTCAGCGGTTGAGCGGTTGTTTCCAGTATTGCAACAAGTTGATCCCGATCCTGGGCCGTCAAGAGACGTGCTAACAGAGTAATGTATTCAACGACACGGTCTTTTTGATCTTCTCCAGGCTTACGTTTAGCATCGATGTACTTAGCAACTAGATCAACGGCTGTAAAAGCAGCCATCTCGTATCGTTTTTCAACAATAAAACGACCAATAGGTAAAAGGTTTTCAGCTAATGGAATCCATTGCGTGCGCCAGGGTGCTAGGTCGGGGGCTGTATTTGGTAAAACAGCTTCGACTAGATCAAGGCTGGAAATGGCCAGACTAAATGAACTCTTTACGGCCTTCTCGTACTGACTATACTCATCAGGTGTTGAAGCGTCGCCACCTAGTGGTAATTTTTTGACAGCCTCCTGCCATTGAGAGGCTTTGTTAAGGAAGCTATTAATAGGATCGCTTAGTCGAAGTAAATTTCCTGATTGGCCAATCAAAGCCACATATAGATCAGGATTTTTACCTGATAGTTTTATCGTATTAGCCTGGAGTGTTTTTTTATGAACTTCCGTGAATAAACCTAAAAATAGTTTAACGGTCCCTAAGTCTGGCTTCTCTGGTTTAGGATAACCACCGTTGCTATCGCGGATGCTGCGTGAAAAGAGTGCCGCTATCGTCAGATATGACCGAGATTGTCGTCGGACACTCGTATCTGGAAAAACCTTTATGGCAGCAAGGTCTGGTAGGGCTTCAATAACTTCGTATGCTTTTCGATTGTGGTGTAATTGATCCCATATTTCAGCTCCAGCTAATAAAGGTGCTCTTACATCTGCACGTACATAATCTGTTTTTAAAAACAATACAGTGTTTTCTGAGGCATTGCTTAAGTCACGACGAAACTGTTCACGGAGTAAATCGAGAAAAAGAGCATACTGTTCAGGGTTGAGATGAACAATCAGCTGCCGGGTTTCGGGAAGTAATAAATGGAATGGATCGTAGTGAGTGGTATCGCTCAGGAAGTCCTTCATTTTCGAAACGTAAGCTATGTTGAGTTCCTCCTTGAATCGACGAGCCATAAAAGTTGCAAGCGCATCAAGTGCAATTGTTGGATCAGTTAAACTACCAAAAAATCCTAGCCCGTTTAATTCGCCAACGTTAGTCTTTGCTGTACTTTTATTGATATTTTCTGTAATTTCTTTCCATTTTAAATCTGATAAATAGGGGTTTGCAGATAAGTTTTCTAGACTAAGACTTTTATAGGTTTCTATTATTTTTTTAATTAAACTAGCTTGCTCCTCTATTTCGTTTGGCTTACCTCGTAGTTGATTTAATTTGCTGGCATATTGCAGTAGAGAAGGAAAGTCTGATTCTGTAGTAGCTGCTATTCCAGTATTAGGATTGCCTGCTGGCCCTTGAGGTGGAAAGGCTGATGAAGAAAATTCATTTGCATTGTCGGGGGTAATGGTTAATTTCCAGGGAGGCAGCGGAAGGTTTTGTCCATTCAATTTTTCATTGGCACTTTCGATTAGCCCACTGGCGTTCAAATCTGTTTCTACAAATGAGGCTTTATTGCCGTCCTTGCCACTCAACTCGCCTCTGAACTTAGCGCCTTCTGAAAGATTCTTAAAAAGAATGCGGATTGTTGGCCCAGTCGGTGGTGAATCCAGATCAATGGTGAGAGCCGACCACTCAACAACCCAATGGGGCATAGTTCCTTGAGCGATAGCCATTGGCTCCCAAAGAAACCCCAATCCGATAACCAATAATAAGTGTTTCATGCAATAGGCAAATTAGGTTGATCAATCTCGTAGTCGGACAAAACTCCGCGAAGAAGGGTATCGAAAGGAATCGCAAACGTGTACTCGGGACTACCTCCCATAACCATTCCTAAGGGGACTCGTGTGGTTGCATCATATAGAATCGCACCTGAATCGCCGTGGTCTGAAAATTTTTCAAGTTTCATCCCGTCCGTAAAACGCGCGGCAACAAGGAGCTTTCTTAGTTGCTGAACTCCATCTTTAAATTGAAAAGGCACTGAGTCACTTTGATCATTGACGATAAATCCGCTTTGTAAGCCCGAGACTTGTCCTATCATTGTTACCGGAGTGCGGAACTCATCGGCAGCCGTCACCGCTCGAGGTAGGCTTGAGAAAGGAGTCGACTGGGTGGGTAAGGCAACTTGTAACTTTACTAAGGCAACATCCAGATTTTCCGTAAGCAACCCAAAGCTCCACCTACCGACAAACTGCCACTTATTATTCTGGTCAGACAATCCTGCCCGAACATGAACAGGTCCGCCATTAAAGGCACCTCCATCATTCCGGTAAGCACCGCCTGTTTGCACGTGTTGACATGTCAGCAAGTATCGCTCAATAGTTCTCTTTTTACGCAATATGCAGCAAACAGTGCCGAGCTTATGTTCTTCACCTGTTAGGGCATCGCCACTGCCAATATGTAATTGAGGAATTTGAGCATTGAGAATAAACCGTAGTTGAACGGTTAATTTTTGCCCACTGCCGGGTAACTCTACAGGAATAGTTGCTGGAAATCCTGCGAAATTATTGTCCTTTAAGTGTACCCATAGGCAGGGTTGTATGGACTTGTCAGGATTAACAATTTGCCCAGGCATTATATAAAGAACGTTATCATTGCTAAGCAGTGTAGTATTCTGATCAAGAGCCATACTGGCTAACTGTCGTTCGGTAAATTGCAAACGTTGAACTATGGCATCAGCGGTTTCGCCCTGGAAGGTTTGTGGGTCAGCAAGTTTTCGTTTAACATTTGAGCTAAACAATAGTAAATCCAAGATGTCATGCCAGAATTTTGAACCAAGACTAATAAATAATCCAGTGCATATGAAACCAATACTATGACGGAAGAGAAAAAGTGAACCACGTACTATTTGCTCTTCAATTGGAATATCTTTGACCCGCTTCCAAATGTCATCATAGGAAATGAGTCCAGTTTTAGGAGCACTTCTTATGATTAAAAATAAATCAGCCCCTGAAGCAATAGCTATTATGATACTGCAAATAAGTGTTAACGTGATTAACCCACTTTCTCTATTCTTTTCATTAATGCGTCTTTGCCGATCATCTTCTATATCAATTTCAGGAATACTTAAATTTTTTAGTTTAAGAACATCGCCTATATATCTACGCCATTGTGGTGCATTTGAGTAGGCAGTAGGATCACGGCGCTGATCAGGAAACCATATCTGAAGGTATAACTTTAATATATTAGTAAACCTTTCATTAATCATGCTGAGCACAAATAGGGTTACTACAATAATAACCCAGACATTATTAACTGGATCGGTAGGAGTAGCTTGTAGATACATTCGAAAATATAAATCAGCTTGATTAGAATATGAATACTATTTTATAAGTGAATTTAGATTCATTTATCGCTTTTAATTATTTTGTGATTTTGAACCTATATTTCGTGTAAATTATATTGAATTTCATTTGCTTTGCAACGGGAAAATTACCCTTTTTTAGATTAAAAAGGCATATCGACTGATGTGGTAGAGGGTTTCCATAGATAAATCCGTTTAATGACCTATTGACGCGTGAATAGAGTCGTAATAATTGTAACTTGTGATTACTATGGCAAGCTACAAGCAAACCGAATATGAAGTCTTGCGTCGTCGACGTGTTGCCTTACAGCAACAGGGCTGGAAACAAGTCACGATCGCTCAGGCCTTAGAACGTGTTGGGGAATTATCTTTCGTAGTTAGGTTCGATTCGCTGAAGCATGAGTTGGATGTTAGCTAAATACAGCCAGCTTACCGAAGAAGATATTGTATGCTCGTAATCCTTGACGATGCGTCGAAAGAAATTGGTCCAGCCAATTGTGCGTTCGACCACCCACCGTTTGGCAATAGGCACAAATCCTTGGACGGATTCGGGTCGGGAGGCCTTCTCGAAGTCGATGCTCCAGTGAGCTAACGCCCGGGCGAAGATCCCATTATAATCGGACCGCCGAAGCGGCCTGATCACCCAAGACCTTTTCTAACCGCTCGCCTACCCGCCATAACACATCGCCCACTAACGCACAACCAGCAGAGCCATCGGCCTGATTGGCCCCATGAACGTGGGCTACCCAAAGACGACCTTGGGTAGCAACAACAAGTTGACGCTTGCGCCCGTTGATGCGCTTGTTAGGATCGAGACCACGCTCTTGACAAATCATCGGGCTCAACTTAACGCTTTGTGAATCAATACATAACAAAGAGGGCTTTGGACTTTTACCAACTCGTTTTCGATCCAGTTCATTTAAGGCCGCATTGATTCGTTCAAAGGTGCCTTTTCGCTTCCAAACATCAAAATAGTAGTAAACAGCTTGCCAGGCAGGCCACCCATTAGGTAAATTCCTCCACTGGCAACCCGTCCTCAGCAGCCATAGAATAATGTTGATAATTTGCCGTAGATCATGCTTACGCTTGCGCTTAAGATCAAAGAAAGGCGAAATTGCGGCCCATTGAGGGTCGGTCAGTGGTTGCCACTGTTTGGTCATCACTTTGCATTTTGGTCGATACAAAGTTGACACGGCTCTCAACCTTTCTCAATTCCCCAACACGCTCTTAAACTTATAGATTGACGACCTCGAAGAGATTGATTGTGAAATCATATGTTAAGAGAAGATTTCGCTACCGAAGAAAGTCCAGAGCTTAAGGAATTACTGAAAACATTACGAGAAAATAGTATATTAGTTAGTAGGAGTTACTTTCTATTAATTAATTCCACCCCATAAACTCCTTCTCTCAATTTACACCTTCGTAGATACAAAGGATATTTTTCAATTAAAGCCATTATATATTCTTCTGTAAATTTTGGATGTATCATTTCTTTCAACTTTTGAAAGCTTACCATTGTGAAATTATACCGCTCACAGTAAACTTCTATTAATTTTAAATCATTCTCTATTTTAAATGTATCAGATTCACCTGAATTGTTGGAAAATTTTAAAGCTATTTTTTTTTCTTCATCGACACTCTTTAGTCCATCAATTTGGTTTTTTACCTGGTTACAGAATGGGCCTGTCGCTGCTACAAGGTTTTTATCCGTTCTATTTGGATCATATTCTCCCATAATAACTCCAAGTAAATCTGTGGGTAGTCGTAAATCATTTTGACCCCGTGGCTTTAAAAAGAATACCCTGTCGATACCTAATCTGCCTGCAAATAAACCTGTTTCAAAAATAACATTGTCTCTAACACTTGTAAAATTTTTGCCACGAAGGTTTGTAATGTCATCTGGTGAAAAGACAAATATCGCAAAGCTGAATTGGTTCAAGGAATTAATAAGCGTAGTTATTACCGGAGAGGAAAGTTTAAATATGCCTTGTGACCAAATAGTTACTTCGGCGAAATGGTCCAGATTTTGATGTATTGCATTAGCTACATTTAATCCCTCTGTCGAAGAGCCGATGAAAATTGTAGGTTTAATCATTTG
>JAIVFU010000113.1 GCA_020829485.1 Nostoc sp. CHAB 5834 | reverse complement strand
ATTTGATTATTTGTTTTTCAAAATATATTCGTTCAGTAGTCTATTTCTTAATCATCCTGATTTTTTTGCTTTTCTCATTATGTAATCTCTTTGTACTTCAAATTGAAGTGCGGAATGTGGGTTATAAGTGTCTACATCTTGATTATTATATTTTATCGATAACTCATAATATTTTTTTGCATCTCGCAGTTTTTGAGTGCTACGAGATGCTTTATCAAAATAAAATTTAGAAATATAATTTTTCACTTCAGGATTGATTTTTATAGCTGAGTCAAAATACTCTTGTGCGCTCTGAGAATCATTTGCTACCTCATCTCTCTCTCCTTGAGCCACTAAATAGTTAGCTGCTATAGGTATAGATAGAAATATCCCCCCAACAAATACTAAACCCATTAATGTATATTTGCTAAATCTAAATATCTTAGAATTAGCTAATCTATAATTTTTAATTTGCTGAGGCAGTTTTTCTAATCGCTGCAAAACTATTTCAGTAGTCTGCGGACGCTGCCCTGGAAGGAGAGCCATTAATTCATCAATCAAATCAGCAAAAGGTTTATCAATCTGCGATGCTTTATTTCTCCAGATTAGGTTTCCTGTTTTTTTATCTGTTGGTAAATCAATTAGTTGAGTGGCAGTAAGCAAATGGACAAAAGTCCGACCCAAAGCGTAGAAATCCGACTGGGGTACTGCTTTACCATTAACTTGCTCCAGTGGAGAATAAAGAGGCGTGCTGATAGCTGTGATTTCATATCGTCCTCCCCTACCTGTACTAGTTCCTCCGCTTCCACTAACTTTTGCTAGGTAAGTGTCAGTTACTTGCCGTGCTGCACCAAAATCAACTAATGCAAGTTGACCACTCGGCTGAAGAATTATATTAGAAGGCTTAATATCTCGGTGAAAAAAATTAGAGCGGTGTACTGTGTCAAGGATATCAACTAATTGTTGCAGCCATTCTAATGCTAGAGATTGTGAAATCTGGCTATTAGACTCTAACCATTGCTCCAAATTTTGTCCCTCAATTTTATCCATAACTAAGCAATACGGATTTACTATCCGAAACTATTGGCTGTGGACATCGGGTTGGAAAAAAGAAACTGCGGCGTATTCTATTAGAGCAAGTTACTAAAAAGTATCCTATTCTATCTGCGTCAATTGGAAAGCAAAGACCCTCTGCAAACGGACTAGTGCAAGTTATGGGAAGTCACCTGCCTGACATATCCAGCTTTTATGGACGAGCAAAGGAACTGACCAATCTAAAGGAATTAGTAATCGATCAGCGATGCGTATCACTCATAGGAGTGGCGGGTATTGGTAAAAGTGCATTAGCTGCAAAACTATTAACAGAACTTAGCGTAGAATCTCAACCTAGATTTGATTGCTTAATTTGGAAATCGGTGTCCCATGCACCACTCCTTCAAGACTTAATAGCCGATTTAATAGAGCTAACTCAACCCATAGAACCTGAGCCAAGCTTACCTAAATATACTCAGGCAATGCAAAATGTGTTAATCAAGCAGTTGCAATCACAGCGCTACTTCATAGTATTGGATGAATGTGAAGCCTTATTTCAGACAAATAATTTGGAGGAGAGGCTAGAGTACAAACTATTTTTTCGCCGCTTAGTAGAGGAGCAGCATAAAAGCTGCTTGCTTTTGACTAGTCGAGTTTGGCCTAATGAGTTCGATGTACTGATAGAAGCTGATCGACCTATTCAGTATCTCAAGGTTGAAGGTTTAGATCCGGATGCTGCCATGCAGTTTTTATCTGCTTTGGGATTGTGCAATGAAGAAAAACGGTGTAGTCAATTAATTGAAACTTATCGCGGTAATCCGTTAGAGCTAAAAGCAGTTTCCAATCGAATTCACCACTTCTTTGCAAGTAGTACAGAAAAATTCTTTCAAGATCCAACTACACTCGTTAGTAGTCGATTTCAAGAAATGCTCAATAAGGTTTTTGGTCAAGTATTAAGTAATATTCAGCGACAAATCATGATTTATTTAGCAGATAAAATAGTTTTAAATTTCCAATATATTAGTTTCAACAAATTATTAATTGAATTAAATCAAATTTACAAAATATCTATTTCCACATCAGAGTTAATTACAGCATTAGAAGGACTTGAGAAAAATTCATTAATAGAAAGTAGTAAAGACCCAACTACAAAAGAAATCAGTTTCACTCTTCAACCAGTAATTAAAAAGTATATTACGACAGATCCTCTAGGGTTGGTACATACATCTCATGCTTCACAACTATTAGCGATGCCTACGGCGGCAAGCTACGCATCTTAAAAGAGGTAGCTATGATTGCAGGAAAACTAGAAATCACAATTAAAATCAACGAACGGCTACAACCCAAGACCGTAGAGAACGCTTGGCAGCAGTTTGATCTAAACTGTGATGGACACATCACAACAATCACAGTTAAACCAAAGATTTACAAGAGACTGACTGATGTAACCAGTAATTACCCACAGTGGTTAACAGTAATCGCTGGCAAACTTGGTCAGTCAACTAAGCTTGGGTTTGTGTTAGAGCTACCCAAGATGCAAGTTTTCTTTTCGCAAGCACAAGGCAGAAAAGCCCTCTGCCTTCGGTGCTGCTTCTTGAAAAAGCGATTACCCAATCAGGGTAAGCTGGAACAAACACTGATAAATATAGAGGAGTCAAACACAAACGTTGCACAATCTGGCTACATACGGAAAGACCACAAGTTAGGTAAAATCAAGCTAATTGAAAGGAGGTATGGAGGTGAAGATACAACAGTACGAGAATTTAACGCACAAAGCGCCACTAAGGAGTAGCGCTTCGTGCGTGGCTTAAATTTCATATAACCTCAGAGCGGGGTTGATCTCGAAGGAACAAAATCAGTGGTCGTTAAAGTTTGGCGACTAAGATTACCACTAAAAATGTCCGACTGAGTTTATCCGGCGCTGCTTCCCCTATTGTACAGGGGTTGTTACCAGAACGTCGAACTTTTGGTGGCAAATTTTTCCTGTCGAAATTCATCAATTTTAGGTAAAGTTAAGTTTAATTAAGAAAAACCCCGAATTTCGTAGCAAAAAGCAGTAGCAGCGCGAGTAACAGTTACCAGTTACCAGTTATCAGTCAGAGTCTTTGATAACTGTCAACTGTTGACTGATAACTGATACAGCCCCCTCTGAAGCTTGTAAACCGAGTTATCAGGGAAAAATATCGTGAAAAATGACTTATGCCGAATACATCTTGGTGTCGGGATTAAGGTGACATCAAAATTTTTTTCAAACACCTCTCCTAGTGATAATGACAGGAGAGAAATATGCTGACACTAGATAGAGAAAGCTTAGGAGCACTTCATTACGATGATCTCAACAGCAGTATCAAAGACACCTTCGCTACTCAATACCAATTTGAGTTGCAAGCAGTAGAACAGATTCGCATCATGCATGACGAGCAGATGTACAGAATCGCTGGGTACAAAAATTTCTCAGAATATTGCCAAGGCGAATTGCATGTATATGGTGGCTATCGGCGTATAAATCAACTCTTAGGAGCATCAAAAGTTATTGTTGCAGCAGGGGAGTTGGGGTCACAGATTAAAAATGAGCGCCAAGCCCGTCCTCTTTTGAGGTTAGCCAAAGAACCAGAAAAACTTATTGCTGCGATCTCACTGGCTTTGTCATTAAACCCAGAGCCTAGCGAATCAGATTTCGCAGCTGCGGCTAATATTGTTGCTCCAATGCCAAGAGTAAGAAAGCAATTCCATCAGGAACCATTGGTTCCCAAAAATCAGGAACCATTGGTTCCCAAAAACATGAAAGTCACAATTTCCTCACCATCACATCCCCGTTATGGAGAATCAGGAGTAATTTCAGCAGACGCACCGAATAATTCGCAGCAGATTGTCACCTTCTCTGATGGTGAAAGACTGCTGGTAAACAACACTGATTTGGATGTCGCAATTGTGTCCGATTCGACTGAGCGTAGATACCCCAAAGAATATGCCGAAGCGATGTCTACGACGGGCTACGCCTACGCAGCGCTCAAAGAGCAACACAAGCTTGAGTTAGAACGTCTCTCTCAGGAATTGAGAATTGGGCTACAAGCAGAAGTGTCAGCTAGAGCCGAAGCCCAAGTAAGTGAGCAAATCCAATCCTTGCAACAACTGTACAACCAGCAAAAGGAGCAAAACATTCAGTTGCAGCAACGATTGGATGAAATGGAAGGGTTGAGAAATCTCAAGATAGAGAATCAGCAACTCCACCAACGAATTGGGGAACTAGAACACGCACTAATTGAACGCCCTCAACAACAATGGGGAAATACTATGACGCAACAGGCTACCAAAGTTTTGAACAAGCAGGTAAAACTTGCGTTAGAAAAAACCATTGATTTGCGAACTCTTGCTCTTGAACCACCCAAAGAAAATGCGACTGAATGTCTACGGCTCATGGGCATGGCATTGAAAAACCTAAGCGTTGCCATGAACAACACCCAGGCGCTTGAAGCGGCGGCTCTCATTTTGGGTACTAGTCCCACACAGGAGGCGATCGCAACAAGGACGGAGCAATTACAACTATTACCCCAGGCGCTTAGGGAAATTAGGCAAGTACTTGCACGTATTGAGTTTACATGGCAGGAGTTTTGGGCGGTAGCTGAAAAATACCAGGTGATAAAAGCAGACTACTGGGCTGAACTTACTACCCAGGAGACTGATTTAATCACAAAAGCCCAAAAAGCTGAATCACCTCAATTGATTCAAGTCGGTTCTATCGTTGCCTACGCTGATCCCTACTACACCTTATATAACGCCAGAGGTGAAGTTGTGGAGGATTTGGGCGAGGATGAGGTGCTGGTTGCTTGGGATCACTGGAAAAATGAAGGTAAAAAAACAAGCAGGTATTTCTTGAATGAGTTGCGCTTATTGTAAGGCCAGAACCAGTAGATTAAAAGTCCTGCTGGAGTCAGCAATTCTGGAGTCAGAATACTCCACCCATGAAGGGATGGAGTTTAAATGAGGAAAAAATTTCAGCCAAGTTTGCCCACGAGGGACGAGGTTTTAAACCAATATTCATCCGCTAAATCGATTCAGAATTCAATTCTGAATTCTGGCTCCAGAAGGACTGAATTCTGTTCGATAAAACCAATTCGATGCATTCTTAATTAAACTAAGCCAGACACAACGGGCAGAGGGTTTCCCTGGATTTCTCACCACATCTCATTAATTAAATAAGTAATGAGTAATGAGTAATTAATCTTACTTATTACTTATTACTTATTACTTCGCCCGTGAGAGAGTTCAACCTGCGTTTTTCTCATGCGTGAGAAATGCGGGCGAGGTAGCGTAGCCGTTGGCGTAGCCGAAGTATTCAAAATTTCAGAAATAATTTGGAATTGGAGCGTTGGCGCTTCGCCTCTGGTAGAGTTGCGACCTGACTTCTGAATTCTTCTTCAATCATGGAAAATTAACAATTCCTCTCTTCCAAAATAAAGGTATTGATTGTGAAAACAAATAAGAATGCAATTAAACAAGAGGCAGGGGGTTTTTCAATGATTAACCGTCCTGATTACATCGAATCAGCCCACTGGAATGAATGGTTAGCCAGCGCCGTTTACCCAGAAATTATAGTCTTAAACCTTGTTTCCTTATTAAACAATCTGCCCTACGATTATCTCCTGTACAGCGATCGCATTTCCAGACGCAACGATGGACGACTCCGGGATCACCTTTTACAAAAATACCGCCACATTGAACACGGCGGTTGGTGGTGCAGTGGTGTTGACCCACTGGACAATTGCAACCCAATGCTTTGGGGCTGCTTCAAGCCCGACATCCCCCGGCGAGATTCACAAAAAATCGAGAAATTCATCAAATATGAACACCCATATCGAGTCCCAACACGGGCATTTTTCTTGCGAGTCACTTGGAACATCGGCTTGACTATTGCTACTACTGCTAATCAACAAGCACAGTACGAGCAACGAATTTTACAAGCATATCGCCAAACTCAAGTCAATGGAGAACTGGTGACTAAAACTGTTCACTTGGCTACTCCCGAATTTCTCACTCATAGTGTGGGAGGTGTGTCAAGAGATGCAGCGCTCCTGAAGTTGCCCATTCTCAATTCCTCCTCATTCTCCCCACACTCCCCACTTGTGAGAAATCCAGGTACTGGGTTTGGCACTTCTCAACACCCTAATCAGAACCCACCGTCACACAAAAATTCTCATCTCTCTCCACTAAAAGAAGTAGCCCTACTGTCAATTGCTCACCTTGAAGATGGTCAATTTTGGCAATGGGTGCTAGACAATAACATCCCCCTTCTGATCTGTGAAGGTGCCAAAAAAGCTGCTTCCTTACTCAGTGCTGGTTATGCCGCAATTGCCATTCCCGGTGTCAACGGTGGTTATCGAAATCCCGAATCGGAATCTGTCCATCCTCTCAACCAACCATTCCTGATTCCCGACTTACAAAAGTTTGCAACCCCAAATAGAAAGATTGACATCTGCTTTGACCATGACTCCAAACCAGAGACTCTCAAGCGGGTATCAGCAGCCCTAACTGGAATCGCACGTTTATTCTCATCAGCAAGTTGTTCTGTTGGAGTTGTGGAATTACCAGGCCCATCAAAAGGCGTTGATGATTTCATTATGGCTGGCGGCAACTTTGATCAGCTTTACCAAACAGCCCCAAGCTTTGAGCAGTGGCAAGTTTTACAATACACCAAACTTACCTACACTCCATCAGTAGTACTCAATCAACCTTATTTGGGTCAGCTAACCATTCCCGACGGCGCTAAAATCGTTGGCTTGAAATCTCCAAAAGGCACTGGTAAGACAACATCTTTTGATCCCATTGTCCGCAAAGCTATCCAAAATGCTCAACCTGTGCTACTAATTGGACATCGGGTGCAGTTAGTACAAGAGATCGCTGACCGCATCGGCATCCCTTATATTACTGAAGTCAGAGAATCAGAAACTGGGATGTTGCTAGGCTACGGACTATGTGTGGACAGTTTGCACCCCAATAGCCAAGCCCATTTCAATGCCGATAACTGGAAAAACGCCATCGTTATAATTGACGAATGTGAGCAAGTGATTTGGCATACCCTCACCGCTAATACAGAAATCAATTTGCACCGAGTAGAAGTTATTCAACAACTTACTCAACTTCTGCACAATACCATCAACAGTGAGCGGGGAATGCTTATTCTCAGTGATGCTGATTTATCCAACTTAACAATCGAGTTTATCCAAGGGGCTGCCGGTGTAGATATAGAACCTTGGTTGCTAGTAAATACCTGGAAACCGGAGATTGGTTGGAAAGTTCACCACTATAATCAAACTACACCTATACTTTGGTTTGCGGCTTTAGAAGAACATATAAAAAGGGGTGGTAGGCCATTCATTGTTACCCAGAGCCAAAAGGCCAAATCTACCTGGGGAACTATTAACTTAGAAGCCCGACTTCGTTCCTCATTTCCCTGTTTAAGAATACTGCGAATTGACTCCGAGACGATCCAAGACCCGACCCACTCAGCTTACGGCTGCATCAGTAAACTAAATCAAATACTAAAAGATTTTGATCTTGTCATCGTGTCGCCGTCCATTGAGACGGGAGTCAGCATTGACATCAGGGAACATTTTACCAGCGTTTGGGGCTGCTTTTGTGGTGTTTCTCCCGAAAATTCCGCAAGACAATCATTGGCGCGGGTGCGAGAAGAGGTAGACCGATATCTCTGGGTGGCACGAAGAGGATTAGGGCAAATTGGCAATGGTGCTATCAGTCTCAAGTCTTTACTTTGTAGTGAACACAAGAAGTTTAAAGTGAATATGCGCCATTTGCAAGATGCGGGTTTGACTATGGATGGCGATGATATTCACGTCAATAAAACTGCATTGCACACTTGGGGGAAAATGGCTTGCAGGGTGAATGCGGGAATGATTGATTATCGTGGTGCTGTCTTAGCCGGTTTAGTGGCTGAAGGACATCATATTATAGATGGAGTCAATAATAGTGACATTGACCCCAAGGATTTACTCAACTCAATTAAGGAATTAAAATCTGCTAACTATCGCACCGAGTGTGAAGAAATTGCCGCAATTGATATGGATGTGTTGACAAGGCAAAAGTTGGAGGCGCTGAAACTGCAAAAGTCGAAAACTCCTGACGAACGACGCATCGAGCGCAAATATACTCTGGAGCAACTTTATCATCTGACCGTAACACCAGAACTGGTCCAGAAGGATGATCATGGTTGGTATCCACAACTGCGGCTGCATTACTTTTTGAGCTTGGGGAGATCACATTTAAGTCGGCGTGATGCTGAAACTGCTCATGCAATCACTAAAAAGCAGAAATTGTGGATGCCTGATTTTAATAAAGGGCAGTTGGGGGCGACGGTGGCGGCGCTAGAACTGTTGGGCATACCTGAGTTTTTGGAGAGTGGTCGTCAACTGCGAGGCAATGATGATGATTTGCAACGCTTAAAGTCAATCACACAGGCTAACCGCTGGGATATGAAGTCGATTTTTGGGATTTCTATTCCTGTGACTAATAAACCGATTGTGATTCTGCGCCGTATATTGAATACTCTCGGTTTGGGACTTAAACAAATTGGTAGAGATGGCACTGGCGCTAGGCAACGTGTTTATCAAGTAGTTGGCTTAGATGATGGGCGCGATGAAGTTTTTGCTGCTTGGTTGTCACTCCATGAGTTGCAGGGGGTGAAATTGGTCGCGGCCACTAGTGGTAATAAAGAGATATATACACCAGTACTGGACAACCCATTACCAGAAATCTTACCGACATCAGTTGCGCCTAGCTTTAGTAGTGGCAACCCGGAAGGGGAACGCATTTCCATATTCCTGTTCCTTGGGAGTTACTTCCACGAATTTTGATTTTTTCACTGCTGTCAGTAATTAAATATCCGTCTTCAATTTGTCCTGACAAACACCATGAAATTTCCATAAGGCTCATCTGTAATTAAATGTCCATTAAGTTTAAAGCACTACTTGAGTTGGGTCTAGCTTTCAGGTAGCGATCGGTGATCGCTAAATTGGCATGACCCAAAGTTTCTTTCACCAGTACTGGATTAGTCCCGCGCTCAATGGCGTGAGAACCGTGGGCATGACGTAACCAGTGAGCCGAAACCTGTTCGCTTAATCCCGCCTCAAGGGCGATCGCTTTGACAATCGGGTGCAAGTTTTGACGGTCTAAATGTCCCCCCTTTTGACTTGGAAACACTGCTGAAGTAGGGTGAGCCGAAGCTTTGAACTCCATTAATTCCGACCAAAGCTTTTGCTTGATGAGAATTGTCCGATTTTTACTGCCCTTGGCTTTTCGCACGTAAACTTGACCACTCTCACCACGGGGTGTCAAATCTCCCCAAGTCAGCTCACAGATTTCACTTGCCCGTAACCCTGCCTGATACAGGAGTTTGATAATTAACAAATTACGTAGGGCTGTGTACTGTCGCTTGGGAGTTTTAGCTTGCTCTAAATGCCTAGAAGCTGCCCGTACCAACAATTTAATATCAGCTTCGTCTAAATAGCGTTCGTTGATTACATCGGGCAGTTCACCCAGTTTTAGCGCCATACCCACATTAAAAGGGAGATATCCAATTTTATGAGCGAAACTAATCAAGCTTTTTGCTGCGGCAATGTATATCCGCTTTGTGTTTTCTGCATTGCCTCCAAAGTCAGCGGCGTATTCTACCAAGTCTTCATAGGTCACTTTTTTGAGGGGTTTGTCCAGAAAATCCAGAAATCGCCTAGTGTATCGTCGGTAAGAGATGATAGATGACTCTGCTTTTCCCTCCAACCACAGCGCAATCAACTTCGCCTCCGCCTGCGCTACTGGCAAGGAAGCGATCGCCTTTCTATGTGCTGTTAGGTGGACAAGAGAGAGCGTCATTTTTATTACTCCCTTAATAATCAGACACAAGGATAGTTTCGTCTGATTTTATAGTGTCTGATTTTTATTGTCCTCCCAAATGGTCATTTCAACTCACTGTTTCACAACTGAAAAATTCTCATTTTTTGCGTATAGTACACTCATAATACGCAGAAGGCTGATACAAGCAAGACTATCCATTGCGGATTGAGAGCCGGGTATTTTCTCCGAGTATTGCCGTTTATACACGGGCTTTGTTGTAGTAGAGGGAGGTGCTATTTTTGGGTGTGGGGAATTAAGAAAAAGATTTGCAACGGCGATTGCTGAATTTAACTGGCGGGTTGACTATTTAAAGTTTTTTAAAAGGGAATAGAGAATAGGCAACAAAAGGTTTTGTCCGGGGATTTAGAACTATACTTAAACGCTCGTCGTAAAGAAGGGGGCTTCAAATCCAAGGGTTTTCTCTCTTAGAAGGGAACAGGCAATTTTTCTTTGAGCTTCAATCCTATTGTTGCCTGTTCCCTATTCTCTACCCCGAACGCGAGTGCGTCTTTACTGGAGTTTGGGTCGGTGAACTACAAGAAACGGAACCGAGCGATTATGCAGATGAGCAGTATGGGTATTTTTAGGAAGTAGCGTCATCACTGAAGAGATTTAATACCCAGTGTCTGGGTCAGATGGTTGATGCTGGAATTGCTACGGGGTAATGTCTATATTTATTTGCAATTGCCAATGATAGCCGTTGGCAGTAGCATCTCTTTACAAAAGCGATCGCCACCGAAAAGAGCGAGTACGCCATCGCTTGAAGAATGCGCTGACACATTTGGCTATGATAATCAAGGTAATTCATCATGACGAATTACACGATTTAATAAGCGTGGACAGTCCCTGAACCATTTGTTAGTTTCCCTGCCTTTAGTGAGGGATGATTTAACTCTGTGTTTAAGCACTTTAAAGACTTCTGGCTCTAATTCCCCATAGAGCATTTTGACAATAAAATCGATGTGAACAATTGTGCCAATGTGTTCTGCCAAAACCTGTTCAATAGCTTCCGGGCGAGACAGGGATTGGAAAATAGGCAGCATGGCCGTCTCGGTTCCATAGAGCGCTTGCTGTTGAGTTGATGTTTCTATCGGTGGCTCTAGAAGTACTGGAGTATCTGTAGCTGCATCAGATTCTTCACCTGACCAAGCTTGTATAAGTGTGAATATATTTTGTTGAGTGGAGTCAAGCAATTGTGTTGCGACTGTTGATGTATCCTGTGAATCGTCTAATAAAGGATGGCTAATAGGTTCAACATCGTCATTAACAGATTCCTCACTTAAGAATAAGAAGAAGTTTTTTCCTTTTTCAGAGGTGAATTCTTCATTATCATTATCTACCTCCTCAGTCAAAGACCAGTTAGATAATAGAGCTTCTACATGAGTGAGATTTGCTTTGGCTAGGGTATATACTTTTTCGTACTCTTCTACAAGAGGTGCGTAGTAATCTCGCAATGCTAATAATGACTCGATTGCTTTTTGGGGAGGTGAGAAAGGAAAGGGGCTATTCATCAAGTTTGGAATTAACTAGACCTTGCGACACTCGTATAGAAATGATTCGACATCGAGTGAATTGGGAAAGAATTGACAGTTTCACATCTATTGTAAAGTATTTGAGCAAGTTAAAGCTCCGCTCTGCTTTTCATGTTGTCAAAGTGATTCATATATAAGAGGATCGCTCTACCCAAAAAGCAATCGAGTGCATTCCCCCTTGGTGTTATGGGAGGAACTGCACTCGTCGAATTTTACTTATTTAAGCAGTTGTGAATTTATCGAACAGAATTCAGGAGTCAGGAGTCAGAAAACAGGAGGGGTATTCTGACCAAAAAAACGGATAGCGCAGCGTTAGCGAGTACTCGATCGTCTGAATAATAGGGTTTAAAACCCCCACTAAATCGTAGATTTGGTGGTGCAACAATTCAGTGGCGGGTCTGAATCCCCGACTGATAGCGAAGCGTTAGCGAGTCCGCGAGCGTCTTAATTCTGACTCCTGAATTCAGAATAGCTGAATTCTTCTTCAAAAGTTTTTCCATTTTTTAAGGGTGAGACAAGGTTGTTTTGCAGTAGTAGGTATAAATCCAGTGGAAGAAACACCAAAATTGTTTAAAGATGCAATTTCGTTTTCGGCATTGTCAATGGCTACTCCTATAGCTTTGGTTTTATCTTCTGGGGAAAGTTTATCAATTTTAGCGCTAGAAGGATTTGGAAGGGTAGAACCTTTTTTGAGTGAAAATTCGTGTATTTTGTAAAACTGATCTCCTGCTTCGGGTTTACCCAATAAGAGACAACCTTTAGATTTGACGAACAAACCAACACTCTGCATATTGGGACTGAAATGACGCTTAGTGACAAACTTCACCTCTTGAACAGGCCCCCAAACAAGGACGGCTTCAGGAAAACCAATAGATCCGACATCTCGACTTTCTTTACAGCCGTTGTTGTCTTGATCGAGAAAACCGTCACTACAAACTTTCCAATTAACTCTATACAGATCGGGAGTACTGTCAACAAATTTTTTAACAACAGATGCTTCTGCTTTCTCCTTTGCTGCAATCAACTCAAGTTCTGTAACGCGTGCAATCTGTTCAGGCGTTTTACTCTGGCAAGAGATGATACCACCACCGACGAGCAAAGCTAAAGTAATGGCGATTTGTGAAGTTTTGAAAAGCATACTATTCTCGCTTAATAACTAACTATTTATTATCGAAAAAGCTGGATAGTAAAAAAGCTAAATTTAGCTCGATTTGGAAAACTAACTTTATGTATATATGGAATAAATGGGAGCTAAAATCTATCCTAAATAATATATAATAATCCAATTTCAAATAGCAAGCTAAAAACAGCAATTAACTATTAAAAAACTTGAACTTTTGTGATGATTTTCCTTTGAATCAGGCAAAACGGCTAATTTTATAACAGGATGTCAACAAAAAGCAATAGCCAGAAGTACGATATTTTTTTAGACTTCGAGCGATTCCTTTGAAGTGGGGGAATATGCCATAGTGTCTAAGTAAGAATTCAGCATGGGCAATAGTCATTGGGCTACACTCATTCAAAATAGCTGATTCTTCTTCAAGTATCTAACGTATCTTCTTATGGTAAAAAGCTAGCTTTTGCAGTAAGAGGAGGGAGAACAAAAAAGTTAGTGGAGAAATGGTAGAAGTTTGGCGATATTGGGAATTTGAGCATCCATCAAGTTCTGTAGTAAGAGTGATAGTAACACCATCAGGGCTAGAGTTATTTGCAGTGGATGTATTGCAAATAGTAGCTCCAATAAATGATGATTTAGTGAGGTCAATTGAAGTTCAGAAACGATTAGTGATGATGGAGAATAATCAAGTGAGTTTGGTATCGACACTCAGCGCTCTATCGATTCACTCATTAATATCACTAACAATAGTAGAACACAATGTAGTCAAACAATTTATGCAATGGGTAAGAACAAATGTGATGCCAGTGTTTAAAAATGATGTCACGATGATTGCAATCGAGCAACCAAAATACTTATTTCAACAAATAGATTATTCTCAGAAAGATTCTTTGATTAAGTATTTGTATTTTCAAAATAGTGATTCTTGGTCATCAAATAGTATTGATTTATATTTAAAGTTTATTTTTAAAAAGCTTCCATTGCCAGCTAGCTGTCCTCAGACTATTGATTTAAATAGTATTGACTCCAGAACTAGATATTTTCAAGTATTGAAGACAGTACTAAGGTCAGTCAGCAGTTATGAATATGTTTATGAAGATTTGGTTATCAGGTCGGCAAATTTATTGATAGCTCAATCATTAGATTTGTTAGTTTATTACCATTTAAATAAATTAAAGGAGTCGGATTTAAATCAGGTACTAGAACAAGGATTAATATTACAAGCTCTGGGAACAATGGTTAATAAATCAATTGACAATTTCAAGGATTTAAAACCAATGTATTTAAACCTATTAGACTACTTTTCAGCAGAGATGCTAGCACTGGACTAAACCCCGAAACTGATTAAACATGAAATAGAGGAGAAAATCAGGTGACAGATATTTTAAATGATGAGGCGGAGATCCTTAACGGAGTAGAAGAATTACTCTTAGTAACAGATGAAAGAACAGAAGCAGAAAGCACAGAAGATATACAGCAGATGCCAGAAGCAGTAACCGCAGGTGAAAAAACAGAAGCAGGAAATACAGTCCTGCCACAAACAAAAACCGCAGTCACCAATAAAAAACACTGGAGTCGGAGATTAGTGATAGTGACAGGAGATAAAGGAGGAGTAGGAAAAAGTACTTTCGCCAGAGGATTAGCGCAAACATATTTGGATATGAAAAAAGAATTTTTGGCTTTTGATGCGGACATATCTAATTCTCATTTAAGCAGATTTTATGGGGATAAATGTTTAGTGAGAGAATTAGATTTTTTTACAGAAGGGAATGTAGACATTTTTCTAGATGATTTGAAAGAGTTAATAGAGGATAGTCTAGACACAGAAGGAGCAGTTATTCCCGGAAAGTCTTTATTCTTATTGGAATTACCACCACAGTCCATGAGAATCTTAAAAGATGTTGTACAACAAATGAAATTTTTGTCTACAGTTGATGAGTTATATGATATGCGAGTAACAATTGTAGTTGTAATTAGTCGAGTAATGGATTCGGTAAAGCAGTTAATAACTTTATATGATTTTTGTCAAGACCAAGTAGATTATGTCGTAGTGAAGAATTTGTTCTTCGGTTCGCCATCAAACTTTGTCAGATATAAAGAATCCTCAGACATAACAGCGATGAAGGATATATTAATAGAAAGTAATATTCCGTTTTTAGAAATAACGATGCCAGATTTAATAGAACATGCTTATGATTATTTAGATAAAAATAGCTTGACGTTTAATCAAGGAATAGAGCAAAAAGAAAAGCCATCGGTCAAAGGAATACCATAAATGTTTGAATAAAAGCAGTCAAACCTCAATATATATATTTTGATATATTCCCAAAACCGGGGAATAAAAATATTTCTAAATAACCGGACTAAACTAAACCTAAGTAAGGTATATCTCAGAGATATTAGCTATAATTAGAAATAGTAATTTCTGCCAGAAAGCAGTTTAATAGAATAACTTAAATCTTGATGAGGAGTGTTTCTATGTCCCAAAGAGAATTAAGAAATAAAATTAATATTTCTGCCTTGGTACATGACGTATCCAATGCAGTTGTTAGTGAATCAATTGTTTTAAAGCAAATGATAGATGGAGAGTACGGAAGCAATCTCCAAGAGATAAAAACAATTCTAATATCCTTATGGCAGACAAATAATCGAGTAATACAGTTGATAGAGATGTATCAAAATCATCAATCGAGAGATAGAGTTATTGGTTTAAATCCATCCTTGATTAATGAATTTGATTTTGGCGACTTATTGAATAATGTATATCAAGAGTATATGCCAAAAGCTATTAATCGGGGCTTAAGATTGCACTACAAGACTTGTACAAAATATGTACATGGAACCAGGGTGAGAGGAGATGCAATACATCTTTACAGAATGTGTTCAAATCTACTTCAAAATGCCCTCTCATATACAGAGACAGGTGATATATTCTTGCGATTGTTGAATCAGGGTGATGACTTAGTAGTTTTAATTGAAGACACAGGCATTGGTATTGAACCAGAAGATTTGGCAAATATCTTTCTACCTTTTTATCGTGGGGCTATTTCTTCACCTGGCTCCGGGTTAGGATTGTATATTGCAATGATGGTAGCTTCGGATCATGGGCTGAAACTGTCTGTAGATTCCGTAGTCGGTAAGGGAACGATATTTACAATAAAATTTCCCTATCAAGTAAACAATTTTTATGGAGTAGATGCTACAATCCCGAAAAAGCCGAGATTGACTCATGCGCTACCTGGACGACACTAAGCTATGGGATAAGATAGAGTATGTAGTTGGATGTTTGATATTTGGTGGGCTGTTTGTTGCTGCCGTTATCACATTCAGCACTGATATATTTGAAGCCACATTTTACATATTTCTTGCAACAATAATTGCTCCTTTTGTGAAAATAAATCCAATATTAAGACGGTATCTCTTAATCAGTGGATTTATATTTGGATTGCTAATGGGGTATTTTAACTAAGTGTGGGGAGGGTGGGAGGTGTGGGAGGTGTGGGGAGTAACTAATTATTTCGATGAGTAATCATTTGGATTGACCTTATTTTCTCAAATAGCATCAGAAATTACAAAATAATTTTTACCTAATTCTGGCATTTTGTTTAACTTCAATTCTTTTATTCTTTATCTTCCCACACACCTCCAACCTCGCACCCTCACCACCCTCCCCAGACTCCCCTAGTCTCCTAGCTCGGAATTATCATCTTTATCGAATGAGAATTCTTGATTTTTCTCAGTGAAGTTTTTGGCTGAGTTTGTGTTGACAATACATGTTTTATTCCTAGTGATTTGATAGCGGCATACAGAGAAGATGCCGGGGATAAAGGAGGCAGGGGAGATAAGGGAGTTAGAGGACGTAAGGGTGATAAAGGAGATAGGGGAGTAGGGGAGGCTTTTGAGGTAGGGGGGAAAGAATTTATACAAAAATTCTCCTCTGCACCTCTGCTCCTCTTCTCCTCTGCTCCATTAAGCTTTAACTCCTGACCATTTTTGAGAAAGATACTTTGCTTTCTGTTAGGTAAAGGGTTATTTTGCAGCCAATCTTCAAAAGAAACCGCCAAGGCTTTGACCTTTTGATAAGCATCTGCCCCTTGTGCTGCAATCAGATCATCAACACCTTTTTCTGGCCCCGGTAAACTGATTACTTTCACAACAGCCCCGTGATTGACCAAAAGTTGACTAGTTTTGATCAAAGCTTTGCCGACATTGACTTGAGTTTTGGTTTTGGAGTCATGGTCAAAGCAAATTGTGATTTCTCTGCCATTGGTGGCAAACATGGCAATTTCGGAGCGTAATTGACTCTCAATTGGATTACCTTGGCCATCTTTGGAGCGATATGCAGCATTAACCCCTGGCAAGCCGATGGCGGCATCTCCTTGAGTCAAAATACTCGCTGCTTTTTTAGCCCCTTCAACAATGGTTACTGGTATATTGTGTTTCCATACAGAATACCAAAAACCTGATTGGCGATCGCACTGGCTTGGATTAACGCCAGCTTTGGAGTAGATAAATTCAGCAATGGCTTTTGGTACTTCTAGTAAGAAGATACTAAGTTCATCTTTGTAAGGATGTTCATATTTGATAAATTTCCCAGGTTTTTGGGCATCGGGTCTAGGAGAATCAGGTTTGTAACAGCCCCAAAGTTTTACTTTCGGCTTAGAGCCAGGTTGTAAATCACAGAAAGTGCGGGGGTCAACACCACCATTACACCACCAGCCATCAGTAGAATCAAGATATGCGTAAACTTGGAGAGTTTTATCAGTTAAGCGACCAGCATTTTTACGTTCAATCTGGTCACTATACATCAAGTATTCCCAAGATTCATGGCACTGCTCTATGGAATCATAATACAAAGACTTAAAATTGGCAGATACAATTAGAGGATGAATCGCGCTATTAACTACCAGTTCATACCAGTGTTTATGCTCAATATTATTTGGACGTGAATTAACGAATTCATCCATGTTTTTACTCTATTTCTGAGCAAGAATTATTATTAATGTGAGTAGAAATAGTATTTGAAGTATTAGTTTGGTTTTGTTGATGAGCGTTTGTATTTGCTAAAGATTGTTCGACAATTTCTTCAACTGTTTTGGCTTCTTCTGGCTCTACGGGTACAAAATTATTAGTTTTGGGATCAACTTTTGCCCAAGAATAACCTCCACCTCCATCAAGTTTAAGAGCATAAGTATCTTTTCCTAGTTCAAATCTTGCTTTTTTATTCCATTGTTCTACAGTGTCAGCGCAAACATATTTGATTAAAGGTGCTATGATATTTCTGGCAAAATAATCACTGCTTTTAGCGTAATTAGAAACTAGTTGTGAATGCCGTTCATCAAACATAAGTCACCCCACGGCTGGATTCAGTTTTAATAAGATTGGTTAAAGACTTTTGTAAAACGTCATATTGCTGTGATGTAGCACCGAGGCAATTTAAG
This sequence comes from Nostoc sp. CHAB 5834, assembly GCA_020829485.1. Next base: position 2,368 of record JAIVFU010000113.1, on the reverse strand, counting down.
TCAATCACCTCCCCCGATGCCATCACCCGATTAAACACAAGATGAAAATCTAATTGCTCTTGATGAAATTTCACAAAAGTGACATATTGCAAATCATCCCAGCCGATACCTTGGATATATTCATTGAGAATTTGTTCAAAAACATCTGATGATAAATTAATCGGGAAACCTTTCAAAGTAATTTGAACATAAATTGCGACCTTTTTTAATCTAGGTCTTCGCTTACTTAAAACCTGATAAGTATTAATAACCCAAGCGGGAGCATGAATGTTAACGAGATTGCCAGAGTTAATAGTCAATGTCTGCATTAGTTGATTAATTATCTCAAAATCAGAGAGAGCATATTCCTTAATCATTATTCTCATTATTTAATACCTTTGGAATTTGGCTCGGAGCATTTTCGTCTAGGATTGATTTAATTTCTCCAACGCTCAAGACTTTATTATTAGGATTGTTGTCTTGTTTAGGAGGTGGAGGAAAACGGTTATTGACATCATTAACTCTCAAATCTAAATCGTACTGAGTCGGATATCTCTGTGTACTTTTGCGAGCTAATCTACTGACGACTGGGTTCCATTTTTTTTCGTTGTATCTGTCGATGTCCCGAAGAATTTGAGGAATGTTGATGCTTTTTAACTGAGGAACTGACCCCTCTTTCTTATTGGAGTATGCAGGATTTATAAAAACACACTTTCCGGCTGGGAGTTTTAAAAACTCTGCCGACTCAAATAGCTTCTTGGTTTTCTCTTGATCGCTAATGGTATTATTGGTCTTTCCACCACCCGTGGATCTTGATTTATGCTTGTACCTAATTTCTTCATCTCCCAGAAACGAAGAAAACAATTGTGCTGATTCGTTCTCTCCAGGATTAAAAATAAATTTCGTACTGCAAGCACCAAGGATAGTCTTAGCAACTTCCCGACCATAATTCTTTTCCAACTGCCCCATATTCTGCCAGCCGAGGATGCCGCAGAAACCCTCACTTCGTGATTCATTTAACCATCTGAATAAATCGGGCAGATACAAGGAAGGTAATTCATCCAATGCAACTATTAACGGATCTGAGCGTTTTTTGGCTATATTTCGGGCGATGGTCATGTGGAGAACGCTAGTCATCAACGGTGCAACAGCATCCCGCCGCTCTCTGTCTAAACCAAAGATAATCATTTGTTTACCTTTAATTGACAGTGGTAAAGTTGTTTTACCAATAAAGCAACCCAGTGTGTTCTTGGCCATGAAGCGGGTAAACATGATACTAGCTGTGGCAACAATCCCGGCGACGGTTTTCTCACTCGCGGCGGAACTGAACAACTGACCAAAGGCAATCTTTACCCAAGGGTTGAGATTAGCAGACATTAACCGCGCAATCATCTGCTCACTAGACAAGATGGCGGCACTGGTCATGACATCAGCTCTATCTCCAAATTCTTTGGTTAACATCAATACAGCTTGGGTTAACTGATCCCCGGACGGCCCAAAAAATCCATCTTCATTAGAATTATTCAGAATGCGGAAGTTTTTATTGATGACCGTTGCAATTTGCCGAGCGTTTTCAGCGTCAGAAGAATCTCTTAAAAAATCCAGAGGGTTACAAACTTCAGATTCGGGAAATCCAGGGGCAAAAATATGGACATCGTAGCCAAGAGCTTTAGCATAAGCAGCAATTTTCGCCTGAGATGGATACTTAAAGTCATATAGTAAAATAGGGAACCCTTGGTCAATTGCGGAAAACAACATGGGGTTAATGGCACTGAAAGTTTTCCCACTTCCGGGTGCGCCAATGGCAGCAGTTCCCCTTTGTACTTCTGGTACATAAATCGGTACTTCTCCACTACCAATTTGTTTTTTTGTACCTTTGAATTGATGTCTCCCAATATACAAAGCTACACTATCACATCGGGGATAGGCTATTTGTTGCAATGCTTTTTTCTTAGCTGTACTGCTTTCCTTTCTGCCTCCCCAATAGCTAGTAGCAATCTTCTTTTTACTACTGCCATCACCAAAAAAGACTCTCATTAAAATGTAAGCACCCACTAAACTTAAAACTGTCAGCCCATTTGGTGTGAATAAAGCATTGGTATACTTACCAATACTGTCATGAGGATTTTGAAGCTGTTCAAATCGGAATGGTTGATTACTTGGCGAACTAGTCAAATTATTACTCATAACGTCAGAATTCAGGGAACAGGGAACTCTTAATAGGGAACAGGGAACAGAAGGTAATGATCTGGGATTTAGAACTATATCTAAATGCTTGTCCTAAAGAACGGGGGTTTGAACCCAAGGGTTTCTCTCTTAGAAGGGAACAGGCAAAGGTTGTTCCTTATTTCATACCCAGAACGCGAGTGCGTCTTTGTAGGAGAAGGGA
>JAIVFU010000112.1 GCA_020829485.1 Nostoc sp. CHAB 5834 | reverse complement strand
AAACATATTGCTGAATCCAGACGGCAAACCAGTTTACGAACCCGGCACCGTCACTCCTCTAGAATTTGCGCTTGCGCGGGCGGAATCAGTGGTCGCATTGATCGAAAAAGCACGCCGGAAAATCATTCTCCCCGCACCGGCTTGCGCAGAGTTGTTGACGGCAATTGGCCCCGACGCGTAACAGTATCTCAACATTGTCGGGCGTTCTAGGGTGTTTGAAATAGGAAATTTCGACGCCAGAGGAGCCGCTGAATTGGCCCTGCTCAATCGCGGCCCGTTCGCGGCCAATGACGAAAAAGATCGACTAGAGCCATATCAGAAGCGCAAGGTGGATAGGCAGATTGTGGCAATCTGCAAAGTTTACGGCGTTACCGAGCTTTACACCGATGACAGCGGGTTATTAAAAAGTGCTCGCCTGTGCGGCATTACCCCAATATCGCTATCAGAAGTGCCGATACCCGACACAGCGCGCCAGCACTCGCTCGAATTAGAACCTCATGAAGAATTGCCGGAACCTGAAAATGACAGCTCAACACCCAAACCAACAGCAATCTGAAAAATTCAAGCAAGCCGCCCGCGACCTTGAATGCGATCCCGATGAAGCAAAGTGGGAGGATAAGCTGCGCAAGGTCGTGAAACAAAAGCCGGAGAACCCGAAGTGACCATTACCGCCTCCCTCTTGCTGCTAGCAAGCACAACAATTTACGTGGAAATCGTAGAGGACAACAGGTTCAAAATCAGTTAGGTAATAGCCGATCCCCAAAAGCCCAAAAGAACAATTCAATGCTCAAATTGAGATAATCAAGAGAGCGCAGCAATTGTGCAAATCAATGAAGCAAGGCAATGCCGTTTCGGAGGGAAAGCTATACGCTGATGACTTGCCGCCTGTCGAGGGGAAGAAACCGGCGCGGTTGCAGATTAGTGAATTTTATTCTTGTCGCGTGTCCTAACTAGCCCCGCGTTTGCAAAGTATGCAATCGCCAATGTGTTAGGGCAGTATCTGAAGTATGTGGACCGCAATGCTTGGAAAACTTGAGGTGTGTAACGCTAGCATGTTCTGAACTGCGTCTGAGTAAGGTGGATACGATTCCAAACGCCGGAAGCGGTAACGGATCTGACTTCAACGTCAGTTCAAGCAATATCGACAGGCTTTTCAACTACCGCCAGCGATCGCCAAAAGCGCTTGCCCATAGGCTGTTTTTTCAAAAAGCTTTCCACGTTGCGTCAACTGAGCACGGTCAATAAACCCTTGGTGAAACGCAATTTCTTCGAGACAGGCAATCAAAGTGCCTGTGCGTTTTTGCATCACTCGAACAAACTCGCTTGCTTCGACAAGGCTATCGTGCGTTCCAGTATCGAGCCAAGCATATCCGCGCCCCATTTTCTCGACGTAAAGTTCTCCCAATTCCATGTACATCCGGTTGAGTTCGGTTATTTCAAGCTCGCCGCGCGCTGATGGCCGGACGTCTTTAGCCAATTCGACTACGCGGTTGTCATAGAAATACAGCCCTGTAACAGCCATGTCGGAACGCGGCTGTTTAGGCTTTTCTTCAATCGATATTGCGCGACCATCCGGGTCTAGTTCCACAACGCCGTAAGCCGCTGCGTCGCTAACTTGGTAGCCAAAGACCGTCGCTCCACGAGTGCGGGCCTTTGCTTTGGCCAGCAGCGCACCAAAGCCTGCGCCAAAAAAGATATTATCCCCCAGAACCAAAGCGGCAGGCTGCTCGCCAATAAACTCAGCTCCAATATGAAATGCTTGGGCTAGTCCTTCCGGCTTTGGTTGCACCGCATATTCAAACCTTAATCCGATATCTTCGCCCGTGCCAAAAAGGCGCCGATAGTTATCCAGATATTCTGGTGACGAAATGATAAGGATATCGCGAATGCCAGCGAGCATTAGAGCGGACAACGGATAATAAATCATTGGCTTATCGTAAATTGGCAGCAGCTGTTTGTTAATGGCAAGCGTCGCCGGATGCAGTCTGGTGCCCGAACCACCAGCCAATATTATTCCGCGCATGCTTATGTCCCTTATATCGAAAAACGCTGGGCGAGTATCGAGTCAGTCGCTTCATACCAGTGCCGAGGCCTAATGCCAAAATCTCGTTCTATAGCCGCTGTCGACAGTCGCGAGTTGCTAGGTCGTCTGGCGGGCGTTGGATATTTCGATGTTGGAATGGCATTCAAAACCGGAGTGGGGAGTCCAAGGCGTTTCATTTCCGCAAAAATGCGCGCGGCTAAATCAAACCAGCTAGCTTGCCCGCTATTTACGAAATGCCAAGTGCCATGTCGTGCGTGCGCTTGCTCGGCTATCACTAAAAGCGTCTGCGCTATGTCTGAAGCGTTTGACGGACACCCAATTTGATCATCTACCACGTTGATTTCAGACCGCTCAGATGCCAACCGTATCATGGTGTCGATAAAATTTGCCCTTCCCGCGCTCACCACCCATGCCGTTCTTATTATTGCATGACGCGAGTTGAGTGTGCGAACGGCGCTTTCCCCTTTCTCCTTAGTACGCCCATACACGCCAAGCGGATTTACTTCATCCTCTTCGACGTAAGGTGCGTTTTTGGTGCCATCAAAGACATAATCAGTGGAGACATGAATGATAGGAATATCAAACTTTGCCGTCTCGTGTGCGAATATTGCTGGTGCTACTGCATTGATCTGTTCGGCCAGCGCGACGTCGGTCTCGGCTTGGTCGACAGCTGTAAAGGCTGCGCAGTTGATGACCGCAGACCAAGGCGTGCCAGCGACTAAGTCAGCGATAGATTTGGCATTTGTGAGGTCAAGCCGCGAGCGATCAGGGGCAAAGATGTCCAACCCTCTTTGCGCAGCATGATGCAGCACAGCTTGCCCCACTTGGCCGGTCCCACCAGTCAGAAGAATCGGTGCCTTTGCCACTACACAACTGTTTTCAAACCAAGTCTTTCACCTTGATAATCCCCTGTTTGAATGGCCTCCCACCATGAACGGTTTTCAAGGTACCAAATTATAGTTTTTTCAATTCCGCTTTCGAAGGATTCTAACGGTTCCCAATTCAGCTCCGTTTGAAGCTTTGTCGCATCAATTGCGTAGCGGAAATCATGTCCCGGCCGGTCAACGACGAATTTTATTTGTTCCCTATAGCTAAGATTATCTGTTCTCGGCCTGATGCGGTCCAGTGTGTCGCAGATTACGTGAACCACTTCAAGGTTGGTGCGTTCGGAGTTACCGCCAACCATATAGCTATTGCCGACTGCGCCCCTCTCAAACACGGTTTGAAGCGCCCGGACATGATCATCGACATAAAGCCAGTCGCGCACGTTTGACCCCGTGCCATATACGGGCAAGGGCTCTCCAGCCAAACATTTGATAATAACTAACGGGATCAGCTTTTCAGGGAAATGATATGGTCCATAATTGTTGGAGCAATTGGTGATGACAACAGGCAAACCATAAGTGTGATACCAGGCTCGTACTAAATGATCGGACCCCGCCTTAGACGCCGAATATGGTGAGCGAGGATCATAAGGGGTTTCCTCTGTGAAAAGTCCATCATCGCCCAGCGCGCCAAACACTTCGTCAGTGGAGATGTGATGGAAACGAAATTTCTCCTTTTTCTCCTCGGACAAACTCCGCCAGTAATCAAGTGCAGCCGTAAGCATCGAGAATGTGCCAACCAAATTGGTCTGAATAAACGCAGCAGGCTCATCAATTGAACGGTCCACATGCGATTCAGCCGCAAGATGCGTAATAACATCTGGCCTGAATTGATGAAGAAACGCCTTCACCTGCACAGTGTCACAAATATCAGCTTTGACGAATTGATACCGGGCGGAATCAGACACAGAGTCAACCGACGATATATTGCCCGCATAAGTCAGGCTATCGATATTGAACACCGTCGGTTTTCCGTCGTTAATGAGGTGCCGAACCAGTGCGGAACCTATGAAGCCACAACCACCTGTGACAAAGATCTTCATATGAAGCGAGTCCCGTTTTTTGCTAAGATTCGGAATTAAGGGGCGATAACGGACATCCGTCATATTCAAAATAGAAATCGGTTTGATCTACCATTGGGAGGCCAGCGTCCTTTTCAGATAAAACAGGCGAAGCTTTTCCGATGGGCCAGTCTATTTTTAACCGAGGGTCGTCCCACGCAATGCCGCCGTCGGCTTGGGGCGCATAATAGGCGTCCACTTTGTAAGCTACTTCAGAGTTAGGCTCCAATGTCAAAAAGCCATGTGCGAACCCCGCCGGAATGAACAATTGATTACCCTTGTCAGCGGACAATTCAACGGCAACCCATTGGCAATAGGTCGGGGATTCAAGCCGGAGATCGACGGCGACATCGTAAATGCGTCCCTTAATGCATCGAACGAGTTTTGACTGTGCAAGAGGATTTCGCTGAAAATGAAGACCTCGGATCGTACCAGCGGCGGTCGAAAGCGATTGATTGTCTTGGACAAACTCTACCGCAACGCCCCAATTCTCAAACCGTTGCCTGTTCCAAGATTCGCTGAACCAACCACGAGAATCGACAAAACGGGCTGGGGTGAGAACCTTTACCGGCATGCGTTGCGAATACCTCATGAAATGACGATGCCGTTTCTGACCTGAGGCATCAAATAGGTGATTGGCCGCTATTACAGAACTTCTAGGGACGCAAACCATAATTTGCCTTGTTTAAGTGGCATCACACGGCAACCGTCGCTAAAGCGGGGCGATCACTTAAAAAGGGATGGCAAGCTACTCCTCTTTCCGCTAGCCGACTCGACATTAAAATAGAACGGCAGTTGCAGGCGGCGTTTGCAGTTTGCATTCCGCAGGCTGAGTTATTAACAAGGATTGACATGCTCCAGACGACGCCACCAAATTTTGGCGCTGCGCCCTCAGGTTATGCTGCGGGCTCGAATAACGAAGAGGAGAGTTCTTTGTCTCCGCCGATCATCCTGCAATATTGGCAGGTGGGCTTGCGCTGGAAATGGGTTATAGCGGGAATCATCTGTGTCACCGTGGTCCTGGGGTTGGTAATTACATTGTTGACCACGCCGCAATATACCGCGACTTCTCGGATTGAAATCAGTCGCGATCAAAAGAAGATCACGAATGTGGAAGGTCTTGAGGCGGCCGACGCTGGCCGGGATGTGGAATTTTACCAGACGCAGTATTCGTTGATGCAGGCGCAATCGCTCGCAGAGCGAGTTTCACGTCAGCTAAAGCTGTCCACGGATGCAAAGTTTTTTGATGCCCACGGCGTCAATCCAGAGGATAGCAACCTTTTCGGTTCAAAAATAGGCACGCAGCTAACAGCTATTGACAGGCAGAAGCGTGAAAAACTTGTCATTAAGCTATTGCTCAAGCACGTATCTATCTCGCCGATCAGAAACTCAGCTTTGGTTGATATTAGCTATACTAGTGCCTCTCCTTATCATTCCTCGCAAATTGCAAACATGTGGACACAGCAGTTTATAGAGCAAAGCATGGACCGGCGGTTTGCGTCGACGGCAGATGCGCGTAAATTTTTGGAAGGGCGGCTTGCCGACCTGCGGGCACGGCTTGAGACGTCAGAACGCGATTTGGTTAATTATGCGGCCGATAAGGGTATTGTTGCTTTAGGGACTAGTAAAAGCGCGGATGGGAAAACCGAGGTTGAGCGAACCCTAGTTTCAAGCGACCTCGAAGCCCTTAATAGTTCCCTCGCCCAGGCTACTGCAGATCGCATTGCAGCCGAGAGCAGGTCTCGCCAACGCAGCGGCGGAGCCAACAGTGAAGCTTTGAATAACTCGGCGATTTCGCAACTGAGACAGCGGCGGGCAGAAGTGGCGTCCGAATATGCGAAGTTAATGGTCCAGTTCGAGCCCGGGTATCCATCTGTGCGTGCGCTGTCAGAGCAATTACGTGTGCTCGATTCCAGCATCGCACGCGAAGAAAGCAGAGTCCTGAACAGCCGTTCGTCCGAATATCAAGAAGCATTGCAAAGACAAGCCCAGTTAAGCGCTCAGGTCGATCGTTTAAAATCGCGATTGGGTATTCAGCAACGTGACAGCATTCAGTACAATATTTATCAACGAGAAGCAGATACCAACCGCGAACTGTATGACGGTTTGTTGCAGCGATACAAGGAAATCGGCGTTGCCGGCGTCGGAGCCAATAATATCGCAATTGTCGATAGCGCCAACATTCCTGAAAAGCCTTCTTCGCCCAATCTACCGTTCAACTTGGGCTTGGCCTTGCTGGCTGGATTAGGCATTGCAGCCGCCGCTACGTTTGCGCTCGATCAGATTGATGAAGGAATTCGGGATCCTGGCCAGGTAAGCCGTATCCTGCAAGTGCCGTTGCTGGGAAGTGTTCCCGACGTCGAGGAAGAGGACGCCCTGATGCAACTCAGCGATGCAAAATCAATGCTGTCCGAAGCCTATCTCAGCATTCGGTCGAATCTTGCGTTTTCCACCGACCACGGCGTGCCCCGCGCAATGATGGTGACGAGTACACGCCCTGCCGAAGGCAAGAGTACGACGAGCCTGGCGCTTGCTACGATGCTCGGGCGGACCGGCAAAAACGTTTTGCTCGTTGATGCCGACATGCGCGCTCCTTCGATGCATGAATTTATGGGAATAACAAACAGGATGGGGCTGAGTAATTTTCTGGCCGGTGAAAACGACTGGAGGCAATTGGTGCTCGGCTCTTCAATCAAGGGGTTGGCTCTTCTGCCTGCTGGCCCGACGCCCCCAAACGCCGCCGAACTTCTGAGCAGTGACCGTATGCTTATGCTGGTCAAGCAAATGCTGGAACATTACGATCATATCGTCATAGATTCGCCTCCGATATTGGGTCTAGCAGATGCTCCGCTGCTCTCGCGGGCGGTTGAAGGGTGTATTTTCGTTGCCGAGGCTGAAGGCGTTGCTGTTCGGGGGATCAAAGCTTCGTTGGGTCGATTGCAAGCCGTCCACGCACATGTATTTGGTGTGGTCCTTACCAAGCTGCGTCACCGCCAGGCTGGCTACGGTTACGGCTACGGTTATGGCTATGGCTATGGCGTCGCCACGCAAGATGAGGCCAGTTAACGGCTGGATTGTTTTACTCCGGCTAACTACAATTTAGTAAAGGCATTTGCTTGAATGAGCATCTCGGTTCTTATGTCGGTTTACAGGGCCGAAAGACCAGAATTTCTTGCCGAGTCACTGGAAAGCTTGAAACAACAAACGCTTCTGGCTGGCGAGGTAGTGCTCGTCGAAGACGGCCCTATTTCAGCCGGTCTGAAAGCAGTGATCGAGTCTTATCGTCAAGCCATCAATATTCGCTCAATCCGGTTGCCCGAAAATGTCGGGTTGGGGGCAGCGCTGAATGAAGGTTTGAAACATTGCCAACATGAGATCGTTGCCAGAATGGACACCGACGACATTGCACTGCAACACAGGTTTGCAGTGCAATACAAATTCATGCTGGACCATCCTGAGATTGGCGCGTGCAGCTCGTATGTTGAGGAGTTTTCAGAGGATTCAGATGCGACAACGATACGGAAATTGCCTACGGCTCATCACGAAATTGTTAGGTATGCCAAGTTTCGATCACCTCTTAGCCACCCAGCGACCATGTACCGAAAATCGAGGGTCGACTCCGTTGGCTGCTATCCTCCTCTTTTTCCGGAAGATCAGGCACTTTGGGCATTAATGATCATGAAACGAGACCAACTTGCTAATATTCCAATGGTTTTATTGCGAATGAGAACCAATCGCACTTTTCTGGATCGACGCGGCTGGACCTTCTTCAAAGGTCAAATTGCCGTACTGAATTTTCGTAAAAAACTGAGGCAGATTTCAATGTTTGAATATGGCCTGAATCTGGTATTTCTGTCAATTATTCGACTACCACCCCCAAGGATCCGTTGGATGTTGTATGCGATTTCAAGAAAAATTTAGCTATAACATTTGTTCATGGTTTTTCTAACCGCTCTACAAATGCGTGAGATTTTCAGAGTATTTTACCTTTTAATAGCGCTGCCCTGACTGCTACGCGCAACGACATCTCAAGTCCTTTGAGATCAGGTATAGTTTTTGCAAAGTTAGACGAATCATCAAGAATGCTTGCCTCAAAAACTCGTCTATTAAAAGATGGGATCATTTTAAATAAAGGTTGCGCGAATTTGGGAATAACTAGTCTTTTAACAGGTGAATGAGTTTCACTTTCAATTAATTTGGCAAGGCGCTCAAAACCAAAAAGATCCGGAGAGGCTGCTAATTTGATCCCGAAATGAATTTCCGTATCCGATATTATTTTTATTACTCGAGCAGCATCACCATAAGTTAGCATCGAGCGCATTGGGGAATCTTTAACCAATGGTACGAAATTGAATGTTTTATAAAAAGCTAAAAGCTTTTTTATCAAGCCAGGATTGGCGCCATCAAATAACATTGGCAATCGAAGACATACGACATCAAAATTACTGTCTGCAGAATTAAGAAGCAGCCGGTCAGCGGTCAATTTTGATCGGCCATAATCAGTTTTAGGACATTCTTTAGTATGAATGTCTATCATTGAATTGAAGCCGTAGACTGAAAAGCTGCTGATATGAATAAACCTTCGTATCCCTGCAGATTTGGCTATTTTCATCAACCTTTTAGGGAATTCGACATTAGCGACCGTAAGCTCATCGATCGACCCTACTGATCTGCCTGCTGCATTTATCAGTATTCTGGCACCTGTTTCAGCAAATTTCCCAACGCAGTCTAAATCGTCTATATCAATTTCCGAGAATGTTTTATGGTCGTGTCTATTCTGACGGGTCACCGCAATCGCTTTGTCAGGACCTAAAAGGTTAAGTAGGTTACTTCCCAAAACACCGTTTCCACCGGCAACGAGTGTTTTAGTTGATCGAACGGCTTTTTTTGGCGCCATCACCTGCTCCCTTGCCTAAAACGGTACTAATCAAAATTTGTACGTCTCGTTTCATACTCCATGGCCCAATGTAAGTAGCGTCCATTTCTGATAACTTCTGAGGCGTCGACATATCCAAACCGTTGATTTGAGAAAGACCAGTTATGCCCGGCATAAGCGAGAAGACATTGTGGCTGCGTCGTAATTCAATCAACTCTGTATGCGAAGCTAATCCCGGACGCGGGCCGACCAGTGACATCTCGCCCTTCAGCACGTTCCACAATTGAGGCAATTCGTCGATCTTTGAAATGCGCAGCAGCTTTCCAACACGGAGTATAGCGAATTCGCCGACGTCATGTGAGACCGCCTCTGGCGTCGTCTTGCGCATTGTCCGCATTTTCAAAATTTTGAAAAGCTTTTCGTGCCTGCCGACCCGATACTGCACAAAAAACGGTGGCGCACGGGCCTCAAGCCAGATGGGAATCGCGACCATAAGACACGCTAAAAATGCAACGGGAGCGAGCAGCAACGATATAACTAGGTCGAACAAACGCTTCATGACGATGTCTTTCTTTTAACTTGTAAAGCTACGTCGCCCAAATGAAATTTTCATCGCCCGAGTCAGAGGCCATGCAGGTCTACACATTTTCGAGAGATAGAGACGGCGGTTACCATGATTGCATATATTGATCGGCAAAATCCGTTTGAGTTGATATTCCGCTTAATATGCGAGAGCTGAAGATTGTAATCGCGGTCACAAATAACATCGCGTCTATCGGCGGCTTTCGATCAGAAAATCCGTTGGCAATACAAACTGCGATAAACGCAATTTCGAAAAATCTTGCAGTAAGTTCGTAATTAAAGAAAAATAAGGCCAGTCCAACGATGAAAGACGTGAGGGCATAGTGTACAAGTTCATCCCGCATTCTATGACCATTTGATTTTTGTAAGAAGAAAATCGTTAATGGAAAAATAAGTAACAGAACTTTTGGATAATCACCTATGCTAAAAGTGAAGTAGGAGAAAATTCGTGACGAGATAATATAATTAAAAACGCCCGTACCGACAAATATGAGCAAAATTGGTAAAATCCCGAATGCCGCTTTGGATACATTTCTCCGAACATACGTAATTGCAAACAATATAAATGGCATAATGTGAGAAGAAAAGCCAATGACTGTGCCAAAAAACTTCGCCTTGATTCCAGAGCGAGACACTACATAATAAAGTATTATTGAAGATATATTAAATCGTAATTGGTTGATATCAACAAAAAAACTTGCGAAATATATTACTACAACCGAAAATACATCCATGCTTCTAATAAGAAATATATATTTTATGGTAAAAACACACATAGAAATTATTGTAATAAAGTATATCCAATCCAACGGCGCGGATATGTTTAACAAATCCCCCCAGATTGTTAGTAAATCAAATATCACATTATTATTCAACAACGAATTTATATCAATAGTTCTGTATATATTATCTTTTACCGCGTATTGTACGAACACATATGTGTCCGGTGCGTATTTTGTGTAAAGTGTCATGTAATAGAAAACGTAGAGCGGAGGTATAATCAGTGTAAACTTTAGATACCGTAGAAAAGCTGGTAAGTTAGCTTTTGAACTGGACGTTCGATACATTTGAATGGGGTGATACATTACATATCCAAAATGAGGGAATAGAGCTATTTTTGATTTGCCTTGAATGAATTGATAGTAAATTTGGCTTTCAAACCCATCCGGCGTCCTTCTTCACATGTTTAAAATAAAATTTTCTGATAGCGTTTGCTACCCAGCTTGGAGTCTGTGCAAACAGACTTCCACGAAACTCTTTCAACCGCAGTTTTCGGTATTCGTGCTTCGACATCACTGGAAAGTTTAGTGCTTCTATCTCGCCGGTTGAATTCAATTTTGCGGCAGCTCTACGATCCAGCTTACCCTGGATCACGCAATGAAGAAAATGCAGAACGGGGTCGCGAACCGAATAAAAGCTCTCAAATTTGTTTGACCGCCTGCTTCCGCGGATTTCAAACTGCCAGGCGCTTTCTCCCGGAACTAACAAATCCTGCAAAACCGTTTTGCGCCAAAGGCAGGGCACCAATGCAGTGCGGTACATTAAGTTTGCCGGGTATTGGCCATAAGTCGAGTTTGCCGGCACGTTTTTTGGGCGTGGTGAAGCTTTAAGGTTAAGATAGTCAAAATGTTGTTCGCAGAAATCCGCAAATATCTTTGTAAGGTTAGAATGGTCGACCCCCCGATCTAGGGGTGCATCTTCAAGCATTAACAGCAGATTGTCTTCTGGTATGCGGGAAAGCGCGATCTCAAGATTGCTCGACCAGTCTCGGTCATCGCCAACGCATATCGTTTTCACGCCTTCTCTCTCAAAGTCCTTATGGTTTGAAATAAGGTACATCTGCCCCTCAAAATCAGGCCAGAAACGGGAAAACCGCTCAAAAAACAAATCCCACAGACTGGAAAACTTGTCACAACTTATGACGACTACAGCGACATCACGACGGTCAGGCATAAAACTCACATATCAGTCCGCAGATATATTCGATATCTGCATCAGACAGTTGCACATATGACGGCAGCCATAAACCGGCTTCACCGACCCGGTCAGAAACTGGATATTGCCCTGGTTCATCATACGCTTTTTGCTTGTTGATTGGCGGATACATTATGCGCGTTCCGACATTTCGTTTTTTCAAAAATTCTGCCAGTTGTTCCCGGTCCATTACCAAAGAATCGATAAACCATGGAGCCGTAAGCTCCAGGTTATGGTCGAACATTTTGATGCCTGGGCAGCCTTGGAGAAGCCGGTCGTAATTTGCCCAAATTTCCTTTTTTCGTTTGACCCGCTGACTGAGCTTTTTCATTTGCTCGATGCCAATACACGCCTGCAACTCGGTAAATTTGAAGTTATATCCGATCACATCGTGAACATCGTTGCCGCCGCCGGATCGGCCGAAATCCTTTAGCTTGCGCAAGTGGTTAGCGGTCTCATCATCGTCCGTGATTAAAGCACCGCCCTGTCCGGTCGAGATGATTTTTGGTGCCGAGAATGAAAAGCTGCCGACAAGACCAGCGAGCCCAACATGTCGCCCATCAGGATAATAGGATCCCAATGACTGAGCAGCGTCCTCAATAAGTGCGATGCCATGACTGTCCGCCAGCGCCTCGAAAGCAGCGATGCCCGCATCAGGATAACGGCCGTTAGCCGAAACTAGCATCATGGCTTTCGTCCGATCAGTTATCGCTGCTTTTGCAAGTTCAACGTCCATGCAAAGCGTAGTTGGCTCTACATCAACAAAACGCGGAAGAGCGCCGAGCATTTTGACAGAATTCGGTGTCGCAATCATCGTGTAATTCGGAACTAAGACTTCATCGCCCGGGCCAACCCCTGCGGCAATCGCGGCTAAAGTGAGGCTGATCGTACCGTTATTCACCACAACGCAATGCTTTGCCCCGGTATAATCGGCAATCATGCCTTCGAACCGTTCGGTGCGCTTAAATTCGGTGATGAAGCCGTCTTCGCTCATATACTCAACGATTGAGTCGCGCTCTTCTTGCTCGAACAGCGGGCGCATCTGCATGATAAATTGCTCAGACATTATTCGCAGCTTTCCAGAATTGTTGTTCCAAGGTGTTTATCCGATCTTCATGCCGTTTGCGCAGAAACCTCGATGGAACACCACCATATAACGACCAACCGTCAAGGCTGGATTTTACCATAGATTGAGCGCCAACTGCCGCACCGTCAGCGAAAACGACATTCGGCAGTACGGTCGAATTGGCTCCGACAATACAATGACGACCAATATGAATGCAGCCAATTTCGTAGTCGCCTTTAAACTCTGGCGGAACCATTGGCGAAGCAATGCCGCCGACATAATCGTCGCTGCCAGCTGCCAGTACAACATTGGGCGCTAAAGTTGAAAAACTGTCAATCATCACCGACGATTTCGGTCCACCGATCATCTTGCAGCCGGATGATATATGAACGTAGCGCGATAACCGAACTTGAGTTGAAATATATACAAAGTCATCAATGATCACGTCGTCATCAATCTCGACCAAATGGGGGTATCGAATACGTACCGTTTTCCCGATGATAACGTTCCGGCCACATTTCTTTAATTCTGAGGGATCAAAAAATAAATTGCCCGTCACAGCCTTCTCCGGTCAGCGTCTGCCCCCACATAAGGTCCATTCTTGATCTCTAGAACTTGCGTATTGTCTTCAAGAATCTCGTAACCATGTCCGCCGCGCAGCAGGATAATGATGTCACCCTCGGAAACGACGATTTCTTTTACTGGAACCTCATGAGTGTCATAGATAGTAGCCCGAATTTTACCTTTGCGGACAAGAAGAACTTCCTGAGTCCATAAAACTGAACGTGAGACCTCATTATGTGTATGGGCAAGCAATTGCTTGCCGGCGGGATATTGCCAAGTGCCAACCTGCACATAATCGTCGTCGCTGGAAAAAAAAGCGAGACCATCGTTCCATGCAGCATCTGCCGGAATGTAGCGAGCAAGCACCAAATCACCTTCGCGGACTTCTTCTACCGTCATAACAAATTCCTTTTAGCCGAATAATATTGAACAGCCTCTTCAATGCCGGCGCGAAGTTCTCTCGAAGGTGTCCAGCCGAAATGCGCCGCTGCTTTCGATCCATCAACTGTTTTATATGGAGCGCCATCGGGCTTTGATGGATCGGTGATTAACTGACCGTCGTATTCGACAATTTGTTTTATCATTTCGGCCAGATCAATTATCGAGATTCCTTTTCCTACGCCGATGTTTAGAATATCGGACGTTGCGGGCACATCAAGGCTGCGAACCATCGCCTCGGCACCGTCATCGACATGAAGCCATTCCCGGACAGGCTGCCCAGAACCCCACACTGTCACCTGCGACTGGTTGCGATGCTTCGCCTCGATAATTTTCATTATTAAGGCACCCAGTGCATGCGAACGCTCCTCCTCAAAATGATCTTCTGGACCATACATGTTCGAGAGGATCAAGTTGATAACGTCGTTGCCATATTGGCGCCCGAAGGCCCAGCTACCAACCCAGGACGCCTTTCGAGCGAAGCCGTATACCATGACCGATTCGTGGAGAGGACCGTCCCAGAATTCATCCTCACGAAAAAGCGACGCTTCGCCTGGATATGCACAATTCGAAATCGGATTGACCATTCGCTTGATCCCAAATTCCGTACAGGCTTGGAGCAGATTTATTGTCATCAACAAGTTGTTTTGGAAAAGCTCGGCAGGATGCTTGAAGCCAAACTGTATGCCGCCGACATATGCTGCGCAGTTCAACACATAATCAGGCCTCACTTTGTCAAAAAAGGCTCGCGTCGCCAAAATATCGCGCAAATCTGTGCCAAGCGACAAAGACGTTTTGCAAAATGCCATTTTGCTGTTTTCCAGCAAACGACAAACCCGTTTCCCGAGAAACCCGGTCGCGCCTGTAACAACGATCATTGATCTGGATGCCCGTAACCGTCATGCGCCAAGTCGTAACGAACCATCATTTCGACCAACTGCTTAAGCGATGTTTTTGGCTGCCAACCGAGTTCGCGCTGTGCTTTGGCGGGATTTCCCCACAGCAGATCGACCTCGGCTGGACGAAAATAACGCTCATCTATGCGAACGCGGACAATGCCGGTCGAACTATCCGTGCCGATTTCGTCTACGCCGCTACCCGACCATTGAAGTGTAATACCCACCTCGGCGAAAGCCATTTCAACAAAAGTGCGGACGGAATAGGTTTCCCCTGAAGCGATCACAAAATCGTCGGCACACTCATGTTGCAGCATCTTCCACATGCATTCGACATAATCCTTTGCGTAACCCCAATCGCGTTTGGCATCAAGATTGCCCAGTACCAAGACATCTTGCCTGCTCTGTGAAATCCGCGCTACGGCGCGCGTAATTTTTTTGGTCACAAATGTTTCTCCGCGACGAGGAGATTCATGGTTAAAAAGTACTCCGTTACAAGCAAACAATCCGTATGATTCCCGGTAATTAACCGTGACCCAATATGCGTAAAGTTTTGCAGCAGCATAAGGCGAACGCGGGTGAA
Source organism: Nostoc sp. CHAB 5834 (assembly GCA_020829485.1). Next base: position 5,474 of record JAIVFU010000112.1, on the reverse strand, counting down.
ATGGCGTCTCTTCAGATTGTGGCGCTGTTTCTGGTAATCCGCCGAAAAGCTCCGAGGTGGAAGCTTGATAAAATTTGGTGGTGAGTCCCAAATCCTTGATTGCATTCAGCAATCTTATTGTACCCACTGCATCAACTTCTGCAGTATATTCCGGCACCTCAAAAGAAACCGCAACATGCGACTGCGCTCCCAGATTATATACCTCATCCGGCTGTATGTTGTGCAGCAGTGTGTGAAGATTGCTCGAATCCGTTAAATCGCCATGGTAGGTATGGACATGGGGATGGTCGATAATGTGATCAATCCGTTGGCTGGTGAAAACCGAGCTCCGCCGGATTGTGCCATGTACCTCATAATTTTTTTCCAGAAGATACTCTGCAAGATATGACCCATCTTGACCGCCGATCCCGGTGATAAATGCCTTTTTCAACCTTGTTTCCTTGCGTGCTCCGAGCAGCAACTGCCGGATATTGGGGTTTGAAGACGGGTGCCATATCCCAACAAAATCCACATTGCACTGAGAAGTTAGTGCACGGCCGGGGATATTTCTTTAATCCTGGAGGTTGTGGCGCGACTCCCGGAAAATGGTTTCGAATCATTAGCAGTCCGACCATCAGCTTTTTGCCAATGGCACGTTTGATTTGATACCGCGCGCGGCGCGCCACAAAAGTGGCAGTGAAGCCACGACAATGAACGCAGCGATGACCGCAGCATAATTTTCAAATCTAACGTTTCTGACGGATAAACTATAAGTCGTCCCCGAATAAAGTAAAACAACAGATAGCGTAAAAAGGGCAAATACTGCTTTTGCATTTTCAAATCTCAAATGTATACGTACAATTATACTCACCAGGTTGATAATCAAAGATAGTATACAACACTGTACAAATACTGAAACTGTTCCATGAAGCATTGAGATAATTGAAATTAAAATTAATAATACAAACGATAAAAATGATATCAATCTCAAATTTATATTGTTATTGTCATTTTGGAGAATATTAAGCTGTAAATGGGAAAATAAAAGAAGAAATACACCATTCGCAATCTTTAATAAAATCGCATAGTCAACATATGCCTGAAGGCCCATGATTTTAGCAATCATTGGATCGAACAAAGTCAATGAAAGCAAAGGGATTTGTAAGGCTATGCTATATAGGGACTGACCGAAATCGTACGACGTCTGCTCGTTTGATGTGGCAATATCCTTTGCCATTTTCATGGTCACGCCAAGCAAGCCGACTGCAATTGCCACCACCACCCACAAATCGAGCCACAATATATTGGGAACGGCTGCGCTTAAAATCGTCGCTCCGATTAAATATTGAGGTCGCGTAAATCTGGCCAGCATCTGGAGCAGTATAATCGAGACGGATGCAAGGACTGACACACATAGCCCGGCAATGACATATCCGCGCCCGTCCTCGTAAAATGAAAAATACATCGACCATGCCAGCGCAGCGCCTTGCAGGGTCAAAATATGCTGATACGACGGTACAAAGCGGTTCTGTCGGTAAGCGAGTCCCATGAAAACAATTGAAGTTGCAGATATCGCAAAATTGTATGTTGGCAGGCGAAGAGCGACTTCGGGCACTGTCATCCATTTGATAATAATGATCTGCGCAACGAGGCCGGCAACCTGCGGCGCGGCTGCCCAAAGAAGTTGCAAAATGCGAGACCATAACTGCAACAATCTGGTTAGAGCAAAATCCATTTTTGAGTAGTTGGTCCAATTTTGCAGACGTGTTCAATAAGCATAACACAGGCCGCCTAAGCGCGACACGACATTTCTAATCCAGTAATGTCTGTTTACCAAAGGCTTGCCAGTCGTGCCGGATACACCTTCGTAAAGGGGAAAAGGCGCGAAGCAACGCCACCGCTGCAATTCCACTAGACGTCTGTAAAATATCGATTCAAGGAAACCATCTAGGCGGTACCCGCACTCAGACGAGGCACCGTCAAAATGCGTTAAGAAAAAATCGGTCTGCACTTTGTAAAAAATCGTGGCCACAAACCTACCCCCGAGCCTCAACGCTGGAGGATTATCGAAATAAAACACATTATTGTCGGATTGAGTAGCGCTAACTATAGAACTAAGATTTTTTACACTGTACCGCCCTGAAATTTTATGAAAACCACCAAACTCAGCTATCAGTTTCGAATTTTGAATAGCATAATAAATTATCTGGAGTTCACCTTGTGATTTTCCGCCAACACGAACTTCATCCTGATTTTGTTGAAAGCAAATTTGCTCAATAATAAGTCCTTTTCGTGCAAAACTCAGAATTTCTTCCCTGTCAAAAATCTGAAAATTCGACCCATCAGCAATTACAATATGAGTGAATATCTTCTGATCAACAATCTTGAATACGGCCTCTCTCGTTTGCATCAACCGCTTCCTCTCATCTTTCAAAAGATTTGAGTTGGTTGCATATGTTTGCACAACGGACGTAATAAGAAGTGGAATCATCCACTCGCCTCCAATCATCTTAAATTCATTTTGTAACAGGGTAAAATTGTAGTGTGCACCCGTTCTTCGCACGTGGGTCCAAATCCTGACAGATTGCTCTTATCCAGCTTTGTAGATGCAGTTCGCGACTCTTAGCCATTACCCATTTGTTCGTCTAGCCAGACCTCATAATCATTCGCCGCAGAGCCAGTTAAATTTGTCTTCGAAAACAATGCATGGCATGCTAACGACCGTTAACTCAAGCACAGCATGAAATGCAGAATGCTCGGCCCTAACCTTAGATCGTCTGGTAATAAATGCTTTTAAAATCTCTGCGCGCTCGATTGCGGTATGTCCTTAACAATGAAAACGCTCGAATTAACTGGGTACATAAACAGCTTGCAGAATTGCCTAGTGGCCAGGTACTTTTGGATGCCGGCTGCGGAAGTCAGCAATATCGGCGCTTTTGCAGCCATCTGGAGTATAGAGCGCAGGATTTTGGCGAGTACGTTAAGGACGTAACTGATGGTTTTACCTCAGGCCTTGGCGGCGAGTCTGGCTATAAATATGGTCCGCTCGATTACACGGGTGATATCTGGAATATCGAGGAAAAAGCCGCAACCTTTGACGCAATATTGTGCACAGAAGTATTTGAGCATATTCCTTATCCCAATGAGACGATTGAAGAATTCGCGCGTTTGCTAAAGTCTGACGGACAGCTCATCTTGACATTGCCGTCAAATTGCCTGCGACACATGGACCCTTATTTTTTCTACTCGGGCTTTTCAAACCGATATTTAGAGCACATGCTGACTAAGGCAGGGTTTGAAATTCAATCGATGGAACCAGTGGGCGACTATTATTCTTGGCTTTCTACAGAGTTAGCCCGGACCATTAATCAGCACGGCTTGTTCGCAAAACTGTTGCTTACTCCCGCATTTATTTGGTATTTTCGAAAAAAGAAAACACTCCATTCGATAAATACGCTTTGTATGGGTTACCATGTAGTTGCTCGTTTAAAGGGAACTTAAATACGCTCGTCCGGTTAAACGAAGGTTTCATCGATCTATATGCCTCGCAGTGGCGGTTAACCACAGAACTAAAACTGCAAAAACAACCATGATGATGGGAACCCGCAATGGGTAATCGACAACGCTTCCTATCAGCAAAATTGCGATTGAGATGCTGGCCATTCGCGCGAACCTAACCAACTGATAGTCTTTTTGCGACAGTCGCCAGATGCGAAACGATTGCCTTAAAAACAGAAACAATCCGACCACGATAAAAATTGCGCCTGGAATCCCATGTGAAAGCATCACTTCAATAAAGTCATTATGGACATGATTTGCATAATTACCTTTGAGCAATTCCGTCGGCACAATGGCCTGATACAGATAAACAAATGAGCCATTTCCTGACCCAAACGGCATATGTTGCCAGATCAAGTTATATGCGGATGTCCAAAATTCGGTCCGGCTGTCATCTGCAGACGATGTGTTAAAAATCCGATCAAGGGCTTCGTCTCGCGATAAACTGACCGCAAATGCCGTTATCGTTAATACGCCCAGTGCACCAATCCATGCACTCATACCCATTTTTAATGCAGTGCTGCCACGTCGCCTATTTCGGTCAACCGTCCGCAGTTGAAATAATAAGATTGCTCCGCTGAGGCCCACAACTCCTAAAATTAGGCCGCTGCGCGATCCGGTAATTAAAATGAGAACAATAAAGACTGCACCCGCGCCCACCGCTGCCAATTGGTAAATGTCGCGCTTTGACGCGTCAGACGTTTTCTTCGAGGCAAATGTCGCCAATAGTGGGAACATGGACGCAAGAAACACGGCAGCATGATTTCTATTGGCAAATAAGCCAACCGCGCTTCCGACATTCGTTATTCGATAGAGATAAAACGGGCTTTCGGCACCGCCGATAATTTGCATAAGACCAAAGACGGCCGACAATATGCCGATGCCCAAAATGTAAATGAGGAGCAGGTGTAGCTCGCGTCGATCAAGCTGGACGGCCAACACGAGGATAGCCAAAGGAGCGGCCAAGGCGATCACGCCACTCCATCCATTGATCGGTGATATTGCCAATGGACGCCAAAAATTCGCAATACCTGCTAACCCGTCTATTTCTGCTATTAAGGACCGTCCCGATACCAATCGGTGTAGCGCTGGAGGAAGAGGAAGGGTTTGCAATATGGCAAACAAGAAAAGAGCGCCAAATAGAAAAAGTGGCCATCGATATGCGGAAAGATGCTCGCGCCGCAAGGAAACAACACCGAGTGCGCAAAAAATGACTGACGCCGGCCATAAAGCAACTGTTGATTGCGCATCGGTTCGTGACGATCCGCCAGTGAAAACTATTATCGAAATAAAAGAAACGACCAGCCAAAACGGAGCGGAAAAACTGAAATTTTGTTTCCTAGAAAACATTTTTATCCCATTTGTGTAGTCGTTGTCGGTAACAATTCATTGATTGCCAATTTAGCTAGAAACTCAAGGTCTGCTTCTCGTTTGATGAAGCCTGCTAGACGCAATGTCTGAGCGTATGGCTGAGCTTTCGGGCTAGGTCCAATACCATTTACTATAGCTGATGACGCATAGTTAACCCCGCTGTTCCATACTTCCCTAACCGCGCATGGTGGCGTTATGGCCTCCATGGCGATCAATGCCGTTTACCCGGAGGAAAAAATGTCGCCAGATGCAGCCCTTATCGTATTTACGTCACTAGGCTTTGCGTCAATATTTCTGGCGCTAATAATTGGTATCATTGGGCATGATCCAGGTGATATGGTGTCCGGGATTTCGAGCATCACGCCCGCCGCGCGTCGCCAGGCTCAGTTCGAACAGCTCGACTACATGACCCGAATCGCTGATGAAGCCATTGAAGCTCGTCGCTTGGGAAAAAGGTCTGCGTGTACGCACGACGACTATTAACATCACATTCGCGCCGACAATCTCTGGTCTCGCGCGTTTTGCGGCCGTGCCAAGCCCCCGGCACGGCCGTTTTTTTATGTTTA
>JAIVFU010000111.1 GCA_020829485.1 Nostoc sp. CHAB 5834 | reverse complement strand
AATTATGGGCCGATTGGGTGCTGAATCTGATTGCCCAAAAACCTCATAAACGCCTATATTTTCAGAGGGGCTTTTATGCTCTTTCTCTTATACAACAAGCTTTGTAGCTAGGTTGTCACCCGTTAAGCAGGTCTCTACATCTAATCTGTTCTGTGCTTTTCTACTTTTTATTACTGAGAATAATGGAATACACCGCGACTACACTATACATCCTGTTGTTCAACATCATTTTGTGCAGCTTTTTTATTCAAAGTTTAAAAAGCGCTGGTGCTTCGAGAAATTCACGTGCTTTCATGGCTGGAATATTTGCCCTCTGGCTAATAGTGTTACATTTGCTGATTTCATCCAAAAGGCTCTTTCCCCAAGATATCAACAGCATTGAATTTCTAGCCGCTATTTTGTTGGGGGTAGGAATTGTCAGCATGGGATTTTTCTTAACACCATTGCGTGGTAAATTGCTAGCGGTCAACCAAGAATATCTCATGTTAATGCAAGGGTTACGAGTATTTTTTGGAGCAGGATTTCTCGTTGAAGCCAGCTTGAACATCATGCCGGCTTACTTCGGTATTCTAGATGGTATATTCCACATAACATCGGCTTTTCTAGCATTAAGGGCTGGTCTACTGCTAGCAAACGGCACTGGAAAGAAATTCGATTTATGGTTTGCTAACCTATTTGGTCTGGTGGATATCCTTGTTGTAGCGGGTGGGTTAGCCTTTTTTCTGTTGGCGGAAGTTGGACCATACCATAACGTTATGTATGCCGCGCTGTTTGCTGCCCCTATTTTCATCAATTTGCACATTGTATCCATCATCAAATTATTAGGAAATATCCCAATTCCAGCAGTTAACAAAGCTTTTTAATTACCCGACACTCCGCTGACTTTTCACGTTATGTGGAAAAGTCCACCGAAAACCTAACCCCCAACCCGTGGCGGGAAGAGGGAAAATTCAAAGTCTCTCTCCTAAAATTTTCTTCATTTTCACAAAATATATGTCACATCCCAAAAATAAGCGTTTTCTGACCCTGACTCGTCGCTATTTCTTCAAGTTACTCGGCATCTCTGCAAGCTTTGGAGCAGGAGTCATGCTGCCAAGTAGCCTTCGTGCTGCAACCCCGCTAAAGGGAGACGAGCAGATATCTACCTCTATTAAATCCATTGAGAAAGAAGATGTTAATTACCCCGCTAAAAAAAGGGTAAATGTTGGAGTATTAGCTCGTTTTGAAGCAAAGCCAGGTAAAGAAGCAGAACTTAAGAGTCTTTTGAGAAACGGTCTTGCGATGGTAGAAAAAGAACCTGCGACAACCCAGTGGTATGCAATCAAAATCGGGCCAACGACCTATGGTATTTTCGACGTTTTCCCAAACGAGGCAGGACGGCAAGCGCATTTTGACGGTGAATTTACGGCTTTACTATTTTCCAAACTGCCTGAATTACAGGCATTAGAGCCAAAAATTGAGCTTATAGACGTAGTGGCAACCACCCTTGGGAGAAAACACGTTAGTAAGGAGAGTAAAAAAAGGGTAAATGTTGGAGTATCGGCTCGTTTTGAAGCAAAACCAGGTAAGGAAGCAGAACTTGAGAGTCTTTTGAGAAACGGCCTTGAGATGGTAAAAAAAGAACCCGCGACGACGGAGTGGTTTGCAATCAAAATCGGGCCAACGACCTATGGCATTTTTGATGTTTTCCCAGACCAGGCAGGACGGCAAGCGCATTTTGACGGTGAATTTACGGCTTTACTATTTTCCAAACTGCCTGAATTACAAGCCTTAGAGCCAAAAATTGAGCTTATAGATGTGGTGGCAACAACGATAAATAAGAAGATTCCAATTTGGGATTGAAGTTCGATTTATAGCGCTGATCAACTAGCGATCGCTCCATGATTTCCCTTAAGTAAATACCATCCAATCACTTTTTACTGTAATGCCAAACACACCTAATCAAAACTCCTCCGTTGAACTAATTCTCGATCCCATACTTCAAGGAGTTACAGTTAATGACCCAACACCTACTATTTCTGTGTTGTGGGATAAAGTTGCTCAACAAGCTGTAAGTAATGCCATTGTCGGCCCCACCATAGCCGATCGCGTCTATTCTATGGTGCATACGAGTATGTTTGATGCTTGGGCTGCTTATGACCCAACCGCAATTGCTACCCAATTCAAAGACCAACTACAACGTCCCCAAGCCGAAAATACAGAAGCTAATAAAAAGGAAGCGATGAGCTTTGCAGCTTATCGGACTTTGAAAGATTTATTTCCGAGCCAAGTGAGCATTTTTGACGAATTGATGGGCAAACTTGGCTTTAACCCTAACGATACAACTACTGACACCACTAAAGCTGCTGGAATTGGCAATGTTTCTGCCGAAGCGTTATTAAAATTTCGCCGTGAAGATGGTTCTAACCAACTTGGAAACAATCCTAAAGGTGTACTTGGCGTTCCCTACTCTGATATCACTGGCTACAAGCCTGTTAACTCTCCAGGCAATGTCATCAACATAGAGCGTTGGACGCCAGAAACAATACCGATTGATGCTCTCCCAGGACAAGGGAGAGTTCAACAGGTTCTAGGTGCCAACTGGAGTGGTGTAACCTCCTTCAGTTTGGAAAGCAACAACCAATTTCGACCCCCTGCACCCCAACCCTTTCTTTTAGTCGATGGACAAGTAAATCTGCAAGCAAAGACAATTACTCTCAAAAATGGGCAAGTACTTCCCATCACTAAATATTTAATCGGAACAGTCATCAATCCTAAATTTATTGCCCAAGCAGAAAAAGTAGTTAATGTCAGCGCCAATCTCACCGACAAGCAAAAGCTGATTGCGGAATTCTGGGAAGACCAAATTGGTAGTTCCTTCCCCGCCGGTTCCTGGATGACCTTTGGGCAATACGTGTCGGCGCGGGATAATCATACTCTTGATGATGATGCTAAACTCTTCTTTACTTTAGGAAATGGCGTTTTTGATGCAGGAGTTGCTACTTGGGAAGCTAAGAGATTCTACGACTATGCTCGTCCAGTGCGGGTAATCCGTTCTCTAGGCGAACTAGGTCTGATTGGGGAATTCAACAAAGAACTAGGAGGTTATGCCATTGAGGCTTGGAAACCAGGACAAGGAACTCAGACAATTTTGGCAACCGACTTTGTGGCCTATCAACTCCCTGGCAGCAATCCTTCGCCACCTTTTCAAGAATATACTTCCGGTCACAGTGGATTTAGTGGTGCAGGTTCGACAATTCTTGAGCTGTTCACAGATTCAGACTACTTTGGTGGTAACGTCACCTTTCAACCTGGGCTGTCTCGCTTTGAACCTGGTATTACACCTGAAAAAGCCGTTACCTTGAGGTGGGATACTTTTTCCGAGGCCGCAATTGAGGCTGGTGACTCTCGCATCTACGGTGGGATTCATTTTGATGAAGGAAATCTGAATGGTCAGATTGTAGGACAAAAAGTTGGTTTGAGTGTTTGGGAGCAAGCGCAGTTTTTTATTGAAGGTGGTAAGGAGCAGAAAATCCTTTTTGGCACTAAAAATTCAGATAGACTCGTTGGCACCGATGCTAGTGAGAAGATTTATGCTCGTTCTGGTAATGACTCGGTTATTGCTGGCTTAGGTAATGATCAAATCTTTGGTGGTGATGGAGATGACCGCATTTGGGGTGATGGTGGCGATGATATTCTCAGCGGTGGTCTAGGTAGCGATCGCATTTGGGGTGGTAATGGCGATGACATTCTCAGCGGTGGTCTAGGTAGCGATCGCATTTGGGGTGGTAATGGCGATGACATTCTCAGAGGTGGTCTAGGTAGTGATCGCATTTGGGGCGATAAAGGTCGTGATACCTTCGTCGTAGCTGCTGGTGAAGGTACTGACACGATTATTGACTTCCACCTTGGCAAGGATCTCCTTGGTCTGGCTGATGGTCTAAAATTAGGTGAGTTATCTATCTATTCAAGGGGAAACCGAACGCTAATTGGGTTTGAAGACCAAACACTAGCTATCCTGGATGGAGTGAGACATGACCTCACAAGTGCAGATTTTATCGTGATCTGAAAACATTTCGCAGAATTTGCTCAGGCGTTCACACATTCATCGCAATCGTGTGAGCGCATTTCTTTCAGTGGCAAGATTTCTATAAACCCTATTTTCATGTTCGAGCTTGGATTGAACGGCTCAAGCATCTCCCCAGTTTTATTAGAATAATTGGCAGGGAAGAAACTGCTAGAGTTTAGGAGCGCACTATGCCACGCAAATTTGGAGAAATTGCTTTTACTCCTGAAGTTGAAGCCGCGCAGTTACAACGGGGTTCGCGGCAAACCTATGAACGCTATATTGCCAATGGCCCTGCCAATGACTCAATTACCTTAGAAGTTGCGAAATTTATTGCTCATCTGGATGGGTTTTATTTAGGAACAGTCAGTTCCAATGGCTATCCCTATATCCAGTTTCGAGGGGGAGCGCCCGGTTTTCTGAAAGTGCTGGATGAGAAAACTCTGGGTTTTGCTGACTTTTTTGGAAATGTGCAGTACATTACTGTAGGCAACCTTGAAGGAGAAGCAAAAGCATTCCTGTTCTTGATGGATTACCGCCACCGCAGACGGATCAAAGTTTGGGGAAGGGCAGAATATGTTGAAGGGGATTGTGCTTTGATTGAGCGACTTCACATCCCTGGCTATCCAGCAAAAGTAGAACGAGCTATTCTTTTTCATATCGAAGCCTTGAGTGAAAATTGTTCTCAGCATATTCCTATACGCTATTCTGTTAGCGAAGTTGAAGCGATGATGGCTCCTCTTCAAACTCGTATTCAAGAGTTAGAAGAGAAATTAAGTAAACTTAATCCTTAACCCTCTTCTAAGAAACAGAAATGTTTCTTTACATCCATTGGGAATGCGATCGCTTTCCTCGGACGCTTTTGTCACTTTCAAAAAACAATAATCGAAGCAAAATTCTGAAACTTTTATGTAGTCGAGCTTTGAGCTTTTATTTTCTAACAGTAACTCAAATTTGTAGCCAAAACCTGGAGACTCATATCTTGCACCTGGAAATATGGATGTCAAAACCACAACTACGTGTAAGAGGAATTAATCGTTCAATATCAAGTAAAAGAAGAGACACGACTAGTTGAGGGAAAATAGATTCAAGTGCAGTTTGTGCAGCTTGACCCCAATCAGGCGGTGATGGGAACTGAATTTGGAGATAAGTCCAGTGAGCTATGAGGTAAGCAGTCAGAGAAAGGATGAGCCAGCGATATATACCAAGCAAAGTACCTTGCCCAAAACGATGTAAGCCGAAACGATGCTTTGCTGTTTTAAACCAACCTTCTATCTGCCAACGACGCTTACCCCACCACTTGAGAGTAGAAGCTTTAATGGGCCGAGTAGACAGAACAAAGCGCTTTTCTAACTTCCCATTATCACGCTTTAAGTAATACCAAGATACGGTAACAGGAAAATTTAAACCAACTAAACGAACTTGTTGTCCCTGCTTATGTAAATGTCTTAAAATTCTGCCATCAATCAATTTACGGTTAATAGGTATACCCGTGACTGCATGATATTTAAGTTTGCGTACACCATGAAGAAAATCAACGCTGCCAAAGGCAGTATCAGCCAAAATAATTACTCGAAAGCGTTCAGTTAAAGATTTGGGTAAACGCTTAACTAACTTGAGTCCTAGTTGAGCAGGTGAAGGTGTACCCTTACCTCTCCAAACACGGAAGCTCCAAGGTATACGCCACTTTCCTACAACTAAATAAACCACTACTATATGCAAACCACGCTTACCATTATAAACTCTTATTAAATCCTCAAACTCTCTGAATTTACCCCGTTTTTCAAGAGTTGTTAGGTCAATGATAACCTGTAAAAATGGTCTATGGTTCTAGGTTGTGACGGCAATGGCATTGGTGAAGCGCTTAGACACTATCCCGTTTAGAAGACTGTATAATTCCGTCAACCTGGGTCAGGGCACACTCTCAATTTTGAGAAAATTTGAGAATAGGAGAACCAAAAATGGCGAAAAAACGGCAATCTCCCAATCAAGCATCTAAGCTTTCTCCGATTCACCCAAATGCTGCTGGTATTGATATTGGTGCCCAAAATCATTGGGTATGTGTGCCATCAGGACGTGCCAACGAATGTGTGAGACGTTTTGGTTGTTACACGGCTGATTTGTACGCGATCGCTGATTGGTTAACTGCATCTGGGGTTGAGACTGTGGCAATGGAATCAACAGGTGTTTATTGGATTCCATTATTTCAAATTCTAGAGACTCGCGGCTTTGAAGTGAAGCTTGTTAATGCCCATCATGTCAAAACTCTACCTGGTCGCAAAACAGATGTTTTAGACTGTCAATGGCTGCAACAGTTGCACAGTTATGGATTGTTGTCAGGTTCTTTTCGCCCGGAAGATGAAATTTGTGTTTTGCGTAGCTACATTCGCCAACGCGATAGTCTCATCAGAAGTGCCAGCGTACATATCCAACGGATGCAGAAAGCTTTAACTCAAATGAACATACAACTGCATCAAGCAGTTAGTGATATTACAGGTACTACGGGTATGACAATTATACGTGCTATTGTCGGCGGGGAACATGACCCACAAGTACTTGCAGCTAAAAAACATCATCGCATCAAACGTAGTGAAGAGGAGATTGCATCTGCGCTTAATGGTGATTACCGAAAAGAACATTTGTTTGTCTTGCAACAAGAGTTACATCTCTATGATGTCTACCAATCCCAAATCGCTGAATGTGACCGCCAGATTGAGGATTGCTTAAGTCAATTTAGCGACAAAATTGATATTTTGCAGTTGCCCCTTTCTCCACCCAAGCATATTCGCCACAAACCTCAAGGTAATGAGCCTAACTTTGATTTACGTACTCATCTTTACCGCATGAGTGGAGTAGATTTTACTCGCGTTGACGGTCTTGGTGTCCTGACAGTACAAATTATTCTTTCTGAGGTTGGTTTAGATCCCAGTCGGTTCCCCACAGTCAAACACTTTACTTCTTGGCTTGGTCTTTGCCCTGGCAGCCGCATTACTGGTGGCAAAATTAAAAGTTCTCAAACTCGTCCTGTAGTCAACCGTGCCGCCAATGCTTTCCGCATGGCAGCACAAACTGCCGGCAAAAGTCATTCTGCTTTGGGTGCGTTTTATCGTCGCTTACGTTCTCGACTTGGCTCTCCTAAAGCTATTACTGCTACCGCTCATAAGATTGCGCGGATTTTTTACAAACTTTGGACAACCGGAGGAGATTATACCGATCCTGGGATGGATTATTATGAGCAACGTTATCGTGAGCGAATGGTTAATAATCTCCACAAAAAAGCCCAGGCTTTTGGTTTTGAGTTAATTCCTCAGTCCTCATAAAATCTGGTTTCTTAGAAGAGGGTTAAGTACTGAACGTTGTTGCAATTGATCGCAAGAATCAGAATTTCTTTGGTTAGTTGTGATACTTAACTTATGCGTGATCGCTCACCACCCCAAAATAAAGCCAAAATCTATGTATTCAATACACCAAATACTATGTCTGGCAAAGGATTTGGGCAATCCCAACCCACCAAGATCGAGATATTAGTTGAATCTGCGGTGCGTTATTGCCACAAGCGACACCCACAAGGTCTAGACAGCATCTTTGATAATCTACCTCTCAACAACTAAAAGAGTTTTGATTTGCAATTCCTTTGACTGTATCCTTTAACTGTAGAAGTGCAATCGCTCCTAATGTGGGGCACATAGTCCATCGCCTCCCCAATCGATTTTCCTTTTTATTGGCTAAAACCTTTCTGATGTGGGCTATTGGAGTGATGAGTGGTGTGTTGGGGGGAAATCTGACGCGGAGATTCGGTTTGTTAGCTTTTGTGTTAGAAAAATCACTCTTGAATTTTCTCCTTATTCCAGTCTCAGCTTTTAAAGCATCTTTTTTAACCCGTCGAACTCCCGCTAATCTGGTAAAGCGACAAATAATTTGTTAGCTAACAATAGAAAACTGTCAACTTTTTTGGAATAGAAAGCAGATTCGTTGAATTAATAATAGGGAACGAAAAAAACTTTGCTAGTGGCATTGTCAGAATTACCAAAACTGGCACCCTATGATTGTACTAATGGAATGCGCTCTGAATCGACGAATAGTAATTTTGAAGTTTCTGTTAATACAAATCTGCTCGTTGCAGCGCTCAATCAAACCTTAAGAAATAATAAATTTAGATTTTGTACAAACAAAGTAAATAATTTTCTAGCGACACATGAAAATTATTTACTTTGTTTGTATAAGAGGTAATAACAAAAACTTATGATGGAGTATCGATGTCCAAAGTGAGCGCCCTTTTTGAAAATAATCCAAAGTTCAGTCACGTTAATTAGTATGACTTGAATCATAATTTGAGCCAAATTGTGAACCATAAAACGAGCCATAAGTAACGGCAAATTAGGCTTTGCAACCAACAGCGAAATAAAACTTTGCATCAAATAATGAGCTAAAGTAGATTTTTTGCACCATAATATGAACATGAGTTGAAAAAACCTGAGTGGACAAAACCTCAAGCAAACAAACAGTTTTTAGCAGTATAAAAATCAACTTTCATCCCAAAATATGATGGGAGCAACGCGATTTGGTGAGATCGGGCAAAAAAGCTGCGATCGCTAAAAACTAGTTTCAGTATAATTTGTATTTTTACTACAGAAGACACAGTATTAATACTGGTTTAGATTTGTGGAATATTTTAATATCTAAAGATGACTCATTTTTGGGAGACAAAAAAAGGTAGGATTCCCTTTGGAGTAAAGGTTTTGATATCTAACATCAAAACAAAAACAGGGATGCCTACAATGAAAAATAATATATGTTCTACTTTCGATATAAGCAAATATTTGTCACATTTTCAAGAAAAAATTACGAAACTTTTAGAATTAACTGACATCTCAGAATTTGATGGAAAAGTTTTAAAAATACGTGAGGAAGAAATTAGGAAATCTGCATTAATTTTGGCAGGAGAATGTATCGCTTTATTACTTCATAATCTGTCTAAGTCCCAAGATTTTTTGGATAAAGCGATGCAGCAAACACAGGGTTGGTGGCACAATAAAACGCAAAAACATGGTTATAAAAAGCGACAAATATTAACGATTGGTAATGTTGAAGTAAGTTTAAAATTACCGTATGTAGTTGAACGTCAAAATCAACCAGATAAAAATAAACAACATGAAGGATTTTGTCCATTCTTAAGATATTTAGGAATGTCCGAGGGTTTAACCCCAGTTGTTTTATCAAAGGTTGCTCAATATGGCGCAATTGCAGGTTCGTTTGAAGCTGCACGTACAACACTAATTGATTGGGGAATAAAGATTAGTTTAAAACGAATAGAACGGCTAACATATTATTTTGGTCAGTTGGGAATAGATTTACGTACTCACAAGCTAAATGACTTAAAATCTGGTAATTTATCCACTTTAAATATTCTTAAAGACCAACGTGTTGTAATTGCTGTAGACGGTGGTCGTACCCGTATTCGGATACCGAAAAAAGGAAAACGTAAGGTTAAAACAAATCGTTATGGCTTTGCAGGTGAATGGATGGAGCCAAAATTACTAACAATTTATGTAGTAAATGAACAAGGGCAAAAAATTAGGACATCAGCAATTCCTATTACTAATGATGGCACATATTCAGGTTATCAAGGGTTCATCCAGATTTTAGAAATGTATTTAGTAAATTTGGGTATAAGCCAAGCAAAACAAGTTTTATTAATTGGGGATGGTGCAGAGTGGATATGGATACATATCCCTCCTTTATTAAAAAAACTACAATGTCCCCACGAAACTTATCAGTTGTTAGATTTTTATCACGCAGCATCACATTTACAAGACTTTGCCGATGCTGCTTTTAGCACAAATAATGAGCGTCAACAATGGTTTAAAAAGTCTCGTAAAATGTTAAAAAAAGGTCAAGCACTGGATTTAATGAGAAACATGGGTGAGATTATATTATCAGCTACTGGAGAACGCTGCAAAATTTTAGTACGAGAACGAAATTACATTTTAAAAGCTTATCGACGGAGGCTTTTAAAATATAATGAAATTATGTCTCGAAAGCTCCCTCTTGGTAGTGGTGCTTCTTGATTGTTTAATTCGTCAAGTCGTTAATTTACGCATGAAAGGAAACGGAAAATTTTGGTTAAAAAGTAATGCTGAAATTATGTTACATCTGCGATGTCAATGGATAGCTGGACGCTGGGATGATTTTTGTAATTCTATCTTTAATTCGTTCATCAAGCCTATATCTGCTTGATAAATTTTATACTTTAATTTTGGTGTTAACTAATTAACTGCTACAATTGAGACTAAGTAATTAAGAATAGTTACTTTACTTTAAAAAAAAAAATCGTTAAATAGCTTGCTAGTAATCTTTTTGAGATATTTCATCAAGATAAATTGTCCTGTAAATCAGTATAGCAATGGCAAATAAAATCACTTTGTACTTAAAGATAATTTTTAGCGATCGCAGCTTTTTTGCCCGATCTCACCAAATCGCGTTGCTCCCAGATACACCTAGTTCTAAGAATGAGGTAATATCTTTAACAACTGAGTCGGAAAATGTTGAAGCAGTTCCCTTGAATAATGGGCGTAGAAGTGTTGGACAACGTAAGCCACAGCGAGATAAGGTTGGGGAGTAAGTAGAAAATTTACAATCTTTTGCTCAATACAGTGATGAATTGATTCAGAGCCTTTTGGGTTGTTTTGTACGCAGAGGATTGTTTACCTAATTTTAGTTCCTGTAACACTTGGTCACGTAAAGCTTCAAGTTCTGTCATGCTGGGCGAGGTCGGTGTATGCTCTTGAGCGATGTTAGGTTGTTGATCTTGATTTTTATCTTTCCGTGTATTACACGGAAAGGGGTCAACTTCAAGCCATGTATTACTTGGTAGGTCGTTGCTTTCCGCGATTTCTTCTAAATAATCTGCCCTTGTCATTCCTAAGCACTCAGCGGCGATACCCAATGCTTTCCAGGTGTCATCAGTTAGTCTCAATGAGCGGACTTGACGGTAATCATCGTTTTTGAGGGCGAATTTCCCCTGTATATCCCGTTTCAGCATAACCCTTACCGTGTAATACACCGTAAGGTTAACAAATTTTTACTGTGTATTACATGGAGCAAGAATTTTTCCACTTTCACTATTTTTGCGAAGCATAAAATGGATATCTGCTTTGTGAAGCATAAAGTGAGCTAAAAGCCCATTTTTTCATTCAAGTCACAATTAGCTATTGATTAATTTACATTTTATTGAGATAATTCAGAAATCACTTTAACAGAATGTTTTATTCTGTTAATTAAGTTTTTATATAGAGTAATTTTTCTCATGAAGAATGATTTAGCGAAAGCAAAGTTTATAGCATTTCCTGTATTTAAAAATAGAAAATTTTTAATCACAAATAAACAGGCTTTATTTAGTAGTCTCATTCTCTTCTTTGCTTTGCTAGGATGGGGTGGTTTCTGGTTTCAATCCAGATATAAATTTGATAATAAGATGGCTGTAAAATTACAAGAATTATCTAATGTAGATTATCCAGCAAATCCTGCTCCTTTAGGCAAAAATTTTCAAAGATATACGAACCGCAATTTAACCATTATCAAGAGGGATGAGACACATTTTGATTTTGTGCTAGAAGCAACAGATAAAAAAACAGCAAAAATAGTTATCAAAAATATCGATTTAGAGCTATTAGTTCCGAAAATACCTCAATGGGCTAAAAAAGATCCAGGCTTAGAAGTAATAGCTTTGACAGATCGGGAATGGAACAGACAACAAGTTAGTTTTTCTGCTAATTCAAAAGATATAGAAATTATTGGCGGAGATGGTTTTGAAAAACAAAACCTCGTCGAAGTTGCTTTGGCTAACAATTGCTTAAATGCAGGATATTGGGAAATTTTGCTATTTACTAAAGAGGATAGTAATAAAACTCTTTATTATCAAAGTTGGTTTACCTTCCCAATGGGACATTACAAGAATATCTTTGAAAAGATTAATGATATTTCTTATTCACAGCACTGGTGGAGGTTAGAACATTGGCAAGATCCAAGTGGCACAATAGTCAAAACTGATCTTTTAAGAAAGGTAATCGAGCAAAAAGAAGTAGCTACTCAGTTTCCAGTTGATGAAAAAATAATTGTATCGGGAGAGCAAAGTAGAAAAGTTAGAACTGTCTTAGCAAAAAATCTCACAATCTGGAAAGATTTTTACGACAATAAAAATGAAATAAAATTTGCGACTTTTCGTCCTCCAGGCTTCTATGATGAAAATAAACCTTGGGGAAATGAATACTGGAGAATAGGCAAATTTGATCAAGCGATTTTAAGGAACATAAAACCGATTGGTGTAGAGCAAAATTTACAGGAAATTGAGTTAGCCTTTACTGATACTAAGACTGGGGAAAAAAATCGATTATTCATCAGTGGTGTTAATCTGAAAAAGCTTCCTCAATTGCCTGTGGAAAATTATTCTAAAGGATTATATATGCCAATGGGAATTGGTATACCTCCTTTTTATCAAAGCTACGAAGAATTAAAGAATAATCATCCAGATGTCAGCCCTTTCTTCAGTGTATTACTAGATTCGCAGGATCGGTGGATAGATCATCACCATTTAGCAGTTGATGGTTCAGTTATGCACCTTGATAAAGATAACCCAAATCTCCTGCATCTTTACTTATTATCCTACGAAAGGAATACTTTAATAGCTCATTTTTTGGTCAATCTATAGGCAGGGTTAGCGCGTCTCAAACCTCATTGACAGAAGGATTATGGTAGAGGGGCTGAGTTTGGAAGCGCCGCTACCAATACAGAAACCATATACACATCGTTCATCGCCGTTCGCCGTGATTTTTGGCGAATACTACGACGAAAAGATGTTTCAGTTTTACTCTTCTTCTTCTCAAATCCTGTTGACATTACTTTCAGCTTGCAGCTAGATGAATTGAATCTTACCCTAGCTCTGATAAGGATAAATCTGCTAAGGAACAAACATTGCGGGTCAGCAATATCGCATCTGTTAATTCAAAAGTTGCGTCCTTGGCTCTACCTAAATATTTGTGGGCTACTTGACGAAACTCTTCAAGTCTGGCATTTTTCATGTTGGTAGGTGAGTAATGGTAGTTCTTTTCTCACCTTCCGCCTTCATGGGGACTGTATTCAATCAGACACCCCTTTTTTTCTTAATCATTCCCCATCTAGCCTCAGCCCATAAATAATGATAATAATTATTGTATTACTTACTGGATTATATGTACTACATACTTATTAAAGGCCGCGGATACTTTGAGGCTGACTTAAGAATATTTTTAATCTCTAATTACATTTGATTTGCGTTCTCTCATATCGCTTTTAGTCTAAACTCCAGTCTTTATCAAAGGGCATGACTTTATCTCTTGCTTAATTTTTAGAATAAATTATCTCCTTGTAACAGACGCTCAAAATGCTTTCAAAACTCTAAAAGTAAAAAACTTTAATACTCAATTTTTAACTGTGATTGTAAAAATCCAGTAATAATACTTGTGACCGCCTCCACTTCACAAGCCCTCTGCACCGTTGCACTTCAAAGAATAACAAATATACGAGTACAGTGATCGCTTGAGCAAAATTCACAATCAATCTTCCTGGGAAGTTGAAGCTTGTTCCTTAGCCACAGCCTCAGCAATAACCCGTCGCAACCACTCGGAACGGTTAGACTTGCTACGCACGTAAGCATTTAAATCTTCTGGAAGCATCACAGATATAGGTTTTGTATCACATTTAACACCTACTCCTTTTGATTTAAAGCGAGTAGCAATATCGTTTCTTGCCATAGTGATTATCCTTTCTCTCTACAACTATAATAGCAAAGCCCACATATATGTGGCGCTATATTAGATATTTTTATCATTAAAAAAGGCTACAACCCTTATATATCCCACATATATGTGGGATAATAAAAGAGTAAGAAATAGGAACGGAGCGCCAAAAAGACTCCCGGTAACGGAACCGAACCGAAGCGTGAAATTTCAGATGTAGCGCCAAGTCCAAAACTCTTACATCAACAACAGAAAAAGCACCCCCGACGACCAATCTAAAGGTGCTTTTTCTGAGTTCTAATACTAGAAGGATTCTAACACATGAATTTGTTTTCTAACACTCTAATATTTCACTCAGAAGTAGAAGCGCAATTAGTTGCCGAACAAGTTTACAATTGCCGCCTTGAAGGTAATATTTTAAGCTGTCCTATTAAGGAACAACAGGCAGTAGATTTAGCAATTAGTCTAACTGGTGTTACCTTACCAATAGTTGAAGGTGCAAGCTGTTTGCTACCCTTCCCTAAACATGAGCGCGAATGTCAAGATGATGATGCACCACAGATTTATGTAGCTTGTTTATCTGCATATAACAATGGCAAATTACACGGAATGTGGATTGACTGCACACAAGATGCAGATGAAATTCAAGAAGATATTGAATGGATGTTATCTTGGTCGCCTTGCTGTAATTATGAAGCCTGTGAAGAGTGGGCAATACATGATTTTCAAAACTGGGATGGTATTCACATTGATGAATACGAAAGCATAGAAAAATTAGCCGAACTTGCTCAAATATTATCAGAGCATGGTGCAGCTTACGCCGCTTATTATGAATATGACAGTAGTGAGGCTAGTGTAGAAGGTTTTCAAGAACATTACTGGGGTGAGTACGAAAGTGAAGAGGATTTTGTTTATGACCAACTCGAAGAACAAGGATTGATTAAAAAGTTAGAAGAAATGGGCATTCCTAGCTCATATATAAACTGGGAAGCCATAGCCAGTGATTGGTTCATTGACTCTTATTATTCAGTAGAAGAAGGCTATAAAAAAGTCTAAATCTTCAGTCGTTTCTAATACATAAAAATTGACCAGAGGGGTAAAAACTCCCTCTGGTTTTCATATATTTATTGATAAATCAGAAAGAAACTAATCCAAAATATCAATCTCCTCATCCTCTTCATCTGGCCAGAGTCGCAGTTGCAAAACTTCAACTAGAAACTGACCAACTTTGACCCAATCAATCTCATTTAGCTCATTTTCTGGAAGCGGATAATTTTTCATGATGTTGCCAAAGCTAGTCCAATCATCCCAAGTACCTTCAGCTAAGTAGTCAAGTTCTTCATTCGTGATGAAGCGAGTATCAATATCAAGTTGAACTCTTTCTTTAATTTCTGCCAAAACTGGCGGAGACCACTTATTTTTATTGATGATATTTTCAAACCAGTTAATAACTTTATCTGTCTGGTTTGTCAGTTGATTAACCATGTGGCTACATGACCAATTCTTAAGGTGTATTGTTCAGTTTTTTTGGCGTGTTTGTTGTTGAGGTTTAGGAGGAATAACCAATGTTGTTTTATCCAATCTCAGAAGATAGCAGTAACTTTTGATACTTGAGCAAGCAATCACAGACGGATAATTTACCCCAAAGCCAAAACCCAAGAAAACGAAGATGCTAAACGAAGTCAGATAGAATAGCCAACCTGACCACCCTGAAGTAATCCAGCGTGCAAAGTAAATCAAATTGACTTTGAATTGCTGCGATCGCTGACTACGTAGTTTCGCTTGCTTCTGCTGGGCCTCAATCCATTGCTGAGATTCATTGAGTTTGTTCAAAGCTATTTGGGTTGCCCGAAGCTTGGCTTTTTCCTCAATAATTTTGTGCGCTTTGACCTCAATAGTATGCTTTTCCTCATCTATTCTGATCTTGACCCATTCTCCAATGTCGGCGGCAAGCTCATTAAAGGCGGCTGCGGCTGGAATACTGGGGAAATCGGCTTTTTTCCCATGACCTTAGCTCTAAACGCTTCTCGTAGTTGCTGCCATTCCTGTTGAAAAGCAGGTGATTTCATCTCCTCTAATAAAGACTGCAAATACAACTTGGGCAACCCAGCCATATCACCCTTGGCCTTCTGTCGCACCATTTCTCTAATTAACTCTCGCTCTTCCTCACCCAATAAAGCCGTAGTATCTCCAAGCTGTTGCAGAAGCTCATCTGTATCTACATCTGGTGTCGAGTTATTCAGCCCAAAATATTGTGCAACCTCTTCAAAGGATTTGCGTTGATTTTTGATTAAATCACAAGCCTCAAAGAAGCGATCGCACTCAGCTTGGTTATATTCATCCTGGTCTTGAAGTCCACAAGCTTGCAAAATTGAGAGAGATTCACCCAGCGAAATTTTAGCGCCTACTCGTTCTTTAGCCCGAGATAACAATGCAGAAATATCTAGAGGTTCAGCAGCAGGTTCATTCTTCTCATGTTTAGATTTTTTTCCTTTAGGTTTTGGGCTAGTTTCTGGTTGCTCCTTGACTTTTAATTCTTGTTGAAATAAATCCGTAGCTTGTTGGTAGTCAGAGACACGCTCAGAAGTAAAGTATTGACGGACAGTATCAAAACCAGATTGGATCTCTTCATCTGCATATTCATTACAATCGGTAGACAACCCACAGACGCTGAGAGTCGCATTCACATCTTCCACAGAGAGCGAATAAAGATTTTGCAGAGCTTCTTTAGTGTATGGCATGATTGTTAATTCCTACTTGAATGCTTCTTCTAGTAGCTCGTCATTTTCAAGGCTCATTACTGATGTCAAATTTTGCTCACCATCACTTTTAAGGTGAGTAGGTACAGGTTTTGGTGTAGAAACATCAAAATTTGGATCAAGGTCAGCATCTGATTGAGTTGAATTGCCCAGCATCCCCTGATTCCCTAACTCATTTTCCAAACCAAAAGCTTGGGCTAAATAAATAATTTGTTGTTGCAATTGATAGATTGCAGTTCTGGCTTTCAGCTTCAAGTCAGCATCACTGAATCCCCCAGACCACTTGCAAGCTAAAGGATACCAAAAAGCCGCCAGCGCCCAAGTAATCATATTTTGGCGCGGGAACTCAAGAAACTTATTCTTGGGACTGAGATATTTAATCAGCGTGATATAAGGAGAATTGACACTAATTTGAAAGCGAAAATCGACTTGTTCAGGCATGAGTCGTCATCCTTTCAGAAGTTCCACACAGGTAATAGAAGAGTCCGTAATTATCTGTCAGCCGAAATTCCAATCCATTACGGGACACATCAGCTAAAAAGTTACGGTTGATTTGTGCTTCCAGTTCGTTACACCAAATTTTCTCAGTGTGCGGCAACAGACTATTTAACTCACGAGATAAATAGTGGGCTGTACCACCAGCAAATATCATCTCGTCCACATCAGAGGGGATGCGACTACGCAACCAACTAAAAAGACTAATCCAGTACTCCTCTCGTGCAGTTGCTACTGCTGACCTAATTTGAGAAAGTTCTGTATCTCGTAAACCAGGGTCTTGAACCCGGACTAAGTGAGCTAAAGCCTTAGTGCTGATTTTGGAACCAGCCTTAGAAATAGCCTGAGCCAACTTCAAAGGCTTCTGTCCAGATACCAACCGTTGCACACAGCCAACTAACTTGTTGAATCCTAAATCTTCGGTAACGCCTTGAGAAATCATACCTCTGTCCATAATCAGCAAAGAGATATTGCGATAACCAATCATCACCACGGCGATTTTGCGTTCTTTGAGACTGGAACCGGGAGCGCGTCCCCGTGAAATCAAACCAAAACCTTCTGGACGACAGAGGAAACTTTCCAACTCAAACGAGCGTTCCACACCGCGAAACCGAAAACCAGCCAGAGCTTCAGTTACTAATTGTTCAAATAATTTGCGGTCTTCGTACTCACCGTAAGGCAACAGCACCCCTAAACGAATACTTGCGCCGTTAGAGAGAGAGTTTTTTTGTGCAAGAGCGCCTACAAGAGCCAAAGTCTTGTAAAGAGCGAGTTCAAACTTTGGTTCAGAAAGTTTTAAATCTGCATAGAATCGGTCTTGGGCGAGGAAACCAACAGCCCGATATTGTCCTTTGTACTCAACCCAAGCAGAATTTTCAGCAGCCGGACTACCAACACAGCTTGACTCGTAAGCTACAAGACTGGCTTTAGGAACTTGGGCAACTTCCGGTTCCATCAGTAGTAGTTCCGGGTGGAAGGATTTGAGAGTATAGAAAATCTTGCTCAGGGATGAACCTGGATCAAATGCAATTGTTAAATCTGCCATCGCTATTTGCTTGGCTGAAACCCTTTAATTATTAAACAACAAACTGCCAAAAAAAAGGCAAAATTAAGGAATTTTACAAAAAGGTAAATATAAGGAATTTCAATGGTAAATCAATGGCATTTCAATGGCAAATACAAGGAATTATTCCATCAAATTTTCGGAAAAAATAGGAATTTCGGTAAAATTTCGCTATTCAGGAAAAAATAAGGTAAATCAATGGCATTACCAAGGTATTTGCAAGGTAGAGAGAAGGTAAATATAAGGATTTTGGCTTTGAAAACCCAGTTTACCAAAGGGATTTCTCCCTCTGGACTCCCTCCGAAAAATTTTCGCACAGTACGCCAAAAAGTTTGTGCAGAAAAATCGAGTTGGATTTAAAATTTGATTGGGCAGAAAAACTGTATTAACAAATATTAAGTTTTGAATTACCAAATACTACAGAAAGTAAGTTCAGCGCTGTTAAAGACCCAAGCGCATCAAATGATGTCGATGTGTTTTTGGGAGAATAGCCATTACTGGAGTAGTCAACCATCACCCAGAAGAATATTGTCTTCTGGTGTAGTGATTCGGGTAGCTTATTTCAAAAAAGTCAATTGGGTAGGTTTTAATTTTTGTAAATACCATGCAGAGGCAGTGGGAATATTTCAAGAACTGCCAAAGAGTGAAAAATTATTTTATGAGCTAAAACCTAATTGTTATATCTCTTTCAAAGTGTGGTGCGTTGATAGTAAGCACTTTGAGAAGGTAATAAGCGAACTCAACAATTATGTGGATATAGGACTTGAATTTATAATTAGCAGTCCCGATCAAGTACCCGAACTGTTTCAACCACTAAACCTGACATTCTATGAAAGGAGTGTTCAGTGTTAACAGGCAAGAACTCAGAACCACAGCAAGCAGTACACTACTTCATGGAAGGGTATTACCAGGAGGGTACTTCACGCTGGTCTGGGAAGGGTGCGAAAAAATTAGGACTATCTGGAGCAGTTGATCACCAAGAAACTTTTTCTAACATCGTCAATGGGCGATCGCCTGATGGAAGTCAAAACCTCTGTGCTAGAAAGTTAGACTCATCACAACGACGGGCGGCTACTGACTTTACTTTCTCTGCACCGAAAAGTGTCAGTTTGCAAGCGTTAGTGGGCGGGGATCAAAGGCTGATGACTGCTCATCAGTTAGCGGTGCAAAAAACTTTAGAACTGATAGAAGAACGGTATAGCTACACCAGGGTAACAACAGACACAAGACGGGAAACTACCAGAACAGGAAATTTAGTAGTCGCGGAGTTTGACCACATTGAAACTAGGGAACTAGACCCGCATCTGCATACTCATGCCCTGGTCATGAACATGACGCAGCTAGACAATGAGGAATGGTACAGTCTCCTGAACGATGAGATTTTCAAAAATAAGAAATTTCTGGGCATGGTGTACCAGAACTACCTAGCTCTTGAGGTACAAAAATTAGGGTATGAGGTGGAAGCTAGGAATCATGGGCAGTTTGAGATTAAAGGTTTTCAGGAAGAGGACTTAAAGGAGTTTTCTAAACGACGACAGCAAATATTAAGTGCAGCAGGTAAAAATGCGACTTGGGCAGAACGCGAAGCAGCTTGGACTGCCACCCGTAACTTGAAGCAGAAAATTAATCCTGTAGAGTTAAAAGCCAAATGGAGAGAGGAAGCGGTAGCACTGGGGATCAAGTTTGTACAGCCAGGAGAGGCACAGCCGGAACTAAACCCCCGGTTAGTGAGCTATGAAAATCTGGAAGATGCGATCGCTCACTGCTCGGAAAGAAATGTCGCTTTCACCCAAGAAGATTTAGAAAAATTCATCCTAAACCAAGGGCTAGCCACGGAAGTTAATCAGATTGAACCGCTAGTTAAAGCTAACCCGGAATTACTCAGCCTGTCTCAAGAAAACCGCGACTTTACCACTCTGGCAGCAGTTAACCGAGAACTGGCAACCATTAAATTGATGCAGTCTGGGATGGGTAAAGTTAGCCCACTTGTTCACCCAGAAGTAGTTGAAAACCACCTGGAGAAAACAGCTTTAAACCCGGATCAACGTCGAGCGGTACTGACAGCAGCAACCACAACAGACCAATTTATGGCATGGCAGGGGGTAGCTGGTGCTGGTAAGACTTTTGCACTCAAGGAATTAAAAGCGATCGCTGCCGCATCTGGCTACACCATCAAAGGCTTTGCTCCTAGTTCGATGGCTGCTAAGTACACGTCACCATAAAAAAGGTGCGGAAATTAAGCTGCGATCGCAAAGTCTATTTGGCTGGTAAAATTGTCATCTGGAATTTGGCACTTTGCGATAATTTTCAAGGTTGACTTTTCATT
>JAIVFU010000110.1 GCA_020829485.1 Nostoc sp. CHAB 5834 | reverse complement strand
AATTAAAAGGTATATCGAAGATCCTCATCACGGATAATATTGACGGTGGTTAAAACCACCGTTGGCACTTCCTCCCCTGTCTAAAAGCCAAGGGGCTTCCGTGCCGTTCGGTGAGTTTCTTGTGAAATTGCCAAAACCAGCAAACTATTTTGGTTAGTCCCAATCATTTTATGATTTCGGTTGTACAGCTTGCCTAACAACTTGTTCGTCCAAACCTAACGCTTGGGCTATTTGTTCAATACTCAATCCTAACGCCCATAGCTGAGGTATTGTTTCTAACTTGCCTTCTAGCTTGCCTTCTAGCTTGCCTTCTTCTTTACCCTCTCCTTTACCCTCTGCAAAAACTTCTTGGTAAAATCTAGTTTGCTTTAACTCACTTAATCCGAACATTTTTCCCATCTCCTCCCGGCTCAAGCGCGGCAATTTGTAGATTAATATCGTTTCTATCAATTGTATAATTTCTCGCTGTTGGGCGACATTGAGAATTTCTTTTCGGGCGCTGTTGACAATCTCGATAGCTTTCGTTGTTGCAGTTGATTCTGGTTCTATGATTAGTTTGACTGTCTCAATCCCGATTGATGATGTGGGCATTGAGCTTAACTCGTTGAGGTAAACGCGAGTCACTCGTTGTGAGTTAAGTAATTCTGCATATCTTTCTGTATCTCCACTATCAACGCTGCGATTGGGAAAGATGACAACACCACGCCAGTTGTTAATTAATTCAGTTTTGTCGAGATAGTTAAAGATTTCGGCGAATAAACGGGAATAAATTTTTTTAGCGGGTTGAAATTGCACCTCAGCAAAATAAATGGGTAGTTCTGGAGTATTGGGTAAAAATACACCATCAATTCTAAATGCCAGTTGTTTGACTTCGACTGAAGAAAATTGGTAAGCACTGGCCAGTGATGGCGGTTGGTTAATGAGTTCAAAGAACGTGCTGGGGAAGCTTTGAAAGATGCGATAAAAGATACTGTCAGTTTTCAAGGCAGCTAGTTTTACAGTTGATGAGCATATTTTACAGTTTTGCGTTGGCGTAGTGTCTCCAAGAGTTGGCATCGCTCATCATTAAGCATCACAGATTGAGGACTGACGAAACACTCGTCCCCATTTGGTGATTGGATTATAAATAAAGCAACATCATCCAAAACATTACCACTTTGTAAACTGTTTGCAATGAAGTATCAAGCTGGCGACGAGTTTTTACAAGAACTGCCACTAATTTTAGCGGGGCCAATTCTAAAACATACCGAAACGAAGTCAGTAACGGTATGGGTGGCACTGAAACAGTCTTGTCAGATAGAACTCAAGGTTTATAGCACAACAAATGATGGTGAAGTATTAAGAGATTGCTTATTAGAAGGCCAACACTCTACCGTCGCTTTGGGCAAGTATCTTCACATTGCTGCTATAACGGCTCGGTCTACGGAGGGGCATTGTTTAACTAATAACCGCATCTATGCATACGACCTCCAATTTACTCTCGCTGACCAAAACCCCCAAACGCTGCAACAAGCATTATGCTCAAACTCCTCTCCTACAGTCAGCATCAGCTACTTTGAGCATCAAAAACCAACCTTTGTTCTACCGCCAAACCGTCTGCAAGATTTGCAAATTGTCCATGCTTCCTGCCGTAAACCTCATGGTCATGGATTTGATGCACTGCCAATTCTCGACAGTTTGATTGAGGCAAAAGCAAATCAACCCCAACACCGCCCGCACCAGCTATTCCTCACGGGAGATCAAATTTACGGCGATGATGTAGCAGAACCGTCGTTGTGGGTTGCCACTACTCTTGGTGATGCCCTCTTGGGTTGGGAAGAACAACTTCCTGTGAATGGAGTATACTGCACTCCCCAGCAACTACCCCCTGGAGAGCGGGCTGAAATTGCAACAAATCAAGCTGGCTTGACCGCAGGATTACATAATAAAGCTGAGAAAGTTAATAGTCATCTTTTCAGCCTGGGTGAATATTACGCTACTTATTTACTAGCTTGGTCGCCAGTGTGCTGGCCCGCCGCATTTCCCAAAGGACACCAAGTAACGCGCGATCGCCATGCTATCAAGAACTGGAACCGACAAGTCCAGCATTTGCGCCAATTTATTTATACGCTTTGGAAAGTGCGCCGCGCCCTTGCCAATATTCCCATGTACACCATCTTTGATGACCATGATGTTACTGATGACTGGAACCTAAACCAAGCTTGGTGTTTGCGAGTGCTGGGACATCCTTTAGGACGAAGAATAGTCCAAAATGCTTTGTTAGCTTACACAGTGTTTCAAGGTTGGGGCAATACGCCTGGGCAATTTGCAGAAGGTAAATCCGGTGAAAAGCTTTTGCAGGCTGCACAAACTTGGTCAGCTTCTCAAGGGAGAGATGGCAAGGCTGATGAAGCGATCGCTCGCTATGTAGGTATGCCAGCCTACGATCCCCACACAGATTTACCTATTTTAGTCCGAGATGGTGCAGTGTTCATTCTGGATCGACATCCTGAAGCAATCACTTGGAATTACATAGTCAGGAGCGATCGCCATGAAGTAATTGTGCTGGATACGCGCACTTGGCGGGGTTATCCAGCCGATCAAAAACCAATTGCACCGCCCATGCTGCTGTGTCCAAAAGCCTTTGAGCAACAACTAGTTTTACCTTTACAAGAAATAGCTGAACAAGCTCAGATTCAAACTACATTTGTGATTGCACCCACAAATGTATTTGGATTACAAGTGATTGATTGGATTCACCATTGGCAGTTACAACAAGAGAAAGTTTTTTCAACCGATGTTGGAGATGCCTGGAACATTAATACTGAAGCACTGGCGAAATTCCTAACTACTTTGTTTGAGGAACGTCAACAAGTGATTATTCTATCTGGGGATATCCACTACAGTTCTGTTGCTCACTTGTCTTATACACGAACTCATTCTAAATTGCAGTCTGTCTTAGTGCAGTTAACCGCTAGTGCATTGAAAAATGAAGAGATTTTGACGCGGCTGATTCATACACGATTGAAACATTGGCTGCTACCAGAAAAGGTGCGACATTGGATAGGTTGGATTAATCCACCCAATATGGTAGAAGTTTCAGAGAAACAATTACACCATAATCGTCAGATGCTGACTAACTCTGAGTGGCATTGTGTGCTGGAGTGGATACCTCGAAACAGCGTTCAGACTTCTGGCTTCAAAGCAGATATATCATCGTTGATAGCTCCCTGGAAACGAGCCGAAAATGCCAAATGGAAATGGTTACAACCCCTGATGTTTTGGAAATTTCGTTGGGTTCAGGAAGGGCGAGAAGTTGTTGGATTTAATAATTTAGGTCTGGTTCACTTTGAGTTAGTAGATGGGAGTAGTTATTGCAAAGTTATTCAAGATTTGTACTGGTTTTCTTCTTGGTATCCAACTCAAGTTGTTTACAGCCGTTTTGAGAGCGAGTTAACGCCTAATCAGTCATTGTTACGATGACCCTGGAAGATCCCCCCAACCCCCCTTAAAAAGCTACCGTGTATACACAAGTCGAAATACCCCCCTTAATCCCCCCGATGTATTGGGGGGAAACAGAAAAAATGTTGTTCCCTCCCCAATATATCGGGGAGGGTTAGGGTGGGGTAAAACCGAGATTTATCAACTACTTGAGACTTGTGTGTACACGGTAGCCTTAAAAAGGGGAGCTTAATATAAAGGCTTGCTCTAGTTCCCTCCTTTTTAAGGAGGGTTAGGGAGGATCAAGTCTTAAGCAAAGCAAGCGTATTGTATTGATTTTGGTTGTATATCTGGGAACTCTAGATTTAGGAAACTTACTGGAGAGTGATTTCTATGTCTACGACCCCAATTAGTGCAACACTGGTACAAACAGACAGAGATGCTGTGTTGCAAGCCATTACCACCATTAAAGAAAAGTTACCATTTTTGGTTGATTTGAGTGCCGACGATCGCAAGACTTTACCCAAGATGGGAGATAAGAGTCGGGCGTTTGTAAGCAAAGCATTAGAAGTGGCGGCGCAGAACCCAGAGTTTTTACCGCGATCGTTCGACTTGGAAGAGATGCGGAAGGATGTGCAATTATTTGAAGCGTTGTATCCGGTGTTGTTGTCGTTGACGCAGTTACAAGAGTTGGTAGATGATACATCTCTTGCAGTCGGTAGTGAAGCTTATGCAGCCGCCTTACAGGTGTATAACTACGCTAAAGCCAGTGGACAGGGTGCGGGTTTAGATGCAGTGGTTGTGGAAATGGGAGAACGATTTGCTCGTAAACCTGGAATATCCAAGTCTCAAAAAGCAGCGTTGTAGAAAATAGCTCGGTAGTTGCACTTAAAAGATGCAACATTGAGGCTCAGAATTTAAATGTTGGAGTTAAAAGCACGACATTTCGAGTTCTGAGCTTCATTTTTTTAGTTCAGAGGCTCAACGTTCGAGTAAAAAGGTCGGACTTCCGAGTTCAGAGGCTCAACGTTCGAGTTAAAAGGTCGGACTTTCGAGTTCAGAGGCTCAACGTTCGAGTAAAAAGGTGCAACTTCCGAGTTCAGAAGGTCAACGTTCGAGTAAAAAGGTCGGACTTCCGAGTTCACAGGCTCAACGTTTGAGTTAAAAGGCTCAACTTCCGAGTTTAATAGAGCAGGTGCGCTACAAATTCACTGAACCCTTCTGCCTAGTTTGGGAAGTCAGAAACCTTAGTGGAGCGTTCACGCTTTTAACCAATAGACATCTCCAGAAATTAATTATGCGTTACCTGAAACCCTTGTCTTGACGTTGCAATGCAACGTCAAAACAATTCATTTTTGGAGATGTCTAATAGATCAAGCAAGTCGAGCTTGGGGATGCCTAATTAGATGTAACGGCTAAACCAATGAAGTTACCTTTAGGTACATCGGCGATTTTAGTTGCAGTGCCAGTAGATAGGTCAATAGTGTAAAGAACTGAACCAGACAGTGCATAGGCAGTATTTTTGTGTTGTGCATCTGTAAAGATGTCGAACCCACTTATCGGCGCAAAGTTAACACCAAGCTTGCCGATTGTTCTGAGAGTGCCATCATTGGGTGGGTTTTGCAGTACTAACACATCAAGATCGTAATCAATCCCAAAAAGTTGAGTTGTCGTGGCTCCAGCAACCGAATTTGTGTAAGCGACACCGGTAATGTTGGGGTCAACTGTGGCGTTGACATCATCAGTAGCATACGCCAGGGTTTTATCGACGGTGACTGCACCAGTATCTACATTGGTACGAAAATTTTGGTCATTGCTACCTACTGTCCGTAAGCGGTCTGGTACGGGATTGAAGTCAAAACCTGACTGAAATCCTCCATTAAAGCTGCTAGATAGTTTGCTCACAAACGTAGCCCGACCAGTTCTAGGGTTGATCGTGTATATGTTGTCAGTATCTGTGACACCATAAAGCAGACCGTTTGCTGGACGGAAGTCAATACCTTGTAAGTTGCCGTCAATTCCTTTGACTTTAACTGTGAAAGCCAATCCACTCGGATCTATATTTACAAGAGTATTATTTGAGGTTAAGCCAATGAATCTTAAAGGAGACCATTTGCCTGTAATATTGATTTGAAGGATATCACCTATTTTGATGATCCCAACGTCAGCTAAAATTTTGTTAGAACTCAAGCCAAGACTTGCAGTAACTACAGTAATTACAAGGGCAATTTTACGTGTGATAAAACCTTTCATCCTACACTCCAAAATAATATTTTCTGATTTTGATTCAGCAACTAATTATCCTTTTCTAAAAGGATTAATGGTTAAAGTTTACTGATTACTACAGATTACACTTAAATCATTTTTTACAGGTTAAGGAAAAATTAATTTTTTCAACACTAGCACGCTGAACATCTCAAGAATAAACTTAAATAAAAGTTTATTTAATGTCTTATAGAAAATATCCTACTTTTCCTACTTAACCCACTTTTAATTGTTGGCTTAAACACGATACTGTGGAAGTTCTAAAAGGGTGCATCCAAGTTTTTATTATTCGATGAAATAATAAAGTTTAATATGTCCAGGACTTACGCACAGGTAACGGAAAACCAACCACAGAGGATACAGAGAAGACCGAGAAATAAGAGTTAGAGAGGTTTTTTGCGTAACAATATTCCTACTGCATTCTATCAATTGTGCGATACTGAATTGCTTCTGCTACATGATTGGTTTTTAGGTCATCTTCTCCTGCTAAATCTGCAATAGTTCGTGCTACTTTGAGAATGCGATCGCTTGCTCTTGCCGATAAACCCAATTTTCTAATTGCTACTTCTAATAAATTGCGGCTAGCATCATCTAGCTTGCACCATTTCTGGAGATGGCGACTTTGCATGTGGGCATTGCAACGCAGATTTGCTTCTCCTTGGAAGCGGGTAATTGCGCGATCGCTTGCTTGTTGCACTCGTTGTAGTACTGTTATTGATTCTTCTCCGGTAGGTTGTTGGGTAATCTCCTCTGGTTTCAAGCGATTGACTGCAACTTGTAAATCAATTCGATCCATCAACGGCCCAGAAAGTTTTGCCCAATATTGTTCGCGTTGACGGGGAGAACAAGTACATTGTTGAATGGTATCGCCATAGTAACCGCAAGGACAGGGATTGGTACTCGCCACCAAAGTAAACTGCGCGGGAAACATTACTGATAGTTTGGTGCGGGAAATTGTCACATAGCCATCTTCCAAAGGTTGACGCAGAAATTCTAAAACATCACGTTTAAACTCTGTCAACTCGTCCAAAAACAGCACGCCCCTGTGAGATAATGAGATTTCCCCAGGACGAGGGAAGCTACCACCACCCACAAGAGAAGGCCCGGATGCTGAGTGGTGAGGACTGCGAAAAGGGCGATCGCGTACCAACGAACCGCGATTTTTCAATAAACCAGCCACCGAATGGATGCGAGTCACTTCTAAAGATTCGGCAAAACTTAGGGGCGGCAAAATTCCTGGCAAGCGCCGTGCTAACATGGTTTTCCCACTACCAGGCGGGCCGACAAAAATTAAATTGTGTCCACCAGCAGCAGCAATTTCTAAAGCACGACGCGCATGAGCTTGTCCTTTCACATCATGCAAATCTGCGCCAGGGTAAGATACTGTTGCTATCTGTGTTGTATCATCTATTTGCACAGGTTTGTAACGTCCGGGATTATTTAAAAAATCCACCACATCAGATAGATGTTTGCAGCTATAAACAGCCAAGTCTTGAACCACTGCTGCTTCTTGGGCATTATCAGCAGGGATAACTAAACCTGCAATTCCCATCTTTTGGGCTGCTGCTGCGATCGGCAAAACACCAGCTACCGGGCGCAAACTGCCATCCAGGGAGACTTCGCCCAAAAATAGATAATCCCCCAACAAATCAGCGCTAACTTGCTCAGAAGCCGCCAAAATTCCCACACTAATAGGCAAATCGAAACAGGGGCCTTCTTTCCGTAAATCTGCCGGAGTTAAATTGATCACAATTTTTCGCATGGGAAAGGCGAAACCCGCATTCTTCAGCGTTGCTTTGACTCTTTCTCTTGATTCTTGAATCGCTGAATCTGGCAGTCCCAAGACAACAATTCCCGGTAATCCCCCTGACACATCGACTTCCACGCCGACTTTGACGGCATCGATGCCCACAATTGATGCACTCCAAACTCTGGCAAGCATTTCTTATATAACAGTAAACCTTTCAAATCTCTAGCAGATGAGTCGCTACATTGGCATTAGTGAAACTACAGAGACGATTTTTTTTAGCAAAATAGTTACACCAATTTTCAGGTAAATAGACTACGCAGTAGCAAACAGAGCATGTGTACACAGTAGCCTTTTTAAGGGGGAATCTTCCGGGGCAAAATATCACTAACACCAAGCGTATTGCTTTATATTCAAGAAGTTTGCTTATTTTCTATTTGGTAAGCCTGCAATAGATATTCACCATTGAAATGAATCAGGTGAGTTGAATCATCAGCAACCCAAACATCTGTTTCCCAAGCAATCTCTGCCAGATATGCCACCATTGCCTTGCGGCTGAGAAATGTTGTTACCATCACCAGAGGTATTTGAACATCTTTGAATAAGATTTCAAGTTCCTTCTTGCGTTTAGGATTAATTGGGCCATGTGAGGTTACAGCTTCAATCAACACCAACCAGTTATTTGTTGTGAAGTGAATAATCACATCTGGCATTTTGCCGTGAAAATCAATATTAACGCCCAAATCTATCAATGCTGTTTCATCGAAGTGGGCGAACTTTTCATCTGTATCGCCAACATATATAAGCTTTCCACTAGGAGTAAAACGAGGGGCAAAATCATTAATAATTTTTTCAATCAGAATATTCTGACCACCCGGCGATAAAGTTTTAATTTCTCCGTTAATTACTATGGGAATACGGGACATTTCGCGCTCTTGAGCATACTGCTTTTTCAAAGTTTCAACCGAAGCAAGGTAAGTAAAAATGCTCTTTGTCCATTCGTCAGTATCGTAGTTTCGTAATAGTTCGAGCGCACTTTCTTCAATTTGATATACAGTTTTGGGACTGTTGATAGGGCGGCTTAAATCATCTGGATTAGCAACTATTAAAGCTGCATCCAGAAATTGATGCACTGTCTGGCGGCGAACTGTTTCCCGTGTGTTGGGCTTATAGGTTTTGCCATAATGTTGAGCCATAAAGTTCATCATTGGCGTAATTCCCATCAAAGGGGAAGTTGCTAATTGCCAAGAGTCTGTCGGTTTTAAGTCAAGCAACGCCAGAAGAGTTAAAGCTGATCGTTCGTTAAGCTGTGCTCGTGGAAAACCCAATTGTGTCAGAATTTGCAGCGCTTCATCAATTCGAGACTTAGTTGCAATTGGATTATTCTCTGACAGATTCGACATATTCAGTAGCTTATTTTCGATAAGTTCATCAATTTCTTGCAAAGAAGGAAACTGATCTTTAAACTCCGTCCCTAATGACAATAGCTGTTCCAAGTTAGGGTAATTTAATTTTCGCAAATCTGTTGCATTTACCTGAGTATGCCCATTGAACAACCGAAAAAAAGCATCAACTAGGGTTGAATTGAGATAAACAGCAAGCCCACGAGCTAAGGTAAGGCTAAGTCCACGCCCATCTTTGTGAAAGTAATTCAAGTGATTTTCAAAGCCGACATAGGCATAATTAAATTGGTTGGCATCATAAACCACCGCAATGACACGCCTTTTCTCTTCTTTAGATGAAAATCTTTTGGATATGACATAATGCTCATTTGGTATTAGAAGATTCGCTGTTTCTTCTATATGCACTATTGCTTGAGGCTTTTTAGTTATTTTTGGGTGTTCTACATATCCATTTGATAAATTCACCGGATAAATTAATGGAACAGTATTGTTTTCTGAATTTGTCCTTAGATAATCTTTGGCTCGAAAATCTACTACCCGTCCGGTTGAAACTGTTAGCCCTAAATCTTTCAGCGTACAGCTTAAAAGTGCCATCCGTTGAACGATTTGCTGGCTAATCTTATCTGGAATAATATGAATAAACTGCTCTAAATCATCGGGGTGAACTAAGGCTGTATATGGTATAGAGTGTGACATTATCAAGTCATCATTAGCACCAGAACTTGTATTAATGATGACGCTGCTAGATTTTTGCCTTTGTTTTGTAGCTTGGATAATGATAGTTTCCTGCAAAACCTCATCGTCACTAAATGCTTCTTGCCGCGACTCAAAAAGATGTACTTGCTCTAAAGCCATCATCTCTAAAAACATCTTGCGAAAGTCACGAAAATAGGGCCCATTGCAAAAACTGCGCGGGGTAATCGCTACAAACTCCCCATTTGGTTTTAGAAGTTGCGCTGTAGCAGCCATAAAACCAGTATAAAGATTGCTAGTTTCCAAACCGATGGAACGCAGCAATTCACGCATTTTGGAATGAGCATTAATTTTCAAATAAGGCGGGTTGAGAATAGTATGGGTAAATTCTGTTGCGTAGTTTACCGCCGTAGGCATCGCACTATTCAATAAACCAAGCTTTTGCAGCCTGACTGCATCTTCAATAAAATCAGTCTCACGAATTTCATAATTGAAGGAAATACCCACATCTTCACATTCCTTCTCACATAACTCTAGAGTCTGATGCAAATATCGAATTAGAAAAGGGTCAATTTCGTATGCTACAACGCGCAAACTTGACGTGGGTTTTCGCTGTTCGCATACTTGTGCCACAAAAGCCGCCAGTAATGAACCGATTCCTGCTCCAGCATCAAGCAAGGATATTTCAGGCAAATCCAGGCTATTAAACATCCCAGCCATCAATTGGGCTACTGAAGCAGGAGTCAGAAACTGACCCATCGACGCTTTTTTGTCTTGCCTTAGCTTTAAACTTGCTACAGCCCGATGCAAATCCACTTCTGCAAGCAAGTTTCCACTTGATAGTTTTGCGAGGCTGCTAAAACTCAAACTACTGTTATGACTTGCTACTAACGCTCTACTGCTTGATGGGAGGATCACGATCTGTCTTCTTAATTGCTATCAAGTTTACAACTTTACGACATTTTTATGCTGAAGCAGACCAGGTTTGCGATCGCGTTGTGCAGAACGTCATATCAAACACTTAAAGAAGTCCTGCTGATTCATATAATCGTTTGAGCATTGCTGAAATCTTCGTGCCATAATCTAAATCTGCTGACCACCGCCCTGATAGCTGATCAATTAATGGCGCAATCCCGCGTGTGACAAAGCGAAACCTTGGATCTACTACTTCCTGTACTAAAGGTTCTAAACTTGCGTAAGCTTTCAAATGTTGGATGTGTGCCCTCACTCCAATTCTGGCACTCGGAAAAGATGCAGCCTCCGAACCACCACCGATCGCACCTAAGCCTGCAAAGTTATTTTGCTCAGGTCTAATATCACCACCAAACTGTAAAAATCCAGTTTCTACACACATTTGGCAAAAGGCAATATCATAGTTAACTCCCTCTACCCCTGCCTCTTCCCGATAAAGTTTTGGGATGTCAGGAAACCTTACCAAAGCATTTTGATTATTGTTTCTCAGGAATAATTGTAACTGGACTTCTGAAGTATTACCGTTCGACATCACCCGGTCAAATTGACCAGAGCAAACCATCAAATTTGAGCGCAAACTGGCAGTCCGAGTTGCAGCATCCCAACTGACTGCAATATTAAAATCTCGCAGTTCGATCGCTTTAACATAAACTATTTTGCGATAGGTAATTCGATTAACATTAGCCGCTTTTGTAAGGTCAATCCGTAGACGATCTACTAAATCAATGGGAATGTAAGCATTTCCATTAACTAAAACTCCTTGCTCTGAGTAACTTTGACCATTAATATTAATATTAATTGGCGGATAATTTGCTTCGATTGGAGTTCCAGGAGTGGGGTCAATCACACGACTCCAAGTTACCAATCCATCGACAATCCCCAAAGCAAAATCGCGGCGACGACTTTGCAGCAAAGCCCGATCTTCTGGATTGCTGAGAAACCCCACTTGCATCACCAAAGCTGGAAGCGTTGTCTGGCGACAGAATGCTAAACTACCTAAACCACTATTTGTATCTGGCTTAACTCCCCGATTGGGTAATTGGGGTACACGGCGCAACAACGCCACTAGCAACTGTTCAGCATTGCTTCTGCGATCGCTATTATTAGCAATATAGAAAACACTAGCCCCACGCACAGAAGGGCTATTAGCCGCATCAGATTCAATTTCTAGGGCGACATCACCCCGGCGGCCGCGGGAATTGATCCAGGTGATAGTTTGAGCGGCACTCAAGTCATCAGGAACCGCCAAAATTTCTACATTCCGCGCCCTCAGTTCCGTGACAATCAAATCCCGCAGCAGAATCATTTCTTTAGCTTCAGTTGTACCACCTGCGATCGCACCTGGATCTATCCCTCTAGCTTCTTTGCCTCCGTGAGCCGCAGAAATAAAAATACGCCCCATTTTAAGTAATTCCTCTGATAAAATTAAGTGTAAGTGATTCTATAAATCATTCTTGGTCTAGCAACAAGAATATAATAGCTATCAGAAGTCTTTTGTCATTTATCCTTTGGTATTTCTCCAAAGTTAATGTCCAGGGAGTGGGGGAGATGAGGGAGATGAGGCGAATAACCAATGACAAATGACAAATGACCAATGACCAATGACCAATGACTAATGACTAAGTATATGCAAATCCCCCGCTTGCACCCAGACACAATTGAAGAAGTTAAACTACGGGCTGATATTGTAGATGTCGTCTCCGAATACGTAGTTTTACGCAAACGTGGGAAAGATTTCGTCGGTTTGTGCCCCTTCCACGATGAGAAATCTCCCAGTTTCACCGTTAGCCAGACTAAGCAAATGTACTATTGCTTCGGCTGTCAAGCCGGAGGAAATGCCATTAAGTTTGTTATGGAATTGGGGAAACGTTCTTTTGCTGATGTGGTGCTGGATTTAGCACGGCGTTACCAAGTACCTGTGCAAACACTCTTACCTGAACAACGCCAAGAATTACAGCGTCAGCTATCTTTGCGTGAGCAGTTATATGAAGTTCTGGCAACGTCCGCACAGTTTTATCAACACGCCCTCAGACAATCACAAGGGCAAAAGGCACTTCAATATTTGCAATCCCGCCAACTCAAAGAAGAAACTATACAGCAATTTGGTTTAGGTTATGCCCCCGCAGGTTGGGAAACTCTGTATCGTTATTTAGTGGAAGATAAACATTACCCAGCGCAGATACTAGAAAAAGCGGGATTGATTAAGCCACGCTCTTCCGGTGGCGGTTATTATGATGTATTCCGCGATCGCTTGATGATTCCCATCCGTGATGTCCAAGGGCGTGTTATTGCCTTTGGTGGCAGAACTTTGACTGATGAGCAACCTAAATATCTCAATTCCCCAGAAACCGAGCTTTTTAGTAAAGGTAAAACATTATTTGCCCTCGATCAAGCCAAAGGTGGGATTTCTCAACTCGATCAAGCCGTGGTGGTAGAGGGATATTTTGATGCGATCGCTCTCCACGCCGCTGGCATTAATAACGCCGTCGCCTCACTCGGTACAGCTTTAAGCTTAGAACAAGTGCGGTTAATATTACGCTACACCGAATCGAAACAATTAGTACTCAACTTTGATGCTGACAAAGCCGGAACCAATGCCGCCGAAAGAGCGATCGGTGAAATTGCCGAATTAGCATACAAAGGCGAAGTTCAGCTAAAGGTTCTCAATTTACCCGATGGTAAAGATGCTGATGAATACTTGCATAGCCACACCCCAGAAGATTATGCAGAACTGCTAAAAAATGCGCCACTTTGGTTAGATTGGCAGATTCAGCAAATTATTCAAGATCGTGATTTGAGGCAGGCTACTGATTTTGGGCAAGTAACTCAGCAATTAGTCAAATTACTTAAAAATATAGCTAACAGCGATACACGCAACTATTACGTTTCCTACTGTGCAGAAATACTCAGCTTAGGAGATACCAGACTTATACCCCTACGTGTCGAAAATCTGCTAACTCAAATTGCTCCTCCTCCGGCTACATACTCTAAACCTGTGTCAGCCAGAAAAGCATGGGGAGGTAGCAAATCCCCACTCCCTAGTACAGACGCGATTAATCGCGTCTCTCCCCACTCCCCACTCCCCACAGAACGGAGCCTTTTAGAACACGCAGAAGCCTTATTACTGCGAATTTACTTGCATTGCCCCGAACAGCGTCAATTGATTATTGACGAACTAGAGGAGCGAGATTTGCAATTTAGCCTTTCCCACCACCGATTTTTATGGCAACAGATATTAGAAATTTCATCCGTTGATGGAGAGACAAAAAATTTTGCGTCTCCACCAGATTTAATTTCCCGCCTGCAAGACCAGTTTTTAGAATTTGGTAGCGAGATGGGGTTAATTTCTCATTTATTTCATGTGGATGAAAAAAACCAGAAAGAAATACTTCGGACTCCGCAAGTAGTTCAAGCTGCGATCGCTTGCATAGATTTAGTGATGCTTGAAAAACGCTATCGCCACTTTTTGGAACTATGGCAACAAACTGATCCCGAAACTGAACCAGAGCGGTATCAATCTTATTATCAGGCTTTCTACGCTGAAAAAATCAAGCTGCAACAAATAGACCGACAACGGTTATTTTCCATCACAGAGTTGCTTTAGCCTCGGACTCCTGACTTTTCAGTTTAACGTAAGTTCAATGAGCTTTAAACTCTGAAAATATTGACCAGCCTATTGTCTGGAAAAGAGCTATTCTTAAAAATGCGTAATCACTGTCGAAGTAAAATTACTTATTTTACGTAAAAACACTGAAGCCACCAGCAACTTGATGCATTTAAATGGGTTTGTGGAAAGTTGGTGTTGCTGACAAGTCTGTTGAAATAGCACCAACTGCTCCAAGTTCATGTTTATCAGAGTCAGTCAGATATCCTAATAGGAAATTAGCTCATGAAACTTATCACAAGAGTTTGTCTAGCTTTGTTGTTGGCTATTACTATTACTTTTGGTAGCTTGCATAGTAATGCTCATGCTGCGTCTTTGCCAATTAGTATTGACGTAAATCAGACTGTAGATCAAATATTGAACAATATTAGCTTTAAAACAAAGTTTAATATTCTCGTAATCAACAAAACAGGAGGTACTCTAAAACGCGTAGGAGCTTACAATGACTCAGGCAACTGGCCTGTTGGTGACATTGAACCAAATACTGCCCAGCCAGTAGAATTTGAAGGTAATTCTATTACTAATTCTTTTTCCATTGCTTCTAACTACAAAATAAGTGATGGAAAATATTCTCAGTTTGTAGCCACTTGGCCTACGATAGGGTCGAGAAAAATTGGACTCGCTGCCATAAATCAAGAGGGAAATGGCCCTGCAAAATCAGCTTGGGAAAATACTAATGATAAAGATGATAAAGCTGTCAATAATAGTCCTTATCAAGCTCGTGCTTTCATTACAGGAAAAGGCAGTTCAGTCATCTGGGTTTATGAAGTAACCAAAGCGTAGTTATGGATGGCTAATATCCAGAACTATCTTCAATTACGCTCAACAGTAATCATGGAGTAATGCAGTAACTATGAGTATCGTCGCCACTACCTAAAAAGGGGGGCATGGGACAATACCGTTTAGTTAAGCCCAAAAACCTTGGTAGAGACGCGAAATTTCGCGTCTCTACAGGCATAAAATCATCCTATTTAACCTCGAAATCTCAGTAAAAAATTATTTCAAGGTCAATCCCATGTCAAAGAATAAAATCATTGCTTTAAGTGATATCCATATTGGTACGAATGCTCCAACCGTCTGGTATCAAAAAGATATTCATGAGCCTTACTTAGTAACAATTCTTGATTGGATTATCCAGAACGCCTCTTCAATTCGGGAACTAATTCTTCTAGGTGATGTGCTTGATTTCTGGACTTATCCGCCTCACGAAGAGCCACCTAACTTCGATGCTATTATTGCAGCAAATCCCGCAGTTTTTGGCCCGAATGGAAAGCTAAGTGAGGTTTTAACCGCGCTCGACGGAAAAGTTACTTACGTGCGCGGCAATCACGATATGAACATTACACAGGGAGACTTGGACAAGGTTGAAAATCCAAAAGGTTACAAAATCCAATTGTCACCGGAAGATGTTTACTATCCTTTAGGTAATAGCAACAAGAAAATTGCTTGTACCCACGGGCATATCTACACGATGTTCAATGCTCCTTATATGCCTGACAATGCAAGTAATCCAATAGCACCACTACCGTTAGGGCAATTTATCACTCGCTCAGTTGCCTTTATGCGAAATAACGATCTCCAACCTGGTCAA
Source organism: Nostoc sp. CHAB 5834 (assembly GCA_020829485.1). The sequence goes on along the minus strand of JAIVFU010000110.1, from coordinate 4,826 downwards.
ACCGTTGCTCAATTAAAAGATTCAGGTGATCCAGATAATAAATCCTTATTATCTTCGGCCTTACCACAAGTGATAAAAGCAATTGAAAATCCTAATATACCCATATCTGACATTATTCTTGACACCATTTCTAAAGCAACAGGAATGGGTGAAACACAATCAATAAAATTAACAGGCGGGAAAGAAACCACCTTAGAGGAAGGTAAGAAAATTTATGCAAACTTGTGGTCTGAATGGCAAAGCAAACAAGGTAAATCCACAGCTCTTAAATCTATCCTAGCGGATACAGCATTGTACGATGGTTTCTTGGGTTGGTTTGCTCAAAAACTTGCTCAAGATGTAGGAGCACAACTTGTTGTTATGGGTCACACCCATAAACCTATATCCGGCATTGTCAATTCTCCAATAAACTATGTTAACACGGGCTTCAATTGCCCTTCGACCGTTGATTTGGGTAACAAGAATGCAACTTTCGTTCAGATTGATATTGAAGCTTATCAAGCAGAAATACTTCAAGTGAGTCAAGAAAATGGCTTCTACAACATTAAAGCTTGTCCTGCTAACCCCGTTGACAATAAGACAGAGCTACAAATAGGAGACTACACAATAAAGTTAAACTTTGATCCCAACACAGCTATAGACCAGATCATCAAGTTTGTAACCTCTGACAATAAGTTTCTTATTTCTGTAGTTAACAAAACCAAGTATGACCTTCAATACGTAGGCGTAAAGAATGATTCAGGACATTGGACTTTGGGTGATATTCCTGCAAATACGAGCATTTCAAAAGAAGTAGACTACAATTCGGTTAGCAATACATTTTCTTTGGGAGCTAATTATCAAGTTATAGATGGGTTAGGGTTTATACAATTAGCAGCTTCATGGCCTGTAACCGGTAAGAGAAAAATTGCTGTTGGGAATATTAATCAAGACGGCAACGCTCCAGCAGAAAAAGTTTGGCAAGAAATGCAAGACTCATCAGATAAATCTTCCTCTAATGATTCTGTGCAAGTTCGAGCTTTTATGACAACAGAAAGCAAGACAGTCGTCTGGAACTATGAAGTGACGCAGAGTTAGGACTTATATCATGTCCGCTTGATAAGAGGCAGGGGGCAGGGGGTAGGGGAAAAGGTACAAACCTTGCCCCTTGTGGGCAAAAGCCCCCTTGCTCCCCTGCTTTTTCACTACTTATTAAACCCGAAGAACCCCACCCCACCAAAGCTATGCTTTGTCTACCCTCCCGAAGAGCGGGGAGGGGTTGTGGGTGGGGTGCAATAACTGTGGGAATCATAACTATTTATGCGGACATGATATTACGCAAAATTATAAAAAAACGTAGAGGCAAAGCGGCTTCCCGCAGGCTACCGCATACTCCTACGGAGAAGCAAGCTACGCGCAGCGTCTCGTTAGAAAAGGACGCATAGATACGGAGTGGCTTCCCGCAGGGTAGAACACGTTCACGCAGCGTCTGGCAGAGAAGTAATAAGAGTTTGAGAGATTACCCAAGTCCAAAATCTAGAAATTCCCGAAACTGGTTTAATAACCTTAACCTCTCACAAATGCGTTAGGAGAAAGGTTGTCCAGTTGAACAGCTAAAGAAGATCAGCGATCGCGTTTAGCAGAACGGCGCGAGGCCGACGAACGCGCACCAGGCTTATCGCCATTTGTAGCCGGTGGCGCTGCCTTACGTTTAGCCGATTTCTGTGGTAACGGTTTAGGAGTACCAGCCGGACGCTTATCACCTCCAGGCTTGGCTCTGTGTTGCCTTCCATTTGGGATTGGTTCGGCATTGGTATCGGGGTTGAGCGCAAAACCAGCCACCACTTCCCTTGGTAAGCGCTGCTGAATCAGTTTTTCGATATCTGTCAATAGAGGGTATTCATCAACAGACACCAGGGATACGGCTTCACCTGATGCCCCAGCGCGGCCAGTACGCCCAATGCGATGAACATAATCCTCTGGTACATTGGGTAGATCGAAGTTAACTACATGGGGCAGTTCGCTGATGTCAAGACCCCTAGCAGCAATATCTGTTGCCACCAATACCTGTAAGCTGCCATTCTTGAACTTTGCCAGAGCATTGGTACGCATCGGCTGGCTTTTATTACCGTGGATTGCCAGTGCTTGAATGCGGTCTTCGCCCAACTGCTTAACCAAACGGTCAGCACCGTACTTAGTGCGGGTGAACACTAGCACTTGATACCAATTATCTCGACGAATCAGGTGAGCAAGTAATTGGCGTTTCTTGTCACGATCTACCTGGTAAATTTTTTGGGCGATCGTCTCGGCGGTAACGTTGCGGCGTGCTACCTCAATCATCGTCGGGTTATTCAGCAGACCGGCAGCGAGTGTCTTAATTTTGTCTGAGAAAGTAGCGAAAAATAGCAAATTTTGTCGCTGTTTGGGCAATAGTGAGAGAATGCGGCGGATATCATGAATAAAGCCCATGTCCAGCATCCGATCTGCTTCATCTAGAACCAAAACCTCAATATGCGAGAGGTTCAGCGTCCCTTGCTGTACATGGTCTAACAGTCGCCCTGGAGTAGCGACTAGAATATCCACTCGGTTCTTCAAACGCTGTTTTTGGAGATTAATACCGACTCCGCCGAACATCACCATCGAGTTTAGCTGCAAGTACTTACCGTACTCGCGCACACTTTCTTCTACCTGTGCGGCGAGTTCACGAGTCGGGGTAAGAATCAGCGCCCGGATCGGTGGGTATCCCTTATATGTACCTTTGATGCTCTTATCAGACGACAACCGATGCAGAAGCGGTAGGGTAAAACTAGCGGTTTTTCCAGTGCCAGTTTGTGCCCCAGCTAGCAAATCGCTACCCGACAAGACGGCAGGAATCGCCTGTATCTGAATTGGCGTGGGTTCGGTGTACCCGCGTTCTGTAACTGCCCGGATAATTTCATTGGACAAGCCGAGAGTAGAAAAAGACATAAAACTCCAAAAATAACATCGGCCTGTCGCCAATGGCGGCGTCAGTCTTAGGCAGACGGATAAAAAAGCGTTGAAAGGCTGATGGGCAATAGCGCAAAGACTGAAGAGCGAGTGCCGCAATTCCACATTTTAACAGATTGTAGTCCATTGTGTGGTTAAAGTTGCTCTCATTCAGCGTTGTGTTAAATTAGCATTACTTGGAATGTAAAATGTTGAACAATTAGGAGAAATTCGTTATCGCAATCCAAAAGCAACTGATTAATTCACAAATCAAGTCACCTAGCGTCTTCTTGATTGACCATGAGAATAACAATCGTGGTCTGATCGACACCAATGAGGCGCTACAGCTAGCCGAGAGCTTAGAGCTTGACTTAGTTGTAGTCTCCCAAGGTAAAGAGGCTCCAATCGCCAAGATTCTCAACTATGGCAAGCTTCAATATCAAAAGAAAAAACGTCAAAGCCAGAGTGCTAGACCCACGGTAAAGGAAGTTCGATTTGGCCTAAACGTGGGCGTGGCTGATTACAATTTACGCATCCAACAAGCAGGTGAATGGTTGAGTAAAGGCGATTCAGTCAAGTTTGCCATTCGTTTACGAGGCCGAGAACATCAATATCGTGACAAAGCAGGAGAACTGCTAGACCGAATTGCAAATGATCTCAGTCAAGTAGGTAAAATCCAATCGCTGGATAAACGCGCACTAGTTGTTCAAGTGATTCCTGCCTAGTTAATCGTGCGATCGCTAGAGGATATATTGGTGAGAGCTTGTTAGGAACAAAAAAAGCTGGAGGCAACACTGTAGCTTCTATGGAAAAAACATTGAGATTCTCCCCACTGAAGACAGCAAGGGGATTTTTTCGCTGGGCATCCACTCGCGCTTGCACAAAGCTACACTGGAGATGAGGATAAAACCTTAAACCAGTGGGGGATGCCATAACCCCAAATACTGCGACATCGAAACATCTCAGATCCTTTAGACATCTCCGAAAAAGAATTGTTTTGACGTAGCAGTGCTACGTCTCTACAAGAGTTTTGGGTAACGCATATTTAATTTCTGGAGATGTCTTTTGTACGAATATTGATTTCTGCAAGCCGCACTGACATTTAAAAGTGCGGCTTTTGGATTTATCTAATGCGCTTTACGTATAAAAGAGGCATTGGGGGATTGAAAATTTTCTTCATTTTTAGGACTTACGCACTGTACAAATGCATCGTGATGTGGATTAACGAAAATCCGTTGTTTCAGGCTTTTTTTAATTATCCTGCGATGCCTACGGCGGTAAACTACGTAAATAGGCCATGCTGTAGGGGCTAAACTTTGCTCATTGGTGTCAACTTAAGCTAAAATGCATTTCCCACAGGCGTTTTACCCCCCTTAATCCCCCCGATTTATTGGGGGGAAAAAGAAATCTAGTTCCCTCCCCTTTCTAAGGGGAGGGTTAGGGTGGGGTGACGCGGTGAGTGATGGAAAGCTAGAGAACTGAATATCACGTCTCGACAAGGGTTTCACGTTAAGTTGACACCCATGAGCAATGCTGTGCCCTTACGAAAGATGTGGTTTTTAACTTACGCATATTTGCGATTTCTTGTCAATGTGTAAGTCCTACTATTTTTAATATTGTTAAGCTATGGTATCCGAAGACCTATAAGCAAAGTCGTTGACTGTTGACTGTTGACTGAAAACTCATGAACCGTCAACGGTCAACAGTGAACAATAGCAATGGAATATTTTTTTACTTGGAAGTCCCTAATTAAATAAGTAGGTCGGCAGGAAAAAACGAAACTATGTAACAATAAATAAATACGGAGAATATATCTACCGAGGTAACAAAAAATATGGGCGCTCGTTTGAGGGTATTTCTGACTAAAGAGGAAAACAAAA
>JAIVFU010000010.1:62061-125293 GCA_020829485.1 Nostoc sp. CHAB 5834 | reverse complement strand
GGCATTTGACAAGTCGTTTGAATCGCAAAGTGTTGGCTCATACTGTTTGTGTCTGGCTAAATCGTCTGTTTGGTTTGGAACCATTACAGTTTGATAGTCTTGTGACAGAATAAGTTGCACATCGCGTTTCATCTAGATATTTCAGGAAAGAATGAACACCCAATAACTGAATGCCATAGCTTGCCATTACCCCTCTCAAGCCATCATCAGCCCGCAAGTCATCATCCCCAGATACGATAATCCCCGCTTTGCCATCAATCGCTGTAGCCAACACAGGTAAATCTTTGGGATCTCGACAATTAGGCGGAACAGTTTTCAACTCAACCCATAAGGCGCGGTACTGCAATTGTTGTTCTAGGCGAATCGCCTGACTAGAGTCAATCCGCTTTCTTAAACGGGGGCGATTCCAAACAAGATGGAGTTCTTCCATAAGGGGTTGACTCATTACCAACTGGAATTTATCCTCATTAAATGCTGCCAAAATCGGCAATGTAACTTGCCCTTTGAGCAAAATGCGAATCCAAATGTTGGTGTCGATGACCACTCGCAACATCAGACCTGCTGGGATTGCTGACGCACAGCTTTAATTTCAGCCCTGATTTCATCGTCTGTAATCTCATTTACGGGGGGTTCGGCATAAAGTTCTTGAATTAAAGCCGTCAAATCTGAACGTAAATCTATTTGAATCAAGGCTCTAGCGACTTTTGCTCGTTCGTCTGGCTGCAACTGTTGTACCGCCGTAATGAGTTGTTCCAAAGTAATTGGGATCGATACCATGTCAGTACCCATCATGATGGTTTCTTAAATTTTAGTGCCTTTGTGCGATCGCTATCAGTCCCAAGGAGAATTGACGACTTGTATTTATTCGTTCGTTGCAGTCAGTCTGGCAAATATGAAGGTCAGATCCTTTTCATTCCCTTTTTTTGATTGTCATTGGCGATGGCGGGTCAACCCCTTCCCTACGGGACGATGTTATCCTAACTTGTCACGAATTAACCGATTTAATTTTATTCAATGGTAAGAGGTATGGAACCGACCATCGAGCAACTTAAAGCATTCTTTGACTTTTGCGTTCGGGCTAGTAATTTGCTTAGAGATATAGCATTGGTTAGATTTGATCAGAGGACAAGCCGAATCGTGATTTTGATAGGCGAAACCATCTAAGTAGAAATTCTTAGTAATGGGGAGAACATTATCCGATGACAGACTATTTAACTCTTAATGAGCAAGAATTAAGACAATATGTGATATCAAACCCCCAGGATGAGGAGGCATTTCAGCATTACCTCAGCATCATGAGAGCGAAACCGGGGGTAGTGGTCAGCACTCCAGAACAATTAGAGGCTGAGTTAAAACGGCGTATTAATCAAGCTAGTTAACATAGAACCCGTTACTGACATTCCAGTAACGGGGTTTTTTCAATTTAGCAGCTTGACTCAATGTGAATTTTGGGACTTGCCTTCAGCCATTATCTTCTTGGATATTCCCGCGATCGCACACGCTTATATCTGCGCTGATTTGGCGACTTGCGTCTGGATACAGCAGGCTCAGTTTTTTCCGTTTTACCAACTTTCGGCGATTGGGGATCGGCCAAGATATCCAGGGCAGACAAATGACGAAACTCGACGGAACAAGGGGTAGCGTTACCGTCAGTATGCCAGATTTTTCTCGTTTTACCAACATTCGGTTATTTGTTGGGATTTACAAAATATCTTTTCCACTTAGGCGTGTGTTCCACTTTTAAGCCTTTATCTGTAGCGAGACTCAAAGTTGTGTATAAGCTGCAACAGCACTGTTAAGACTTAGGAACCGTCTCCTCCTTCCGTATTGAAACAATCTTAAGTCAAGGGTTTTGAGTATCGGCGTTAAAAATTTTCACAAAGCGTTTTATCTGCAACTTACTTCAGCATACCGCTACTTGACAATAGTAATGTATTTTCAATCTCTTGCCTTAATTCGTGGCTCACTTTACAATCGCTATTAAGGCAATCAACCAACAACTTATTAACGTTGTAGTACTGCTTCAAAAGATCCTTTTGGGAGTTGTTAAGCTGCCAGTTAGAACCAATATTGCGATGTAGAATCATTGCGGTTTTGAGTTGTTGAGTCCAAGCTTGACCATTTTTCTGCCACCATTGCTTGTACTCTTCTGAATCGCTCTCTAGGTTGGGAAGTTGGTTTTTGAGTTGTAGCAGCGTATACTGCAATGTGTGGTCGAGGTTACTGGCGTAGTTGCTGGTGATGTCAAACTCGCTGATGTAGTGACTGGAGATATCAAGGACACGGACAAGGACGAGGTCCAGGGCAAGGTCAAAGTCGAGAGCACGGACGAAGGCATTGTAGTTGTTGATGTCGCGGTCGCAGTTGAAGAGCTGGGCAAAAGCAAGAGCACGGTTGGACTCGTTGTTGAGATTGAGGAGCTCGGCAAAGGCGATAGCGCGTTTGAGGTCGAGGTCAAGGTCGATGTTAGGGTCGTAGGCAAGGGTATGAATGAAGGCGACGGCGACTTCACCCTCGCCGTCGGAGGCCAGGTCGTAGGCAAGCTCATAGTTGAGATCGTGGACAACGTTGCAGTAGAAGGCTCGAATTGCGGCGGGTTTATAGGGCGCTTTTACAGAACAAGATTTTTCATCAACCCACAAGTGAAAGCGCACTAGATCTTCATCAGTTGATAGAAGTGCATTGACTTGTTGTTTCATGCAGCGCAACAAATAATCTGGACTTGCCAACATCTCAGATGTCAACAAAAAGATTTCCCGCCAACGCTTTTCAGTAATATGGCTAGCCAGATTTTGCAAAGCATTTTTTAATTTCTCTAAGTCAGAAATAGTGGCAATCTTATTAGCTGCGAAATACTCATGAAATGTAAGATGGGAGAATGAAAAAATGCCCTTAGCCCGTTCCACCAGTAATCCATACTGCGCTTCAATCGACTTCAACACAGCTTCGCTATCTAATTGCAATTCCTTCGTTTCAGTACAAGCTTCTTGTAAGTCAGAGATGAAGTCAGTAATGTACCCTTGAACCGTCTTTTGCTTAAAGAAATAGTGATTCTGCTCAAAAGTGGTTAGAGCAAGGTAGCTCAGCAAGTCTTTCTTACGCTGTAAGGATAGATTTTTATAGACCTGATCTCGCTCAATGTTCCGGTTGACATCCCATTTTTTCAGCAATATATTTATGCCTTCGGTGTAAAGTTCGGAACGATGATCTGGAAATTTTCCAGCTTCGCCAAATACCAAACAAAGCAAAGTTAATAGTAGGGGATTAGTTGCCAATTCTTGAATTGGCTTGTTTTCTTTCAGTTTTTGGATGAAACGCTCACCTTTAACTGGATCACTTAACTGAAACCAGTTTTGAGTAAAAGTGGCAATTTGGTCTTCGTTAAAATCTGCAATTTCTACTTCGGTGAACTTTTCAAACGTGTATTCCTTAGCAGCAAAACGACAAGTGATGACAAAGTGATTAGTATGAAACTGGTTGGAAAAATCTTGAATTTGCTTTAAAACCCTCTTCGTATCCTTTTCCCCTACTTCATCTAGCCCGTCTAGCAAGATCAATACCCTCCCCTGTTCTAACAGTTGCTCTACTTTTATGCTGGCATCTGTTAACTTACAAATAGATAACTGGTGGGTAATATACTCCAGAATGCTCGGCTGTTCGGGTTTTTCTGCAAAATCTTTCAGTATAATAAAAACTGGGAAGCGATTCTTCTGAACATGATCATCGATACACTGAATTGCCAGATATTTTAAAAATGTAGTCTTTCCTGCTCCCGGTTTACCAAATACTATCAACTTACTATACTGTTGCACTGCTTGGAGCCCTGGCACTGGCTCCTCAGTTACGCCGCTGAGTCTAAAACGGTCGAATTTCTCTGGATCAAAGTTATTTAACAGATCCGCAATTTCTACCCGTCGGAGTCCAGTGATTTTCTCCAAAATATTGACATAAGTGTAAATATTATCTAATGTAATAGGCTGGTTCATATCCAGCACCCGTATTGAACTACAACGTTCTTGAATATACGGCTTTATCTTTTTACGTACCTCTTCCACTAAAGTATCAATACTGGCATTAGCTTCCTCTAATACAGTAACTGAATTAGTTAAATTTTTGTCTATATCAACGATTTCTCGCCAATCTAGATCCAGCAGGTTGCAAATTTCAAGAAAATTTTCTTGTGCTACTCCTCTACCTGCAAAGAAGTTTAACACTGGCTGACGAGTTATCTTAGCCTGTAGTGCTAGTTTTGCCTGTGTCCAATTTTTACCAGTTAAAGCTATTTTTGCTTTACTGATACCTGCTTTGCAGGCTTTGAGCGAGTTTCTAGGCATAGTTAAACAGTCATAGGATCTGACTTTTAAAGGAACAAACTGAACTTCCAATTCAAAAAATGGGAATCTTACGGTTTTCTGCGCCAGATTTTTTACAAAATCGAGATGTTTTTCAAATATTAAAGCTATCTCCATTTTAAGTTTAAAGCCAAAGTTATACTAAACCTATACAAAAGTCACCTTTTTTCAATACCCAAGTGTAAGTATCAGACTGTGAGAATAGGAATAAGCTGATTGAGAGGTTACGGTGACTGCTATTCCCAAAATACTAGTCATCTTCCCACGGGTATTGCAACAATTCATAACAATGCGCCATTTGCTAATTGTTGCAATACCCCTCCATCAGTTGATCCCTGATGAGGTAAACCTTATGGGCATGAAACCGAGATTCATGTAAAAACCTGCAAGATGGTCTGAAAACTCTTGTCCTATATGAGTTTGATAATTTGTTACAGTCAGGTCAAAAAAGCCGTGTTTGGTAACGATAAATCAAGCCTTTTGGGGTCATCTTGCTGGAAAAAACACGCATCTCGGTTCAACCTCCAATACTCTCCCTCGACCTAACTCAATGCCAGTGTGGCATGGCAATGTAAAACAATACAAGGTATTAACATGGAGTACGAAATTATCAAAGACGCATCAAAGAAGCAAGAAACAGCACAGATTTTAGTAGAGCAGCCTAAGTGGACTCTGGAAGAAGTAGTGCTATCCAAAAGTACGCTTGAGCAAATTGACCAAATGGTTGCTTACATAAAACACAAAGATAAGCTTTTGATTGATTGGGAATTTAATCGGTTCCTGAAAACAGGAAGTGCTCTGAGCATTAACTTTTTTGGCATACCAGGTACAGGTAAAAGTATAACGGCTGAAGCTATTGCTCATAAACTTGGTATGTCAATTATTAGAGCTAACTATGGTGAGCTTGAATCTTCTTTTGTAGGAGGAACATCTGATAACTTAGCTTCAGTTTTCAAAAGAGCAGAAGAAACAAAAAGCCTACTATTCTTTGACGAGGCTGATGCTGTCCTTAGTAAAAGAATCTCCAACCCATCATTGGCAGCCGATCATGGTGTGAACTCAGCCAAGAGTACTTTGCTTACTCACTTAGATAAGTTCAACGGGATTATTGTGTTTGCCACAAATCTTTTTGATAACTATGATGAGGCTTTTTTGAGAAGAATTCTTTTTCATATAGAGTTCTTAGCTCCAGATTTAGAAATGAGAGAACATTTGTGGACATTTCACTTATCGGAAAAGGTACCTAGAGAAGTAAGTTATGAGGATTTGGCAAATATTAGTGACGGTCTTTGTGGTGGTGATATCAGAAATATCACTATTAAGTTAGGTTTGGCGTTGCTAACTGAAAAGGTACAGAATATTGATGAGCCTTTAGTCAAGGAAGAAATTGAGCGGTACAAAGAAGTAAAACAAAGACACGAGAAAACACTGATTTTAGTTGAAAATATTGCCAATTGATCTGATAAAAACATTACGAAGGAGAAACTTTATGGAATTTTGGGTAATAGCTAGTTTTTTAGTTGGAGTTGCTGTTGGTCATTATTTTTGGAAGCAAATAAAGGCATGGGCAACTCAAGTACTAGCCCCTATCCTTGATAGTATCGACAAAGTAGTTGAAGTTACGTCAGATGCTTTTGTTTATCTGATAAAAGAAACAACTGGTCATGTTGTTAAAAGAATGGAGATTGGGGTTCAAAATGTTTTGACAGATGAGAAAAGAATTGAATACAAAGAAGAAAAGGTTCCTCCTACAGAAATACCTGGTGAAATTAACTTTCAACTTCAGGAAAGAGCAAGATTGAAACTTTTGGAAATGGCACAGTAAACTTAGGAGATAGTTTGTCATGGATGAACAAGAGAGCCTTCAAGATACTAAACAAGAGAGCCTTCAAGATAAGTTTGATAAGATATACAACAAAATCACAAACTTACCTAAGCAACTTGCAGACGCAGTTGAGGAAGGATTGAAAGAAGGATTGAGACAACCTTCTAACTTAGTTTGTGTTCAAGAAGGAGTATTGGATTTTGAGAGAATCGAAGAAGATGTGAGACGGATACAAGAAGATTTGAAAGCTAGAGGCGAAGTTCTTGGCAGTCATCTCATCTTGGATGATAAACAGAACTTCATGGAAATTCGGACTTACATTAAGAGAAATGATGAAATTTTTGTGATACCTGTCAATGCTGAAGTAAAACAAGTAACTAATATTCCCTCTAATTTTGTAGATGAACTACAACAAAAAGGGCGTGTTGAACTAAGTCTAAAACTTTAGCAAGTAATAGGTGTAGATGCAATACCAGTAGACTGAAAACTTTTGAAATTTCACGAAATAATAAGGGTTTGGCCCGATGGTGTTGGAAAGAGCGATCGCTTCTGGCTGCGATCGCTCTATTCGTCTATCCAGAACATAGGTACTTTAAAACCAGATTATACGGTAATTTTGTCAATGACATTCCCCAATTCAAATCAAGAACTGGTAAGGGTTATGAAAAACTTTTCGGTCTACCATATTCCCTAATCCAGTTGAAATACTTCATGAAGTTATTGATGCGCTTGCGTATCCGGATTACTTTGCACCCGGTGATACAAACTTTCATATTGAACTTTATCAGTAATATTAGTAAAAACGGCTGGTCTATTAAATAATGGAGAGCAAAATAATTCACTTTGATAAATCTCAGATTAATGAGGCAGACTACTTACTTGGAAGGGCATTCTATAATGATCCTGCCTACACTTATATAATCCTTGAAGAAGGTAACAGAAGAAAACGTCTAGTAGGATGGCTCTGTACCCTTACAGTACGCTATGGTCTTGCTTCTGGTCATGTTTATACAACTGCCGATAGCTTGAAAGGTGTTGCAGTTTGGATACCTCCAGGTGCTTTTCCTTTAAGCTTTATACGGTTGATTCAAGTTGGTATATATACATTACCCTTTCAGCTTGGTTTGAATGCATCAGTGCGGGTAATCAAATTACTAAATGAGATGGAGGAATATCACAAACGTGATACACCGTGGAAACATTGGTACTTGTCTCTTCTCGGTGTAGATCCTGTTTATCAAAGCCAAGGTATAGGTAGTTCACTTGTAAAACCGATACTTAAACAGGCAGATATTGAAGGTCTGCCTTGTTATCTTGAAACGTTTACTGAGAAGAATGTACGTTTCTACCACAAGCATGGTTTCGCAGTAGTTACAGAAGTTAACATCTCTAAAAGCAACTTACGCTTTTGGACGATGAAGAGAAAGCCCCAGAACTGAATTCTGCATCAGATATAGTTTAAAAGAGTCAAAATATGGTTCAAAATTATGTTCAATTACAAATTGATTTGATTAGAGCATTCAACGAAAGAGCTAAAACGTTGACTTAATGGCTCAAAGTATTAATGTCTGCTTGTAGCCTTCTTGTGTTTGGTTAAAACAGAAAAGTAAAAAGCTGAAACCTATATAAGATAAGTTTATTTCAGCCTTTCATTAACTTGCAATCTGCTGTAATTAGTCACTATACAATAAAAATCCGGTTTGATTACTGAACTTACTTATGTGGCGCGCGCAGCGCAAGGGCGATAGGCAGGTAAGAGGCAAAAGGATTCTAGAAGATTAAGGTAAAGCTGAGTTTTTTCACGCAATCAAATAGGACTCCTATAGTTGAATTATATTTATGATCCTTTTGAGCGCGATCGCCTTCGCCGTAAATCGGGTTAAGGCAAGAAAACTCATCATCTAGTACTTCAACACGACTTTGAAGTACCTCAACACGACTTTGAAGTACCTCAACACGACTTTGAAGTACCTCAACACGACTTTGAAGTACCTCAACACGATGTTGAAGTACCTCAACACGATGTTGAAGTACCTCAAAACGATGTTGAAGTACCTCAACACGACTTTGAGGTATCTGTTGCTTATTTGATGTTACTTTTTTGACAAATTTAATAAATACCTCAGTACAATCCACTAAAAATAATTAGGTCGATCTTAATTTGCTTTAATTTTTCCGAATTATTTCTCAGAGAAGTTTAGGGTTGCATTGGCTAGAGTACATGTAGTAATCCTATAACTTCCTTCAGGAGCGCATTTTATGGCACGACTAAAACGCAGTTCACCAAGTCTAGAAAAGGCTCTCCGTCGAATTGCAGGAATGCGATCAATTAACCCGACGCTAGAATTTGGCAACGGATTAAATTTGACAGACTACGACAGCCGCATCCAAACCTTGCAAACCCAGCTATCTACCTACAACACTTTACTCTCTACCCTGGATGAAATGACGGGTCGCCTCTCTCTAATTGAAGAAGAATTGGGCGGCTATTCTGAAAAGATGTTAATGAGTGTGGCAACCCATTATGGCAAAGACAGTTTGCAATATATGCAGGCGGGAGGCAAGCCACGCAAGAAATTATCACGCCGTTCGAGCAACACCCAATCCCCATCTGAAAGTATAGCTACAACCTTGAATGGTGCAAACAACAATGGTAAAGAAACCTCTGTTGTTTTACCTTAATCGTTTAACTGCATCATGCTAAGGAAACTCCAAGAAATAAATTATCCAATATTGTGGGGTGGGCAACATGAGCGCCCAGTCCATAGGGCGGGCAAGATGCCCACCCCACAGCAGTTTATTGGATATTTTTTTATTTGGAAGTCCCTAATGAATTCTTAATTACAAATTACAAATTACGAATTACAAATTACTAATTATTCGGTCACTGGCTCTGCGTCGGAGAACGCCATCTGATACTCCTTATCCCGGTTTATGATCCAAACGAGTCGCTTGCTCTAAGGCAGCTTTTTCTTTGGCTCGGCGGACATAGGGTTGTAATTGGGCGCGATCGCAACCTGTTAAAATAATCAGGTTTTCCAAGCTGATCCCCCGCATTAACATTTCTACACGCCAGGTTTGTTGTGCTTGTGCTATGGCTGGCGTTTGTCCTTGGGGGGTTAACAGTCCATCACTCCATATTTGCCAACGTGTCTGAAGCTCTGATTCTGAAAGCGGTTTGCCTGTTTCATTCAAAAACATGGCTGTTTGATTATCTTTACGGCTTTTTAGCCATTTGATTAGAGGATTATTAGTGAAAGAGCCATAACGTTTGCCCAAAATCCACTGATTCACAGGTACTTGTCGGACAAATCCGGGAATCGTGATTTGCAAGAAGTGCCCTTGAGTATCGTAGATTTGGTGCGATCGCTCCAAGCTAATTATTTCTGTAGCAGATAATCCAGCCCCAAATAACACATAAGCCAAGGCATAATCTCTTACTCCCCATTTTCTGGCTTGTTGCAGAATTTCGTGAACTAAAGTAGCAGGCAAATCAGCAACTTCTGTAGTAGTCAAGCCTCCTTGTAAAGAATTTGTTGCTATTTCTGCTGAGGATGACATGGCTCCATGTAAAAACAATTCCACCAAATTTTCCAGAAAATCATTGCGATCCTCCCAAAGTTCGTGAAATTCGCTGGTAAACTCAATTACGGCATACCCCAAGATCATCCCATTTAGTAAACTGGCTAATTTTTCTGCCGGTAAGTAGGTGTTTAGGTGTCCTTGCTGGATTACAGTAGCTAAATACTGAGCTACATAGCGGTTTGCCTCTGTTACTCCCCTGCCTAGTGCGCGGCGATTTTCTGCCGGGAATTGGTCGGCTTCACCCACCACAGACCGGACGAACTCTGGCACTCGTTCTAATGTATGTAAAGTGTCACTTGCATAATCTTTAAGAGCTTGGTAGACATTGCCGGGAGGCGTTGCCCGCCGCACCAGCGACTCACCTAAATCTTTGAAAGCTGCGGACTCTTCCAGCACAGCCAAAAGCAGTCCATGCTTATTGCCAAAATTCCGAAATAGAGTCACTTCGTTGACTTCGGCTTTTTCAGCAATTTGGCGGGTTGTAGTAGCGCTAACTCCCTGAGCAGAAAACAACTCAAGTGCAGCTTGAATTAGGCGTTGACGAGTGGAAACAAGTTGAGATGACATAAAATAATGCAAGTGGCACTTGCACGGATATCAGATTTCTGCTAGCATAACAAATGTAAGTGATACTTGCTTTTCTCTACTGTAACGGACTCGTATACAGGGTGGGTAAATCTCTGTGGGATTATGCCTAAGAAAAAGCAAATTGCTTGATTCATCCATCAACAGGAATTTTTATGACCGCAAATTTTGGGGCGTTCGCTAAAAGCGTTGGCGAAGCCATCGCCCCTGAGAGAGGCAACTCACCTCGGCTCAGTTGGACGAATGTAGTATTTTTTGGTACATTCCATGCCTTAGCACTTCTGTCTCCTTGGTTTTTCTCCTGGTCAGCATTAGGTTTGCTAGTGTTTCTGCACTGGTTATTTGGGAGCATTGGTATTTGCTTGGGATATCACCGACTACTGAGCCATAGGAGTTTCCAAGTTCCTAAGTGGTTAGAGTATGCGATCGCCCTCATTGGAGCGTTGGCTTTGCAAGGGGGGCCAATTTTTTGGGTAGGTGGACACCGCCAGCATCACGCCCACACGGAAGATATTAATTTAGACCCCTACTCTGCCCAAAGAGGCTTTTGGTGGAGCCATATATTATGGATTTTCTACCCGCGCCCAGAATTTTTTGACTATGAAACCTATAAAAAATACGCCCCTGATCTAGCAAGACAACCCTATTATTGCTGGTTAGATCGCTACTTCTTGCTGTTGCAAATACCCTTCGCGCTGCTGCTTTATGTATTAGGAGGATGGCCTTTTGTATTCTACGGAGTGTTTCTCAGATGTGTCTTGCTTTGGCACTCAACCTGGTTTGTGAACTCAGCATCACACCTGTGGGGTTATCGCACCTTTGATGCCAATGATGGCGCTCGTAATCTTTGGTGGGTATCCATCGTCACTTATGGAGAAGGATGGCACAATAACCATCATACTTATCCCCACATGGCAAAATCTGGGTTGTCTTGGTGGGAGATTGATGTTACTTGGTGGAGCATCCTAGTTTTGCAGACTTTAGGTTTAGCCAAAAAAGTTGTTTCGCGTCCTCCTCAAGGTGCAACTCACGGCTAAATTGCAACTAAATTATCATGAATTTGTTAAGCCGATTGCTTCTTGCAGTCGGCTTAATAAGTTATTTGACTTCCGCCATGCGGTACTATTTATTTCACAGTAAAATCTAACGGTTTAAATCACCGCAATATATCAAGCGTGAAAACTGACAGCATTTTTTTTCGCCTTTTTCAAGAACTTCCTGGCATCTTTTTTGAATTAATTGGTAATCCCCCCCAAATTGCAGAGGCTTATAAATTCTCCTCAATTGAAATCAAGCAAACTGCATTCCGCATAGATGGTGTTTTTCTCCCAACACAAGGAGAAGAAAATCCTAAGCTGTTACGCATTTAACTTGTACATTTACCTGATGACTGTTGACCGTTGACTGATGACCGTCAACCGTCAACCGTTAACGATTATAAAGAATGTTTATATAATTTAGACGCGTATCAGCTTATTTACTTTGTTGAAGTCCAGTTTCAAATCGACACAGAAATTTATTCACGCTTATTTTCAGAAATTTTTTTATACTTACGCCAAAATAAATCTAAAAATTCTTGGCGAGGAGTAGCTATCTATCCCAATCGCAGTTTAGATACAGCAGATATCAAGAATTACAGTGAATTTTTCACCAGTCAGCGCGTCAATCGCATGAATTAGGTGAAACTGCATCATTGCCAGTTGGAATTGCTACGATGAAATTAGTGGTCGATGAAGAGGAGACAGCAATTACATCTGCTAGGCAGTTAATAGAGAGAACCCAGCAAGAAATCAACATTAAACCACAACGGCGGCAGTTACTAGAATTAATAGAGACAATTTTGGTTTACAAGTTTCCGACGATGAGTCGAGAGGAGATTGAAGGTATGTTTGGGTTAAGTGATTTGAAACAAACACGAGTTTATCAAGAAGGCAAGCAAGAAGGTAAGCAAGAAGGCAAGCAAGAAGGAGCGTATGAAGAAAAGTTTAGAATGATACCTTTATTGTTGAGATTGGGATTGAGTTTTGAAGAAACTGCAAAAGAGTTAGGTTTGAGCCTAGAAGAGATTCAGCAAGAAATGCAAAAACAGCCTCCAAGTCAGGATACGTAACCTACAATTATCCGCGATCGCAGATACCTCTAAATCTTCCTGCTATTTTCCATTCCCATTAATTTTTTATTTTTTGTATGATTTCCCTCTCTCCCATTCTCCAAGCTAGACTCTCCGAACCCCTCAAAATTGGCTCCTTTGAGGTAAAAAGTCGCGTTCTCCAGTCGCCTCTATCTGGGGTAACAGATATGGTGTTTCGCCGTCTTGTGCGTCGCTATGCCCCAGATTCGATGATGTATACCGAAATGGTGAATGCTACGGGGTTGCATTATGTCAAGCAGTTACCCAAAATCATGGAGGTAGATCCAAATGAGCGCCCAATTAGCGTTCAACTATTTGATTGCCGTCCAGATTTCCTCGCAGAAGCAGCAATAAAAGCAGTTGCCGAAGGTGCTGATACTGTAGATATTAATATGGGTTGTCCGGTAAATAAAATCACTAAAAATGGTGGCGGTTCTTCGTTGTTGCGGCAACCAGAAGTAGCAGAAGCAATTGTGCGAGAAGTAGTAAAAGCTGTTGATGTACCTGTGACAGTCAAAACCCGTATTGGGTGGAATGACAACGAAATTACTATTCTCGACTTTGCCAAGCGGATGGAAGATGCAGGCGCGAAAATGATCACAGTCCACGGACGTACCCGCGCCCAAGGATACAATGGCAATGCCCGTTGGGAATGGATTGCGCGTGTGAAAGAAGTGCTTTCTATCCCAGTGATTGGGAACGGAGATATTTTTTCTGTTGAAGCGGCTGTGAGATGTTTAGAGCAAACTGGCGCTGATGGTGTGATGTGTTCCCGTGGGACTTTGGGTTATCCGTTTTTGGTGGGAGAAATTGATCACTTCCTGAAAACAGGGGAGATATTACCGACACCAACCCCAATTCAGCGTTTGGAATGTGCAAGAGATCATTTACAAGCCTTGTGGGAATATAAAGGCGATCGCGGTGTACGTCAAGCCCGTAAGCACATGACTTGGTATGCTAAAGGTTTCGTTGGTGCTGCCGAACTCCGAGGACAGCTAAGTTTAGTTGAAAAAGTAGATCAGGGTTTGGCAATGATTGACCAAACAATTGAAAAACTGGCTAATGGTTATGAACTAGAAGAAACACAAAGTAGTTTGGTAATGCTTTAAAAAGTTGATTTTACTGATAGCTTGGGGTGATATTGCTGTTAATCATAGTTACCATAGTTCCTCAATGATAACCAGACACATTATCATGATTGCTAACTGACTAGAAACTTATTTTGAATCCTATGAATCAACCACTACTTCGCTTTGTTGCTAGCAAAAATTATAAAAATCTGTCTTTAGATAAAGTAATAGAGCTAAAAAACCTCAATATATTTATAGGTTCAAACGGTTCAGGCAAAAGCAACTTTATCAGTTGTTTGAAATTTTTAAAAGATAGCTTAACTACTATTCCTGATGAAAGTCGGGGTGTCAGTAGTTTTGAAAATGCAGTTACTCAAATTGGTGCTAATCGGATTTTAGATGGCAGTGTAGCAAGCCCTGCTGTAGTAACACTTGCTTATTGTTTTTCACAATTTTCACAAACTGGTACTCCCGCAAGAAACAGTGGAATTCTTGATTTGAAGATTTATGTTGACAAAAATCAACCAAGAGTTAGTATTTCCGAATAATGTTTATATAGCGGAGAAGATTTACATGAATCAGCTTCATCAAGACCTTTCTATTATTATAAGTTTCATGACAGGGAAGCGGGCAAAGGCGCTGTATCAGTTTATGATAGTCCCGGACAAAATTCCAGCACTCATTTTGAACCTTTAGACAATATAGATACCAATTCTTTGGGGCTTTCTGCTATTCCTAGGCTGCTTGAATATAGCCAATATCCTCCCGAAAGTACACCTGTTTTCAGAATTAGAAGAGACCTTGTTGAATTTATTTCCAAATGGCAATTTTATAATGCCAACAATATGGATTTAAATCAAATTAGAACGGCAGAACCTAAAATAGGAGGAAGTGATATTTATTTATCTTCATCTGGAGATAATTTACCACTAGTTTTAGATAATTTGACTCAGCAAGATATAGACTTCGAGGACAGCATCAACAAGGCAATGAAGTCGATTTTACCAAAAACTCGTCGTCTAAGACCTATACGTTCTGGTCGCTTGTCTCTAACTGTAGAATGGTATTTTCATGATATTAAGGAAGCTTTTTATCTAAATGAAATGTCAGATGGAACTGTCAGAATGCTTTGTTGGGCTACTATATTGCATTCTCCAGTTCTTCCTTCATTGCTAGTCATCGATGAGCCAGAATTAGGATTGCACATATCGTGGATGCCAATTTTAGCAGAGTGGATTAAAAAAGCTGCCGGGAAAACCCAATTAATTATCACCACACATAGTCCGGATCTTTTAGATCATTTCACGGATTGTTTAGAAAATGTTTTTTGTTTTGCTTCAGAAGATAAAACACATTTCTCCATCAGAACACTCTCCAAAGAAATGCTAAATCAAAAATTAAAAGAAGGATGGCAATTAGGTGATTTATATCGTGTTGGCGACCCCAGTATTGGAGGATGGCCGTGGTAGTATGGGTTCTTGCCGGTGGTGGGGAAGCTGAAGTTAGAGGATTAATCCCTTTTTTAGAACAAAATTTTTCTAATTGTAAATTTGAACGAAAAACACCAGTTCGTCAAAAACCTGGGCCTAAGCCTGGTAAGGGAAATAGTTATGGCAGAACAAGTCAAAGCTTAATTGAGCAAATCATTAAAGAACTACCTATTGCCTTAAGATATGAACCAAATAAATGTAATCTAATTTTAGTGTTTGACGATTTAGATTGCCGCACGGCAGAGCTTCAAGAAAATAAAATTTTAGATGCGATATCAACTATACCAGAATGTGCTGATATTAATAAACTTGTTGTGTTTGCTGCTCCTGAACTGGAAGCTTGGATTATTGCAGATTGGAATAACTCAATAGCTAGACATCCAGATTTTCGAGGTAGACACGAGCAGATGCGTTACTGGCTTAGTCAGGAAAAAAATATTCCTTTTAATGAACCAGAATCATTTAGTGAATATGATGAAGACAGAGATTGTTGTCGAGAAAAGCTATCACAGGCACTAGTTGATTCAAGTGTTTTAGCTGAATTTGATAGCCTTTCAACACGTTATTCTAAAGGATTGCATACCCCAGCACTATTACAAGACATTCGACCAGATGAAGTTCAACGAAGATGTCCTTTATTTCGCAAACTCTATGACTATCTTAATAATTTTTGTTGTTCTCCATCAAACTATGGTTAAAAGCTGTTGATGCGTTATGCGCTTCGCGCTACTACTTAAAGCTCCAAATAGCTGAAACATAGTCCCCATAAGGTGCGCGGATGGTTTGAAAGTACCATTCCCCTCAAAGTCTTGTATAGATGGAGCGTACAGGCTTTTTTGCCCCTTCTCATTTTGTACACCTACCCATCCGCGCATTTAGCAAGAAAATTAGTCTAATTACCGATCGCTACCTCTATTAAAATAAGCGATCGCGTAATCCTTGCACACCTTAATTTACCAAATCAGGGAATACCTCTTGTACAGCAGGATGCACTAAGCGATGATTCTGCACATTCACACCCTTAGCTAATGCTGGGTTAACTTCCAGTGCCTTAATTCCTAAATTCGCTAACTGGACGACATAAGGTAATGTACTATTATTAAGTGCCTGGGTTGCTGTCCAAGGTACTGCTCCTGGCATATTGGGAACGCCATAATGTACCACTCCCTCTTCAACATATACCGGATTTGTGTGAGATGTCGGGTGTAAAGTTTCTATGCAACCGCCTTGGTCAACGGCTACATCAACTATTACAGAACCAAGACGCATTTGTTTAACCAATTTGCGGGATACTAATATTGGCGCTCTCCGTCCCAGTACTAAAACTGCACCGATGAGCAAATCGGCTTCTTTGACTGCGGCTTCAATATGAGCAGAGTTGCTGTAAACCAATTCGACTCTAGAGCCAAAAAGGGTTTCTAAATAAGATAAGCGCTCGACACTCACATCTAAAATCTGGACGATCGCACCCATGCCTACAGCAATTTTAGCTGCTTCTGTGCCAACAACACCGCCACCTAAAATTACTACTTTACCTGGTTGGACTCCAGGAACACCACCTAAAAGAACTCCTCTACCACCTTGTTGGCGTTCTAGAAATCTCGCCCCAAATTGTACTGCTAGCCGACCGGCAATCACGCTCATGGGGGTGAGCAATGGTAATCTGTTAGCGCCTGGTTGTTCTACAGTTTCGTAGGCGATCGCAGTTGTGCCACAATCAATTAAATTCTCTGTCAATTTGCGATCGGCTGCTAAATGTAAATAAGTAAATAATATCTGCCCTTTCTGCAAAAATTTATACTCAGATGTCAAAGGCTCTTTGACTTTAACAACTAATTCCCGATTCCAAGTCGTTTCTGATGTAGGGACAATTTCGGCTCCAGCACTTCTGTAGTCGTCATCTGAGAATCCAGCACCATTACCTGCTTGTGTCTCGACGAAGATGCTATGACCATTTTCCCGCAGCACCCGCACACTAGAAGGACTTAAACCTACCCGAAATTCTTGATCTTTATTTTCCTTGGGAACGCCAATTTCCATATATCGCCTCTGATAATTTTTTTGTTTAACTGTAGCCTGCGAATTTTAAGCCTGCTACTGATCTATTACAGATAGCTGTATTAGAGATAGTTAATCTGTGTCCTAAGTTTCTCAATTTAATCTGAGTAGCCTCAAACTCTTACCCTTGACTATTGCCCCAGTATTTATACAATATATAAAGAATAGTAACAATTTATTAAAAGAGCGATTGTATAGCTTCCTACTAGGAAGCTATTGCTGAATTTATCAAGTCATCTTGGTATTTAAGCCTGCAATCAGCTTATAAGCTACCAAGTCTAGGGTAAAAGTTAAGGGCAAATAATTCCTTTAACCTTTAGCGTTTATCCCCACCTTCTTAGACAATTGCTGCGAAGTCTAATATCAAGTCCCGTTTGCCGAAAAAAGGTTTCATAAAAATGACACAAACACAACCAACGATTACACCTAAACTAGAGGAGCCTAAGTTTGGCTTTAACGAATATGCTGAACGCTTGAATGGTCGAGCTGCAATGATTGGCTTCGCTTTGCTGCTGGTGATTGAATACGTCACCAATCAAGGGGTGCTATCATGGCTGGGTCTGAAGTAGTGCCACCCACAACCACAAAGTAGAAGTTGTAAGCTAGTAATTAAAAGAGTTTCAACCAGCTGGAACAACCAGTTGGTTTTGACTTTAACAATTGATAGCCAAGTACTTCGCCCTAGATACTTTAATTAGACTTATTCGTAAATTATTCCCCTAGAATGTAAGCAAGAGAGGAACCGAAATATTTATTAGTGATAGAAATATTATAGACCTGCAACTAGTACAGTAGGGCGCAAATCCAGCTACTATGTCAATTAACAAGACTTGGCAAGGGGGAAATCCCACAAAATCCCACAGTTAAAGGTAGGCAAAGTTCCGCCACAATCTACTAATATATACAAGGCGATTAATGAGTCCACTTCCTCCCCTACCAAAGAAAATTATAATTAGTATCTGCCTTGGATGAGAAAGGCAAATTATGGGTGAGGTATTCTTGGTAAATATACACAAAAGGTGAACTGGAACCAACCAAGCTGTGATGAATGCTGTATTACCTCGTTTTTTGAAGTCAACCTACCGAAAAGAGCCACTAATCAGTGTATTGATTACGATGGGCGCTATAGATGCCCTGATTGGCGGATTGAATGATAGCTGGTCGTTGTTCGCTTTTGGTTTGGGAACAACAGGCATAGCGCTAGCTTTTAAGTTGTGGCGTTTCCAGCAGCGTCGTCCTTTACCAGAGGAGCCTGTAGTGCAACATTATTTGCCGTCTCGTTCTTCTAGTGCGCCTTTACCAATGTTAAGCGTTTCTAAGAAAAAACCACCTCTTTAGGAAGTGCAGAGTTATTACTTAATAACTCTGCAAAATTGATTGGAGTAACCGTATCTATAAAAGTGAGGAAAAAGAGTGAGTAGTGAGGGAAGAGGTGGGAGTAATTTTCTACGCCCGTATATTATCCTGGCATTTATGGCAGCTGTTGCCCTTCCAGTGACTACCTGGCAAGGGTTTTATATTCGTGAAGCTCATGCTGCCATTGAGGTAACACCAAACTCCCAAACTACCAACAGCTTTGCTAATGCCCAACTACTTTACACACTCAGAGGGCATACCGGAACCGTTAAATCCCTCGCTTTCAGTCCAGATAGCAGAGTTCTGGTGAGTGGAGGCGCAGAAAACGAGGGTGTAATTCGCCTGTGGAACCCAGCAAATGGCAAAAAGTTGGGGAATATTAACAAAGCACATCAAACAGCCGTAAAATCTTTAGTGATTTCGCCAGATGGGCAAACCCTCGCTAGCTGTAGTGATGACAATACGATTAACCTGTGGAACCTGAAAAATTTTAAATTTACCCGATCTTTTGTTGGACATACCAGTAACGTATTATCTTTAGCGGTGTCTCCTGATAGCAAAGTTCTCATTAGTGGAGCTTTAGATGGGATTCGGATATGGGATTTGCTACAACAGCGCCCTCTAGGGACTCTAGTACGGTTTGACAATTTGATTTATACCCTGGCTATTAGTCCTGATGGGCAGACTTTGGCTAGTGGTGACAATAAGGGTGTAATCAAGCTGTGGAATTTAAGTACTGGTAAATTAATTAATGAATTTGTAGCTCATGATAATGCTGTTAGCAATGTGATCTTTACACCAGATGGACGAACATTAGTTACTGCTAGCCGCGATCGCACAGTCAAACTATGGAATATTAATACTGGAGAATTAGTCCGCACCCTTACAGGACATAATAACTGGGTGAATGCGATCGCGATTAACCCCGATGGACAAACCCTTGCTAGTGCCGGCAGGGATGGGATTAAAGTGTGGAATTTAATTACAGGTGAGTTAATAAATACACTGAGTGGACATACAGACTGGGTAAGTGCGATCGCTTTTAGTCCAGATGGTAAAGTTCTTGCCAGTGGTGGATTTGATCAACAAATCAAGATTTGGGGAACTCCATCAAAACCTAATTAATAGCGATCGTACATAGGGGTTGCTGTAGGGGCACAGCAATGCTGTGCCCTTACGAAAGATATAGTTTTTAACCTTGATTCATATTTGGTATTTCTTGTCAATGCGTAAGTCCTCAGCTGTTACGCAAATAATATTGTACATTTACCTGATGACTGATGACTGAAAACCCGTCAACAGTCATCAGTCAGCAGTTAACGACATAATTATATTAGACGCGCATCAGCTTAGTCATGTAGAAAGTCAGGCGATCGCTAACGCCGAAAATTCCCCCAATCATTTACCGTCTTTGCTAAACTTTAATCTTGCATTTTTAAAGTTTTTATAAGACCTCTTGCAAAAGTCCCCAATACCCCACCCCCAACCCCTCCCCTTAGCAAGGGGAGGGGAGACAAAGCGTAGCTTTGGCGGGGTGGGGTTCAAATTGTTTGATTTATGCAAGAGGTCTATGGTAAAAAATCAACCAGAGCTTAGATAAAATTTTGCCAAAACTAGCTAAAATCAATGCTGTTAGCAACCAAGAGCGATGTCTACGACGGGCTACGCCTACCCCAATTGTTGAAGAACTGTGAATCCTTGATGAAAATACAGCCGAGCTAATATCTTATCCAGCAAATTACTGTAAGTATAAACATAGGTAATTTCAAATCATCTATCCAGCTACTTGCCCTCTAGGTTGGAACAATTTCTGAACTTAGACAATCTTAGAAATGGTCATCTTCAGTAAATGCACTCAGGTAAATATCACTATCTTAGCTGAAGCAAAGGTTTATAGGGCTTAAACGCTACTTGAAACGGAAGACAACTTGGTACTTAAATAATGTTTAATTTTCCCGAACAGCTTTTGATCCCCATTTCGATAGAATGACTAGGCAGAACCCTAAACTAAAAACCGCTTTTGACTGCGACTCCCATGAATCAACTGAACAATGGTTTTACAATATTTCTAAGTCTGCTAGTCGAGGCGATGCCTTTTTTGCTTCTTGGGGTTTTATTCTCCAGTTTGCTGCTGTTTTTTGTTGATGAGCGCAAATTAGTAGAAAAAATGCCCAAAAATCCACTGCTAGGTGCTTTAGTTGGCAGCATGATCGGCTTTTTATTTCCGGTGTGTGAGTGCGGGAATGTACCGGTAGCACGGCGGTTCCTAATTCAGGGAGTACCCACACCAGTCGCAATTAGTTTTTTGCTAGCAGCACCAACAATTAACCCAATTGTAATTTGGTCAACTTGGACAGCATTTCGAGATCAGCCAGAAATAGTGATTTTACGAGTCGTATTTTCTCTAGCAATTGCCACAATTATCGGTTTTGTTTTCAGTTTTCAAAAAGACTTAAATCCCATAGTCCAACCTGCGATCGCTCGGTATATGAAGTTTAATCCGTCCGCACAGCCACAAAGCAAACGCCGTGGTAAACGTTACCAAGTAGAACAGGAAGCAACAGTACCGAATCTGTTACAATCCGGGACTTATATCTTAGGAGGAAAAGCAGGTATACCTATGCGGATAGATCAGAATTTGGTACCGCCTACCTTAATCTCTACCTCCGACAAACCCCTTGCAGCTAAACTGCACCTAGTTGTGGATAATAGCATCCAAGAATTGCGAGAATTAGGCGGAGTGATGATTTTAGGAAGTGCGATCGCAGCGGCTATTCAAGTGCTAGCTCCCCGTGAATTAATTCTCAGTTTGGGTGCTGGGCCCATTACTTCAATTGTGGTCATGCTGATGTTAGCAGTAGTAGTGTCAATTTGTTCTACAGTCGATTCTTTCTTTGCACTATCTTTTGCCTCAACCTTTAGCAGTGGTTCATTGTTGGCATTTCTGGTGTTTGGCCCAATGATTGACATTAAAAGTGTTGGTTTGATGTTATCTATTTTTAAACCCAAAACTATCTTTTACTTATTTGCTTTAGCAGCACAATTGACATTTGTATTCACCCTTTTTCTGAATTTGCACGTCTTTTAAAAAACTATCTATCTGTCATTTGTCATTTGTCCTTTGTTAATGACCAAGACTTCTCTACGAAAGGCTGCACCCTAAGTGTAGCTATGGCGCAGGCTTTACGGCAACGCTCAGTACAAGTGACCAATGACTAATGACCAATGACCAATGACTAATGACTAACAAAAATTCCAAATCTAAAATCCCTAATCTTTTATTCCCTTGGCTGGATGCTTTAGCAATTACAGCTTGGGGCATTTTGATGTTGAGATATTGGCTAACTAACAAGCTGAACCTGTTAATTCACCCAAATTACATTTGGTTGGTGATTGTGACTGGTATCAGCTTCATTATTATTGGTTTCTTTAAGATGCAGGAACTTTGGCAACGGCATCGCCGTGATGTTACGCCAAATATCCAGCATATTAGTTTATTTCCCCCTGGTTGGGGCAGTGCTTTGTTGTTGACTACAGCGATTCTAGGTTTTATCATTACACCCCAAGTTTTTGCTAGTGACAAAGCACTCCAAAGAGGTGTGACGGCTGATTTATTGGGAAGCACACGCGTCAAACCCCAAGCTTTTCGGGTTACTGTTCGTCCAGAGGAGCGATCGCTTGTAGACTGGGTACGCACTGTCAATGTCTATCCCGAACCAGATTCATATACAGGGCAAAAAGTCAAGGTAGAAGGATTTGTTATCCACCCGCCAGATATAGGAAAAGAATATTTGTTCTTAGCCCGATTTGTCTTAACTTGCTGTGCAGCAGATGCTTACCCTGTAGGATTACCCGTCAAACTTCCAAACAATCAAGAAGCTTATTCCCCTGACACATGGCTGGAAGTAGAAGGACAAATGGTAACAGAAAATTTGGCAGGTAAACGCCAACTTACCATTGCCGCTACGTCTCTCAAAAAGATTCCTCAACCACAGAATCCTTATAGTTATTAGTCATTTGTCATTTGTAGATGACTAACGCTCAATGCCCCATGCCCAATAACCAATGACGAAATCTAAAGCATTTATCCAACTACTAGATTTGTCATTTGTCATTTGTAGATGACTAACGCCCAATGCCCCATGCCCAATAACTAATGACGAAATCTAAAGCATTTATCCAACCACTAGATCGGATAGCGATCGCAATAATGCTACTGCTGAGTGTGCTGATTGGGTTCATCATATTGCAAGGTGATGTGGTCACTGCTCGTGTCCGGGAATTTACCTGGCAAAATCAACAAATTGGCGCAGAAGATAATTCTTTCACCCTCACCTTCAGCCGCCCAATGGAAGTAAAAAGCGTAGAGGAGAATTTGAAAATCGAGCCACCCCTAGCAGGTAAATTCAGTTGGGCGGGGCGGCGGATGGTTTATACACTGGTGACACCAGCACCTTATGGCACGAATTATAAAGTGCAGTTGCAGGGAGCCAAAGATCAGTTTGCTGAACAAGAAGGCAAAAATCGCGTGATACAGCCCTTTACAGGTAGCTTCCGCACACGCGATCGCATCATTCTTTACATAGGAACTGATAAAGAAGAACAGGGACGATTAGTTCTTTACAACTTAACCGAAGAGCAAAAAAGGCTACTTACCCCTAAAGATTTGATAATAATGGACTTTGAGTCTTTTCCTGATGGGGAGAAAATTTTATTTTCGGCTCGCACCGCTAACAACCAAGACTTACTTTCAGCCCAATTGTACACAGTGACAACAGGCGTTCCTGGTAAATCTGAACAAGAAGTAGAACCAGCAGGTAGAGTTGACCTGATTTTAGATAGTAAAGATTATCAAAACCTGAAATTTGACTTATCACCTGATGGGCAAACTATTGTGATCCAACGGGGAAATAAAACTAATCCCGGCGACTTTGGACTATGGTTTATGCCAGCAACCAGTGACGGTTCAGCAGAAAAACCCACCCCTAAACGTCTGGAAAGCCAACCTGGGGGAGACTTTATGATCACACCAGATAGTCAAGCCGTAGCAGTTGCCCAAGGACAGGGAGCAGCCATCCTACCACTGCAAGGTGATGCGAGTAAACCCTTAGATTTTCTGCCGCAGTTTGGCTTGGTACAAGCTTTCTCCAAAGATGGCTCTCAAGCAGCGATGGTAAAGTTTAATACAGATTACACGCGAGATTTGTTTTTAGTAACAAACCAAGGTGTGCAGAAACAACTATTAAAAACTACAGGCTCAATTCTCATCTGCCAATTTGATATCGCCTCACCCACCCTCTATTGCTTGCTGACACAGCTAGTATCTAAGGAACAATACATAGAACAGCCTTATGTGGTGGCAATTGATCTGAAAACCGGGCAACAGAAACCACTGCTAGTACTGCCTCCCGCTCAACGAAATGTGCAAATGAGTTTATCTGCTGACGGTTTGGGTTTGTTATTTGACCAAGTAGTACCGCAGACAAACCCCCCAGCATCATTACCCACAAACACTTTGAAAACTGATGACGGAGATGCGATCGCAACCAGTAGCTTATGGTTAATGCCTCTGTTACCCATCGCTGATGCTACAACTGTTGAAATTAGACCAGAACAACTCCCCTTAGCCGGATTTCGTCCCCGTTGGCTACCTTGAAAAAGCTGAGATTCCCGACTTCTCTAAGAATACCTTTGCCAAATCGAAAAATACCTCGATTCGTAGGTTGGGTTGAGGCCCGAAACCCAACAAATACGTTGGGTTTTGCTTCCCTACGGGACGCTACGCGATCGCTCAACCCAACCTACAAAAAAATGGCTAAGGTAAGCTGTTACGCAAATAACATTGTACATTTACCTGATGACTGTTGACTGTTGACGGTCAACAGTCATCAGTCAACCGTCAACGATTATAAAGAATGTTTATATAATTTAGACGCATATCAGCTTATTGCTCATAGATATTTGTACTGACATCTATCCTAAGTAAGAAAAAACTCAGTATAAAAATGTATCCTTAAATACACTTTTAATTTATATATTAAGGCGGATACGATTATAGACAATAATTTATGTGGTGAGGCAGTTTTTTCATGTAGAAAAACTTCATCAGCCAATCCAGTTTAGTTTTTAAGCATCGGGTTTGCCTTCTGTGCCGCCTATCCCCAAAGGCGGCCCGAATTCCCCTTGCGTCTCTTCTTGACGGGGAAGAGCATCATAGTGTTATAACGGCATCAGTCTAGATACAAAATCGGGAACACCAATTGATGATTAATTGCTGGTGCTTGGAGAGTTAAACTTAGCTTCTAGAGCAAACCCTGATTAGACACAGTTGATAAGCAATGCTAATGCCAGCGCTGCTGAATATTTTTAAGCAGGTGAGTCAAGAGTGATGAATGAAGCTAACACCTCAAATAAGGGGGTTGTGATGGAATCCCTAAATTCTGCTAATTCGCCACAATCGGAGCAGGCGAGTTGTCCCTTTTACTCAGTTGTGCCTAATGACAATATGGTAGTCAGCAAACTACCACTCCTCATGCCAGCTGAAGATACAAAATTTTCAAAAGATACCACCCAGCAGGACTGGGTTGCAGAGCCTGAAAGCGGCAAACAAGCACTTATTGACTCGGAATTTCAGAATCTGCTGGCATTGAACGAAGAATTGCGTGCGGCTAACAATAACTTGTATGAAGAAGTGGAGCAGCTAAAAGACAACCTAGCTGAGTCAGAAAAGGTTTTGCAGTGGCAGAAAACGCGTTCCAGCGTTAGTGAGTCAATGCTCAACCAACACGCAAAAGAACTGTCTGCGGCTCAAGAACAGATAAAATCCCTATTTCAACAATTAGAAACTGCTGTACAAACTGTTAAACGCCAGGAAATTCTCACCGAAAGTTATAAAGCACAGCTACAAATCAGCCAACAACGCCTTGCCCAGTTAGAGCGAGAATGTACGTTGTTACACACTAACAGTAGCGAACAGTCTCAGCAGTTATTGCAATCAGAAACTGTTTGTCGGGAGTTACGTACTAGACTGATGCGACAACAACGCCAGACGCTGCAATATAAAGCAGCTTTGGAAAAATGTCTAGATACATCAGTTCCTAACTATGACTCCCTAGAAGATACTGCAAAACATCCCAAAGACATAACTAGTGGGCAAGGAAGATTCTCTAGAAAAGCTCGATCTTTGTTTCCTAATGCCCAGCCAATTCAACCTTGGTCAGCAGAACCCGAATCCCTGACTGATGATCTAGATAATTCTTGGGGTGAACCGTCAACACCAATCCCATTCCAAAGAAATGAACCGACTCCGACACCATCATCTTCTTGGAACTGGTCAGTTAAGCAAGATTCGTCAACACCAGCAGAATCCGCCCCTCCTCCAAAAATTGATGATCCCCTAGAAACATCGGAAGCTGTTTCAACTTCAGGGCCATCAAATTTAGATCAGCAATTAGATAGTCTCATCCAAATGTTTTTTACCTCCCAGCCTGCATCTGCATCACCACCACCTGTGGCGAAAACGAATGTGGATAATAATCAGGGTGATGCCCCTATCTGGGAGACTTTAGCAACAATCCTAGAAGACGATGAGGAATTAGAAAATCCACAGGAGGAATTGGAAGCAGAAATTAATCCTCCTACAACTACCTCCACTTCTTGGACAATAGATTCTGTAGTCTCACCAGCCAATAACTTACCAGTTTCTTCTACTTCACCTCACACTGAGACGCTGGCTGAAGGAACTGAAGACTACTGGTCAGAATCACAATTGACACAGTTGGAATTGTCGGCAACTGATTTGCCTCCAGAGTCATTAGGTGATAACACCAATGATACATCACCTTCACCAGTGGTTTATCCCCAGCGTCCACCTAAGGGGCGTAAGTCATTGGCATCTGTGGAACTACCAAATTTTCGCCCTAAGAGTCAATAGGCATAGGATTTTAGATTTTGGATTTTAGATTTTAGATTTTTCTTTCAATCCCTTCGGGTGACGCTCCTACGTCGCTAACGCTTCGCTAACAGCAGTCACTCATGGGGGAAACCCCCAAGACCCTTCGGGTTCGGCAGTCCCCCATCGACGGAAACCGCCAAGACGGGGGCTGCCTCACCGCGCTGCTTCACCAAAATCCAAAATTCCAAATCTAAAATTGGCAGAGTTAGGAGTCCAATGACTAATGACTAATTCTTACTTCTGACTTCGGAATTATGGCTTCTGGGTTGGCTTTTACTACTTGAGCGCGCGATCGCGGTTTGCCTGTGGCGATCGCATAATTAATCGCCAACAGCCACAGCCACAATCCCGGATTCCGGGGTTCCAGCCACAAACCTACCCGGTTCAAGAAGCGCCCGAACCACGGACTCAGCAAAGAGCTAATTAAGGCATGACGACCGAAATTGAAATAACTACCAAGCCATCTGAGCAAATCTCTTGGCCCAGCAAGTTCCCAAATCCATAAAAGTAAAGCAGGATTTTTTCTAGCTGCTTTGAGTGCTAGGCGGTTAAAGGTTAACCAATCACACCTATCTTTAATGAAGTTATCTGCTACTTCTTGGGGTTCGTCTGCTAACAGTCCAAAGAAGGTGTTGAGCATGGAGTTAATGCGCTGGGGTGGTAAAAATTTCCCTGTGGGTACCATCATGCCTTTGGAAAATAGCCAAGTGACGGAAACGTTGCTTTGGTAAGCACGAATTTGGTTCAAGTGGCAAAAACTCAACAAGTCATGTTTAAGAGCAGTATCCAACAGGGTTGTTAAACGCTCTAAATTGCGAACTAGGGAACCAAAACCGGTGAAGACGAGGGGAGACTGGAGTGATGCAGCATCACCGATCGCAATCAATCGATCAAAGGCAACTGTGCGATCGCTACTTCCCACACTAAAATGCCCTGGTATATACCCAAATGTCGGCTTTTTCCACACCAATTTGTCCATATCGCACCTGCGATACTCTGGCAAAATCGTGAAAAAGTCCTCGTACATCTCTAGTAAGGAACCGGGATTTTCAGCATTCACCTCATGGTAATGAAATAAATAAATCGTCAGTTCCTCACCTGCCCCAGGAAACAGTTCCCAAATCAACTGCCTTCCCCGCGAAATATCCCCATGACTGTAAAGAACATCCCCATACTGGGAATCCCATACTTCCGGCTCAAATCCGCTCTCAATTGCCGCTCCCACTGTCGGACATACACTATCAAAAGCACGACCACCATTTAATTGCCAAGCTATGGGCGATGCAGTTCCCATTGCATCTATTAGCAGTCGTCCACTTACTTGTTTCTCAACCTGACTGGGTAAGTGCTTGACTTTCAGAAGTACTTGTGATATATCAATATCTGCACGGATAAACTCTGTTTCATCCCAGATTTCACCGCCTGCCGCTTGCAATTTTTGCCCACACATTTGGAGCCATTTTTCGGAATCTAAACCTAAATTTAGGACTGTGGGTGTGTGGAGGACGGGCGATCGCAGTTTGGCTGGATTATTAGCATCAAAAAACTTATTGAATCCGTCTTTGTACTCCCTGGCAATGATGGTTTCTAACTCAGCGGGGGTGACTAAACCCAGGTTAACTAAGCTTTGAATCTCATCGCGGGAAATATTCCATTCTCGGTTCATTCGCCCAAAAGGCATTCGTTCTACCAGCAAGACTTTATATCCGAGTTTTGCCATCAGTGCTGCATGAATCGCGCCTAGTGCGCCACCGATGTAGATAATGTCGTACTGGGGATTAGGGATTAGGGATTGGGTATTGGGATTACCTTTTCCCCAGTCCCCAGTTCCCAGTCCCCAGTCCCCTTGACTGGAAAACACCACCTGACGCGGCTGCTGCGGATTCCGTACTCCTTCGCGCCATCGCTGTTCCCACCAGTAGGCACGCATTAGATCGTATTCACCGTTGGGCATTTTCTGAAAATACTTGACGGTGAGGGGGTAAGCAGAGCCTAGTGCTGCAAATATTGATTGCTTAGATAAATCAATCGCTGGCGGTTCTGGGTAATGATGCGGAAAACGGCTTCTGATTTCTTTGGTTAGGCGTTGCAGGATTTGCCCCTCTTTGGGAAAGGGTTGTTCTGCCCAACGAAACACTTTTAGATAAGTAGTTCGTTGCACCGACCAGACAAATACCGAAAGTTCCGCAGGCAAGTTTTCCCAAAGAGCCACCCCAGCAGTTGTAGTTGCAGTGGGGATTTTGAGGCGAAAGCCTTCCGAGGTAAGCACTTTTTCTCCATTTCCGGGTTCAAAATCTGTTTGTAACCAACTACGAACAGTTGCTATATCCGAAGTTGGAATTTCTAAATAAAGAATTTCTCTCATCGTTTCCTGACATCTCCGATCAATCTACTCACTAAGACAGATTTTATGAAGGTACAAAGTAAGGTAAACTCCGCCCTATTACTTTCGTAAAGATTCAGTGAAGAAATTTTAAGAAGTTGTCAAATTTATTGTACATTTTGTATTTCTGTAAACCCACGCCATGAATTATCCCATTCCAGACAGTCCCCAGGAAATTTTTGCTCTCCGACAACAGCCGATTGATGAAGAACTAGTTGCCAGTGCGATCGCTGGAGTAATTAAAATTGTCCGCGCTCAAGGTCAATCTTTGGAAGAATTAACCGCTCAGTTGCTAGCAGATGATTCAGTGTTGGATCAGCAGCAACGTCGCTGGTTGACCCAATTAGTTGCCCAATCTTGGGAAAAGTTCTCCTAAAACCTTGTATAAAATGAAGTTTTTGTCCCAGTATTAGATTTTTAGTTTTGCACCTAAATATTGGCCATGCCTGCGACGGGCTGCGCCTACGCATTTTATGTATAGGAGTAATAATAATTGTCAGTATGGGATTGGCAATTGGGTTGGTGTTTTTGCATTCATGGCACAGAAGGCACTAAATTAACCATATTAGCGTTTTACGTTGCTAATGAATTTTACAACGTTCTCAAAGGGAAAGACCTCTAGTGCAAACCAGGGGTCTTTTTGTGGAATAAATTTTTTAGTACACAAGTAAGTTGTGCGATCGCATTTTTGCTGTCAAGATGAGAATAATTATTTGTCCCCCACCGGATTGCGTTGTTCCATAGTGTGATAATATACCTACGTCTAATATCAAGCTAAAAGGACGGTAGTATGTTTGGTAATTGGTCTTGGCGTAGAGTCTTAAAAACTTTTGGTGGCTTGGCTGTTGGCATTGCAAGTATTAGTACAGTTAACAATTTAACTAATGGTCATGTAGCTTTAGCAACATCAAATTCTTCTCAACTTCAGAACACTGATCAATTAACTATTGGCGAAAGCAAAACTAGATCCTCAAATATCTTACTTGCTCAAAATGCAAGTTATGTTACTCGAACAATTGATGGTGTAGTAGTTACAGCATACGCATTTTACCGTTACTATAACGGATCAAATGTTGACCACTTCTATACGGTTAATTTTGATGAGTTAGGATATGGTAACGGCGGATATATCCTTGAAGGAGTTGCCGGCTATATTCCCAAAATATCTTACCCTGGAACTGTTCCTCTATATCGATATTACAGTGGCGCAGGTTCAGACCACTTCTACACTACTAATTTTAGTGAACTGGGTGGTGGCAGAATTGGGTACGTGTATGAAGGTATTGCAGGTTATGTATATTCTGAACCGACCACAGGTACTATTCCTCTATATCGATATTACAGTGGCGCAGGTTCAGACCACTTCTACACTACTAATTTTAGTGAACTGGGTGGTGGCAGAATTGGGTATGTATTTGAAGGTATTGCAGGTTACGTAATTCCTAACTAAGTACAAAATTTCACAAGCTCAATTCGTCATGCATTGATGAAATCCTGTAAAAGAGTAACAATAATTTTCAGTATGGGATTGGCAATTGGGTTGGTGTTTTTGCATTCATGGCACAGAAGGCACTAAATTAACCATATCAGCGTTTTATGTTGCTAATGAATTTTACAACGTTCTCAAACGGAAAGACCTCTAGTGCAAACCAGGGGTCTTTTTGTGGAATAAATTTTTTAGTACACAAGTGAGTTGTGCGATCGCTTCCCCTCCTCATCGAAAAGCGTAAACTTTTATTACACTACATAAGTTCTTTTGTCAACTAGAGGCTTTCACCGCCGCTTCCGCTTGAGAGTGCAATAACAAACCATATTCCAAGCCTTCCACCACAGCTTGATAGGAAGCCTCCAAAATATTAGTAGAAACCCCTACCGTAGTCCAGCGTTGACGACCATTCCCTGACTCTACCAACACACGGGTTTTCGCCGCAGTACCCGTATGTCCGTTGAGAATCCGCACTTTGTAATCTGTCAAATCAAAGGTTGCTATTTGGGGATAAAAGTTCACCAAAGCCTTGCGTAAAGCTGCATCCAAAGCTGCTACGGGGCCGTTACCTTCCGCCGCCTCCAGAATATTTTTGCCGTCAACAGCGAGTTTAACTGTGGCTAAGGCATTGCTAGTTTCCTTCCCCTCAATCAAGTCACAGTGGACTTGAAAACCTTTGACTTCAAAAAACTTCTGGCGACCTCCCAAAGCTTCGTGCATCAGTAACGCAAAACTGGCCTCTGCTGCTTCAAATTGAAATCCTTCACTCTCCAAATCTTTGAGGCGCTGGAGAATTTGCTTGGCTTCAGCTTTGAGTTGATCGAGGTCAATGCCAAAACTGCGGGCTTTAGCTAAAACATTACTAAGTCCAGACTGTTCAGAAATCACAATGCGGCGATGATTCCCGACTTGTTCCGGCTGAATATGTTCGTAAGTTAGGGGATTACGTTCCACGGCTGATACATGAATACCGCCCTTGTGGGCAAAAGCCGAAAGTCCCACAAAGGGAGCGTGTTCATCTGGCGCGAGGTTGACCACCTCACTCACAAAACGACTAGCTTCTGTAAGTTGTGTTAGCTGGTCTTCTGTGATACAACTGTAACCCAGCTTCAATTGTAAATTGGGAATTAACGAACAGAGGTTAGCATTCCCGCAACGTTCACCGTAACCATTAATTGTCCCCTGTACCATCTTCGCCCCTGCCATGACGGCGGCTATTGCGTTAGCAACCGCCATTTCCGAATCGTTATGAGTATGAATTCCAATTTGGGGGATTGTCCTTTGTCCTACCCTGCGGGAAGCCGCTGGCGCGTCTATGTCCTTCGTCATTGGTTCTTGACAAATGACAAATGACAAATGACAAATGACATCTTGAACAATTTGGCTAATTTCATGGGGTAAAGTGCCACCATTAGTATCACAAAGGACTAGCCATTCAGCACCAGATGCGATCGCAGCCTCTAATGTCTGTAAAGCATAACTTGGATTGTGCTTGTAACCATCAAACCAATGTTCGGCATCGTAGATAATGCGACGACCTTGAGAACGAAGGTACTCAATCGTGTCGCGGATCATCGCCAAATTTTCTTCTAATGTCGTCTTGAGGCTGGTTGTGACATGTAAATCCCAAGACTTGCCAAAAATCGTTACCCAGCGAGTTCCCGCAGCCAAAATATCCTGTAGCATCGGTTCGGTTGCGGCAGTGGAATTGGGGCGGCGAGTCGAACAAAAAGCCACAATTTCAGCTTGTTTTAGCGGATCTTCTTGGAGTTGCCAGAAAAATTGTACATCCTTGGGATTGGCACCAGGCCAACCGCCTTCAATGAAGGGAATTCCCAGTTGATCGAGTCTACGAGCAATGCGTAACTTATCTTCTATCGAAACTGATAGCCCCTCGCGCTGAGTGCCATCTCGTAATGTAGTGTCATAGAGCCAAAGTTGAGGTGAAGAATTTGTGGTCATAAAACTGGGACCGACGAGACAACTTTCGAGGCAATGTGTCAATATACAACAAAACGCCAGTTTGGCAATTAAAAAATGCCTAAAGTACTAGCTCAAGGTAAAACAATTGAGTGCGTAAGCAATAGCAATCTCCGAACAATTTTGCTGCAAAATGGTATTGACCTCTACAATAACGGTACTAAGGTAATAAACTGTCGAGGCATTGGCAGTTGCGGAACCTGTGCGGTTAAGGTAGAGGGCGAAGTATCAGCAGCGAATTGGCGCGATCGAGCACGGCGTTCGCTTCCTCCCCATTCTCCTACAACAGACTTGCGTTTAGCCTGTCAAACTCTGGTTTTAGGCGATGTGAAAGTGACAAAGTTTGATGGATTTTGGGGACAAGGTTCTCGAATAGTGTGGACACCAAAAGGTTAAAAAGGAGTAAGACAAGATGGGTAGATGGACACCCTTAATTTTAATGGCTGGAGGTTTAGCCATTCTGCTTGGTACATTACTGGGCATCAACTTTCCTATGGGCGTACAAACCGCTAACGCTCCCAGTGACAAAAAATCACAAGTCCTCCCAGCTAATATCAATGTTAATAGCAGTGCTGGCAGCAAGAATGAAGAAACTGCAACTGAAGGAAATGAAACAACTGAAACAAACCAAAACAGACGCACTATTGTAGCCCCAAGACCTGACAACAGGAGTAACGTTGCTCAGAATCCTTCTGATGACTCAACATCACCTGCTGACACTACAACAGACGGCAGCACAGATTCTTCACAAACAAATACGCCATCCAGCGATACAAATCAAGGCAACGAACCAATTCGCGCCTTATGGTAACGATAGATCCGTCTATAGTTACGAGTTATAAGTTATAAGTTATGAGTTAATTAGTTATGTACTAATGACTAATGACTAATGACTAATGACTAATGACTAGTGAGACTGTAATTATTGGTGGCGGCGTTATTGGTTTAGCGATCGCCATTGAGCTAAAACTGCGCGGGGCAAGTGTCACCGTGCTTTGTCGTGACTTTCAGGCTGCTGCTACCCACGCTGCTGCTGGGATGTTAGCACCAGATGCAGAAAAAATCCCTAATGGGGCAATGCGTTCATTGTGTTGGCGATCGCGTGCTTTATATCCCGACTGGACGCGCAAACTAGAAGAACTAACTGGTTTAAATACTGGCTACCGTCCCTGCGGCATCCTCGCACCCGTCTTTGAGGAGGCAGAGGGGCAGGGGGCAGGGGGCAGGGAGCAGGGGGAAAATTTCTCTCCTCTGCACCCTTCCCCCTGCCCCCCTACCTCTTCCCCGGCTTACTGGTTAAACAAAGAGGCAATTCATCAATATCAGCCCGGATTGGGAGCAGAAGTAGTTGGTGGCTGGTGGTATCCTGAAGACGCACAAGTTGATAATAAGGCTCTAGCTAATGTATTGTGGACGGCGGCTGAGTCTGTTGGTGTTGAACTTAAAGACGGGATTACAGTAGAAGGATTTTTACAGCAGCAAGGACAAGTGGTTGGCGTGCAAACCAATGCTGGAATAATTCGTGCCGCGCACTATGTTTTAGCTTCAGGTGCTTGGTCAAATGAGTTGTTACCGCTACCTGTGCTACCCAGAAAAGGGCAAATGCTGAGTGTGCGGATACCAGAATTTGCGCCGGAATTGCCATTGAAGCGGGTTTTGTTTGGGCAGGATACTTACATCGTACCAAGACGCGATCGCCTTGTTATTGGCGCAACCAGCGAAGACGTTGGCTTCACCCCCAACAACACCCCAGACGGCATTCAAACACTATTACAATCTGCCATCCGCCTGTATCCCCAACTCAAGCATTATCCCATCCAAGAATTCTGGTGGGGATTTCGCCCAGCCACCCCCGATGAGTTGCCCATCCTTGGCACTAGCCACTGTCAAAATTTAACCTTTGCTACAGGCCATTACCGTAACGGAATTCTCCTTGCACCTGTAACAGCCGCCTTAATTGCCGATTTCATCTTAGAACAAAAGTCTGACTCTCTACTTTCAGATTTCCACTATTCACGCTTCCAGTCCAAGCCATCTACCTCCACCCCAATGCTGACTCACTCTGCCAATTTCTCCAACGGGAATCGTCCTACCATATCCCCCCATTCCCCACTCTCCACTCCCCACTCCCCACTAATTATTGCTGGCAAAACCTTCCAATCCCGTTTGATGACTGGAACTGGGAAGTATCGCAGCATTGAAGAAATGCAGCAAAGTGTCGCCGCCAGTGATTGTCAAATTGTCACCGTGGCAGTCCGACGGGTACAAACCAAGGCCCCCGGACATGAAGGTTTAGCTGAAGCCTTAGATTGGACAAAAATTTGGATGTTGCCCAATACCGCAGGTTGCCAAACTGCTGAAGAGGCGATTCGGGTGGCGCGTTTGGGGCGAGAAATGGCGAAATTGTTGGGGCAGGAAGATAATAACTTTATAAAGTTAGAAGTAATACCTGACCTTAAGTATTTACTCCCAGATCCAATTGGGACATTGCAAGCCGCAGAACAATTAGTTAAAGAAGGCTTTGCAGTATTGCCTTATATTAACGCTGACCCCATGTTAGCCAAGCGTTTAGAAGAAGTAGGCTGTGCTACGGTAATGCCTTTAGCATCGCCGATTGGTTCTGGACAAGGGTTAAAAACAACCGCTAACATCCAAATCATCATCGAAAATGCGGGTGTGCCAGTGGTGGTAGATGCCGGTATTGGTTCACCCTCAGAAGCCGCCCAAGCAATGGAATTGGGAGCAGATGCTTTGTTGATTAATAGTGCGATCGCACTTTCTCCAAACCCAGCAGCAATGGCTCGTGCCATGAATTTAGCAACAGTTGCCGGTCGTTTGGCATACCTTGCTGGCAGAATGCCCATCAAAGACTACGCCAGTCCAAGTTCACCTCTGACTGGAACGATTACTAGTTAGGGAATGGGGCATGGGGCATGGGGCATAGAGCAGATACTGTTGGCGAATTGGTAGGGATTTCTAACCCATCAGCCCCAATCCATCTTAATTTCTTTAATTTCAGTGCGTTTCAACGCACTTTAGCTATTAGCCCGCAATTTATTGCAGGGCGAGAAAGCAACGCAAAACCACGATTTTAGGGATGGCGGGTTTAACAAGAAAGTAAATTGACCAACAGTATCTGGGGAATGGGGAATGGGGCATAGAGCATGGGCGTGGGGAATAATCAATGCCCAATGCCCAATGCCCAATGTAACGATTTGTCTAGCAGTTTGAGGGCGGATTTAGCATTTATGTAACATTAAATGAACGATAAATATAAAGGAATTAATTCATGCCCTATACAAACGAAGAAGGCGGCCTTCTGAATAATTTTGCCCGTGAACCAAAGATTTATCAAGCAGAACCTCCCTCGGAAGGGCAAAAGCAAACTTATCTTTTACTAGGAATTGCCGCTACAGTTTTGGTTGGCGGCTTGATTCTAGTTGCCTTCTTTGTTTCTAAGAGCAGCTAATCATAAAGCTTTTTAATAAAATTTGATTTTCTTGATAGTTTTTCAGGTTCCGATTTTAAAAGGAGCCTGCTTTTTTATTTTTTGTTAAAATTAAATTAAAATTTAAAGTATAATTATATACTGTTTTTTCTATTATACTTGAAAAGCTCAATTTATCCTAAGCGGCACAACTTAGCTTAAAAATCATTTCTATTATAAAGTTAGCCCACTTGGATGCGTCCAGAAAAGTGATTATGTACTGTGTTTTGGCTCTTTAGCCACCATGAGCGTGAATGATACTGCACAAAATGATAATTCTAGTTGGAATCGGCAAGTATACCACCGCCTGAAACTTGCCCTAAGTCTTGGCTTACGACGACAAATTTTTTTAGCAGTATGTGATGATTTACACTTGAGAAATAAAGTAGCGACCCGTTTGCATTCGACATTGGCTTATCCTATTGGACAAGTGCTATCTCAGCCATCAAATAGGCAGGAAAATAGCACTGTAGCTTATCCACGATTAGTTACGTTGCGTTTGAATTTAAACGATCCCAATCCCATAATTCAAATAAATCAATGGTTGGCAAACTATCCACCGCCAATTATTGGGGCATCAAAAGATACCCCTGGAAGACCTTTTCCAGTACCAGCATTTCAGATTGTCGGCATGGAGCATCTCACCAAGCAACCAGTCGCTACACAACGGTTATTTTTGCACCATCTCCGCTTAAGCGAACAATATTTCTCTGTACAAGAATCTAGCCGATTCTTTGAATCTAACTTGCTGTTATGGATACCGCGTCCTTGGTTATCTGCTATCAAGCAATCAGCGCCACAGTTTTGGCGTTGTCGGACTGGCGTATTTGTATTTGCCGGAGAACCCACACCAGCGACTCAGAATTCGGGTTATCCAGAACGTTTTGCTAATGCCAAAAGCTTGGATTTAGGCTATATTGAGCAGTCGATAGTAGATGAATCAGTTACCCAGGCAGAACTCAGAACCGCAGCCACCGAGTTAAAGTTGAAGAATCATTCCGATTTTCCGGCAGAAACACAAGGGAATGGCGTACATAAAACCCAGGAATCGCCCTCAACAGCAGATTTATTGAAGGCTGCGCCACAACAGCAAGAATCTACTAATAGATCTGGTAGTGGGAGTAATAATCAATCACTGTCGTCTTTATCTCATATTAGTAGCGAGTTAACGGAGCTAGTAATAGCAACAATAAATACAAATATTGCTCAAAATACAGAGGATTCCTTGCAACCGCAGCAGATTTTGTTGGAGATTGAAGAATTACACCAAAAGCAAGTTCCAGGGGAGGTTTTGGCAGAAGCTTATCATCGCTTGGGCACTTTATACCGCCTTCGCATTGAGCAAGGAGATTCAACCCTAGAAAATCTTATGGTAGCAATTATTGCCTATCAGGAGGCAATTAGCTATGACGAAACCTCACCACAACTCCCAGATATCTTGAATGATTTGGGTACACTCTACTGGATGCTATACCGTATACCGCCCAATTCTGAGGAAGGACAAACTTATATAAAGCAGGCAATAGAATTTTATCATTTGGCGTTAAAGATGATTTCGCCCCAGACACATCTAGAAACTTACGCTCGTGTGCAAAATAATTTGGGGACGGCTTACGGTGATTTAGCTCGTTTTTCTCACCCATCTGAAAATTGGCAGCAAGCAGTTTTAGCTTATAGTGAAGCACTCAGCTACCGTACAGCCGACATGGACTCATTAAAATATGCGGCTTGCCAGAACAATTTGGGTACTGCTTACTGGCATCTAGGGCAATACAACCAACCGATTGTGCATTTAAAGAAAGCGATCGCAGCTTACAACGAAGCACTAATACACTACAACCCTGAACAGGAACCGCTCAAGTATGGCATGATTCAAAACAACATCGGCACCGCCTGTTGGAATCTAGCACAATACGAACAACCTGCCCAAAATCTCCAGCTAGCTATAGATGTCTACAGCGAAGCTCTCAAGTATCGCACTCCAGCTAATGTTCCCAGTGCCTGCGCCGCTACACAAAATAATCTGGGTACTGCCTACTGGCATTTAGCAAACCTATCTCAGACAACTAAAGAGGCACGACAAAAGTATCTGCAACTATGTATTAGCGCTTACGAAGAAGCGATAGCTTTGGCTGACTCACTTAGCGGTACTCCTTTAAGTTTTGATTTGCTTGCCTCTTATAATAACCTGGGACTGGCACATTATCAGCTAGTAATAGATAAGTCGTTTAATGGCGACAAAGCAACACGTTCTCAACACTTAGAAGTAGCATTAGACAACCATTTGCAAGCCTTAAACGGATTAAGTAAACAGCCAGAGGCTTATCAAACAGCCTTTAATTATATAGTGAAAACTATTCGTGCTTTTCATAATGAATTAGGCATACAGGGACAAAATCTGGCTTTATCTAAAGTTCCTAGTCAGTTGTTGCCAGAGATTTTGTCAAAGCTATAAAGCATATACCGAAAACCCTTGAAAAAAAGGCAGGGGAGCAGGGAGCAAGGGGATAAAAAGTATTGGGATTCTACCATCAACAACAAGAGAACGGCGCAGTAAATCATCTTGAATTCGACCAACGAATCAGATTCGTCCCAATAGCGCGGGGAGTGTTTGTTAAAAAGAGTAACTTTATATTGACTTGACAACTAATTAGAGAACCAAGTAAAGTAACGATGTCTACGACGGGCTACGCCTACGCAATTACTGTCTTACTAACTACAAAGTGGTAAAATATTGTAACTTTATATAAAATTAACTTAATAATATAAGTTACTAAATAAGATTTTATAATAATAAAATCCAATAAAATATTGGTGTGTATTCCGTAAATTTACTAAGTTACACTGGAGACATAGTTTAAAAGCTCCAGAATGAGATTTGGATACTTAAGTTATGAAACTAAGTTTGGTTTTTGCGGCTGCTATATCTAGTTTTTTTGTGGGTGCGACAACAGCACTTGGTTTCTCTAACCAAGCAGATGCTCTAACTTTTTCTGGTATCTCTACTGGTACATGGGGAGAACCTACTCCAGGAAGCATCGATATCAATCCCAATCCCGTATACACAGGTGTGGGAAACAACATATTTACTTGGGGTGATCCTAATGTGTGTCTACCAAGTCCAAATCCTCCTAGTGGATGTACAATAACAGGCTCAAATAAA
Source organism: Nostoc sp. CHAB 5834 (assembly GCA_020829485.1). The sequence continues at coordinate 86,388 of JAIVFU010000010.1, read as the reverse complement.
CTTACCTTTACTGGAAATTCGTTTTCAACTGACATTAACTCTGTATTCAAAATAGGTGATTTAGCTTACTTTAATGGAACGGTACTTAAAAATACAAGCGTTGAAGATGTACCTTTAAATATCAATGTATCCTTCAACCCTCCCGTTGGAATCAGCCAAGTTTTTGACTTGAAGTTGCATCTAGTAAATACACCTAATAAGGCAACAAATTCTGAAGAAGAGAATGCAGACTTTGTATTTATAGACGAAAACTTGAGTAATCCCACTTTTACCTTTGAAGGCAATGAATACACGCTTAAACTAACTGGTTTTAATCCAGACGTTCCCCAGATAAGTATTGAGGCTCTTGAAGGAGGCACAACTAAAACAGCTATTTATGCCAAAATCAAAACCATACCAGAACCAGCAACAGTAGCGGATCTATTCCTGGTAGGGATGTACTTGATATCTAGTAAAAAATTGCTGGAGAAGAAACACTAAGAGCTTTCGCTGTTAAAACATCTGCTTCTGTTCGCGCTTGAAGATGTAATTACACTAGAAATTTTTTCGGCTCCAATAGAAGGTTTTTAGCGCTCGTACCTGTGAGAAATCCTACCAAAGATAAGCCAGTTTGCTCAACTCTCTTAAGATGCCCACATAACTGGCTGCTGTAGTTTTATGCATTTTATGCAATTGAGAACCGCTACATATAGGAATCCTATTTGATTTTTGAAATTATCTATGTGGGCGGGGAGTGGGGAGTAGGGAGTAGGGAGTAGGGAATTAGGCTTTTCGATCTGTACGGAGCTTTTTCAGAAATCAAATATTAGTCCTATACCCATATTCCATAATTGATAAATTTTAACCCAGCACAAGAATTGCTGCGATCGCATCAAAATTTATTCTCAATAAACTTTACTACTTGACAAAGAAAGCCAAAACCTTTCCCAAGTTTTAGCAAATAAATCTACAATAGAAGTAAACAATGAAGCAACTTTGGAAACAATTAGACCAATTTTGCCTCATCTTGAGAGGATCTAACCATTTATTTAGTGGCGCACATTAGCAAGATACAAATTCTAAGGAGCGATATCTTCGATAGGCGTAGCTGTAACACAAACTCCACATTATATAAGCACCTTAATATTTCCGAATACGCCTATAAACAGGTTTTATAAATTTCAGAAACAAACTCAGTGCATCCACGTCATTAGATACATAACAAACACAAAGGTTTAGCCACTTATGACTCGCATACATCAATGGAAATCTGGAACTGCTGCACTTATGGCAATAGCCGTTACCGCAAGCGTGACTGCCCCACTGTTAACTTTAGCTCCTGCTAATGCCCAATACAGAATTGGGCAAGACAGAATTGGGCAATATGGAAGCGTTACCATTCCTTCTGGGGTTGCTTTACCTGTTACCTACGAGAAAGAGACAATTACTATTGCTCCTGGGGAAACTAAATCTCTAACCTTGAGAATAGCCAATGACATTATCGACAGGAATAGAAATGTCTTGATTCCCGCCGGTACTAAAGTAAATGGACGACTAGAAGCTGTTGACCTAGATAGTTATTCAAGAGATACAGACGATAATCAAGGAAAAGGCGTGCGGTTTGTAGCTCAAGAATTAGAATTTTCTAATGGTCAGCGTCAGTCGATTAATGCAAGTTCTCGGACATATACCACAACTCAAAGAGTTTCACAGGGGCCTAGCACAGGTCAGGTTCTAACTGATACAGCTATCGGTGCGGGTGCTGGTCTTTTAGGTTCACTAGTTACTGGTAACCGCAGAATTGACGATTTAAAACCTGTTATCGGTGGGGCTGCGGGTGCTGGAGCAAGTATCCTGTTGCGGAAAAAACAAGGAAATGCCTTTGTTCTCAGACCCGCACAAGATTTGAGGGTAACACTGGATTCTAACTTGAATTTAGTACCACAATCCCGCTACTAAATTTAACTCAATTCAAGTCGTGACTTTAATCATCCCTGATAGGCGATCGCAACTTTAAATATACTGTGCGATCGCCTTAATTTTTGACAGTAAAAAATTATATTTAACAGTAACTCTTCTACCTTTATATTGTCTTAATCAGTATAGACCTCTTGCAAAAGTCCCCAATACCCCACCCCCTCCCCTTGCTAAGGGGAGGGGAGACAAAGCGTAGCTTTGGCGGGGTGGGGTTCAAATTGTTTGATTTATGCAAGAGGTCTTATCAGTATTTATTAAAATACTTATTTAATTGCGCTATGTGGGGGGCTAGTAAAATCGGCTCTATTTTCTTCTCTATCCAAAAGAGTATTCAAAATTACATAATATCCTGATATTTTTGTTAAATAGTGGCAATAAAGGAGCTTTTACTTGTGGTAATTCAAGGTTTCAGTTTAAGCACATATCTTGCAATTCCCGTAATATTAAGTCTTTTAACTCAGGGAGAAAGGATAAAAATATCTTTAGTTGGAAACGTCCGTCAGGTTTCCATTAACAAGGAAATGAGCCTATCTAGCCGCGAGCTAATTAGCAAGAATTCAACACCGAAAATATACCATGTTAGCGGTACCGGAAAAGACCAAAATAGTGGACTCTCTACTTCAGCCGCCTTTAGGACAATTCAAAAGGCAGCAGACCTTACCAATCCTGGCGATACAGTATTGATTATGAACGGAGTATACAAAAATATAGGCAAAGCTGGGAGCGTAGTAAGTATTAAACGTTCTGGAACTGCAAATGCATGGATTAGGTATAAAGCATATCCTGGGCATTCCCCAAAAATTCAGCATAATACATGGAACGGTATCCTGATTTCAAATGGAGCTTCATATATCGAAATCAACGGGCTGGAGGTCATAGGGAACAATGCCAATATCACCCTTGATTATGCGATGAGTCAGAAGACTAAAAAACTAAACCCACTGACTAATGGAAACTGCATCAGCGTTGACGGACGAACCAAGGGTCGTGTTCATCACATCCGTATTCTGAACAACAAAGTGCATGACTGTGGAGGAGCAGGTATTTCAGCGATTCAATCCGACTATGTGACAATAGATAATAACGTGGTGTTCAATAATGCCTGGTATAGTGTTTATGGTAACAGTGGCATTTCAATGCTGAACAATTGGAATTCTGACAATAACCGGGGATACAAGATGTTCGTAACTAACAACAAAAGCTACAACAATCGCATGTACATCCCTTGGATTGCAGTCGGAAAGATCACAGATGGGAATGGCATCATTATCGATAGTTCAAGAAATGATCAAAAGAACTTAAAATTAAGTCCATATACAGGACGTACTTTAGTTAAAAACAATCTTACATTTAATAATGGTGGTTCCGGCATTCATACATTTATAAGTGAGCATGTTGATATTGTAAATAACACTGCTATTTTAAATAATCAGAGTCCAGAAATTAAAGATGGGCAAATATTTGCTAATAATTCATCGAATGTCAGAATATTAAGGAATATTCTCTATGCTTTCCCCGGTAAGGTTGTTAACAGCAATTTTAGAAATAAAAACGTTACTTATGACTATAATATCTACCTCAATAGTTCTAAGGTAAGTGTTAAGGGCCCCAACGATGTTGTTGCAGACTCAGAGTTTTTAAGTAAGTATCCTGCTCTAGAAAAAATATCTGACAATTGGCAATCACAGCTAGATAGACAAAATCCGCCAAGGCGGACTAATGTAGAGTCTAAGTCGGCAAGTTTAGTTTGTGAGCCAATGACTTATACTTTGCAAAGCAAACCCATTCAAGTGGGATGCTCCTCGACATCTTTGGCTCAAACTACTGGTTCACCTTCGGCTCAAACTACTGCTTTTTCTGATGTTTCATCTAACTATTGGGCGGCACAATTTATTCAACAATTGTCAGGGCGAGGTATAATTGCCGGATTTCCTGATGGTAGCTTCCGCCCTGAAGAACCTGTGACACGCGCTCAATTTGCCGCAATGATCGATAAAGCTTTCCGGAAATCACAGCAACGGCAGGCGATCGCTTTTTCTGATGTGCCTAACAATTACTGGGCATCTAGTGCCATTGGAAAAGCCTATAGCATTGGTTTCTTAGCAGGATATCCTGGTAATCGCTTTGGGCCTAACCAGGCTATTCCCCGCCAGCAGGTTTTGGTTTCCCTCGCCAACGGTCTGGGATATACTTCTGGTGGCAATAACGAAAGCACTCTGAGGTATTTCAACGATGCTTCTAAAATCGCTAGCTACGCCCGTAGCCCGATCGCAGCAGCAACAGAGAAGCAAATTGTGGTCAACTATCCCAATGTAAAGTCCCTGAATCCAACTGCAACCGCCACTCGCGCCCAGGTAGCAGCTTTTATCTACCAAGCACTGGTTAGTTCTAATCAAGCTCCAGCAATTAATTCGCCTTATGTCGTGTCAAACCCCAGAAATTAATTGCCTTATGTCGTAACTAAATTCAAGTTGTGACTTTAATCATCCCTGATAGGCGATCGCCACCTTAACTATAGTGGGCGATCGCCTTCATTTTTAACCCTAAAAAATCTCTTTCCCAGCAACTATTCTATCTCTGTATCGTCTCACTCAGTATTCAGATTTTTTTTAATACTTATTTTATAGCGTTAATTGGTAAGAGACTGATTACACTATTTACCCATTGCTAGCTCTTTTGACAGGTAATTTCTGATTTTGTCTATCTGATTTGCCTGTATGTCGAAAGTAATGGTTTTTACAAGAAATAGAAATTAATGGGAACCTCATACTTCAAAATATGTCTAATTAATTAACAGTAAAAAAATAATTGAACTGGAGTAAAAATAGTGTTTAACTTAAATCGTTTGCAATCTGGAACAGCTGCACTCATGGCTTTAAGCGTCACAGTCGTTACTGTAGCGCCTTTCATTACAGCTTCACCATCTTTTGCTCAAACTACTTTTTCTGATGTTTCATCTAACTATTGGGCAGCACAATTTATTCAACAATTGTCAGGGCGAGGTGTAATTGCCGGATTTCCTGATGGTACTTTCCGCCCTGAAGAAGCGGTGACACGCGCTCAATTTGCTGCTATGGTCAACAAGGCTTTCCAAAAACCAGCGCAACGGCAGGCAATCAATTTTGCTGATGTGCCCAGCAACTATTGGGCATCCAGCGCTATTCAACAAGCCTATACCATTGGTTTCTTATCTGGTTATCCTGGAAATCGTTTTGAGCCTAACCAAGCTATTCCTCGCCAGCAGGTTTTAGTTGCCCTTGCCAACGGTCTAGAATATAGTCCTAGCGGCAATACCGAAAGCACTCTGCAATACTTCAACGATGCTTCTAACATTGCTAGCTATGCCCGTAGCCCGATCGCAGCAGCAACCCAAAAGCAAATTGTGGTCAACTATCCTAATGTGAAGTTCCTGAATCCAACTGCAACCGCCACTCGCGCCCAGGTAGCAGCCTTTATTTACCAAGCGTTGGTTAGTTCTAATCAAGCCTCAGCAATTAACTCGCCTTATGTCGTGGCTGTCGGTTCTACTACCCCAACACCTATAACTGTGACAATTCCTCAAGGGACTGCTATCCCTGTCAAGTATGACAAGGCAGAAAAAATTCTGGTTACAAAGGATGAAACAGCGCCTTTGACATTGACAGTCTCCCAAAACGTGGTTACGCAAGAAGGTGCTGTAGTGATTCCGGCTGGTAGTCAGGTGATTGGTCAACTCAAACCAGCTACAGGTGGTTCTCAATTCGTTGCCGAGAGACTAGTTTTAACTACAGGTCAAGAGTATCAGCTTAACGCTAGCTCTGAAGTGATTACTAAAACTGAAACCGTCAACAAAGGTACTAGTACTGGTTCAATTATCAAGAATACTGTATTGGGCGCAGGTGCAGCAGCTGCGGTATCTGCCGTCACAGGCGATCGCGCCATTGCCACAGAAGAAGTCTTGGGTGGCGCTGGTATCGGTGCGTTGGTTGGTCTGTTCTTCGGCAGAAATAGTGTTGACTTAATCGCCATTGACCCAGATACCGATTTACAAATGACCATCAATCAAAACTTGTTGGTTTCAGTAAGATAGTCATTGGTCATTAGTCTTTACAAAGGACAAATCCTAAACTTCCGGCAACCAAATAATAAATGTAGTTCCCGGCGCATCGGGTGAAGTTAGCTTAGAGTTGATTGCAGGGCTAAAAATCTCTATTTTGCCCTGCATTTGCTCTATTAATTGTTTAGCGATCGCTAACCCCAAACCAGTGCCAGGGATTTCTGTTTGCGCTTGTACACCCCGATAATGCCGTTCTCCAAGATGCTTTAAATCCTGGGGTGGAATGCCAGGCCCATTGTCACTAATGACAATTCCCTGAAAATTTGCTTTTTCTTGCCCCGCCTGAATCAAAATTTTGCCCCCAGTGGGAGTGTATTTCAAAGCATTATCAATAATATTAGTTAAGACTTCTTGCAATGCTTTGACGTTGGCACGGACTAGGGGTGAATTTTGTTGAATTTCAGTTATTAGTTTTAGCTTTCGCTCTTGTGCGATCGCTTTGGCTGATATTAATAATGGTTCTAATATATCTGCTAAGGAGCAGTCAACTGCTTTATCTCCGGTTCCCGGCAATAATAAGGGCGGTTTAGCGTCTTTTTGGATAGTTGCTTCTACAAATACTTCTTCAGGGAGATGTAGTGGTGCTAAATCTGCCTCTGTTAAGTCAATTACTTGATCAAATTGTTGCAGCAATTCTTGGAGGCGATCGCTTTCCCGCACAATACTATTTGCCACATTTCGGTTGGTATCTGCTGGTCGCAACCTTTTCAATAGCAGTTTACCAAAAGTCCGCAATGCCGTTAAAGGGTTACGAAACTGATGCAATAGATTATCCAGCAAATCTCGCTGTTTTTCTTGGAGAACTTGTTGCTCATGCAACTGCTGCTCAAACCATGCTCGCCGTTGATCTAAAATACAAGCGATCGCCAGTGTTTGGGCTATCCGTTGAATCTGACTTTCCTCGTGTTCATTCCATCCCCGATCTTTCCTACCCGTCACTAGTAACCCCATCATCACACCCTCATAAACCAGAGGTAAAACAATTTGGTTGCCACTAAATAAATATTCCTCTTTTAGATGGGGCCCTGACGCATCTGGGATCTCAGACTCCGGTGACGAGGTTGGAGATTTTGATCCTGCTGTCAATAACCTTCTCTGTTGATTGGGTAAAATAAACACATTTCCAACTTGAAGTTGCTTGTGTACTGTCGCTTCAGCAATCTCTTCCCCTGCTGGTAATAATGCTGTTTCCGGGTGGATAACCACAGGAATCAGTTTGGCCTCACCCGAAGGAGTCTCTACCAATTCTTGTGTCAGGTACACAATACTTAAAGTTGCTCCCAGCCCTTGGGTTAGCAGCGCTATTTGCTCTCGACATAGAGCAAGAAAATCGGAACTGGCAGACATTAACATTTTTTAGCTTTTGCTCAATATTACAGATTTTGAGGCATGATTAAGAGAAGATACTTAGTTTTTACCTCACCCATTTAATAAAGCTTAACTAAAATCTTCTACATGAAAGGTTTGTACCAAGGCATTATATCCTTAGGTTATTTTATTTTCTCTATCTCCAAATATCTCCAAAGATATTAATTTTCTTAAATTAAAAGGTTAAAAACTATTGATATTTTGAACTAGAACCTATATAATGACGACTGATTTTGTAGCTATCACTACAATCTATAGCTTGAAAGAGGAGGACAATAGATTGGCAAGGAGACGCAAAAGGAAAAGTCGTCGTCGTCAGGAGGGACGGCGAATTTTGGAGCATGTGCCTCAATATAGCATCGAAAGTGGCGAAGAAAAACCTGTGACAGCAGCGAGAAGATTCATTCAAGCTGAAGGTATTTTGCCACCTGCGTTGCTACTCGTAAAGCGAAATGAACACACCACAGACCGTTATTTCTGGGCAGAAAAGGGACTCTTTGGTGCTCAATACGTAGAGGAAAATCATTTCTTGTTTCCTAGCTTGAGGGTGTTAGAACCTTCGCCAGGTCAAGAACCTCTTGCTTTAGCTAGTCGGTGAATCATAAACAGTCATTTTACGCATTGTAATGTGGCTCCTGACTATCATTGAACTGGCAAAATTGCTAAGTTTATGCAAAATTTAATTTTTTTTAGTTTGGAGCTGATTTGCTTTTTAAGGCTAGTCCAGGTAGTTGGAAAATCAACTTGTCTCAAACCACGCTAGATTGCATGGGTTGATACTAGTGTCATGATGCAGAAGGGAATAGGTATAGAGCCAAGCGCCTCCAAAAGCGCTAGTGAAGTTGCGCTCTTGGGCCGTAAATTGTTAAACCTTGCTCTGTCAACGAATTTAAGTTAATAAATTTAAATTTTTCCCCGCGACAGAAGTCGTGGGGAAAATTGACAAAGCAGAAGTCTCGGTTTCCTCCTTCCTACTTTTTATTTCCTAAAGAGTAGGTCAGGTCAGAAGTCTGCATACCATAGTTAATAGATCGTCATAAAAACCAACAATTATTCACCAGCCTTGATCTGTAAAGTCCTCTGTAACTCGCTGAGTTCATCTCGATGGGCAACTACAGTGATCTTACTTGAGGAGGTTTGTTCGTTCTTAGTTGTTTCTACTTTGAGCGACACCTTCTCAAGTCTTCCAGATTTTTTCCAATAAAATAGACCACTCAAAGGTGACAGCAGTACCATAGGCAGAACAAAGGTACTGAGGTTAGGAAAAAGCAGGTACACGACTAGTGATAGACAAACAATACCAGTCGCTGCCAGCAGAGTTAAAAATATAGCTAAAAACCAACTGGGACGAACATTACCTTCAAAAGTCACTTTGTTTTGTTCTTGGTCTACCGCTGCCACTCGATAAGACCGGGAGCGAAAATACTCTTTTAATTGAGACATTAAAGCAGCTTCGTCTTGCTCAGATACCAGTTGCGCTGTTTCTATGCGGTCTTTAGTCGAGGCACGAATAAAGAAAAACAGCCCAACCGATAACAACAAGGTTAGCAGGAACGTAGATGGCAGAATAGCAGTATCCATAACTAATTGTTACTGTTGACTGGAGGAGACTTATTCATTATCAATTATTCGTTACTTTGTCTTCCTATTGATGTAGTCAAGCCATTGAAAAGCTAAATCCTGCGCTTGAACTTGCCATTCTGGAGAAACTTGGTACATTCGCCTGGGGCGTCCTCGTCCTTCGAGTTTCTTCCAATATCCACTGATTGCCCTTTCATCTTCCAGAAATTTGATTGCACTATAAAGTACGGTATCCGAAAGCCTATAGGTTGGATATTCAGTTTCTAATTGCTCAATCAACTCGGTTCCGTAAGATTCACCTTGTAATAAAACAGACAGTATGTAACAAACTGCTACTTCCTGACAAAGGTAAGTTGGCGGAGGATTCTCAAAGAATTGATATATATCCTCAAGTTTCATGGTTAGTGAATGGCTAAAAAAATGCCTTAGGGTAGGGTCTACAACTTTGTAGTCAGTATATAGTGCTACTACTAAATGAGTAATATATATAAAACTACTTAGACTAGATATCCATTGCGTAAATACGAAATAACTACCCACGCCTGTGAAGTTGTGGGACGAGTTTGCGAGTTTTAGGGGCACAAAATAGTGTATCCCTACTCAAGCTCGATCCGGTGTGCTGAGGAGCGGACAGACAGTGCCAAATTCACCGTCTTGGTGTTAAGTGATGCCGAGCTAGTTAGAACTGCTTAAGCAATAAAATGCCATCGAAGAAATTTTACAGGTAAAATGCTATTTTGTCTGTAAAAGTTAATAAACACTTTGTTTTCCAGTGATTTTTCCAATGCGAATTCTGAAAGCTTACGCTAAGGGATATGTCTGGGTTAAAGCTGCTACGCCAGTGGAAACACTTAAGCAGTAACCATTACTGATTTCCTCCATCAGAGAATCTCTTGTCTGTTATGGCAATTGTGATAGTAAATTTATCAAAGAAGACCTGATTTTCGCGTTATATGGAAAAACTTAACCCCCTAACCCCCTTCCCGTGTCGGGAAGGGGGAAAAATTCAAAGTCTCTCCTTCTAGGAGAGAGAAATAGAAGTGAGGTTTTCTAAATACCGTAAAAAGTCAGAAAGAGGAAACGCTCTGACGCGGGTAAAGAACTCTCCGTGTCCCCTTTTCCCCGTGTCCCTTAATTAAGCGCCCAGCACATTGGTTCAGTCTATGTCACAAACTCCCGATGCTCCATCATCTTCCTCAACTCTCCGGGCAATTGCCCAAACTTTTCGCCTTACAGGTTGGATTAGCTTCTGGATTCAGTTAGTACTAGGCGTTGTTTCTAGCATAATTGTGTTGCTGTTCGCCATCTTTAATCAAAGAACTGGCAGTCCTAGTAATAATCCTGGGACTGGCTTTGGCGTATTTTTAGCAATTTGTGGACTGGTTATTCTGGGTGGGGGGATTTATTTAGCTTACCGTTACACTAGAATTGGCAAGCAATTAGAATCCTCCAATCCCAGCAACCGCCCTCGGAAAAGCGAGACTGTGCAAGTATTACGCTTAGGGCTGTGGGTGAATTTAGGGGGAACGCTGGTAACTCTTTTGGGGGCGCAAGCGATCGTTGGTACACTGGTCGCAAGATCCATATCTCCTCAAGCTATAACTACCCAATTTTTTGACCCCACCCGGATTATTAGCGGTCTAGATATGCTTGTGGTACAGGCAAACACTAACACTGTCTCAGCGCATTTTGCAGGACTTATTGCATCACTTTGGTTGCTCAATCGCATTAACCGTCCTTAGAAAGGGGAGTAATACCAAATTTTGGATTTTAAATTTTGGATTTTAAATTTTTATAGCCGTAGCAAGATTGGCAAGGCAAAATTTTTATGTTTGCTTTTCTGCTCATGGCAAGCCAAAATCAGTATATGCTGATGTGTTGGCAGGTAGATAATAGGCTAAAAACTGAGAAAAATCTGTGCTGGATATCAAGCAAATACGGGAAAATCCGCAATTAGTTCAAGAACGATTGAATAGTCGTAGTGGTAAATACGACATTGAACCGATTTTACAGTTAGATCGGCAACAACGGGAACTTGAGGGAACGCGCAGTCAACTCCAAGCTCGTAGCAACGAAATTGGTAAAATTGTCGGGCAAAAAATTAAATCTGGGATAAATTCTCAAGACCCAGAAATTCAGGCTTTGCGGGATGAAGGTAACTCTGTCAAAGCTACATTGAGCGAACTGGAACCCCAGGAAAAAAACCTCAAAGCTGAAATTGCCCAACTTGTGTTGGCACTTCCCAACTTACCAAGCGACTCTACACCCCTTGGTAAAAATGAGGAAGATAACGTAGAAGTGCGGCGTTGGGGTGATGAGTACATTCCCCAAAATCCGAATATTCTCCCTCACTGGGAAATTGGCGAAAAGCTGGGTATTCTCAATGTTGAGCGGGCTGTTAAAGTTGCCCAAAGTCGCTTTGTGACTTTGATGGGCGCTGGTGCAGCATTGGAGAGGGTATTAATTCAATTTATGCTGTCTCTCCATACTCAAGCGGGTTATGTGGAAGTCAGTCCGCCTCTGTTAGTTAATACCGAGTCTTTGACAGCGACCGGTCAGTTACCCAAGTTTGCGGAAGAAAGCTTTAAATGCGCTGATGACGACTTGTGGCTGATTCCTACGGCGGAAGTTCCAGTTACAAATCTTTATCGGGGTGAAATTCTCGCTGCTGAAAACTTGCCTATCTACCACTGTGCTTTTACTCCCTGTTTTCGCCGGGAAGCTGGTAGCTATGGGCGCGATATGCGAGGATTAATTCGCCTGCATCAGTTCAATAAGGTGGAAATGGTGAAATTTGTCGAACCCAGTACGTCTTTTGATGAACTGGAGAAATTGGTGGGGAATGCAGAAGCAATTTTACAGGCGTTGAAGTTGCCTTACCGAGTAGTAAATTTAAGTACTGGTGATTTAGGATTTGCCTCTACCAAAACTTATGATTTAGAGGTTTGGTTGCCGAATTCTGGCAAATACCGCGAAATTTCTAGCTGTTCCAATACTATAGATTTCCAGGCGCGACGGGCTGATATTCGCTTCAAAGAGGCGGGGAAGAAAGGCACTCAGTTTGTACATACCCTCAATGGTTCGGGTTTGGCTGTGGGACGGACTATGGCAGCAATTTTGGAGAATTATCAACAACCTGATGGGACAGTAAGGATACCAGAAGTGTTGCAACCTTACTTGGGACGGGAAGTATTGTAATTAGTCATTAGTCATTAGTTCTTTGTCTTTTACCAATGCCCCATGCCCAATGCCCAATTAGCTAGTAGGTTGGGTTGAGCAACGCGAAACCCAACACTTTGATCAATGTTGGGTTTCGTTCCTCAACCCAACCTACAATTTTTTTTGCAACAATTTAGCCTCGTCACGCCACTACTAGCTTTAGATGTTAGAACGAGATACGAAAAATCGAACTATGACTAATGCCCAATGCCCAACGCCCAACGCCCAATGCCCAATTAGAATGGAGATAACTATAGCTTAATATTTTCACTAATTTACTCTATGTCAGTTTTAGCAGCGATCGCAGTTTTGGCTGTTTTGATTTTGGTACACGAGTTGGGACATTTTGTTGCAGCCCGTTCTCAAGGCATTCTCGTTAACCGTTTTTCTTTGGGTTTTGGCCCGGTTCTTCTTAAGTATCAAGGAAAGCAAACCGAATATGCTATCCGCGCCTTTCCCTTGGGCGGCTTTGTGGGCTTTCCCGATGATGACCCCGATAGCGATATTCCACCCAATGACCCGAATCTACTGCGTAATCGTCCAGTTTTAGACAGGGCGATTGTTATCAGTGCCGGAGTTATCGCAAATTTAATATTTGCCTATTTAGTGTTGGTTCTACAATTGGGTATCGTCGGTATTCCCAAAGAATTAAATTATAAAGCTGGTGTCGCCGTACAGCCTGTTAATCAAGAATCTGTTGCCTATCAAGCAGGAATTCGGGAAGGAGATATTATTCTGGCTGTTAATGGTGAAGAACTCCCGGCTTCTGAAAAATCAACTCCTTTGCTGACAAAAGAAATTCAAACTCATCCCAATCAGCAAATCGAATTGAAAATTTTGCGGGAAAACCAACAACAATCCCTGAAATTAACGCCAAAACTGGGAGCCGATGGTAAAGGTGTTGTTGGTGTAGCACTTAGTCCAAATGCTACAGCACTTTATCGTCGTCCTAATAGTCCTTTGGAAATTTTTGGCATTGCTGCTAACAGGTTTCAACAATTATTTGTTGGTACACTTAGCGGTTTTGGTCAGTTGATTACCAACTTTCAACAAACTGCTGGACAAGTTTCTGGGCCAGTTAATATTGTCAAAATAGGTGCAAAATTAGCTGAAGACAATAGCGCAAATCTGTTGTCTTTTGCGGCAATTATCAGCATTAACTTGGCTATTATCAACATTTTGCCTTTACCAGCTTTGGATGGCGGACAACTCGCTTTTCTGCTGATTGAAGGTTTACGCGGTAAGCCTGTACCAGCCCGGATTCAAGAAGGTGTAATGCAAACCGGTTTGGTGTTACTCTTAGGGTTAGGAATTTTTCTGATAGTCAAAGAAACTACTCAATTAACTAGTCAATTAGAGTGGGTACAAAGATTGTTTCAGTGAAAATAGGGAGTGGGGAGTAGGGAGTGGGGAATAGGGAAAAGGAAGTTTTACCTTTAAAGCAACGGGCGATAGAAATTTTAGCTCGGCTGAAGCGTCTTTATCCAGATGCTACTTGCTCTTTGAACTACTCAACGCCAGTACAATTGTTGGTGGCAACGATTCTCTCTGCTCAGTGTACTGATGAGCGGGTGAATAAGGTGACACCAGCTTTATTTGATCGGTTTCCTGATGCTGAGAGTTTAGCGATCGCTAACTTGGTAGAATTAGAAAGCTTGGTGCGTTCAACAGGGTTTTATCGCAATAAAGCTAAGAACATTCAAGCTGCCTGTCGAATGATTGTTAGCGAATTTGACTCTGTTGTGCCTAACCAAATGGAGCAATTATTAAAGCTTCCAGGTGTGGCGCGGAAGACAGCCAATGTAGTTCTGGGTCACGCTTATGGCATTAATGTTGGAGTGACGGTAGATACTCACGTTAAGCGCCTTAGCGAACGTTTGGGTTTAACCCAAGCAAAAGACCCAGTTCGGATTGAGCAAGATTTAATGGGTTTATTGCCGCAGCCTGATTGGGAAAATTGGTCAATTCGGCTGATTTATCACGGTCGTGCTATTTGTAAAGCCCGCTCTCCCGTCTGCATTGCTTGTGAACTTGCTGATTTATGTCCTGCTGCAAATAAACCAGTGGTTGTAGGGTAAGGGACACAAGTAACCCCAGAATTGATGGAGAGACTGTAGAATGGAAAACGGTGTCTTTAAATAAGTTAGAGAATATATGGCAAAAAAGAGCATGATTGAGCGCGAGAAAAAGCGCACCAGGTTGATAGAAAAGTATGCTGACAAACGGGAAGCTCTCTTAGAAGAGTTCAGAAGTGCAGCATCTCCTCTGGATAAGCTAGAAATCCACCGGAAGATTCAACAGCTACCCCGGAATAGTGCGCCCACCCGCCACCGCAATCGTTGCTGGTTGACTGGTCGTTCTAGAGGTGTTTACCGCGATTTTGGGTTGTCTCGGAACGTGCTGCGAGAATGGGCCCATGAAGGTCTTTTGCCTGGAGTTGTTAAGTCTAGCTGGTAGTTAAGAGTCATTAGTCATTAGTCATTAGTCATTGGTAAAGAACAAATGACAAAGGACAAATGACAAATGACAAAATATTATTGACCACAGCACTTATCAATTCCCAGACTTTCTAAGAGTAGATCGCTGACGGCGTTGGCGATCGCAAACTCTCCATAGAAGCTATTGGAAAAATCATAAGACTGCATCTCTGTGACAATGGCAATTACCAGAGAACCAAGGTCGTTTTCTCCTTCCATCCGTTGACGCACAAAAATCTGGGCGGCTCGTTGGGAAATGTTTTGGTTGATTGCTTCGGGGATAAATTCTGTATCTAGCCACCGTTGTAAGCGTTCTCGTAACCATTCACCTTCGAGGAGAGGGTTTTCAGGCGGTGGTAGGGTAATGGGGGGAATTGGTTGAGTCATTTTTTTTATTTTAAACGCAGAGGGACGCGGAGGGAAACGCAGAGGAACGCGGAGGATGATTGATAGGATCAGATGGCGTTTCTAAGAGTGTTTTTTTTATATTTATTTATGGAATATGATATCGCGGCTATTATTGAGGGTTATGCACAAGGCTATTTTCTCATGGCTGATGAGTCCGATCGCCTGAGTTGGTACGGAAGTTGCGATCGGACTTTTATTCCTTTGGATGAACGGTTTCGTTACCCTAAGTCTTTGCAGCGTGTCTTGAATCAAGAGCGTTTTAGTGTGGCGATTAATCGGGACTTTCAAGCTGTGGTGGCTGGGTGTGCTGACAGAGAGACAACTTGGATTTCACCGGAATTGCAAAAGATTTACTGGCTACTTTACCAGAGTGGTTATGCTTTTAGTTTTGAAACTTGGCAGGGTGACGAATTAGCT
Source organism: Nostoc sp. CHAB 5834 (assembly GCA_020829485.1). The sequence continues at coordinate 70,866 of JAIVFU010000010.1, read as the reverse complement.
GGGGGAATTTTAGGGATTGTTATTGGTGGGGCTTTTATTGGAGAGTCGATGTTTTACCGGATTCCTGAAGGCTCGAAGGTAGCGATGGTAAAGTTGGTGGAAAGGTTGCGTAAGAGAAAATTTGTGTTTTTTGATGCCCAAATGATGAATCCGCATTTGGAGAGGTTTGGCGCTTATCGGGTTGAGGATGAAGAATATCAAATACTACTTAAGCAAGCGTTACAATGTCGCTGTTTTGTGGTATAATTTCGTAAACTTTTTAACAACATCCTTTGCTCAAAAAATCACCATTCCAAAACCAAAGTGCGATCGCAGTTTAACGTAGAGGCTAGGCTACCACAGAGTTCCAGAGGACACACAGCAAAGAGAAAAATGCTTTATTTCAGCAATCTTAGTCCATTGAGGGTAACTAACACTGTGGAACCTTCATGCCCAATCACGCCAATGGGTAGGTTAATATTTCCTAGAAAGTTGCCCACTAAAAGCAACATAATGAAACCCAGCGCTACGAATATATTCTGTTTTAGTATGACTTGCGATCGCCTACCTAAATGCATCGCCACGGCAATTTTTTCTAACTTGTCTGCCATCAGTACTATATCTGCGGTTTCCAATGCCACATCGCTACCAGATACTCCCATCGCTATACCTACAGATGCTTGGGCTAGGGCTGGTGCATCATTAATTCCATCGCCTACCATTGCAACTGTTTGATATTGTTGCTGTAGACGGCGAATAACATCAAGCTTATCTTCTGGTAAAAGTTGAGCATAGACCCGATCGATTCCTACTGCTTTGGCGACACTGTAAGCAGTTTCTTCATTATCCCCGGTTAGCATGACAATTTGTTCAACTCCCAGTTTCTTTAACCGGGTAATGGTTGCGGCTGCTTGCGATCTTACTTCATCTGCGATCGCAATTACACCCATCACCTCTGCTTCCTTACTTCCCTGTGCTACCCAAACCACAGTTTTACCTTCTTGCTCCAAAGATTTAGCTATTTTTCGCAACTCTTCAGGTAAATTTGTTACATACTTTTGCACAAAAACGGCATTCCCCACAATTATCTGTTGTTCTTGGGCGATTCCCACAATTCCCTGTCCAGGTATAGCTTGTACTTGAACTGCACCAATCCAATTCAAATCACCAGTCGCCTGCACAATTGCCTTCCCGATGGGATGTTCTGAATAGGATTCCACACTAGCGGCTGCTTTTAATACATCTGCTTGTGTGTATTCACTAACTGCAATTACTTGGAATACCTGCACCTGTCCTGTTGTTAGAGTACCAGTTTTATCAAATGCGATCGCTCGGACTTTGCCAATTTTCTCTAACTGCGCCCCATTTTTAAATAAAATCCCTTGTCTTGCACCATTGGCAATTCCTGAAAGCAGCGTAGGCATAATTGCAGCCATCAGCGCACAGGGAGAAGCCACCACTAAGAAAGTAAGCGCCCGATAAATCGTCGTTTCCCAATCCCAACCCCAGAGAAATGGCGGTAAAGTTGCCAGTAATATCCCGGCTACTACAATGACTTTGGCATATCCTTTTTCAAAGCGAAGGGTAAACTCTTGCGAAGGTGGTGCTTCTGTTTGCGCCTGTTCTACCAAGCGAATCACACGCTGAATCAAGCTACTTTGGGCTGGTTTGTGTACCTTAATCTGCAATGCACCATAGCCGTTGAGTGTGCCAGCAAATACTTCTGCGCCCACTGTTTTCTCTACAGGTAAAGACTCGCCTGTGATTGCAGCTTCATTGAGGGTGCTGTAACCAGATGAAATTATCCCATCGGTAGGAATTAGCTCTCCGGGTTTGACGACAATTTCATCACCGACTTTTAGCTGACTGATAGGAATTTCCTCTTCCTTTCCTTGAAGTAAAACCCTTGCTGTATCTGGTGTCAGGCTCATCAAACTCCTGATACTCCGCTCAGTTCGCGCCATTGCATAGCCTTCTAGTGCGCCACTGATAGCAAAGATCAGAATCAAAATTGCCCCATCAATAATTAGATGATATTCTCTTCGCCATAAGCCGAGACTAGCAGCACCAATAGCCGCCACAATCATCAGCAAATCTACATCAAGTTCTTTTTCTTTGAAGAGAGTAGTCAATCCTTCCCGCGCACTTTCGTAACCACCAATTACGTAAGCGGCGGGTAGCAGTAGCAACGCCAATTTCAACCAACCGAGATGCAAGGCGAACCATCCGAGAAATAGCAGCAAGCCACACAAAAGGGCTGCTAAGGTATCTGCGTGTTCTCTGGTGAATTGGCTAAAACGTTGGGGGTAGAGCATGAGAGATGAATGAACAGGGACTCTCTTACGCTAAAGCTTGACATTAATGTTAATGTCAAGCTTTATAATGATTTTGAAGCGCAGAGGTACGCAGAGTTAAATTTTTATCTGAGTTCTGGGAGTGTTTTTCAAAAGTGGGATGTGGGTAAATGAGACGATTTAACTGTTACGTTTAAAATTGCACTAGTAGAAAAAAATCTATGCTAAAGCGAATATATATTGATAACTTTCGCGGGTTGGTAAATTTCGAGATGAATTTTGACTCGATTAACCTGTTTCTTGGTGGTAACGGAGCAGGTAAATCAACAGTTTTTGAAGTTTTACGAAAAATTCAAATTTTTATAAGTGGTGACGAAAAAGTAGAAGGAATTTTTAAATCTGCTGACTGTACTCGCTGGCAGACTTCACCAATTCAGCGTTTTGAGCTAGAAATTGCTGGAAATGGTGGAAGTTATAAATATGAATTTGCTATTAGACATAATCAAGAGAAAAGTCATGTCGAATATGAGCGTCTCTGGTTTAATAACCAAGCTTTACTAAAGTCTGAGGGGGGCGAAGTTAAAATTTTTAGAGATGATTATGAAGAGGTTGCAAAAGCTACATTTCCTTCACCATTAGGATCTTTCCTATGGTTATTTACGGTAGATAGTAACAGTACAAAGTTGGACTGGTTCACAAAACGTATGCAGCGATTTATTATTGTACAAATTATTCCTAGTCTCATGCTTGATGGTAGTGAAAAAGAAGAAATTCATCTAACTTCGAGAATGGAAAATTTTGTTTCTTGGTATCGCTATATTTCTCAAGATCAGGGTAAAGTCGCTGAACTTATCAACGTTTTAAAAGATATATTAGATGGGTTTTTAAGTTTTAAATTTGAACAGTTTAGTGAAAATTATCGAACTCTAAAATTAAGATTTTCAACAGATAAAGATAGGACAAAATTTATTGATTATCGTTTTAGTGAATTATCCGATGGTCAAAAAGTGGTAATTGCTCTGTACACTATTCTGTATTGTACTGAATCTGAAGATTATACACTTTGCATTGATGAACCAGAGAACTTTTTAGCCCTGCCAGAAATTCAACCTTGGCTAATTCAACTTTATGATTTCTGTATTGACGGAAAAATACAAGCTTTACTAATCTCCCATCATCCTGTATTAATTAATTATCTTTTAGCTTCACCTATAGGTTATTGGTTTGAGCGTCAAAGTAATGCACCTGTACGAGTAAAACCAATTAGTAATCAAGAAGCTGAAAATTCAGGATTACCAATTTCAGAATTGATTGCACGGGGCTGGCTGTATGACCCAGAATAGAGTACAGATAGTAATTTTGTGTGAGGATTTACAACAGCAAGTTTTTGCATATCATTTTTTGAAAAAGCGAGGCTTTAATATAAATCCAAAAAACGTCATAATTAGGACTTCCCCAACAGGTAAAGGTGCAGGAGAGCAGTTTGTTAGAAAGCATTATGCAGCAGAGATTAAAGAATATCGGCGAAAAAACTATCGTTCAGGAATGCTAGTAGTATTGATTGATGCAGATACTGAAACAGTAAGGGCAACACTAAAAGAATTAGATAATGCACTGATAGAGAACTCACAGGAACTTCGTAAGCCTGATGAGAAAATAGCAATATTCGTGCCAAAAAGAAATATTGAAACTTGGATACATTATTTACGAACAGGAGAAGTTGTTGAAGAAGAAGCAGAAAAATCCAAATATCCAAAATTCCCTAAAAATGAGGCAATTTGTAAACCCGGTGTTGAACAATTAGCAAACCAGTGTTCTCAAGGGAGTTTAGATGAAAATGCACCGCCATCTCTTCAGGCGGCTTGTGAAGAGTTACAAAGACTTTTGCCGTTATTAAATAACTTATGAACGCTAGCTGTTTAACTATAAAAGAACTCACTGATGCAGTAGGAGGCGGTTTAACTCCGCGGATGGTGCGCCATTATCATCAATTGGGACTGCTACCGCAACCAGTGCGATCGCACAGCAATTACCGTCTCTACACCAAAAAAGATGTTCTTAGGTTGCAGCGGATTGTAGCACTTAAGCAGCAAGGGTTTCAGCTAAACCATATCCGCAATATTTTGGAGGTGGAACCAGAAGCTGACACAACTGTTAATCTCATGGGACAACTTCAGCAGCAATATCGCGCGGTGATGCAACAAATTTCTCAACTGCGACAAACTGCATCAGCATTAGAAGGCTTATTGGGGCGCGATCGCCATTGTCAAATTATGCAGGCGGAAGTTTTGGCACAACTTAAGTTACTTGATGTCGAAACTCAAGCTGGATTGGGAGGATTGGAAAATCTCTGGAGTGGCTTAGATGCAGAAATTCATACGCACTCAGAAGCTTTTACAGAATCGCTACAACGCTTACTACCTGATTTATCTCACCGTTCGGAAATTGAACAACACTTAATTTCTCAGTTGGTTTTGGCTTGTGGGGATGTCAGTTTAGTATCCTTTGTCAAATTGAGTCGAGATGCGATCGCAGCTAGTCGAGAAGCTTTATCTTCAAGCTGTCAAATTGTTGTCGATACCCAAACGGTTGCTGCTGCTTTAGATCAAACCCGATTACTTCACTTGGGATGTCACATTGAAACCTTGATTGATAATCCCCATATTACCACCGCCACAGAGGCAGAAGTTGCCTTCTGGGAGCATCGAGAATGGCGAGAAAAATTGCAGCAAGTAAGTAAGGGTTGTGTGCTGGTAGTTGGTTATGCTCCCTCAGTACTTGTAGAAGTTTGTGAGGCGATGTCTACGACGGGCTACGCCAACGCCAACCAGAAAATTCAGCCTGCATTAATAATTGGAATGCCCATTGGCTTTAGCCATGCTCCCGCAGCCAAGCGACAACTGATGCAACAAGAGATACCTTTTATTACAGTTGCAGGGACTTTGGGAGGTGGCGCTTTAGCTGCTACTGCCCTAAATGCCTTGGTGGAGTCATTGATTGATAAGCCAGATTGCCATTGTTATCTCAAAAATGCAGTAGATTCCGGTGAGTACTGAACAATTAGGACTCAGTACTCAGCACTACTGAAAATAATATTGTTAAATAATATTGAATTTGCTACACTTTACCAGTTTTAGTAATTCAATAATTCATAATTGTGGCCATAGGCTACCACCTTGGTGTAAGTTGCAATCTAAATTAGAACATTTTATAGTAAACAAACTCTAGGGATTAGAGTATAAATTATCATGCTACACAAACAAATGCGAAGTATAAATCAGTACAGTACTTTAAAGGAACTTAGAAGTAAAGATAACTCAGATGTATAATTAGCGCGTCTCCTCCATAATCTTTAAAAAGATTGCGATTTAGGATTGGCAGGCTTTCTATTTTTTACTTTAATAAGGGGCTTATGTGGCAACAAGAAAAAAAAGATACTTCGATAATTAGACTGGTATTATGGCTTGCCTTAGCTACAACCCCTATGGCAGCAAATTTACTGGTGTCAAAACCCATGCTGGCACAATCTCAACCTGAAACTCCTTCTTTAACACTGCCGCAAACAGTGCAGAATGGGAGGCCAGTAAAGATTGATGGTTCAAGTAGCTTGGCTGCAATCAACCAAAGCATGAAAGAAAATTTTGAAAAACAGTTTTCTGGCGCAAAGCTTGAAGTTGCTGCCAACGGTACTGATAGGGCACTGAAAGATTTGCTAGATGGCAAAATTGACATAGTAGCAATGGGGCGTGGGTTGACACCAGCAGAAAAAGCCCAAGGACTAGAGCAAAATGTCTTGCACCGTGAAAAGATTGCGATCGTGGTTGGTGCAGATAATCCTTTCAAAGGAAACTTGACTAATAGGCAATTCGCCCGGATTTTCCGGGGAAAAATTACAAATTGGTCACAACTGGGAGGGACTTCAGGGAAGATTCGGTTAATCGATCACCCTAACACGAGTGAGACTCGCAATACTTTTCGGACTTATCCAGCCTTCAAGACTGCTAAATTTGCCACAGGGGCCAATGCTACCCAACTAACTGAAAATAATACCGCAGAAATCATCAAACAACTGGGCAAAGACGGCATCAGCTATGTGTTAGCTAATCAGGTGTCAAAATTGAAAGGTGTGCGAGTTCTGCAATTAGATCAAACCTTACCAGATGATGAGAAATATCCCTTCTCGCAACCTTTAGTTTACGTTTACAAAAAAAATCCAAGTTCAAGCATAGTAGAATTTATCGGCTTTATTGCATCTTCAGGAAAGAATGCTGTAGAACAAGGTAGAACTGCCGAAGCAGAGGCGATCGCCACCAACCTATTACAACCTGCACTCACGGCTTCCCCCAGTGCCCAGACGACACCAGCTGCTACGCCTTCCCCTAGTGCAACTACTTCTGCATTTGCCGAAGAGCCATTTGTGGCTCCTGCTACTGCACAACCCAGCCCAATTGTCAATAGGGAAACACCATTTTGGTTGCTCCTACCTTTGTTTTTTGCTCCTGTAGCTGGAGCGTTCCTATGGTGGGTTCTGGGAAAACGCCCATTGTCTACTGAGAAAACAGACAACTTACCAGAATCAGATCCTCGTCCACCTAGCACAGAAGATGGAGAAATGGCAGTACTCAATGCCAGCACATCTCCCTCTATTAACGGAGCGATGGAGGAGCAGCCAGTGCCGCAGTTCCAAGAGCAAGAAAGCCCTGATCGCACTCCTTTTAACATCTATGCTCAAAAAGAATCTGACCTGACCCAGAATGCTACTCAAGGGGCATCAAATTTAGTCCGAGAGGGAACTAATGGTAGCTCTAATTCCTATGAAGACACAACATCAGGTGTAGCTAATGGCTCAGACAATAACAACTTGGGAGCCGTAGCTTTAACTAATGGTGCGGCTCTATCAACGGGCATCGGGGCGGCTAGCTGGTCTGCCTTTACTAACAAAGAAACAGATGTAGATGCGACTGATGAGACAAATCATCAGGGTGATTATACTGAGATGAACAATCTTGAGTCTGATTCTGATCAAATCGCTTGGGATTCTGATGAAATTGAATGGGACATAGAAGCCCCAGCAGCTGTAGTAAATACTTCATATCCTCACCTGCCTAAAATTCCAGAAGAGGTATCTGATGTTGAACTGCCTTTAACTGAGGAGACAACCCCACTACCAGAATTACCAGATGTGCTAGAAATAACATCTGATTTTGGATATTGGGACACAGATATTAATGAAGATCAGATAGATCACCAACTTCAGGCAGAATTAAACTGGCTAGAGAGTATTACCTCAACTGAAGATACAGACTCAGTAGATGAATTACCCTTACCAGAGTCTGGCGAAGTAGCAGCCGATGTGGAACCGTCAGAGTTACAAACATCCTCACAAGTCGATTTGCCAGAATTATCAGAAGAAGATTTATTTAATGTGGTAGCAGACGCAGCTGAACCCACTGTCAATTTGCTAGAGGAAGAATCTCAAGCAGAGCCTACTGTTGAGGAAGGTATTGCTGAAACTGACTCCACAGATTTAGTGGGTGCTGCGGCTTTAGCAGCAGGCGTAGGAATTGCAGGCTGGACTATCATTTCTGGATCAGGGGCTGAAACTGCTGTTGATTTGATAGATGCAGAAGAAGAGAGTAGTATCGTCCTCACACTACATACTTATACATCGGCTCATGTCAGTTGGGAGATTTCCGAAGCCAAGAAGGCAGCACTGCGCCAACAGGGTGGCTCTCAATTGGTAGTGCGGCTTTACGATGCAACTGGGATTGACTTGAGTTATCAAAGTCCCCATCTGGTGCAGGAGTATGAATGTGACGAGACAGCACACGATCGCCTGGTGGAAATTCCCCTCAGCGATCGCAATTACATAGCTGAAATTGGTTATATTGCTGATGGCGAGTACTGGTTGTTCATCGCCCGTTCAGCGATGGTTCGTGTCTTCAGTCCAGTCTTTCCAGATCCCATAATTGATGTGAGGATTGCGGATGAAACAGATATTGACTTGGTAGATGTCCAAGAAGAGATCAGTGAAGAAGAGAGCAGTATTGTCCTCACACCTCGCACTTCCCAATGGGCTGATGTCTCTTGGGAGATTTCCGAAGCCAAGAAGGCAGCGCTGCACCAAGAGGGTGGCTCTCAATTGGTAGTGCGGCTTTACGATGCAACTGGGATTGACTTGAGTTATCAAAGTCCCCACCTGGTGCAGGAGTATGAATGTGACGAGACAGCACACGATCGCCTGGTGGAAATTCCCCTCAGCGATCGCAATTACATAGCTGAAATTGGCTATGTCGCTTATGGCGAGTACTGGTTGTTCATCGCCCGTTCAGCGATCGTTCGTGTCTTCAGTCCAGTCCTTCCAGATCCTAGCGTTGAAGATGTAGCCTTAACAAGAGAAACACCTATTGTTCCTACAGATTCCACCGTTGAAGATGTAGCCTTAACAAGCGAAACACCTATTGTTCCTACAGATTCCACCGTTGAAGATGTAACGTTAACAAGCGAAACACCTATTGTTCCTACAGATTCC
>JAIVFU010000010.1:0-61964 GCA_020829485.1 Nostoc sp. CHAB 5834 | reverse complement strand
GCCACCGTTGAAGATGTAGCCTTAACAAGAGAAACACCTATTGTTCCTACAGATTCCACCGTTGAAGATGTAGCCTTAACAAGAGAAACACCTATTGTTCCTACAGATTCCACCGTTGAAGATGTAGCCTTAACAAGAGAAACACCTATTGTTCCTACAGATTCCACCGTTGAAGATGTAGCATTAACAAGAGAAACACCTATTGGTTTAGTAGATGTAGAAGAAGAGAGTAGAGAAGAAGAGAGCAGTATTTTGCTCACACCGCGCACTCCAAAATGGGCTTATGTCTCTTGGCACATTTCCAAAGCTCAGAACCAAGCACTGCGACAACAGGGCGGCTCTCAATTGGTAGTGCGGCTCTACGATGTGACTGGGATTGACTTGAGTTATCAAAGTCCCCAACTTGTACAGCAGTATGAATGTGAAGAGGTAGCACGCGATCGCTTTGTGGCTATTCCCATCAGCGATCGCGACTACATGGTTGAAATTGGCTATATTGCCGATGGCGATGCCTACGGCGGTAAACTACGTTGGTTGCTCATAGCCCGTTCACCTAATATTCGGGTTTTCAATCGTTCCCACGAAGATTTTTGGTTTGTGGCAGATGCCGAGTTAATTATTCACGGAGCAACCCAACCAAATACAAGCGTAAACATTGGTGGGCATTCCATCAAAATCAAACCCGATGGTACTTTCCACCTACGTCTTCCCTTTTCAGATGGTTTAATGGATTATCTCATAACGGTAGCTGCTGATGGGGAATCCACTAGAACTATCCATAAGAAGTTCTCTCAGGAAACTTCCGAAAGCTAGTAATTTCTTAAATTATCCCCTCGAACCCTATTCTCCCCTTTTAGCCTACGCTGTTCTACACACAAGTCGAATTACCCCCCTTAATCCCCCCTTATAAAGGGGAGAAAAAGAAATCTATCTAGTTCCCTCCCCTTTATAAGGGAGGGTTAGGGTGGGGTAAAACCTTGGTAAATCAGCTATTTCAGACTTATGTATACACCGTAGCCCCTTTTCGGGGAGAAATGGGGAGAGGTTTATTGAACCGCAACGCGAGAGTCATTAGTCATTATTCCAAGAGAAACCACGCCTATATCTTTGAACGCTATCCAGTCATTAAAACCCCACATTCTGCAAGTGCGTAGGCGTAGGTATCGCATTTCAGCCCATACTTTTAAGTAGAACTAACTTCGGTTGTAGTTCAAAAAAATGAAACCTGCTGTAATAATTGCGTATGAAATGGCCAAATCATTTTTTCCTAGCACTGTTCACTGCATTTCTATGCATAGCCTTATCCCCTGTTTTGGCAAAACCTCCTGCTGTTTACTCTGCCATGCAAAATTTGACTGAGCAAAGGGAGTGGGAAAAACAAGAAAGTACGGAAAGATCCCCTACTTTCCACTCCCTACTCCCCCTTAAAAGCGGCCCATTGCAAACGGCAAGCGTAGTAGAACAGGGCAAGATATTATACGATACGGGACAGTTTACTGAAGCGGCAAAAGTTTTGCAACAGGCTGCTGCTGGGTTTAAAACCTCTAAAGATGGATTACAAGAAGCAATGACGCTGAGTAATCTCTCCTTGGTTTATCAGCAACTTGGCTTGTGGGCTGAGGCTCAGGAAGCGATCGCCCAAAGTTTAAAATTATTACAGTCAGGGGAAAATACGGGCACTTCTGGTGAGCGATCGCAAATTATTGCACAAGCCCTAGATGTGCAAGGACAGTTACAATTGGCACAAGGGCAAGCAGAAGGCGCTTTAACTACCTGGCAAAAAGCCGCTGATATTTATCAACAAATAGGCGACAAGGCTAGATTAACTCGTAACCAGATTAACTCTGCACAAGCTTTGCAAGCTTTAGGGCTTTACCTTCAGGCTAACAAAATTTTAAACGAAGTACAGCAAACCCTTACCAGCCTTCCAGACTCACTTATTGTAGCCACAGGGCTGCGTAGTCTTGGCAACGTCCGCCGAGTTGTCGGTGATTTAAACGTATCACGGTTGGTATTGGGGAAAAGTTTAGCAGTGGCAAAGCGATTGCAATCTCCAAAAGCGATCGCACAGGCTCAACTCAGTTTAGGCAACACAGCCCGCGCCCAGCAAGACACTGAAGCGGCTTTACAATACTACCAGCAGGCTGCTGCTGTATCTGTTTCCTCCATCACCCGCATTCAGGCTCACCTCAATTTACTCAGTCTACTTTTGGAGAAAAAGCAAGATCAAGATGCATTGGCATTGTCATCTCAAATCCAGTCGGAAATTAGCAACTTACCACCCAGCCGAACCTCAGTATATACTCGGATTAAATTTTCTCAAAATCTCACCCAATTAAAAGAAAAAACTAGCTTAAATACCCCCTCATGGCTGAACATTGCCCAGCAATTGTCCACCGCGATCGAGCAGGCGCAGAATTTGCAAGATCGGCGAGCAGAATCTTATGCTATGGGCAGCCTTGGTGAGTTGTATGAAAAAACCAAGCAGTTTTCTGATGCTCAAGAGCTTACCGACAAAGCTTTATTCATAGCCCAAAGTATTGATGCATCGGATATTGCTTATCAGTGGCAATGGCAACTAGGACGCATACTGAAAAAAAAGGGAGATATTAAAGGCGCGATCGCATCTTATAATGTAGCCTACAAAACCCTTCAATCTCTACGTGGTGATTTAGTAGCCATTAATCCAGACGTTCAATTTTCCTTCCGAGAAAATATTGAGCCGGTGTATCGAGAGTTAGTTGAATTGCTGTTGCGTTCTCCCCAAAACAGCGCTTCTGTTCCCTTCGACAAGCTAGATCAACAAGACGCTTCTCTACAGAAGGCTAACACGCCGCGATCGCTATCGCCACAAGAGGGTATCAATCAAGACAATCTAAAGCTTGCTCGTGATGTAATTGAATCTCTGCAATTGGCAGAACTGGATAACTTCTTTCGGTCAGCCTGTTTAACTCCTACGCAGGAACTTGACCCAGTAGTTGACAAAAAAGACCAACGAGCAGCAGTAATCTATCCAATTATTTTGCCAGACCGCCTAGATGTTATCCTCAAATTGCCTAATCAAGAGTTGCGCCACTATAAAACTGCAATAGCTCAAAATGATGTAGAAAATATAATAGCACAACTGAGGAAAAACTTACTAAATGTCACCGCCACTGATCGGGTTCGGCGGCAGTCCCAACAAATATATGATTGGTTAATTCGACCTGCACAAACAGAGTTAATCAATAGTGGGATAAAAACCTTAGTGTTTGTATTGGATGGTGAGTTGCGGAATATCCCGATGGCGGTTCTCTACGACAAACAGCAAAAGAAATATCTACTAGAGAAATATGCGATCGCCTTGACACCAGGTTTGCAACTCCTTGATCCTAAACCTTTGCGACAGTTACAGCTAAATGCTTTAACTGCCGGAGTCAGCGAAAAACGCCCAATCGAAGGCAAAGAATTTCCCAAATTGGAAAATGTACCACGAGAATTAAAAGAAATCAAATCTGAGGTATCCAAGAGTGAAGAACTGTTAAATGAAGAATTTACCGAAACAAACCTGCAAAATAAGTTGCAAACAGTTTCCTTCACAGTGGTTCACCTAGCAACTCACGGTGAATTTAGTTCTGATGCTGAAAAAACCTTTATTCTCACCTGGGATAAACTGGTTAAGGTCAAGGAATTTGATCATTTACTGCGAGTTAGCGACAAAGACAGCTTTAGTGGCATTGAATTACTCGTCCTCAGTGCCTGTCAAACTGCTGAGGGAGACAAACGAGCAGCTTTGGGACTGGCTGGGATAGCTATGCGGGCGGGGGTACGCAGTACACTAGCAACATTGTGGTCAATAGATGATCGTTCCACCGCCGATGTTATGAGTGAGTTCTATCGACAGCTAAAGGCTGGGGTAAATAAAGCCCAGGCACTCCAGCGTGCCCAATTAGCTGTTTTTGCTAAAGAAAAAGCTCCATATTTTTGGGCACCCTATGTTTTAGTAGGCAATTGGCTTTAACTCACCCATAATAAACAGTTTGTAGTGGGGACTTCAGTCCCCAAACCCAGGATTAAAGTCCTTACTACGAACATTTTTTATTCAGCTTGATTAACCGGACATGATATAACCCAATACAGTTCAGTTAAGGATTTTTGGTACTGATTTTAGACCTGTAGAGACGCGTTAGCGTAGCGGGGCGTTAGCGTAGCGGGGCGTTCGCTTTTAGCGTCTCCAAGAGTTGCCCAGTACAATTTCGCGTCTCTACCAAGGTTTTTGGGCTTAACTGAACGGTATTGTGATATAACCTGGTTGGCATTGCTGATTGCGGTATGAAAACGATTGTGCATTCCGGTGAAAATCTTTGTAGAGACGTAAAATTTTACGTCTCTACATCCAAATTCATACCTCGGTTCAGCAACGCCACCTGGTTGTTCACAAACAAGAAGCAGAAGTAAGCCAGGAACTATGAGGTAAAGCTGCGGGCGCATCAGCCGTGAGTACAACTTCACCTTTAGCATTTATCACCCACCCTTGCGCTTCCACAATCGGCGCTGGAATGGAACTATTTGCCTGATTTGAAACATTTGTATTAACACGGTTTTCACCCTTTGAGTTGAGAGTTACCCAATCTAGTTGAACTGCATCAGGACTAAGGGGTTCGGTTCTGGGGTTGGGTGGTAAGCCGCCGCGTCCGGTAATCGTAAAACTACTTTGATTTTGTGCTATGCGCGCTTGACAGGCTTGCGCCACTTTAGTGTCAACGGGTACGGCTGGTAAGTTAATTAATCCTCGATTGGGGTCAACATTGAGCGTGTTGATATCTACAATGCCGCTTAAATCAGGTCTTGTTTGGGAAATTGCCGTAATATCATTTGTCTGAAGTTCACGCGGGTTTGAATCCGTAGGGCGCAACTTTTTAAGGTCTTCGCTAGTTAGTGGCGCAATTCCAAAAATATTAGTAGCTTTAATTGTGACTTTCCCACCACTACCACTAAATGCATTGGCGGTGATGTCGCTGTTTTCATTTGGTGTAGTGACGATAAAGCCGTCAGGAACATTGATGGTGATATTACCACCATTTCCACCAGCCCCACTAGTGCCTGCTGAGGTAGAAATCTCACTGTTACGGCGCAGTGACAATAAGTCTTGCAAGTTCAGCGTAATATTGCCACCATCACCGGAGTTAGCTTGCCCAATGAGCTTACCTTGGTTATCCAATTTAATAGAACGAGCGGTGATTTCCAAATCACCTGCCTTTTTTGTGCCTTGACTGCTCACAGTTATGTCAGCGTTATTTAAGACATTTAATTCTCCAGTTTTAACTATAATGCTTCCCCCCTCTCCATTAGACTCAGCAGAAGTGGAAGCTGAAATTCTTGCTCCATCTTGAACAGTCAATTGCCCAGTTTCTATATTTAAGTTTCCGGCATTTCCACTAGCTTCAGTCTCAACAAATAAGCCGCTTTTACTCTCACCATTTGTTCCAGTGAGTTGGATAGAGTCCCTGGCGTTGACAGACACAGTTCCTCCCCCTCCAGTAGAATCTTTAAAAGTGGAAGCTGAAACCTGCGCTCCATCTTGAACAATCAATTGCCCAGTTTCAATCTTCAATTCTCCGGCATTTCCAGCACCTTGTGTTACAGTAAACAAGCCACTGGGTATGGGTTTTTCACCTTCTATAATTGGCGAGGTTCCAATGAGTTGGATAGAGTCCCTGGCGTTGACAAACAAAGTTCCTCCCCCTCCGGTAGATTGTAAAGAAGTGGAAGCTGAAATCTGCGAACCATCTTGAACAATCAACCGCCCAGTTTCAATCCTTAAGTCTCCGGCAGTTCCAGACTTTGTTGTCTCAGTCTTCAGATTGCTTCCTCCCAATAGTTCGACTGACTCCGATGCGTTCACCCCTAATGTTGCTCCCGATTTTGAGACTAGGGTATTAACCGCAATATCTGAACTATCGAATGTAACGCGCCTGCCTTGTATTTGGATACCACCACCGCCTTCACCACTAGCAGTTACTGTAGGTCGAGGGTTAGTTAGACTTGGGGTAAGAGATACATCTGCTCGCGTTACACTCTCAGGAAAACTTAAGCGGAAATTGTTGTTATCAATGTTCAACCCTACTGTCCCTCCTGCTGCCAATCCTCCTAATTCGATTCGACCATCTGGAGCATACACGATCGCTCCTTCTAAATTCACATCGCCTCCCAATAGCACTAAACTTTGACCTTCAGGAACGAATAGAAGTAATGCATTGACTTGAATCGGATTAACAGGCTGGGATGGTATTTGATTGAATAGAAATGCAGAAGGATTCACTCTCAGCAAGGGGTTAAGCGGATTGACGGGTGAAGTTATGGAAAATTCTCCACCACCCGGAAACTGGATCGCACTAGCTGTTGTGCCGATAAATGAACCGTTAACATTTAATGCGGCATATTGTCCAAATATAATGCCGTTGGGATTCATTAAAAAGAAATTCGCTTTACCTTCAGATTTAAGTGTTCCCTGGATGTCAGAAGGATTTCTCCCTGTAACTCGCACCAAAATATTGTTGATGGTAGGGGCGTAATCGAAATTGACTACCTGCTCACTTGTAATACTAAAGTTGCTGAAACTATGGAATAAATTTGTATTGCCAACGGTTGTACCCCCTGTAATATTCAAGGTAGTATTGTTGATTCGCTCCACTTGAGTTCCCACAGAGGGATCAGCAGTAACCTGAGCGGATGTGCGATCGCCTCCTCCTATTCCAATCGCACCCACTAGAATCACCAAGCCAGACAACCCTAAATGACAACCGCGATCAAACCAACTTCTTAAACTCACAGAACTTATCTCCTAACCCTTAAAAGCTACTTCATTGCAAAAAAATAGAACACCACTTTAGTAATGCTTTTGCAAACCTTTGCCCGTGCCCCTTTCCAGGTAACTCTGCTGGAAGGTTAAGTTTTTGATTACTAATCTGCTGTTGTGACAGTAGTGACTATATGAATTTTAAGACTTAACGTGAGTTCAACAAACCTCTCCCTGTCTTGAACTTTAGTTCAAGACTGCCCCTCTCCGATTCGGAGAGGGACGATTTTGCATAGTAAAATCAGGAAGAGGTCTTTTTAGCGGACACTATAGCGGTTCCCAATTGCATAGAATACAGACCTAACCCCCAGCCCCTTCCCTTCTAGCGTTGAAGAGTAAGATTCAAAGCCTCTCTCCTTAAAGGAAGTGAGGAATGGAAGTGAGGTCAAAACTGTACTGCACCCAAGCAAGAACCGCTATATAATAAGGCGTAGAATTCACGTTAAGACTTACGTACTTTACCAAATAATCATCCTCTATATCAACCTAAATACGTTTTTCAGCCTTTTGCAAATCACCCTTTATCAAAAAAGCTTGATGTTTAAAACCGTACTGCGTCCTGCTACGCGAACGCCCGCAAGTGGCGCGTTCGCGGTAGCGTCTCGTAGAGAAACAGTCCTTGTATCCCAAGGCAGGTAGAAACCCTCTGCCCGTATGTCGGGCTTGATTTAATTGCGTTAGCGAAGCGGGGCGTTAGCAAGAGTGCGAATTGCTTGTGTAGGCTGGCAATAACCACAGCGTAAAGTCGAGCCAGTCGCTATAAGCGGGCTTCCCGACTTGTACCCCTACTCTTAAAGCTTGCTAGCAAAAGCGTCTTTTAACAGGAGAAGCAATTGGCGGCAACGCCAAAGGGGAACTGTTAGCGCAGCGTCTTATAGAGAGGAGCGAGTGTCACTTTTAAAGACAGGCATCGCAAAAAAGTAATTGAAAAATCTAATTAGAAACCTTAAAAACCATATCTGCTATTTTTGCTTTTCTGTCACTTCGTAAGTCATGCATTGTTAGGAAAGTTAAGATTACGAGGTAGCCAAGCTAACTGCTGATCAAGATAAAATAGAGCACCAGTATTTGCGTTATAGGTACAATAACGAGGAAGTCCTACACCCCCACCAATTATTGTTAGTGTTGGAGCAGGATCTATAGGAGCAACAAGTTTCCTGTCCTGAATCGAAACATTTGTTGATGCTAAAACATCAGTTGTTATAGAGTTAGTCAATTTAATAGCATTCTCAGAAGACAAGGTGTCAATATCCTTGACACCAGTGAGAATGTCATTAACAACTCCTCCCACCAAGGAATCGTTACCTGATTTACCTATTAGACTGTCATCGCCTTGAGCGGCTTTAGACATGGCGTTACTGCTGCTAATAGGAGGGGTAATCATTTTAAGAATATCGCCGTTAACTGAAAAGTCTGTAATTGTATCAATACCGCCACCTGAGTAATATAAGACAAAGGTATCATTACCACTACTACCAGTGAGATAGTCATTACCACTTCCTCCCTCTAAGTAGTCATTACCTGCCCCACCTATTAGAGTGTCATTACCTGCATAGCCGTATATTTGATCGTTTACTGAAGTCCCAAGTAGATAGTTGTTTGCAGAGTTGCCTTGAATATTTGCCACGTTAGTTACTCTCAGATATATGAGTGTTTCTACTGCTTATTTTAACTGGCAATTAGCATTACAGACGAGATTGGTAAAAAAACAAAACAAGGCGATCGCAGCTAGAACACCAATTCCGTAATCAAAGCGCAAACCTCTTATTTGTGTATACACAGTAAAAGGGGAATTTGCCTCCTCTAACTCTAGTAGGAAACTCGGCTGGGGAGTTAGATTATTGATTCATCATTAGTAGGAGGAGTAGTCATCGAAGGCACTACAATAGCTCCATTCCAGTTAAGGTTACGAGGTAGCCAGGCTAGCTGCTGATTCAAATAAAATAGAGCACCAGTGCTTGCGTTATATGTAAAAATATTAGTAGTAGATTGGCTAGCGTTACTCGATCCGAGCGTTAGTGAACTATTTGTCAACTTAGTAGAGACAATAGCAGCATCTTCAATCGCTTCATAATTGCTCAGAGATGAATTGCTTAGAGATGATGGTGTACCTATAACATACTTAGAAGCGCTAATAGTTGAAGTAGTAACTTTAAGAATATCGTTGTTAACTGAGAAGTCTGTAATTGTATCAATACCGCCACCTGAGTAATTCAGGACAAAGGTATCTCGACCACTACTACCAGTGAGATAGTCATTACCACTTCCTCCCTCTAAGTAGTCATTACCTGCCCCACCTATTAGAGTGTCATTACCTGCATAGCCGTATATTTGATCGTTTACTGAAGTCCCAACTAGATAGTTGTTTGCAGATGTGCCGTAAAGAGTTGCCACGTTAGTTACTCTCAGATATATGAGTGTTTCTACTGCTTATTTTAACTGGCAATTAGCATTACAGACGAGATTGGTAAAGAAACAAAACAAGGCGATCGCAGATCGAACACCAATTCCGTAATCAAAGCGCGAACCTCATATTTGATCGTTTCCTTGAGTCCCAGCTAGATAGTTGTTTCCAAAGGTGCCCTGAATATAAAGCAGCGTGATATTAGTGACAAAAGTTGCAATGTTAACCGCGATCGCTTCTGCATTGAGGGTGACGAAGTAATTATTAATTCATAATTGATGGTTTCAAAGCAACTACCCAGTTGGCAATCTCAAATCTAAAAATCGCTACGGCAATTAGGTGGGTTGTGCCACGAACTATGAAGCGTGGTTG
Source organism: Nostoc sp. CHAB 5834 (assembly GCA_020829485.1). The sequence continues at coordinate 52,350 of JAIVFU010000010.1, read as the reverse complement.
TGGGCGCATTAGCCGTGAGTACAACTTCACCTTTAGCATTTATCATCCACCCTTGCGCTTCTACAATCGGCGCTGGACTGGAACTATTTGCCTGAGTTAAAACACTTGTACTAGAGTGGTTTTCACCCTTTGGCTTGAGAGTTACCCAATCTACTTGAACTAGATCAGGAGTGAGGGGTTCGGTTCTGGGGTTGGGTGGTAAGCCACCGCGTCCGGTGATCGTAAAACTGCTTTGATTTTCACCAGGACGCACTTGACAAACTTGAGACACTTGAGTATCGACTAGTACGGCTGGTAAATTAATTAATCCTTGATACGGGTCAACATCGAGCGTGTTAATTTCTACAATACCGCTTAAATTAGGTCTTGTTTGGGAAATTGCCGTAATATCATTTGTCTGAAGTTGACGCGGGTCTAAATCCGTAGGGCGCAACCTTTTAAGGTCTTCCTCAGTTAGTGGCGCAATTCCAAAAATCTTAGTAGCGTTGATTGTAACTGTTCCCCCTTTACCATTGTAGGCATTGGCGGTGATGTCGCTGTTTTCATTTGGTTTGGCGACGATGAAGCCGTCAGGGGCATTGATGGTGATATTACCGCCATCTCCACCTTGTTGATTAGTGCCTGCGGTAGCAGATATCTGGCTGTTGCCGCTTAGTAACAATAAATCTAGGTCGTGGAGTGTAATATTACCGCCATTACCGGATGCGGTTTCAGCAGTGATTTCCCCTCCATTGTCTAAGCGAATGAAAGGAGATCGTACCTGAAGGTTGCCTGCACTCCCTGACCCTTGAGAGCGAACAAACAAGCCACTGTTAAGAGACTCATCCTTAACAAGACCCCCACTACTTGGGATAACCCGTTTGAAGGTAGCACTGCCAGATATAGTCACCCTCTCAGTAGCATTAATTGTGATATCACCTGCAAACCCACTGCTGCCTTTAAAAGCATTGGCAAGGATTTGCCCACCATTAACCGCTTCTAAAGTTTTCACATTTACTGTGATATTGCCAGCATTTCCTCCACCTAGAGTGCGGGCATCTACAACCCCATAGCCTGCTACCCGGAAAGCATTTGTATTAATAATGATGTTTCCTCCCTTCCCCCCTTGATTGGTACGTGAAAATAATCCACTTGCCGCTGCACTTGTGCCAACTCCAAAAACATTAACAGCTTCAGTTGCATCAACCCTTATTTCTCCACCTTTTCCTTGACCCAAAGAACCAGTAACTATCTGTGCGCCATTTCCCAAAATTAACTGCCTAGTGTTAATCGTCAAATTACCAGCATCTCCAACATTTGTTGTTTGAGTAGATAAAAAACTAGGGATTTGCTGCCCATTGGATAATATTCCTGTTCCTTGTAATTCCACCAAATCGCTAGCAGCCACAAATAAACTTCCCCCCTGCCCCTTGCCTAGAGTAGAAGTTGATACTTGCGCTCCATCCTGGACACTCAAGCGTCTGGTATCAATTGCCAAGTTTCCAGCATCTTTAGCACCGAAAGTTCGAGTGAACAAGCCGCTACCAACACCAATAACTTCTACGGAATCGGTGGCGGTTACAGTCAAATTTCCCCCCTGTCCCTCGCCTAAAGTAGAAGTTGATACTCGCGCTCCATTCTGAGAACTTAACCTTTGAGTGGTAATTGTCAAGTTTCCAGCATTTCCAGCACCTTGAGTTTGAGTAAACAAGCCGTTATTTGTTGTTCCTGTTAGTTCCACAAACTCCGAGGCGCGAACGGTAAGCTGTCCCCCCCGTCCCTTGCCCAAGGTGCCAGCTCTTATCCTTGACCCATCCCCCTGAATACTCAACTGTCCAGTTTCAATCGTCACATCTCCCCCGGTTCCAGTCGCTTCTGGATAAACATCGGCTGTAATCTGCGAACCCTCAGTGAGAGTCACCACCTTTGTTGTGTGGACAAGCACCTCTCCACCAGCCTCTGTACCTTGTGTGTCCGCATAAATCAATGAGCCTTGAGTTAAAGCCAAATTATTGCTCTGAATCTGAACATCACCACCGCCAGCACCGCTAACATCAACATACGCTCCGTCTTCCAGCCGAATATCGCCAAAATTATTTACAGAGGCGTACCCCAGAACCCAATCGTTATCTTTCTGGTTCAAGCTCACTTCTCCAACACCAGCCACACTACCTAGCTCAACCCGTCCTCCTGGAACTGCCAAATTCGGTTGTCGTGGTTTTAAAGCTGCTCGTTCACCTCCCTGCAACGTCACATTACCACCCACGAGTGCTAAAGTTTTACCAGGTTGCACTTTTAGGTCAGATCCTTCTACACGAATCTCTCCTGCTGCTCCCTCAAATTGCAAGCCAATGGGAACACTTACTGTTAGCAGAGGTGTGTTTTGGGGAGGAAACGCGCTAAACAGAGCGCCATCTGCAAATTTGAGACGGTTTGCTGTAGTTGCGATGAACGAACCCTTGATGTCCAATTGGGCATTAGGCCCAAAAATAATTCCATTGGGATTGAGAAAAAACAAGTTAGCAGAGCCATTGGCTTTAATCGAACCGTTAATTATAGAAGCAGAACCACCCGTGACCCGGCTGATGACATTTTGAATATCTGAAGCGTTGTTGAAGTAAGCCTGACTGCCAGTGGGTACAGAAAACTGCTCAAAACTGTGGAAAAGATTACTTCCAGCTTGAGTCCCTCCTTCAATAATTCCGGTATTCTGCTCGAATTTGGAATTATTGGGTAAAGTGCTATCAGGCGTAATTTGAGCAAAGGCGCAATCCCAACCATTGACGTATGCGCCACTAATAGCTAAAGAAATCATTAGCTTTAAAAGCCAGCACGAACCGCGTAAGTTTTCAGTCATTTGATAATTTCCCTTAACAACAGAAATGATCAGGGCTTTTTGTGCTGTTTGAACAGCACAAATTATAAAGTTTTGTAAATAAATGGTACAATTTGCATAAAAATTTATGCTGCAAATGAGTATTAAACAAAGGTGATTTTACCTCTAAGGAAAAACAATCAATTGGGTGATTACTATGCATCATTCCTTGAAAATAAAAATCCTGGATTTAGACCATATTGAATCAATTGTTGAGCAGGACATCACAGATGTGGAGGCTGAAAAAATTGTAGGAGGAACACTAAGTGTAAGTAAAAATAAAGTAGCAAAGGAAACAAGTATAATAGTAAACCCACCTGGATCTCCGGTTGGAATAGCCCCTCTGCCTGACCCTCCTCATTGTGCCTGGCTGCTTGTTGAACCCATAAATTTGCTAAACGAAGCAGATTGGGGTTACAAATCCCTGTGTAACTTAAAGTATGAGGTGGTCGTTTTTTTACCATAAAGTGGGCGCAGGGCAGAACTTAACACTTAAGGGAGTTTGAGACATTTAAATGTGATTGCCTTTGCCACTGCCCTTTGGGCGATCGCTCCAAATTCCTTGTTAGTGACACCCGTTGTACCCATGATCTTACATGAAAATACTCAGATGTGATTTAGCGATCGCCACAATAAACTTTGAAGTACAATTGATAGTTATTGTTTGTTTTCAGAGCATATTGCTGACTTGGAGGTAAACCGATGCCATCACACCAGATTTTTCAGCCAGCCTCAAAGCCGTTCGGTAGATGTCTTTGCCCTTTTCATCCTGAAATACAAACTCTCCAGTGCATAAGTTTGTAAGTAAGTATAGTAGATAAACCCAAAAGGTCGGATACCCAGAGACTGTTAATGTAAAATTTACTTTGACAAAATTTATAAATCCTAACGAAAAAGGGTAAGGTGCGATCGCCACCTTACCCTTTCATATTTAAAACCGAACGGCAAAATGACGCACCGTGACAACTCCCGTTAAGTCGGAAGTGGTTCCCGTTAAGTCGGAAGTGGTTCCCGTTAAGTCGGAAGTAGTTCCCGTTAAGTCGGAAGTGGCTCCTGTTAAGTCGGAAGTGACTCTCGTTAAGTCGGAAGTGACTCTCGTTAAGTCGGAAGTGACTCCCGTTAAATCGGAAGTGACTCCCGTTAAGTCGGAAGTGACTCCCGTTAAGTCGGAAGTGACTCCCGTTAAGTCGGAAGTGGCTCCCGTCACGACTGATATCATGTCCGCTTGATTACTTAGAACCCAATATGCTTGGGTTAAGGATTTTTGGTACTGATTTTAGACCTGTAGAGACGCGTTAGCGTCTCCAAGAGTTGCCCAGTACAATTTCGCGTCTCTACCAAGGTTTTTGGGCTTAACCCAAGCGTATTGACTTAGAACCTCTTGCAAAAGTCCTTAACCCCTCCCCGATCTTTGGGAGGGGAGCGTTTGCTTTACTCAAATGCGGGGTGGGGTTCAAAATTTTTGATTTATGCAAGAGGTCTTTACTAAACTACAAGAACCCGAAAGAGCCAAAGCTACCCTTCGTCTCTCCTATACGGTGTACACACAAGTCGAAGTAAACTACGTATCTAGGCTCTGAGTGCAAGAGTCACTGAAAATTCATTTCTTTAGTTTATCTAAAGTCGCATCTAAGTTATCAAATTACCTTTCTAAGATAGAAGCAGCAACCATAAGTTGCCATATACGACTAAAACCCAATTAACAGCTAGTGGCTGCGGAGAACATAAAAATGGCTAAAGCGCCAGATTCAATAGAATCGTCTATCAATGAAATTACAGACAAATCCTTAGATCGTGATTGTACAACCTTATCGCGTCACGTCTTACAGCAACTTCAGAGTTTTTCGCCAGATGCACAGGATTTAAGTGCGCTGATGAATCGCATCGCCCTGGCCGGCAAACTGGTTGCTCGCCGCATGAGTCGCGCTGGTTTAATGGAAGGCGTTCTTGGATTTACTGGGGAAGTTAATGTCCAAGGAGAATCCGTCAAAAAGATGGATGTCTATGCCAATGATGTATTTATCTCAGTTTTTAAGCAAAGCGGCTTAGTCTGTCGCCTAGCTTCTGAGGAAATGGAAAAACCCTACTATATCCCGGAAAATTGCCCCATTGGTCGCTATACCCTGCTGTATGACCCAATTGATGGTTCATCCAACACTGATAATAATCTCAGCTTGGGTTCTATTTTCGCCATTCGCCAACAAGAAGGAACTGATAGCGATGGTAAAGCAACTGACCTCCTCACTAACGGACGTAAGCAGCTTGCTGCTGGATACATTCTGTATGGCCCATGCACGATGCTGGTTTATACTATAGGTAAGGGCGTTCATTCCTTTGTCCTTGATCCCAGCTTAGGAGAATTTATTCTCACAGAAGAAAACATTCGGATTCCTAACCACGGTTCTGTTTACAGCGTGAATGAGGGTAACTTTTGGCAGTGGGAAGAATCGATTCGAGAATACATCCGCTACGTTCATCGCACAGAAGGTTACAGCGCTCGTTATAGCGGCGCAATGGTGAGCGACATTCATAGAATTTTGATTCAAGGCGGCGTGTTTCTCTACCCAGGCACAATTCAAAACCCAGAAGGTAAATTGCGCTTGCTTTATGAAACTGCTCCTCTAGCCTTTTTGATTGAACAAGCGGGCGGTCGTGCTACTACAGGATTGGTAAATATCTTGGATGTAGTGCCGAAAAAATTGCATCAACGCACACCTTTAATTATTGGTAGCAAAGAGGATGTAGCAAAGGTGGAGTCTTTTATTCAAAACGGACACTAGAAGACAATTCGTAATTACTGTTACGTAAGGGTTTTAGAGGTTTTATAAGGGTGATTTATTTACGCTGTGCTGTACTCTCATCTGCCATTAATTAAACGTTAATCATGGTGACTTAGGATTGAGGATGCAAAATAGCGCTTTTTGAAGATCAATTAAGGATTATCTCAGCTGGTCGATGCAATAAGTGATTGGCAACGCCACAATTCAAAAGTAACCATCAATGCGTTTTGCCAACTTTACTTAGAAACATCACCATACAGGAGTGAAAACGGGCTATGTCTACTAATCATCTACTAGAAATTAAGCAATACGGTCAAAGTATCTGGATGGATAATTTGAGCCGTGACATTATTCAATCAGGTGAACTCAAAGACCTGGTTGAAAATCAAGGTATATCTGGGATTACCTCTAACCCAGCTATCTTTGAGAAAGCGATCGCAGGTAACGTGATTTATGATGCCGATATAGAAGCCGCAGTTCGTGCTAACTTACCCACAGACAAAATTTACGAATCCCTAGTTTTTGCAGATATCCGTTATGCATGTGATATTTTACGCCCTGTTTATGAAGCCTCGAATAGACTAGATGGTTATGTGAGTATTGAAGTCCCACCAACTATCGCCCATGATACTGAAGCAACAATAAGCGAAGCCCGGCGCTATTTCCAAGAAATTGGTCGGGAAAATCTGATGATTAAAATTCCCGGTACAGAACCTGGTTTGCCAGCAGTAGAGCAGGTAATAGCCGAAGGGATGAATGTTAATATTACGTTGCTGTTTTCTGTAGAAAGCTACGTAAACACAGCTTGGGCTTATATTCGTGGCTTAGAAAAACGGCTAGCTGAGGGTAACGACATCAGTAGAATTGCTTCAGTCGCCAGCTTCTTCCTCAGCCGGATTGATAGCAACATTGATGCCAAAATAGATGCTAAGTTGAAAAAAGGCGTTGATGATATTTCTGTGGAAGCAAGGCTAAGAGCTGTTAAAGGGAAAGTAGCGATCGCTAACGCTAAGATTGCGTACCAAGAATACAAGAAAATTATCGAGAGCGATCGTTGGAAAGCCTTAGCAGAAAAAGGGGCCACAGTACAACGGCTACTTTGGGCTAGTACCAGCACCAAAGACCCCAACTACAACGACGTGATGTATATCGAAGAGTTGATTGGGCGAGATACCGTTAACACCGTACCACCAGCGACGATAAAAGCTTGTGCCGATCATTGTAACGTAGGCGATCGCTTAGAAACAGATGTAGATAAAGCTTACACGCTGATCGAAAACCTCAAAGATGACGACATCAACATCGATCTCAATACCGTAATGGATGAACTATTAGATGAAGGTATCGACAAGTTCATTCAGCCCTTCCAGTCCTTGATGAACTCTTTAGAAGACAAGATCAAGGTATTGTCACCAGTGTAGGGACTGGGGATTGAAGAAGGGAATAGGGTACAGGTGACAGGGTACAGATTATCACCTGTCACCTGTCACCTGTTACCTCTCCCCCAATCCAAAATCCAAAATCCAAAACCCCAAATCCAAAATTCCTATGGTTAGTCTGCTAGAAAATCCCTTGCGCGTTGGTCTGCAACAACAAGGGATGCCCGAACCCCAGATTATAGTTATCTTTGGCGCTTCTGGTGATCTCACCTGGCGCAAACTAGTGCCAGCACTTTACAAATTGCGGCGAGAACGGCGGATACCACCAGAAACTACTATTGTCGGCGTAGCGCGTCGAGAGTGGAGCCATGAATACTTCCGCGAACAAATGCAGAAGGGCATGGAAGAGGCACATCCTGATGTCGATTTAGGGGAACTTTGGCAAGACTTTTCTCAAGGTCTGTTCTACAGTCCTGGGGATATAGACAACCCCGAAAGCTACAAGAAACTAAAAACCTTATTGAGTGAATTAGACGAAAAACGGGGCACGCGAGGTAATCGCATGTTCTACCTCTCAGTTGCCCCTTCATTCTTTCCCGAAGCGATTAAGCAGCTAGGAAGCGGCGGGATGCTAGAAGATCCCTACAAACATCGTCTAGTAGTTGAAAAACCCTTTGGTCGGGACTTGGCTTCTGCCCAAAGTCTTAACCAAGTGGTACAGAAATATTGCAAAGAAAACCAAGTATACCGCATTGACCACTACTTAGGTAAAGAAACAGTCCAGAATTTGCTGGTGTTTCGCTTCGCCAATGCGATTTTTGAACCCTTGTGGAATCGTCAATTTGTTGACCACATACAAATTACCGTAGCTGAAACCGTGGGTGTGGAAGACCGGGCTGGCTACTATGAAAGTGCTGGCGCACTGCGGGATATGTTGCAAAATCACCTCATGCAACTTTACTGCTTAACCGCGATGGAAGCACCAAACGCAATGGATGCCGACAGCATCCGCACAGAAAAAGTGAAGGTACTGCAAGCTACTCGTTTAGCTGATGTTCACAATCTGTCGCGGTCAGCAGTCCGTGGGCAATACAGTGCTGGCTGGATGAAAGGTCAAGCAGTGCCAGGGTATCGGACAGAACCAGGCGTTGACCCCAACTCCACCACACCCACTTATGTAGCGATGAAGTTTTTGGTGGATAACTGGCGCTGGAAAGGTGTTCCTTTCTACTTGCGTACCGGAAAGCGGATGCCGAAAAAAGTGAGTGAGATTTCCATTCACTTCCGCGAAGTTCCATCTCGGATGTTCCAATCGGCCGCCCAACAGACAAACGCCAACATTTTGACGATGCGAATTCAGCCAAATGAAGGTATTTCCCTGCGTTTTGATGTCAAAATGCCTGGTGCAGAATTCCGCACCCGTTCCGTTGACATGGACTTTAGTTATGGTTCCTTTGGCATCCAAGCAACATCCGATGCCTACGATCGCCTATTCCTTGATTGTATGATGGGCGATCAAACATTGTTCACACGGGCGGATGAAGTAGAAGCAGCTTGGCAAGTAGTAACACCAGCCCTTTCCGTTTGGGATGCACCCGCCGATCCTAATAATATTCCCCAGTACGAAGCCGGTACTTGGGAACCAGAACAAGCAGAACTCCTAATTAACCAGGATGGCCGTCGCTGGCGCAGACTCTAAATATTAGTCATTAGTCATTAGTCATTAGTCACTAGTAAAAACAAATGACAAATGACAAATGACGAATGACAAATGACAAATGACAAATGACAAATCTAAAACTACTATGCCTACCCAAACTTCTACAATTTTCTCCCTCCAGGCACCGAAAGATATTTCGCTTAACGAAATAGATGCCGAACTCAATCAAATTTGGCAAAGTTATGGTATTACTGGCGAGGACGGTGGACTTCCCAGTGCTACTAGGGCAACGACATTTACTTTAGTGGTCTACGAACCAGAAGAAACTCAGTATTTGTTAGCTGCTTTGGGATTTTACAACGGCCCAATTGATGGGATTTTAGGGCCACAGATGGTAGCAGCATTGCGGGAAGTCCAAAAGAAACATAGTCTGCCAGAAACTGGAACAGCAACACCAGAAACTCTGACTATATTACGAGAAGAATTCGCTAAAGGTCAGCGAGGTGGAACCGTAGGAGAACATCCTGTTGCTGGGTTAAGTAGCGGTAGCCCCAGAATTGCCGATGAAATCGCTCTCCGCAACCCCTGCCGCATCATTGCACTATTTCCCATTGCTGGTGAAGATGAAGGGGTTAAGGCTCAAGTTTCTGCCTATTGCCCCATCCAAAAGCAATCGTCAAGCACACTTATCTGCTGCGAATACATTACTCTCAGTGGAACTGCTGCTGCTTTAGAACGCATCGGTGGTATGATTCCAGCTTTGTTGATTGGCGGCTTGCCAAAGTTTCTCTGGTGGAAGGCAACACCAGATCCTAACAACGGTCTATTTAAGCGCCTAGCAGCAGTCTGCAATAATGTGATTGTAGATTCTTGCAACTTCAACGAGCCAGAAAGTGATTTACTCCGCCTACAAGAGTTGGTAGAAACGGGTGTACCTTTAGCTGACTTAAACTGGCGTCGCCTCGCATCATGGCAGGAATTGACAGCTGAGGCTTACGACTCACCTAACCGTCGCGCCGCCCTCAAAGAAATTGACCGCGTTACGATTGATTACGAAAAAGGCAACCCCGCCCAAGCTTTGCTGTTTTTGGGTTGGCTGGCAAGCCGATTGCAATGGCAGCCAGTTTCTTATGAAAAGGAAAGCGGTGATTATGAAATCACTCGCATCCGTTTTATTGCTCAAGAGCAGCGACAAGTAGAAGCAGAGTTAGCAGGAGTTCCGGTTGCTGATGTTGGCGATATTGTTGGCGATTTGATTGCCCTGCGCCTCAGTTCGACAAATCCCCAGGCAGACTGTGGTACAGTTATCTGCTCAGAAACTGGTGGTTGTATGCGGATGGAAACCCACGGTGGCGCTCAATCCGCCGGTCTGTTTCAACAGGTAACTTCACTTTCGGAACAAAAGGCGGAAGCTTTGCTGAGTCAGCAGGTGCAACGCTGGGGCCGCGAGTCACTTTTTGAAGAAAGCCTGGGAGTGACAGCAAATATTTTCAAATTGGCGAATTAATTCAGTCCTAACCCTTTTACCTCCCTTCTCGATGCAAGAAGGGGGGAATTTTTTTAATTAATAAGAATTATTTCTGTTCGTCGCTCTCGTGCTGAAGAGGTAAATATTTATGAAAGCTGAAGAATTTGATGCTAAGTTCGATAATGGAGAAGATATTACGGAGTTTATAGACTTATCTAACGCACATCGCCCAGGCTATGAACAAAAAAGAGTTAATATTGACTTTCCCCTTTGGATGATTGAAGCCTTAGAACATGAAGCCAAGCGTTTAGGAGTAACATCTGATTCTATTATTAAATTATGGCTGGCTGAACGTCTGGATAAAAAAATCGTTACTGATTAGCATAAAAGCAATGATTTTCATAAAATAAATATTTCTGTTTGACTTTAATTTAATTTAATCTTACTAAGATAGCCGACTATTTAGTTTAACCAATCAACAATTATCCATGTCTGTAATCATTGCTGGAGAACGTAGTGGGGTGGGCAAGACAACAGTTACGCTCACCCTTTTAGCATCTTTACGTCGTAGCGATCGCCTGGTGCAATCTTTCAAGGTAGGCCCAGACTACATTGATCCGATGTTTCATCAACACGTAACTGGTCTTCCTTGTCGCAATTTAGACCCTGTACTAACTTCCGAAACCTACGTTCAGCAATGTTTTGCCCGTCATAGCCAACTGAGTGAATATGCCCTCGTGGAAGGGGTGATGGGGTTATTTGATGGAGTGAAGGGGAGTAGGGAATGGGGAGTAGGGAGTGGGGATGAGAGAGCAGGGGGAGCAGGGAGCAAGGGAGAATTTTCCCCTCTGCCCCCCGCACCCCGCCCCTCTGCCTCTTTTCAATGCCCAATGCCCAATGCCCCATGCCCAACTGACTTTGCGAGTACGGCACACATCGCACGGCTTTTAGATTTACCTGTGGTGTTGGTGATTGATTGTAGTCGTTTATCTGGTTCTGTAGCTGCGATCGCTCATGGCTACCAATCTTTTGATCCCAGAATTAAAATAGCTGGGGTAGTATTAAATCGCGTGGGAAGCGATCGCCATCTCTCTCTACTCAAAGATTCTCTAGAACCCTTACAATTACCTATTCTCGGCGTACTACGCCGTCAAGATAACATTACAATTCCCGATCGCCATTTGGGTTTAGTTCCCACAGCAGAACTCCCCGAACTCAACGCTTTAATTAATCGCCTCGCCGATTTAGGAGATACCTGCTTCGATTGGCAACACTTATTACCCCTGTTAAAATCAAAACCTCTCCCTCATCCCCCCCATCCCCCTCATCCCCCCTCCTCCCCAGTCAGGATTGCAGTAGCCCGCGATCGCGCTTTTAATTTCTACTACCAAGACAATCTCGATTTGCTGCAACAACTTGGTGCAGAACTGGTTTTCTGGAGTCCCTTAGAAGATGCAGCAATACCAAAAGATGTGCAGGGAATGTATTTTGGGGGAGGTTTCCCGGAAGTTTTTGCCCAGCAACTAGCAGAGAATGCCAGCGTTCGTAATGCAGTGAAAACAGCAATTCTTCAAGGAATGCCGACAGTTGCCGAATGCGGAGGATTAATGTATTTATGTGAGCAAATTATCGATTTTCAGGGTAAATGTTGGTCAATGGCGGGAGTTTTACCAACATCTTCTGTCATGGGTGGACGTTTAACTTTAGGCTATCGTCGGGCAGTCGCTTTGCAAGATAATCTGTTAGTAAAGACAGGTACAACTGTTTACGGACATGAGTTTCATCGTTCCCATTTAACCTTAACTCCTACTCAGCCTCTATTTGAAACTTCTCGCTATGATTGTGACGAAAATATGGGATGCGAGGGATGGGGTTTACCTGCAAATGTTCACGCCTCTTATGTTCATCTGCATTGGGGAGAAAGTAGAGAAATTCCCCAACAGTTTCTTAAAAAAATTTCGGAAAGTAGCATCTATAGAAACGTAGATTTAAACACAATACGCTTGGGTTAAGGAAAATTGTAGGTTGGGTTAAGCAAAGCGCAACCCAACAAAGTCCCGAAATGTTGGGTTTCGTTCCTCAACCCAACCTACGAATATTCAAAACCTACGCAGTATTGGAACCCAGTAGGGTGAATTAAAAACTATTAAATAATATTTTCTGAATAGATTTTTAACCCACAGAGGTGGGTAAAGTCTTTTATTACTCGCGTTAAATTAACTCTCGGTTGTTCAAGATTAACTTGATTATTAACTCCGTAAGGAGGTGACATTTATATCGTCATTCAACTTGCGAATCAGACGGGATAACTCACGAATGATATTTACCGCAATTTCGGGAGTTTCTTCGATCGCATCATACAGCTGCTCTTGCGTCAGTTCTAAAAATTCGCAAGGTTCTAAAGTCGTTGCGCTGGCAGAACGAGGTTGAGTATCAAATACTGCCATCTCACCAAAGTATTTTCCCTGTTCTACCTCTGCCAACTGTTTATTCCCAATGTGAACTTTAACTCGCCCTGACACGACAATATAGAGCGATCGCCCTTCTTCTCCCTGGCGAAAGATGGTGTAATTAGCTGGAAATGACAATTCGTTCATTACTGAAGTGAGCCGCACAATAAAATCATCCCGCAATTCCTTAAAAATTGGGACTCGCCGGACAAATAATAAACGGTCAACACTGGTTAGCATAATTACAAGTTAGATATAAAATATTACTGTAAATTTTAAAACTGAAGCTACGCGATTAGTAATGTTAACCGATGTTGAACGCTAGGGGTCAAGAATATCTTAAGTTATCAATCACTTTTATTTATCGTTTTAAGAAACAAGAGTATTTGCTCTTATTTGGGTGAAAGCCATAATATTAACTTCATGAACTCCCAAGGTACCTTGCTGAGAAAAAAATCACCAATTTGATTAGAGGCGTAGTTTACCGCCGTAGGCATCGCTTCTAAAAACTGGGTGGCTAATGGCTAACGAACCGCAATCGGTTGTCGTTAGGTAAAACAGTCACAAAATCTCCTGAACTGCCCTGACATCGGGGAGCAGAGAAGCACTAGGACAAACAGCATTGAATTATCGTGAGCAACAATTATGAGTTGGCTAATTAGTACATTAATTATTGGAATCTCTGTCGCTTTTGCAACCACCTTTGACGACAATTTATATTTGACAGCTTTTTTCGGAAAAGTCAATCGCAGCTTTCGTCCTAAGCATATTATTATTGGTGAATTTCTGGGATTTACAGCCTTAGTATGCGCTAGTCTCCCTGGTTTCTTCGGCGGTCTGATTATTCCCAGCACCTGGATTGGTTTACTAGGTTTACTTCCCATCGCCATTGGTATCAGTAATCTTATCAGCCAAGAAGAAGAAGAGACAGTGCAAGCTGTATCAATTGACTTAACCTCTCCTGTCAAATCTGAACGCCAGAAGAAATCACTATCAGCAACCATCCGCGATCCGCAAACCTACCGCGTTTCTGCTGTCACCATTGCCAATGGAGGAAACAACATTGGGATCTATGTACCATTGTTTGCTAGTAGCAATCTTCCAAGTTTGGGTGTAATTCTGTGTGTTTGCTACTTTACTGTTGGGGTGTGGTGCTTACTCTCTTACAACCTGACTCGTAATCCTCTCATGGCTCCCGTTTTAACTCGCTTCGGTCGGAAAATCTTCCCCTTTGTCTTAATTTACTTGGGACTCTCTATCTTAATTAAAAGTGAAACATATCGGATTTTACCTAGTCTGGCAATGCTTTCTCATTAGGCATGAGGCAATGTCTACAACGGGCGTAGCTGCGGCACCCGATCTGAAAACTCGAAATTCTTGATGAGTGCTATCTCTCAGATGTAACCAAAAAATCAGCGATCGCTTCCCATCTAAAAAAATTTTAATCACTTGAATTTATCAATTGGAATCAAAATAATATTTGATGTTATCAATCAAGTTATCTAAAGTGAGAATAAAGCACATTATTGATGGCTCTTATAAAAGCAAGCCCAGCACTACGAATCAGCTTATGAAGGAACTAATGAATAAACCAAATCCAAAAAAATTAACTCAGTGGATCGTAACAGCAGTATTTCTGGTACTTGTAGCAGGATTTTCGCTCCTTGACCAGCAAGCCGTTAGAGCTCAAACACTAACACCATCTATACCTACAGAATCTGAACTAGCTCCAGCAATATCTCCGGTTACATCGCCAATGGAGTCTGTTACTGCCCCAGTAATATCTCCGGTTGCATCGCCAATGGTGTCTGTAGCAGAAAACGTTAGACGTTTATTACAAACCAATGAATGTATCGGATGTAATCTGACTGGAGCAATGCTAAAGGACGCAAATCTGCAAGCGGCAAACTTGCAAGGTGCTAACTTACAAAATGCAGATTTAGAAAGGGCTAACTTACAGCAAACAAATTTACAAGGGGCAAACTTTCAAGGAGCAGATTTAGGCAAGGTAAACCTTTTGGGAGCAAACCTTGTGGGAGCAAACCTATTTGATGCAGACCTAGAGAAAGCCAACCTGCTGGGAGCAAATCTGCAAACGGCTAACCTACAGGGCGCAGACTTGGAAAAGACAAATCTTACAAATGCAAACATCCAAGGGGTTAACCTAATGGGAGTTGATTTGGAAGATGCAATCAGACCAGAAGGATTCACTGTTCAGTAGACATCTCCGAAAATGAATGTAGAGACGTTGCATTGCAACGTCTCTACAAGGGTTTCAGGTAACGCATAATTAATTTCTGGAGATGTCTAGTAATTAAACTGAAGTTCTCTGTGCAAATTTAATAAAAAATTTTAATTGCCTGATTCAGTAATGAATACAGGCTTTACTTGTTAAAATGTGAGTCCGAGGGGATTTTTTCTACTCACAGGATACCGTTACGTGGGCTTTTTTACTTTAGTCATAAACTATTTCCATCAATAAATTTTCTACGCTGTTTGATTTGCTTCCAACCAGTTAAGTAAATCCTCAAGGGTTGTAAAATCCAATAAAGCCTCGCCAAGTGCTTCTAATTGCTCTAGGGAAAGAGTTTCAATGCGCCCCCGAAGCTGTTGTGGTAACTCTCCTACCCGTTTTTGTAGTTGCCGTAGCACAAGTGTTTGTCCTTGCTCCTGTTTTCCGCGCTCGTAACCAATGCGTTCGCCTGTGGTAATGTAGCTCATAGTCCGCTCCTGCTCAAATTGCTTAAACTCTTGCCAAAATTCTGCTTCCAAGGCTTTTGGTAAAATCATAACCCAATCGATAAATCGGTAAAGGTTACGAATATCTTTTTCTTGCAATCCTAATTCATACAATCGGCGAATCAAGCTAAATTTCCAAGCTTTACGTTCTCCTAGCTTTTTATTTGTTTGCTGCGTCTTCAAATGCGCCATTACTACAGTTGCAAATGGATTATCGCTGGCTTCTAATTCTGTCCAACGATTTTGATAATCCAGTAGCTTGACGGTTCCAAATTCAAAGTTAAGTCTGGTATTGGGATAATTATAACTATATTGATTGGGTCGCCATGTCGGATCGGTATCGCACAAAATTGCCAAACTCATGGCAGGTTTCGCAAATCTGTCAAAAATCCGCAGATTGTAGGAGAACATTCTTTCGGCAAAAGTATCCTCTGATTTTGCTTGGATTTCTACATGGATTAATAGCCAAGTTTCTTGTCCTTGAATTTGCCAGACTTTAACTAATTTATCTACATATCTCCTACCAAGTTCTGCTTCGCGGGCTATTTGTTGAAATTCCTTATCGAGAAATTCGTGGGGACGTTCCCAATTAATTAGTTCTGCTGTTTGGGGAAAGAAAAATTGCATTGCTTGGGGAAAGTAAGCTTCTAAAATTTCTTTCCACGGGCTATCATTATCTGCTCTTTCCAGTTCCTCGGTCATCAGTTGATTGGTATACCATTTAGTAATCTTAAATCAACCTGAGTTCGACAAGTCTTATTTGACCTCTCCCCCAACCCCTCTCCGTGTCGGAGAGGGGAGCAAAAAACTGAATTTTTCGTTGCTCCTCCCTTTCCGTTTCGGAGAGGGAGGCTGGGAGGGAGAGGTTTGTCGAACTCACGTTTTTAAAAGTTTGTACCCATGTAATTGTCGGAACTTGCGATCGCCACAATAGTAGATAAAGGAACTTCAGCAAAATACTCTCGCTGAAATTGTTCTTCTCTGACAGCAGCTAAAAATCGTTCCACTGCTGCCTGTGCCAAGTTTTCTGCACTATCGCTTGGATGCCAGGTGATTTGCAAATAACGGTCTTGTCGTTTGACTGTAAACCCTAAATATTTTAAAGCTTTGATGCCTACAAGTAAGGTTTGGTCGGTGATGCCGATTTTCTCTAAAAGTTGGACGCGGGTAACTAATTGATTTGTGCGACTGAGGTATTTGGCAATTCCTACAAGAGTCAGCCAAATTTGATTAGGTGGTTGGAGGTTGGGTTTAGACCAAGCGATCGCTAATTGTTGCGAACTACTTATCGTTAGACATCGCCGCAACCACGCCCGTAAATCATCCCAATTCGTCGGACAATCTTCAAGCAAGAGTGGGGGAGTCGGTAGAGACGCGATTAATCGCGTCTCTACTTGGGAGTGGGGAGTGGAGAAGTTACGCCAGTCTAAGATGAGTGGTAAATTCCGAGTGTTGAGTGCTGAATTAACACTGGGACGCACGGCAATTAATCTGATTTCATAACGTTTTTTGAAGGTGTTGTAGTCTAATTCTGCTATGCAATCACACCTTACTATGGGCAATTCATCTTTGTAGTGTCCCCACCATATACCAGGAAAAGCAGTTCTGCTGGAATCATCCCGAATATCAAACTCGGTTTTAATGTACTGTACCTTTTTCCCTTGCCAATCCTGCTGATTACGATGCCAAGAATTTTCAAACCAGCAGTTTTGAATTAGCAACTTGGGAACAGGATTACCCATTCCACAAGGTTCTAGCAGTTTCAGTTCCAAAAATAACTCTTTCCCCAAGTCTGCGACTGTTATCGTCAAGTCTGCTTGCACGGTTGGCGTTAGGGTTGTACTACCTAAAGATTGCCGTAACTGCTGATTAATCGCTGCTGTAAATAAAGGAATATTTTCCACCAACAAACTCAAACCTGCTGCAAAGGGATGTCCGCCAAAACGATGTAACAAATGTGCTTGGTCTTTCACCAGTTGGTATAAATCGACAGAATTCACCGAACGGGCGGAACCCTTTGCTAAGGGAGTAGGGAGTAGGGAGTAGGGAGTAGGGGCGGAATCTTCTTCCCCACTCCCTACTCCCAATTCCCCACTCCCTTCCGTACTTAACAAAATAGTCGGGCGACCTGTTTCTTGTGCTACTTGTCCAGCGACTAAGCCCAAGACACCCGCAGGCCATTGGGCATCTTCTAGGACGATGACGCTGGTGGTTGATAAGTCTAATTGAGTAAGTTTTTGTGCTACTTGCGCTTGCACATCTTTTTGCAAAGATTTGCGGCGGGTGTTTGCGAGTTCTGTAACTTCGGCTAGTTCGTTACAACGTTTGGCATCCCGACTAGTTAGTAATTCAACGCAAAAACTAGCATCGCCTTGGATGCGGCTGACGGCGTTAATTCTTGGCCCCAAACCAAAGGAAATATCTGTGGGGCGATCGCCACTTTTTTGGCACAATTCTAATAATCGCCCCACCCCTGGACGGCGGCGCGCTGCTGCTGGCTGTTGAAAATCTGCTTGCAGTCGTTGAATTCCCATCTGTGCTAAATAGCGACAATCTCCACTTAACTGCACTAAGTCGGCAATTAATCCTACTGCTACTAAATCTAATAAATCTTCTAACGGATGTTTTGCAATATTAGGCAGACTTTGATATAATGCTTCCACCAACTTATAAGCTACCGCTACCCCAGAAAGATTGAACAGCTGATGTTCTCTGGGCAAATAACGAGGATTAATAATTGCTGCGACGGGTGGGCGTTCGGCGGGTAAGGTGTGATGGTCTGTAACTATTACATCTATGCCTAGTTGTTTGGCATAGATAATTTCCTCAATGTTTGTGCTGCCTGTGTCGCAAGTAACAATTAATTTGCAACCTTGTTTTGCGAGGTTATCAATCCCTTGATTATTGAGTCCGTGAGATTCTTTCAGGCGATTGGGAATATAGTAAATTAACTGAATATTTTGTTTAAAAAATTGCCCTAATCCATCCCAAAGTACAGATGTGGCGGTAATCCCATCAGCATCAAAGTCTCCCCAAATGGCAATTTTTTCTTTGATGTTATATGCTTGTTGCAACCGGGCGATCGCTAATTGTATTTCTTGCCCAAACTCAAACGGACTCGCTGGTTGATAAGCTTTGTGGTTGATAAAAGCTGTTAATTGTTGATGATCTTTAATTCCCCGTTGCCACAACAATTGTGCTGCATATATTCCACTTGATGCGGGTGTATGCTGTTTCACCGCTTGGATGAACCACTCCGGGGGTTGTTCGGTTGTTGCTATAGTCCACTGCTGTTGTTCTGGCATACTAAAGTTAGGAGTTAGGAGTGAGAAGTTAGGAGTTAAGAGTTTTAATTTATAACTCCTAATTACTAACTTTTAACTGTTAGTTCTATAAAACAATCCTGCGGATAAAATTAAAGTGAAACTTCTTGAATGCTGTCAAAATTGGGCAATGAATTTTTCACTGCTTCTTCAGTAGCTTGTGTGCGTAGTTTACCGCCGTAGGCATCGCACCTTTTAGCAAACTGACAATAATCACAGGTTTTGCTACCCTCCACCACTTGTGGAAACTGCTGGTTATTTCGGTAATTTTCCAGCCAAATAGTTAACTGGCTTAACAGTTGATTAAGTTTCTTTGCTATTTGTGTATGTTGAACAGTATTGTAATTAAATTTAATATTTTGCGGTTTCCCCTCAGATTGCACAAACCAGTAAGTCATCGAAATATTTTCTGGTAAATAGTCGCTAGTTTCTGCCAATACATACAGATAAAGCCGTGTTTGCCAGTTGGCTTCTAATTTGCGTTTATGGGGTGGTTTAGGATAAGTTTTCCAGTCGAGAATTTGCGCTTGTTGGTTATCTGCAATCAATAAATCATAGACAACCGTCAGCAAATAATCCTGAACTTGCAGAGTTCGGTAGTGTTCACTCTCACGGAAAGTTTGATTATCAGATGCAGCCGTTAAAATTTCTGGGGCTGCATCAGCAAAAGCTAGCATCCAGCTTTGCAGTTTAGCATCTGCTTGCAGGAAACTATCAATTGGCAGACCCATTTCTCGCTGCTGCATTAGCAAGTGAAAGCGACTACCCAAAGTTTGCCGTTCTTCTTGTTCTGGATTTGAGGGCGAATTGAGTTTTTCTAGGTAAGTATGTTGGAATTTACGCGGACAAGCTTCTAGTAAGTTGAGTTGTCCTTGAGACAGTCGCAGTAATTGAGTGGGAGTTGACAGCATTCTTCTATTTTAGAAGCAAATTATAATCTGCAACTCACCTTTGCGAGGCTATCTGTAAAAAACAGTTATCGAAACAGAATTCAGGAGTCAGGAGCCAGAATTCAGAATGAATTTTGTGCGACTGGGGGATGAATCAAGGGGTTTAAGACCCCCACTAAATCGAACGCAAGTGCGTCTCTGAAAGAGAAGATTTAGTGGTGCAACAATTCAGTGGTGGGTCTGAATCCTCCACTGATAGCGAAGCGGTAGCGAGTCATCGAGCGTCTTGATTCTGACCGGAGCTTTCGGAGTCTCCGGCTCCGCTCCTGAATTCTGACTTCTGAATTCTTCTTCAATTTTTACTGCCTTCACAGATAGTTCTCATGTCTGCTATTTCAACTCGTCCTTATCTACATCATCCTGGTTATTAGAATGTTTAGTTTTTCCTTGGGAGTTGATTGAGCTAAAGCTGTAGGCCATAGCTATTTTAACTATGTCAAAATATGCTGGGTGATTAGCTTTGTTAACAATTGCCAAAGAGATTGACCCTGCCACTAAGATGATTAAAAGTGGCGAAAGCGTTTCTCCCCCAGAGCCGTTGCTGTTGTTTGACATGATATAATCTCCTAGTGGGAAGTCTTGGGCTAACTTGGACTTAACCCAAGAAAGTTGATTAAATTTCACTACGAACCTAAAATTGCAATCTTGGTGTTGGTGCTGATGATTGGATAAGGAATCAACTCCAAGACTCAACAATCATGGCGATCGCAAATAGACAAAACAGAGATACTGCTATCCTCACAAAGAATATCCATAAACTTGTGGATAACAGCATCCCAGCTATTGAGACAGCGCCAAAAACGTGAGACAATACAAGAGCGATCGCCAAACCAAGCAGAGTCAGCAGAAAATACTTGAGTCCCTGACAAAACCACTTGAATAGTAGATTTTCATCATTTTTGAGATTGATTTTCATACTTTTTGTCCTGTTTTGAGAGTTGAATCTAAGCAGCAGCTAGGGCTACCTCGACTGTCCTAAAAAAGGAGTCAATACTTGCGTTGTTTTTAGCTAGTCAAGGCACGCAGCAGTCCTATCAAACCTGAATCAAATTTGAATACCAACACCAGTGGTTTTGGTATTTACAAATGGTGAAAGTAAACTTTGAAATAGACCTCTTGCATAATTATTTTGTGGTATGATTAGGAGTTATAGAAAAAACCCATACCAGAATCTATACAGAGAACTTTTGTTACCTCATTGGGATGTCTGATAGAGATAGAAAACTGAAACACTTGATTTCTGGTTAAGAGATGACTTGGCGATTTCAAAAGAGAGCTACTACAACCCTCAATAAAATCCTTATGTTTACTATCTATTCACAGCCTATACTGAGAGAGCTTTTTTACAACCTGCCCGACTTTTCAAACACCCTCTTA
The DNA here is from genome assembly GCA_020829485.1 of Nostoc sp. CHAB 5834. The sequence continues at coordinate 31,370 of JAIVFU010000010.1, read as the reverse complement.
TTTATCCTAATTTTGGAGTAGCTCCTTCGTTAATTGTAGAAATTAACTTTTTATCGCTTTCTTTTAAGTACTACAATGGTCTCATATCTAAGCTTATTTAGAAATAAAAGTAAAGTTAGGAGATTTGTTCCTTAATTGGCTCGCTCAAAAGCTGATTTAGTTCAGATTAGCTCATAAAAGTTTAAGAAAAGTTCAGGTGGCCACCGATGAACATAGAAGAAGCTCTCAAACTATCAGACGTAATAGTCTTTGCCAAAACCGAGAAAAACTTGAATAATGTTCAGATGGCTGTGCTTCAGGGAGCATGGGAAAATTGGACATACGAAGACATTGCAGCGAATTACCACTGTACCCCTGAGTATTTAAAGCAAGATGTCGGTCCAAAGTTGTGGAAAATTTTATCAGAAGGATTGGGTCAAAAGGTGAATAAAAAAAATTTTCGGACAACATTAGAGTTGGAAGCGCTACAAAGAGATGTCTCAATGCTTCAACGCAGAGCAGAACATCAAGCAAAAATTGCTAACAAGCACCAAGACTGGGGAGATGCGCCTGACGTTTCTGTTTTCTTTGGACGCACAGAAGAACTAGCTACTTTAGAGAAATGGATACTTCAAGATCGCTACCGATTAGTGGCAATTTTGGGTATGGGGGGGATTGGAAAAACTGGGTTGTCGCTAAAGTTGGGTAAAGGTGGTCTTGGCAAAACTGATCTGTCATTAAAGCTGGCTTTGGGCATTCAGGGCGAATTTGAGTACGTTATTTGGCGATCACTCCTCAATGCTCCACCAGTCACAGATATCCTAGCAGATATAATTAAATTTCTGTCTAATCAGCAGGAAATCAATTTACCAAAGATCGTAGACAGTCAAATACAGCGATTACTTTATTATTTACGTCAGCACCGTTGTTTACTGATTCTGGATAATATGGATGCTGTTCTTCAAGGTGGTGAGCGTGCAGGACAATACCAAGAGGGATATGCAGAGTATGGTAAATTACTTACACAAGTTGGGAAAGTTTATCATCAAAGCTGTTTGCTGCTAACTAGTAGAGAGAAACCACAAGAAATTGCAAGACTAGCAGGTAAAAATAGACCAGTCCAATGCCTAGAACTAGGTGGTTTGGGTTATTTAGATGGACGGAAAATTTTTACAGAATTTGGTGATTTTTTAGGCTCAAACGATGAATGGAAAGAACTCATCGAGTTCTATTACAACGGCAATCCTTTAGCACTAGAACTTGCTGCTAAGCATGTTGAGGAGGTATTTGACGGTAATATTTCAGAATTTTTAAGACAAGGAAAAAAAGTATTTCATGATATGCGCCAGGATTTATTAAATTGGCACTTTGAGCGTTTGTCAAAAGAAGAAAAGGAAGTTGTGTATTGGTTAGCGATTAATCGAGAGCCGATTTCGGTTTCAGATATGAGAGAGGATATCTTGTCTCCAGAAGCCAAAGAGAAAGTTCCAGACACTCTTCAATCCTTGAAGCGGAGATTGCCTCTTGAGAGAAGTTCACTGGGTTTTACGCTTCAACCTGTACTTATAGAGTATATGACTGATCGATTAATCGAGCAAGTTTGTGAGGAAATTAGAATCGGTAAAATTGAACTATTAAACAGCCATGCTTTACTAAAAGCTGTGGCGAAAGATTATATTAGAGAAAGCCAAAGCCGCTTCATACTTAAACCTATTCAAGATAGACTAATTGCTATTTTAGGATGTCAAACAAGTCTTGAAGCTCAGAGCAAGCAAATTCTTTCAATGTTAAGAGAGAGATTTTCACAAACAGTAGGGTATAGTGGAGGAAATATTTTAAATTTACTTTGTCATTTAAAAACTGATTTAAGGGGTTATGACTTTTCTTCTTTAAGAATTTGGCAAGCATATCTACAGGAAGTAGATTTGAATAATGTTAACTTTGCTCATGCTAATTTTGTTAAATCTGTTTTTACTCAAACCTTCGGTAGTATTTTATCAGTAGTGTTCAGCCCAGATGCCACACTTTTGGCTACAAGCGATGATAAGAGTGAGATTCACCTATGGAAAGTTGTGGATGGTCAACAACTTTTGATATTTCGAGGACATACCAATTGGGTATGGTCGATTGCTTTTAGTCCAGATGGTCAAACTTTAGCTAGTGGTAGTGTTGACAAAACAGTAAAGCTGTGGGATGTTAGCACTGGTCAATGTCTCAATACTTTGCAGGGTCATATCAATTCGATAGGGTCGATTGCTTTTAGTCCGGATGGTCAAACTCTAGCTAGTGGTAGTGTTGACCAAACAGTAAAGCTGTGGGATATTAGCACTGGTCAATGCCTCAATACTTTGCAGGAACATACCAATGCGGTATGGTCAGTTGCTTTTAGTTTGGATGGTCAAACTCTAGCCAGTGGTAGTGTTGACCAAACAGTAAAGCTATGGGATGTTAACACTGGTCAATGCCTCAATACTTTGCGGGAACATACGAATACGATATGGTCAGTTGCTTTTAGTCCAAATGGTCAAACTCTAGCTAGTGGTAGTGAAGATCAAACAGTAAAGCTATGGAATGTTAGCACTGGTCAATGCCTCAATACTTTGCAGGAACATACCAATGCGGTATGGCCAATAACCTTCAGTTCAGATGGTCAAACTTTAGCTAGTGGTAGTGTTGACAAAACGATCAGGCTATGGGATGTCGGTACTGGTCGATGCCTCAACACTTTGCAGGGACATACTAGCTCAGTACTTTCAGTCGCCTTTTGTCCCGTTCGTGATCTGTCTTCGGAAGAAATGCGTCAAATTCTGGTTAGTGGCAGTTATGATCAAACAATCAAGTTATGGGATACTTGCAATGGTCGATGCTTTAGAACTTTGCAGGGACATAATAATACGATATGGTCAGTTGCTTTTAGTCCGGACGGTCAAACTCTAGCCAGTGGTTCTGTTAACAGAATAGTAAGACTATGGGATATCAGCACTGGTCAATGCCTTAATACTTTGCAGGGACACACTAATTTAGTATGCTCAGTTGCTTTTAGTCCCGACAGTCAAACTCTAGCCAGTGGTAGTGAAGATCGAACAATCAAGCTATGGAATGTTGCCACTGGTCAATGTCTTAATACTTTGCAGGGACATACTGATTGGGTATGGTCAGTTGCTTTCAGTCCGAATGGTCAAATTCTCGCCAGTAGCAGTTCAGACCAAACAATTAAGTTATGGGATGTTGTTACTGGTCAATGTTTTAATACTTTGCAGGGACATACTGATTGGATATGGTCAGTTGCTTTCAGTCCGAATAGTCAAATTCTTGCCAGTAGTTGTTATGACCAAACAATTAAGTTATGGGATGTGGTTAGTGGTCAATGTCTTAACACTTTGCAAGGACATACCAATTCAGTAACTTCTGTTGCTTTCAGTCCGGATAGTCAAACTCTAGCCAGTAGCTCTTATGACCAAACAATTAGACTATGGAATGTTATTACTGGTCAATGTCTCAAAACTTTGCAGGGACATACTAACTGGGTATGGTCAGTGGCTTTCAGTCCGGATGGTCAAACTCTAGCCAGTAGTAGTGATGACGGAACAGTAAAATTCTGGAATATTCGTACTGGTGAATGCTTAAACACTTTGGAGAAATATACCAGTCGAATACGATCAATTGCTTTCAGTCCTGATGGTTCAATGCTTGTCAGTAGCGGTGCAGAGGAGACGCTCAACCTTTGGGACGTGAAGACGAGTAAGTGCCTTAAAACACTAAGAGCTCCCCGTCCTTACGAAGGCATGAACATTACTGGTATTACAGGTTTAACTGAAGCTCAGAAAGCTACAATGAAGGTTTTAGGAGCAGTAGAAAATAGACCTGTCGCTTCATAACTCCCGATTCGCCCAATTTTTTGGGAGTTAGGAAAAACCAGCGAAAAAAGTATACCGAAAGACAAATCTTGTTGTTGAAGCAGAGATTGGCATCGATAAAATAAAACTTTCTCCAAATGTTCGAGGTTTTCAAACGATTGATTAGCGAGATAAGCGATTTAATGGTAATTTAGCTAGTCGTGGAGTTGTTGTTGAACACGTCAACAGACGATTGAAGGTATTTCGGATTCTTAGCCAACGCTATCGTAATCGCAGAAAACGCTTTGTATTGCGTTGCCATTTAATTGCAGGGATTTATAACTATGAACTGCAAATGGCTTGTTCCGTTTTGGGAAATCTTTAATCTCAAATCATACCACAAAACTTTTTTGCAAGAGGTCTAATGTCTCAACACTTTACAGGGACATACCAGTTGGATTTGGTCAGTCGCGTTTAGTTCCGACGGTCAAATATTGGCGAGTGGTAGCGAAGACCAAACCGTGAAGTTATGGGATGTACGTGAAGGTAAGTGTCTGAAAACTTTCCCAGGGCATACCAAATCGATTTGGTCAGTGGTCTTTAGTCCTAATGGTCAAATTCTGGCGAGTGGTAGCGAAGACCAAACCGTGAAGTATGGGATGTACATGAAGGTAAGTGCCTCCAAACCTTGGAAGGACATAGCAGTCAGATCCGCTCAGTAGTCTTTAGTCCTGATGGCCAAATTCTTGCTAGTGGCAGTGAAGATGAGACAATTCAACTTTGAAATGTGACAACAGGCGATTGCCTGAAAACTTTCAGAGCCGATAGACCCTATGAAGGAATGAATATTACTGGGATTACAAGGTTAACATCGACACAGATAGATACTCTCAAAGCCTTGGGAGCCGTAGAACAATCGAAAAAATAAAAGGTAAAAGGGTGAATTTTGCATTTTTCCTTCATCCTTTTACCTTTTTTATGTACCTGATGCTTATTTCATGTTAGCCCTTGCATCCTTAACTGCGGCAAAGAAAAATAATCCTGTGAGTGGAATGCTCAATGCCAGGATAATCGTAGTGGCTGTGAAACCAAAATCTGGTCGTCCGTAACTGAGTTCAAAAATCGAACCGACAGCCGCGATCGCACTTACACAAGAACCACCTAGGAATAAACCGCTTTTTGGAGTTAAATACACAACTAGCCCCCTATTTTATTGGTTTCACCGCTTGATACGAGAAGCCATTCTTAGATAGCTCCTGGGCTAAAGTCAAGGAATTTTCCACACGGTCTACAAATACCACGCCGTTAAGGTGATCCATCTCGTGCTGAATGCAGCGTCCTAAAAGGTCATTAGCCTTTAATGTCCGGGGACGACCGTATTCGTCTTTATAGGCAATTTCTACGACTTCGGGGCGCTTTACGTCTAGATATACGTTAGGAATACTCAAGCATCCTTCTTGGGCTACGGAGATGTCGCGGCTTACTTGTTTAATGGTGGGGTTAATCAGTACCAAGGGCTGATTAGCTGCGTTCTCTGGTTCCAGGTCGATGACAATTAGTTGTTTGTGAATTCCCACTTGGGGTGCAGCCAAACCAATGCCATCTTTGCTATACATAGTTTGCAACATTTCGCGCACCACTTGGCGGATTTCGTCATCTACTTTCGCAACTCGCTTTGCAGCTTGACGTAGGACGCGATCGCCTAAATAATGAAGCTCCAAAGGTGGATTTTTTAACTTTTTTTTCTCTACAGCAATTTCAGAGGGCATGAGTCTTGATGGCTAGATGGTGAAAATTCCTAACTATCTTTATTCTATAAGACTCATATTTAATTTTTGAAATCCATGTTGGGGAGCCAGTGCTTTGCGGAGGTTCCCAAAGCTCGATACCGACTGTGCGTAGCATCTGACTCGCTCTAAGTGAACGCGAGTGCGTCTTATAGAGAATCTGACTCACGTCTGATTGCAACTAGTAGTCTGTCAAATTTATTTTGACAGTTAGAGAGACACGATAAATCGCCGTCTCTACAAATGAATGCGTGAATGTGTGACTTCCGCCTTGCGGTACTAGGATTCCTATACAACGTTTTTCTTAGTAAAAAGAATTCTTAAATCTATTTTTTATTGATGGAAATCTATATTTAACAATATTTTTTCGCATCCTCACCACATTCATTGACTAAATATAATAAACACTTAAAACGAAGACCAACTATTTGTTCATAGAGGGGGTTAATTTTACATAAAGGTGGAATTTGGAACAGAGTCCGACCGAAAACTGTAACCGTTCTTTCAAAGGGGCAATTGGAGGGAATTACTTTGCACAATAGTTTTGCTATATGATAATCATGTATTTCTACGGACTCAAGTTGATATCGGATCTGGCTTAATAAGTTATTATCCAAGTTGGCTTTATTTAAGAAGTTCATAATTTAAAATTCCTTCAATCAATCTTGTTTGTTCCTTTAAAGTTACAACTATCCTCAGATACTAAACATCGTAGAATTACTAAATTATTTTCCCCCTTTTTTAAAGTCAGTTATAAAAACAGTAAAATTGCTTAGAAACCAGAACAGGTAGCCAATTGTTATCAATAACTGTCGGAGCGATAGTGAGTGTATGTATGGTGAATGGCACGAAGATAGGGTAAATGATCGAGACAGCAGGAGCAAAGGAGTAGGAAGGAAGTAGCATGATGTATTGGCAAACTTTGCACTATTGACTATAAATAGTGGTGTTATTGACGCAAAAATGCAAAAGCTGAACTTACAGCTATTTTCAGGTAAATAGACCACGCGGTAGGGGTAAAGCGCATTGCTCATAGGTGTCAAATTAAGCTAAAAATCTCTTATCTGTTGGCTTCCACGCCCGCCCAGAAATAAATTTCAGGGCTAATAGCTAAAGTCTACTGAAGTAGACTTTAGCTATTAGCAAGGAACTTCAGTTCCTTGCGGGACATGGCTTATACGTTAAGTTGACACCAATAAGCATTGCGCTTTACCCCTACAACAGATGTGGTTCAAATACATGAAAACTGCTGTAACACCAAAGCGCTAAGTTCATTCAAATTTTGAGGTGATGTGTGTTTAAATCTCTTACGAAACTTGACTACCTGCTTAAAGAAACTTTCCTCGGTTTACTGCGGGGAGGTTGGATGAATTGGGCAGCTGTAAGTACTTTAACAGTGTTACTGTTTTTATTCGGCTTGAGTTTGCAAACCTCTTGGCAAGTTGAAAAACTCCTCTATCAGTTTGGTAGTCAGCTAGAAGTTTCAGTTTATCTCGAACCGGATACGCAAGTCGAAACCATTGAGCCACTAATTGCAACAATGCCAGAGGTGGCGGCGATACAAAGCATTACCAAACAGGAAGCTTGGACTAAATTAGTTAAGGAAATGAGAATTTCTGATATTGAGGGGGCTACGCAGGAGCTAGGCGAGAATCCTTTGGTTGATGAGATGAAGGTGAAAGCGCGCAATTCTCAAGTTGTGCCAACTTTAGCAACGGAGTTGGCTAAATTGCCGGGAGTTGAGACGGTGCAGTATGTGGATGAAGCAGTTAAACGCATTGCCCAATTGCACCAAGGTCTGAACTGGATTACTTTAACAATTACGATTATTCTAACTTTAACAGCGATCGCAGTGACTACTACGACAATTCGGCTGATTGTCATGGCACGACGGCAGGAAATTGAAATTATGCAACTAGTGGGAGCAACCAGAGCTTGGATTTACCTCCCGTTTATTTTACAAGGGATTACCTTCGGTTTGGTTGGTGGTGCGATCGCTTGGAGTTTTATTTCAGTGATTCAACAGTTTCTCGGTAAGTTGCTAGCCAATCAACCTGAGTTTATTCAAGCTATCACCAACGGGGTGCAACTCACTCCAGCCCAAATTTTACTCTTGCCCCTGATTCTCTTAAGTTTCGGTGCAGCTGTAGGATTAATGGGAAGCTTATTTGCTGTCCGACGTTTTGCCAAAGGTTAATCATTGGTCATTTGTCCTTTGTCATTGGTCATTTGTCCTTTGTCATTGGTCATTTGTCCTCTGAACTCGGAACATCGACTTCTGAACTCGGAACATCGACTTCTGAACTCGGAACATCGACTTCTGAACTCGGAACATCGACCTCTGAACTCGAAACATCGACCTCTGAACTCGGAACATCGACCTCTGAACTCGAAATTTTCAAAATTTTAAAAGAATAACTGAAGTTTTGCTTGAACGAATGTCAACCACCCACCACTAATCGGAGTACTTATCTCTTATTAAATTTTAAATAACAAATGACCAATAACAAATGACAAATGACAAAAACTTATGAAATCACAATGGGAATGTTTTCTACAAAATCTCGGTGTATGGGAAGGTTCATTTACCAATTTTTCTCCTGAAGGTACACTTCTGAACGATACTCCTAGCCATCTTTCCCTAGAAGGTTTGAACAATAACCAAACAGTGCGCTTAACTTTGTGCCGTTCGGGGCGAGATGATTTAGTCAAAGAATATAGTTCAGTGGGAGGAGGTCTACTTTTTTTTGAAAATGGTTCATTTTCTGAAGGTGTAATTCAGCTGGGGCCATTTTCCGAATTCGGTGCAGAACTCGCTTTTGTTCATGAAAATCGCCGCTTGCGTCTGGTGCAACTGTTTGATAAGACTGGTAATTTAAGTAGACTAGTTCTAATTCGAGAACATTTAGGTGGAACCCCAGCAACAGAACGTCCACCTTTGCAGATAAATGACTTGTTGGGTGAATGGCAAGGACAAGCAGTAACAATATATCGAGATTTGCGTTCGCCTGATATTTACTCTACAACTTTGAAAGTACAACTTGATGATACTGGGCGATTAATTCAAAGTACCTCTTTTGGCGATCGTACAATTACTTCATCTGCTACTATCAAAGGTTCCATCGTTCTTTTTGACCAAGATCCCCAAAAGCAAATACAAGTATTATTGTTACCTGATGGCGCTTCTGCAACTTCTCCTCTAAAGGTGCAATTACGTCAACCCTTATTTTTGGAAGCGGGTTGGTTAATCCAGTCAAACCTGCGCCAGAGGATGATTCGCAGCTATAACGATAAAGGCGAATGGGTTAGTCTAACATTAGTTACAGAAGAAAAAGTGTAAAAATTTTTGAGAGTGCGATTGATCGCACTAGAACATATTTTCATCGTACATGAAGAGAAAACTCCAACTACTTTACGGTGCAGTAGGTTTGTTAAAACTTCATCTTACGATATGTAGCGACAGTTAAAAGGGTCATAACTGCCGCTACAATTGGGTGAAATTAACTACAAAAAACCGAGACTCAATCCTCAGCTTTTGTTGAATATGCAACAGTTTTTCCATCGAAGGAAACTGCTTCTGTTTGAAGTTGTTGATGCTTATTTGGTTTGATAAAGCGCTCTGTCGTCGTCTTAATAACAATATACAAAATTGGCACTACAAACAAACTCAAGAAAGTCGCAATTAACATTCCACCAAAAACTGCTGTTCCCAAAGATTGGCGACTACCTGCACCAGCACCCGTGGAATTAGCCAAGGGGAAAATTCCTAAAAGAGTAGCAAAGGCAGTCATCAAAATTGGACGTAACCGTTCTTGTGAAGCTTCAACTACTGCTTTAGTCATTGAAAGACCTTGATCTCGCAATTGGTTAGCAAACTCCACAATCAAAATAGCGTTCTTACTAGCCAAACCAATCAACATTACTAGACCAATTTGACAGTAAACATCATTAGAAAAACCCCGTAACGATTGAGCTACAAGCGCTCCAAAAATAGCTAAGGGAACTGATAACAGAATGATAAAGGGGTCAATGTAGTTTTCGTATTGAGCAGCTAGCACCAAAAATACAAATACCAATCCTAATCCAAAGATTAAGGGTGCTAAACCACCAGAATCTATTTCTTCTAATGCAGTCCCTGACCATTCATAGCCATAACCTGCTGGTAAAACTTCTTTAGCAACTTGTTCCATTGCTTTAATTGCGTCTCCAGAACTAGAACCAGGAGCGGCAGCACCATTAATTTCAATTGAGCGGAACAGATTGTAATGATTGATAGTTTGCGCTCCCACAGTCTCAGTAACTGTGACTAAGTTACTCAAAGGAATCATTTGATTCTTTTGAGAACGAACGTACAGTTTACCAATATCTTTTGGATTGGAACGAAACTGTTGATCTGCCTGGATATACACCCGATAATTACGCTGCTGGAGATTGAAATCATTTACATATTGCGATCCCAAAGCAGTTTGTAAAGTACTGAAGACATCATCTATAGAAACTTGCAATGATTTGGCTTTATTGCGGTCTACTTCCACAAGCAATTGTGGTGTATCTGCGGCAAAGGTGCTAAATACAGCTTGTAATCCTGGTGTTTGATTAGCTTTACCTAGCAACTGACCCATTGACTGGACTAGATTTTGTAAGCCACTGTTACCTCTGCGGTCTTGCAGTTGAAAGACGAAGCCGCCAAAGTTGCCTAAACCCTGAATTGGGGGCGGATTCACAGGGAAAACTCTGGCTTCTGGGATTGACAACAACTTCCCTTGCAAGCTGCCAATAATCGCCTGTACTGATTGATCGGGTTTTGAGCGCTCATCCCATGATTTTAAAGTGGTAAATATGATGCCGCTATTGGCGGTGCTACCACTAAAACCAAATCCTCCGATCGCAAAAGTCCCCACTACTTCAGGAATTTGCAGAATTTCTTTTTCTACCTGTGCAATCACATCGCTGGTATATTGCAACGAAACCCCTTGCGGCCCTTGGATAATTGTGATGAAGTAACCTTCGTCTTCATCGGGTAGAAAAGTTGTCGGTACTGTGATGTACAGCCAAGCAGTCATTCCCAAGGAAACAATAAACAACCCAACTACAATACTTTTGATGCGTGTGAGAAAGGTAAGCGATCGCTTATAACTATGCTGTACCCAGTCGAGAAAGCGATTTATCTGGCCAAAAATCCAACCCAGCCAGCCTGAAGGTCTTTGTCCTTGACGCAGCAACACCCCACACAAAGAAGGTATCAGAGTCAAAGCCAAAAAAGTCGAAATCGCAATGGAAAAGGCGATCGTCAGCGCAAATTGCCGATAAAGTGCGCCTGTGGTTCCCGGAAAGAACGCCACTGGTACAAACACTGCCATCAATACCAGTGAAGTTGCAATCACTGCCCCAAAAAGTTCCCTCATTGATTCACTGGCGGCTTGACGAGGACTAATTCCTTTATCCTGAATAAAACGGCTGATTTGCTCTACTACAATGATCGCATCATCTACCACCATCCCTGATGCTAAAGTCAGACCAAACAAAGTCAAACTATTAATCGAAAAGTTAAAAACTTTGACAAAGGCGAATATCCCAATGAAGGAAAGCGGAATAGTAATTGCGGGAATTAAGGTAGTTCGCCAGTCCTGCAAAAACACAAAAATTACAATTACAACCAGCACCACCGATTCAATCAGGCTCTTAAGCACTTCTGCCATCGACTCTTCAACAAACATGGTTGTGTCAAAAGCTACCTGATATTTCATGCCTGGGGGAAAACTTGGAGCCAATCGCGCAATTTCGGCTTTTACTCCCTTAGCTACATCCAAGGCATTACTACCAGGAATCTGATAAATCCCTAAACCGACAGCATCGTTAGCACGAAATCGTAGAAATGAACTGTAGTTTTCTGCACCCAGTTCTGCTCTACCAACATCTTTGAGCTTGACTAATGTGCCATCTTCTCCAGTTTTTAGGACAATTTCTTCAAATTCTGATGGTTCTGCTAATCGGCTAGCAGCACGCACATCAAGTTGATATCTTTGTCCTTCAGGAGCGGGTTCTTGTCCAATTCTCCCTGCACCAACTTGCAAGTTTTGTTCAGCTAAAGCATTGGCTACATCCTGAGTTGTTAGCCCCCGATTGGCAAGGCGAGTTGGATCTAACCACAGGCGCATTGCGTAGCGGCGTTCGCCAAAAATTTGAACGTTGCTCACACCTTTGACTCTTTTTAAGGCATCTCCTAAGTAAAGGTCGGCATAGTTACTTAAGAATGTATTGTCGTACTCTTTATTTTCAGCGAATAAACCAATGGCTAAGAGGATGTTACTAGATTCTTTCGACACCCGCACTCCTGTACGCTGTACAGAATCTGGTAGTTGTGGTTGGGCAACAGAAACCCGATTTTGCACATCCACAGCCGCAATATCTTTATCCCGTGATGAATCAAAGGTGGCTGTAATAGTACTAGTACCATCGTTGCTGCTGCTGGAAGTGAGATATCTTAGTCCCTCAACCCCGTTGATTTGCCTTTCTAAGATATTTGTCACTCCGCTTTCTACAACTTCTGCACTAGCTCCGCTATAGTTGGAAGTTACAGTGATTTGGGTGGGACTAATTTCTGGGAATCTGGCGATCGGTAGTGTAGGAATACTAATTAATCCTGTTAAAAGGATAACGATCGCACAGACCGACGCAAAGATTGGCCGCTTAATAAAGAAGTCAACAAACATAGTTTAAAAAATTGGTCATTGGGTATTTAATATTAGGCATAGGGCAAGTGGGCATGGGGCATTAGTTATTCTTTCTCCCCCTGCTTCCCCGGCTCCCTCATCTCCCGTCTTCAGCTAAAGCTTTCGACTACCTACTTCTTCAGGTGCAGGAGTGATGGGAGCGCCATTAGTTAGATTGAGAATACCGGAAACAACAATTTTGTCTCCAGCTTTTAGTCCTTCGATAACTTGATAATTATTCCCCTCTATAACTCCCAATTTCACAGGTTTTTGTTGAGCAACTAAAGATGGCGCTCCAGCTTTCTTTTGTGCTGGCGCTTCAGCTTTTTTTTCTGTTGGCGCTTCAGCCACAAACACAAAAGTTTCCCCACCCAGCCGAGATATTGCTGTAACTGGAATTAAAATTCCTGGACGTTCGTTCCAAATCACTTTGGTTTGGACTGACTGGCGATTGATTAGTTGATTTCTAGAATTACCAAAGTTGGCTTTTACCAAAACTGTTTGCGAATCTGAACTGGCATTTGGAGAGATGAAACTCACCTTACCCCTTGCTGTGGGTTGACCTTGGGCGTTCAGCATTTGCACTGGTAATCCCAAACGCAGTTTTTTGGCTTCTTCTAGGGGAATGCCTATATTGAGTTCTAAAGAGTCGTTTCTAGTAAGTGTAGTGAGTTGGTCTGCTCTTTCTACATAATCTCCCACCTTTGTGGGAATATCGCCAACAATGCCAGTGAAAGGTGCAACGACTTTTGTGTATTGTACTTGGACTTGGGCCGCTTGGACTTGGGCTGCTGCTTGAGTTACTTGCGATCGCGCTTGGGCAATTTCTTCTGGGCGGGAACCATTTTCTAGTTGCCTTAAGTTTTGTTTCTGTTGTTCTAGGGCACCAGCTAGCTCGGTGATACTAGAATTTCTCCTTTGGCGGAGTTGGTCTAGGCGTTTCTGAGCTACGACAAGGGCAGCTTCAGCACTTTGCTGTTCTTTGACATATCCTTCTAAGGTATCTTGAGAAACTGCACCCTCTTTTCTCAATTGTGCGTAGCGCTTGGCTCGTGATTGTGCTAGCTCTACATCAGATTTAGCTGACTGAATTTGAGCCTCAGCCTGAGCAATTTCTTCTGGTTGCGATCCTGATTGGGCATCTCTAAACCGAGCTTGGGCTTGGGCTAACTGCGCTCTAGCTTGGGCAACTTCTTCTCGTCGCGTACCTGCTTGGAGTTCAGCAAGACGTGCTTGGGCTTGTTCTAGTGCGCCTTTGGCTTGTGATAATTGAGCTTGGACATCATCACTTTGCAGGCTAATAATAACTTGTCCTTGTTGAACACGGTTGCCCTCTTGGATGAAAATCTGGGTTACTCGTCCTTCAACCTGTGGCTTGATGATTGCTGAACGTGGAGCTTCTAAGGAGCCAATAAACTCTGAGCTTTCCTGCACAGTTTCAGTTTCCACAGTCGCTAGCTTGACGGGAATTGCCATAGGTTGACCAGCAGTAGGCCCGCCCGGTGGTGCATTGCTAGCATTAGTAGTTTGCCACCAACGCCAACCAAAACCAACACCTGCAATTAATAGGATGATTCCCAACAGCAGGGGCCAACGCCGTTTTTGAGGTGGTTTAGGCGATCGCTCTGGCAATGGTTGCGACTCTTGATTAGAATCGTTAACAGAAGCCTGTTCTGTTTCAATGGGTAGGGAAGAATCAGGGAACTCAGAATGGGACATATTCGGTTTCTCGTCTTGTGGATTTAGACTTGGGCAATCTACTCTTCGCTAAAGCATTGTTTGAATAGTTTTTTAACCCTTTTTTCTTGATGTTGGTGATAAATATATATTTGGGTATTTGGGCGATCGCTCACGTTGTCTAGCACCTAAAATAAATATCGTTTAGCACATTATGGCTATTTAGTACATTACTTAGCTAAAATCATTTTTAAAGTGTAATTTATAAAACTTTTTTTGTCATAATTCTTGAGGTCAATGTACAAGTCTTGAATCCAGTCGTCGTGATGGGCTAAAGCTTCTGTTTGTAAAGCGATCGCTTCGGTAATCACAGCAGCTAGTAGTTGCTCTTTGTTCTGGAAATGACGAAATAAAGTTACTTCATTGACCGCAGCAACACGAGCAATTTGTCGCGTTGTCACTCCAGTTAAACCTGTTGTTGCAAACACCTGATTTGCTGCCTTGATCAAGCGTGCATGAGTTTGTGCCGTCCTTGATGCTAAGTTTTTCATGAGCGTTTGCAAGTGCTTGCTTGCATTATTAACCAGATAAAAAATGAGATGAATAATAAGTTACAGATGAGTTTATCGCTCTTAAGTAGTAGTGAATACTGATCTTAGGGAAGAGAAAAGTATGGAGCAATGCCAACTTTTAGAGAGGCTTGTCTGCGACACGCTGCGCGTAGCTGGCTTCGACTTAGGAGTATACCTACGCTGTTAACTCAGCTTTATTAATAGGACTTACGCAATAACTCTCTGAAACTCTCATTCCTTTGTGTCCTACCCTGCGGGAAGCCACTTCGTGTCTATGCGCCTTTGCGGTTCGTTTTTCCATTATTTTGCGTAAGTCCTGATTAAGTAACGTTGCAAGTTTCATCGAGTTATCCTCATCAAGAACGACGTGCAATAAACCAGTGTTCTCTAGATTCCTATTTTTTAGGAGTCTCAACTTCCTACACTTAGGTCACCCGATCGGTTGATTTTCAACTCACCCGAATGGGTGATTTAATTTTTCCTAATTACGGTTTTGTCCTCCTAGTACCGCAAGGCGGAAATCACGCATTCAAAAGTATTATGGAATCAGCTTTTTAGGGATTTTAAAAGGTTGCTCTATTTCTGGCGTGGTGTACTAGTCGCTTAATGTTCGCTAATTAAGAAAGCATCCTCTTTTTGGAAAAAATACCCAGTATTCAGCCATATCAACCATCCACAACTGATTTCTTGGAATTTAATTTCGGCAAGTTACCTACAGTTGATTGTCGGTTAGCAACAATATGAGAAAGTAGCCCTTCATACCGATTAAGTGCTTGGTCAAAGGAATAGTTTTCTTCGGCAAACTGTCTTCCTGCGTTACCTAGATTCGTTCCTAGAGTAGGATTAGTATATAAATCATGCACGGCAGCAGCCATTGCATCGGGTGATTCTGGCTCAACAATTATCCCACCACCACTGAGTTTGATTGCTTTTGCAGCAGTACCAGTGGCGGGAACTGAACCCACAATCGGGCGACCACTTGCCAATAGCAGTGGTATTTTTGAAGGCATATTGAACGAAATCACATTGCGCTTTTGCACAATCAACCCAACATCAGATGCTGCTAGCATTTCTGGTAGTTTTTCTCGCGGTTGCAACGGTAGCAACAAAACATTATCTGCTCCATTTAAAAGACAATATTTCTGCAACCTTTGTAATGCTATTGATTCGCCAACGATAACAAAGACAATCTCCTTGATATGACGTAAGCAAACTGCTGCTTCTATTACTGTTTCTAAACCTTGCGTTAAAGCAATATTGCCCGAATAAAGTACTACAAATTTTCCATCAAGTTGATGGCTAGATATCCAAGAGTTGTTGTGTTTTGGTAAGGGGCAGATAAAATTTACATTCACCCAATTGGGAATACAAACGATTTTATTAACAGGTACTCCCTTATTCACTAAATTTTCACGAAACCCATCAGCAATGACACTAATAGTGTGTGCAGACCGATATGCAAATTTTTCTAGGGCTGCAAGAGTTTGGATCATCCACTTGTTCTTCAATAGCCCGATACGTACCGCAGCATCTGGTAAAATATCTTGCACATTCAGAACTACTGGGCAGTTGTATAACCAACCAAATATTGTTACTGGTAAAGTACCGAAAAGAGGCGGAACTGTTAAGATAATCACATCCGGTCGTGCGCCTTTAAAGCCTTGGGGTAAGCTCGTGAAAACAAAGCTCAATTCTAGTAATAGCCTATCTATAAGATTAGGTTTAGACTTAATTCGCAGATAACTTCGTTGAATGGTAACGCCATTTGCTTGTTCAGTAACGTACCACTTACCCCGATACTCATCGTAAATTTCGCGCTGAGGATAGTTGGGCATTCCCGTAATCACCCGCACTTGGTGACCTCGCTTTACTAGTCCTTCTGCTAATTCAGTCATTAACGGAGCAATACCAATCGGCTCTGGATGATAGTTGTAGGAATAAATCAGAATGTGCATGAGCTATTTATGAATTTTGTGAAGACAGCCGGATGTAATTGGATTTATTCCTTTGATAGTCAGTATGGGCTGTTACTTTTATTAGTTATTTGAATTTATAAATTTACTTCATTAACATTGTGTTAAACATTGTTGATGAATTTTTTAGTAGTTTTTAACAAAGATTTTTGTACTGCATAAATCACTTAAAATTTAAAATATCACCTTGTGTAAATAACTTAGGTTATTAGAGGTCGTTTTAAAAGTTCCAGAAGGTATAATTTTCTGGTTCTGACTTGGATAAACTACAACGAAAATATAAGGTTTCAGCTATTTACTGAGATGCTTCGCTGTGTTAACCATTAGAGTAAAAGACCCTTTTAAAACATCCTCTTTTAGACATAGGTTTTAGTTTCTAGTGATCATGACAATATTTGGTCTGGTTGTTTCTGAACTAATGCCTAAATTTATACTTGAGGGATTTTACCATCATATTCAAGCTCGTGCATATAACCCGCATTACGCCCTTTAAACTGGCACATGGTGGTTAACTCATCGCACAACTTTAAGTGGTGGGGAAATCGAAGTCATTAGTCACTAGTTATTAGTGCCAATGACTAATGGCTAGATCCGGCGAACGCCTATCCCGGACACCCCTCTTGAAGGTATGGGATTACCGCCGATTTTTGTTGATGACGAACCAATTTAGGTGGAATGATAGGCGGCCGTACTAGTTCAGTGAACTAGTACGGCTAGAATAGAGATTCAGTAAATTTGGCAAGCTCTCACTAGAAAGCCCTAATTTTTAGCAAGAGGCTTGCTTTTTCTTCAAAGACGAACTTACGCCCAAGGCAGCAAATGCTAGCAAACCCAACATAGAAGCAGGTTCAGGGACTTTAGATACCTGAATAGAGCCAAAATTTTGATCTAGTGTGATTGAGGTTCCCTGTTGATCGACATCCTGACGTAATCGCAAAAAGTCGCCAACCGTTCCAGAAAAGAAGTATTCTCCAATTACACCTATTCCTCCTCCTAGATTCAAGGGGCCAAACAATGTCTGAGTGGAAGTATCAAAGTTGAAATTGAAGAAACCAGATTCTGACACTCCACCAGTAACGGTGTTATAAGTTCCCAGAGGATTATTAGATGGATCTAAGAAGGAGACATTCAAGGATTGTAAAAAGTTGGTTGCTCCACTACCACTTTCTGAAATAATTGTAGGTGCTGTAGTTTCGTCGTAGCTAAATGAACCTGTTGCTGAATAACCAGCATCACCTAGCCAGTTAAAGTTCAACTCAATAGCTTGGGCTGGGTTGTTAGCAGCAGCAACAACACTAAAAGCAGCAGTGGTTGCTGCGATCGCGGCGATTTTGGTGAAAATGTTTTTCATGGTTATAACTCCAAAATTTATTGAAATGATGCAGATATCAGTGCATCAAACAAAACTAAGCTTACGATAGAAATATCTGTACGTAAATGCCGCATAAAACTACAGTAGTAGATATAATGAATCAATGAAGTAAAATACTTTTTTTGTGAAGTTTTACACAAAATGCCAAGTCTATCTAAGTTAGGACTTACGCATTCACAGAAATGCCAAATGCCAAATATGAAAACGAACCTTATTAGGCGCAGAGGGCACAGAGAGAGAAGAAAAGAGATGTTTCAGAAGTGTCTCACCCAGCATAGTTGGCTTGATAGAGTACTAGTAAGCTAGTCGGCTTTTAAGTTGCATGAAGGTAGGGCTGAAGCCCTTACTACAAGCGGATTATTCTGGAAAGATGAATGACGATTAGCTTAGTCCACCACACTAACAATGATTGGGTGAATAAGTTCGTAGTAAGGACTTTAGTCCTTGATTTGAGCGCCCAAGCGATCGCTACAAACCAAGCATTGTTGACTTGGCGGACTACTAGTTAGTTAAAAATCACGAGCGATCGCTTGAGAATAACTGATAAAGTTGAGCTACGCAAAGTTGAAAACAGTGTTATATGCCTGCGTTTCTATTAGAAGTTGGTACAGAAGAACTACCTGCAAGTTTTCTCAGTGATGCTTTAGTGCAATGGCAGGAACGGATTCCCCAAAGCCTGGAAGCAAACAGCCTTAAGGGCGAAAGTGTCCAGGTGTACGGTACTCCCCGGCGTTTGGCGGTAGTGATTAAAGGTCTACCATCCCAGCAACCAGACCGAGAAGAAGAAATTAAAGGGCCCCCCGCCCAAGCCGCCTTTAAAGATGGTCAGCCTACTGCTGCTGCTATCGGTTTTGCCAAAAAGCAAGGCGTGGAAATGGACGCGCTGTTCCTTTGCCCCACTGACAAAGGGGAATTTGTGTTTGTGCAAAAAAGAATTCCTGGTCGTCCTGTGGCAGAAATTTTGACAGAACTTATTCCCCAGTGGATTTGGGGTTTGGAAGGTAAGCGGTTGATGCGTTGGGGCAATGGAGATGCGAGGTTTTCCCGACCAATTCGCTGGCTGGTAGCTTTGTTAGATGATACGGTGCTACCTCTTGAATTAGTGAATGGTTCTAAAACGATTCAGAGCGATCGCATTTCTCAAGGTCATCGAGTCTTACATCCTGATACTGTGACAATTGCCCAAGCTACTGATTATGTTACCGCCCTCAAGTCTGCTTATGTCAACGTTGACCCAGAAGAACGGGCAAATATTATCAAAGAGCAAGTAAAGGCAGTAGCAGAGAATTTAGGCGGCTATACAGTAATTTACCCCGATTTGTTAGAGGAAGTAACCAATCTTGTAGAATATCCTTCTACAGTTGTCGGTAAATTTGAACCAGAATTTTTGGAATTACCAACTGAGGTAATTACTGAAGTTATGGTTACTCACCAGCGTTATTTCCCTGTATTCAAACCAGATAGTTCTGAGCAAGAATTATTGCCCAACTTCATCACCATTTCTAACGCTGATCCCCAAAAATCAGATATTGTTGCAGTCGGGAATGAAAGGGTAATTCGTGCCAGATTAGCTGATGGCAGATTTTTCTACGAAGCTGATTTAACTAAGCCGTTAGAAAGCTTTTTACCACAGTTAGAAAAAGTCACTTTCCAAGAAGAATTGGGTTCGGTGCGTACCAAGGTAGATAGAGTAGTCAAGATTGCCGAGCAAATAAGCACCCAATTAGAATTAGCCCAAAATCAAAGCCAAAAAATTCAACGTGCTGCTTTATTATGTAAAGCAGATTTGGTTACTCAAATGGTGTATGAGTTCCCAGAATTGCAAGGCATTATGGGGGAAAAATATGCCTTAGCCAGTGGTGAAGATGCCGAAGTTGCAAAGGCAATTTATCAACATTATTTGCCAACGGGAGCCGGTGATAATTTTCCCGAAACCCTCACAGGTCAAATTGTCGGCTTGGCAGATAGATTAGATACTTTAGTAAGTATCTTTGGTTTAGGTTTAATTCCCTCCGGTTCTTCTGACCCCTTCGCTTTGCGTCGTGCGGCTAATGCTGTAGTTAAAATTACTTGGTTTTATAATTTGCCGATAAACTTAGATGATTTATTAGCGCAAATATCCACAGATTTTGCAGCAAAATATCACAAAGATCAGGCATCATTAACCGCAGCGTTAGAAGAGTTTTTTTTACAACGCATCCGCACCTTACTACAAGAAGAAAAGATTGATTACGACTTGGTAAATGCAGTTTTGGGAGAAAATGACCCAGAATACACGGAACGGGCATTAAAAGATTTATTGGATGTCCGCGATCGCGCCTTATACTTACAACAAATCCGCAACGACAGTACCTTAGATAACATCTACGAAACTGTTAACCGTTCCACACGATTAGCAGCCCAAGGGGATTTGGATACAAAACAGCTAGAACCGACAACTGTCGTTCGTCAAGAATTATTCCAAAAGCCTTCTGAGACAGCTTTGTATAATGCCTTAATCGAATCAGTACCGCTTTCTTCAGCAGCACAGCAGACACGAAATTATCAACTGTTAGTAGCAGCACTAGGAAAAATTGCCCCGACAGTTAGTAACTTCTTTGATGGCCCAGATAGCGTTTTAGTTATGGACTCCGATCCAGAAATTAAACGTAATCGATTACACTTACTGGGATTAGTTCGTAATCATGCCCGTGTTTTAGCTGACTTTGGGGCGATCGTCAAAAATCTGTAGCGTAGGTTAACAAAAAGTTGTGTAATTTTTGCGAATAGACGCTACTATAGGGAGTGCTTAACCAGGGACACTCTGCTGCAATCTATGTCCAGAGCTACTGTAATTGGATTGGGAAAGTCCGGTGTTGCTGCGGCGAGATTGTTGAAACGGGAAGGTTGGGAGGTAGAGCTAAGTGATAGCAACACCTCCGAAACCCTCCTACAACAACAACAAGAACTCGCTGCCGAGCAAATAACCGTGAAACTAGGCCAATCCCTAGAATTGAATGGTGCTAATTTACCCCAATTAATAGTCGTTAGTCCTGGCGTGCCTTGGGATATTCCCGTATTAATCAAGGCACGCCAATTAGGTATTGAAACCATTGGGGAAATGGAACTCGCTTGGCGAAATTTGCAATCTCTACCTTGGGTAGGAATTACAGGCACTAACGGCAAAACTACTACCACAGCTTTAATTGCTGCCATTTTTCAAGCAGCAGGCTTAAATGCACCCGCCTGCGGTAATATTGGCTACGCTGCAAGTGAAGTTGCCTTATCTTGCAGGGAACAGGGGACAGGGGATAGGGGACAGAGGGATAGGGAAAGAGGTGGGGTAACTCCAATCCAAAATCCAAGTTGCGCTGGAAGCGCACCAAAGGTGCGACCTAAAATCCAAAATCATATTGATTGGGTAATTGCGGAAATTAGCAGTTATCAAGTAGAGTCTTCGAGTTCTCTTGCGCCACATATCGGTGTTTGGACGACTTTTACACCGGATCATCTTAGTCGCCATAAGACTTTAGAGAACTATTACAACATCAAAGCAAAGCTGTTGCGTCAGTCAGAGTTGCAAGTGTTCAATGGCGATGATGCCTACTTGAGGCAGCAAGGCTTAAGTGCTTGGCCTGATGCTTATTGGACAAGTGCCAAAGGAAAAGATTTACTGATTAGCGAAAAAGGCTTTTACATCGAGGACGACTGGGTTGTGGAAAAATTGACTGCAACCTCTGCACCAGAACCGATTGTGAAAGTATCTACTTTGCGGATGGTGGGAGAGCATAACCAGCAAAATCTCTTAATGGCAGTAGCAACGGCAAGATTAGCGGGAATTAATCGTGATGCGATCGCACATGCAATTAATGAATTCCCCGGTGTTGCTCATCGTTTGGAGCATATCTGCACTTGGGAAGGTATTGATTTCATTAACGACAGCAAAGCTACTAACTATGATGCTGCCGAAGTTGGTTTAGCATCCGTTAATAGTCCAGCGATTTTAATTGCTGGTGGAGAAGCTAAAGCAGGTGATGATACTGGCTGGCTAGCACAAATTCAAACCAAAGCTGCTGCTGTGTTATTGATTGGCTCTGCTGCACCCACATTTGCCCAACGTCTCCAAGAGGTGGGGTATTATTCTTACGAAATTGTGGAAACGATGGAAAAGGCAGTTCCGAGAGCGGCGGAATTAGCTAAGGAGTATGAAGCGCCTGTGGTGTTGCTATCTCCAGCTTGCGCGAGTTTCGATCAGTACCCGAATTTTGAGGTGCGGGGCGATCGTTTTCGTCAGTTGTGCCTTGCTTGGGCGGAAGCAGAGAAGGTTCAACACAATTCGATTCTTTCATCTCTTCTGCCTTAGCTGTATAGCGGTTATCGTTTACGTGAGGTACACCTGTAGGGGCACGGCAGTGCCCATTGGTGTCAACTTAACGTGAAAGCCATGTCCCGCAAGGAACTGAAGTTCCTTGCTAATAGCTGAAGTCTACTGAAGTAGACTAAATATTCCTAAAAATCTTTAGTCTACTTCAGTAGACTTTAGCTATGAGCCTTGGAATTTATTCCCAGGCGGGCGTGGAAGCCAACAGATAAGCAATTTTTAGCTTAAGTTGACACCTATAGGCAGTGCCGTGCCCCTACACCTGGTGATGTAATGTTGTACTGCATCTGAATAGGAATCGCTATAGCTACACAGTGAATGAACTATTTAAAATTATTAACAATTTTGGTATTTGGTAGCAAATAACTGTAATGTATACAGCTATTAATAATACTGTGTACCCAAGAGAGATTTATGAAATTAACAATGGTGGCAGCTTGGCAATATGCAAAGAAAAATTTGTTTTCCCAAAAAATATTATATTTTTTGGGTTGGCACTTTTGCTCATTTTAGGTTTTAGTACGGCTCTAAACTTGATACCATTGGCTCAACCTGCCACAGCTCAAGTGGGGCCACTCTCAACCACTATTCCACGTTATACCGTAACTGCTGAATTTGGTAGAGATAGAGCAGGTAGCGATTACACATCTTTTGTGACGACTTCACCATCCGCTTCAGTTTGCCAGGAGTCTTGTATTAATGATAGCAGGTGTAGTGCTTATACCTATGTTCGACCAGGAGTACAAGGTACTAATGCTGTTTGTTATTTAAAATCTCCAGCACCAGCATCAACACCAAATAGCTGCTGTGTATCCGGTGTGAAATTGTAAGCTAAAAGTGCGGTGCGATCGCATTTTACTAGACTTGAATATTCTAGAAGGATTGTTTAGAGCTAATTTAGTGGTTTCCTATAATTATGTTCTGCTGTAGTTTATAGCGGTTCCCACTCAGTTAAGAATATTCGTAGGTTGGGTTGAGGCAATGCGTTACCCAACAAACCCAGGAAAATGTTGGGTTTCGTTCCTCAACCCAACCTACACATTTCTATTTTTTATGCAAAACCTACGCAGTATTGGTACCGTACCTACTTCCAAATAAGCAAATGCCATCGCTTAACAAGCAAATGCCATCGCTCAACAAGCAAATGCTGTCGCTCAACAAGCAAATTTGATCGCTCAACAAGCAAATTTGATCGCTCAACAAGCAAATTTGATCGCTCAACAAGCAAATTTGATCGCTCAACAAGCAAATGCGATCGCTCAACAAGCAAATGCGATCGCTCAACCTGACTTTTAAAGGGATGTGGAAAAGGGGATAGACTTTTGCAAGAGGTCTTATAATTATATTTTGATGTAGTTTGCAACTTCAACCTCATGAGCGATGCTTGTAGGTTTAGGAATAGGTAAACCATCTTCCAACATTCCTTCTAGATGAAATTCAATAGCTTCTGCAATCATCTGCTTGACTTCTTCTAAAGTTTCACCCACAGCTACACAACCGGGTAAATCAGGGACATAAGCGCCGTAACTAGTTTCTCCCTTTTCAATCACAACTGTATAATGCATTAGTCTTCCTCCAATTGAGCTTGTCTCCAGATATTTTTAAGAGTACCAATTGGCACATCCACATTTGGTTTACCAGATACTGTTACAGTACTGGATTTATCTGGATGTTTGAACTGTCGATGACTACCTTTAGTTCTAGCAAGATACCAACCATCAGCTTCTAGTCGTTTGATAACTTCGCGTACTTTCATGCTAACGCTTATCTGTATATAGGAATCCTATTTGATTTTTGAAATTATCTATGTGGGCGGGGAGTAGGGAGTAGGGAATTAGGCTTTTCGATCTGTACGGAGCTTTTTCAGAAATCAAATATTAGTCCTATAGGTGAAATTTATATTACAGATAGAGTGTCTTATTGACAATTATTAAAGCAATCACTCAATATAGTCAAAATCGCCTCATGAATCGAGTGGCTCAAAATGAAATGCTAAAGTTAATAATCAAGCTTTTCCAGAGCTACATTCTCTCTCCCAGATAAAATTTATATATGAACGCTACACAAGAAAAACTAAAAGTTCAGCTTGAGCAGGCAATAGTCGCGGCTTTTGGCGCTGATTTTGCTGGAGTAGATCCAATTTTGGTTTCTGCTAGCAATCCTAAATTTGGTGATTATCAGGCAAATGTGGCTTTATCCCTGAGTAAAAAGTTAGCAAAGCAACCAAGAGCGATCGCAGGTGCGATCGTTCTGAAACTAGATGTATCCGAAATCTGCGAACCGCCAGAAATCGCTGGGCCAGGATTTATCAATCTAAAACTGAAAACGGCTTACCTAGAAGCACAACTGAACGAGATTCAAGCTGATCCCAGGTTGGGAGTTCCAGCCGCGAAAACGCCCCAGCGGGAAATTGTGGATTTTTCTAGTCCGAATATTGCCAAAGAAATGCACGTTGGACACTTGCGTTCTACGATTATTGGTGATGCGATCGCCCGGATTTTAGAATTTCAAGGACACGATGTTTTACGGTTAAATCATGTGGGTGATTGGGGTACGCAGTTTGGCATGTTAATCGCCTATCTGCGGGAAGTTTACCCAGACGCGCTTACTACCGCTAATGCTTTAGATATTGGTGATTTAGTCTCTTTTTACCGCAAAGCTAAACTGCGGTTTGATACAGATGCAGCTTTTCAAGAAACAGCACGCCAAGAAGTTGTCAGATTACAGGCAGGTGCAGAGGATACACTTCATGCTTGGAAACTGCTGTGCGAACAATCACGGCGAGAGTTTCAAATAATTTATGAGTTGCTGGATATCAAGTTAACTGAACGGGGCGAATCTTTTTACAACCCCTTATTACCAAAAGTTGTGGAAGATTTAGATAAATCAGGGTTACTGGTAGAAAATCAGGGGGCAAAATGCGTTTTCTTGGAAGGATTTACAAATAGAGAAGGTGAACCTTTGCCTTTAATTGTGCAGAAATCAGATGGCGGCTATAACTACGCCACAACTGATTTAGCATCACTTCGCTACCGGATTCAGCAGGATGAAGCAAAGCGGATAATTTATGTAACAGATTCTGGACAAGGAAACCACTTTGCCCAATTTTTCCAGGTGGCACGCAAAGCTGGATGGATTCCCGATGATGTGGAATTAGTGCATGTGCCCTTTGGGTTGGTGTTAGGAGAAGATGGGAAAAAATTCAAAACTCGTTCTGGGGATACTGTGCGGTTACGGGATTTATTAGATGAAGCTGTTTCTCGTGCCCAGGCTGACCTCAAAACTAGATTACAAGAAGAAGAACGGCAAGAAACTGAAGAATTTATTAATGAAGTTGCTAGGGTAGTTGGAATCAGCGCAGTTAAATATGCAGACTTAAGCCAAAACCGCACCAGTAACTACATTTTCAGCTACGATAAAATGCTGGATTTCAAAGGTAATACTGCGCCCTATATGTTGTATGCTTATGCGCGGATTCAAGGGATTAGCCGCAAGGGTGATATTAACTTTAAGGAGTTGGGAAATAATGCTGTTTTGTTGGAGCATGAAACAGAATTAGCCCTAGCAAAATATTTACTTCAATTGGATGAAGTTATTAGTAGTGTAGAGCAAGATTTGCTGCCTAATCGTTTATGTGAGTATTTGTATGAACTGAGTAAGAAGTTTAATCAGTTTTATGATCGCAATCAGGGAGTTCAGGTTTTGGAGGCGGAGGAACCACAGAGGACATCCCGCTTGGTTTTATGTGATTTGACTGCTAGAACGCTGAAGTTGGGATTGGAGTTGTTGGGAATTGAGGTATTGGAGAGGATGTAATTTTTTTTAACGCAAAGGTACGCTGAGGTAGCGCAAAGGTACGCTGAGTAAGAGTTAAGCTGGTTTTTTAATCAGAATTGCTGGATTTGGAGGCGATCGCAAATGGTACGGACACAATCTAAAAACATAACTTTGGCAGAGTTTTTGAAGCTACCAGAAACGAAGCCTGCTAGTGAATACATCGATGGTCAAATTATTCAAAAACCAATGGCACAGGGTGAACATAGCACTATTCAAGGCGAACTGATTATTACTGTTAATGCTGTCTTGAAACCCCAAAAAGTTGCACGAGCATATCCAGAACTGCGGTGTACTTTTGGTGGCAGATCAATTATCCCGGATGTAGCGGTATTTACTTGGGAGAGAATACCTCGCAAAGAAAATGGCAGGGTCGCAAATTTATTTTCAGCAGCTCCCGATTGGACTATCGAGATTCTATCACCTGACCAAAGACAAACGAAAGTTACAAAAAATATTCTGCATTGTCTGAATTATGAAACACAAATGGGTTGGCTGATCGATCCAGAAGAACAAACGGTATTCGTGTACATCCGCAATCAACAGCCAGTCATGTTGGATGAATTAGAAGCTTTACTCCCTGTGCCAGATTTTGCAAGTGAGTTGAGGCTGACAGTAGGAGATTTATTTGGTTGGCTGTTGGAATAAACTAAACCCTGACGAGTTGAATAAGGAAATACACCAAGTGCAACAGGTTTTATGGGTAGGAATCGGTTGTAAACGGGGAACCTCATGGCAGTTGATTGATGGGGCAATTGAGCAAGTCTTTCGAGAAAATCAACTTTTTCAAAGTGCGATCGCAGGTTTTGCTACCATTGACACTAAATCCTCAGAAGTTGCTTTAATAGAACTTTGTAACCTACGCAATTTACCCCTAAAAACTTTTTCTGCCCAAATCCTTCGCTGTGTCTGTGTCCCCAACCCTACCACAATTACCGACCACAAAGTAGGTACACCTAGCGTAGCAGAGGCAGCTGCTATTCTTGCAGCCACTCAAACCCCATTATTGACTGCTTCCCCTTTTACGAATACAGAAGCATTGGGAGTGAGATTCCTAATTCCTAAACAAATTTTCCAGCTAAAAGGGCAACCAGGAGCGGTAACGCTAGCTGTTGCCCAAGCCTCAAATAAGCTGATGCGCGTCTAAACTATATAAACACTTTTGATGTGGTTAACTGTTGACTGTTGACTGTTAACGGGTTTTCAGTCATCAGTCATCAGTCATCAGTCATCAGGTAAATGTACAATATTATTTGCGTAACAGCTTATTATGAGTATTACAAAACTTAACTAATTTTCTAGTCAACAACTCTCAAAAAATAGTTAATTACGCTAGATACAATAGCTAACACAATTGAACCTAACAAAGCAGGTAAAAAGCCCTGAATCTCAAAACCAGAACCAGGAGTCAAGGCACTTGCTAACCAAAGGGTTAAAGCGTTGATTACCAATGTAAATAAACCAAAGGTGAGTAAGGTAATTGGAAACGTCAAAATCTGCAAAATTGGTCTAACAAATGCATTAACCAGACCAATAACAAGGGCAGCTATCAAGGCAGTCACAAAATTCTTGATAAAGAATCCTGGAACGATATTAGCAGTCAGAAATAACGCCACCGCAGTACCGAGCCAAGTTAATAAAAAGTGTTTCATAAGTTTTTTTAGAGGAATTAGCAGTAAGTTTAATTAATTTCACTATTTACAGCTGTGATCTGTAACACGATCAGGTGTCGTTGTGCTTGACTCTTAAAGTTGCCATCATTTTTTGTCAGCCCAAAAGCAATGTAATTTTTCAGTGCTGGCATAGAGAGATAGTTTTAATTGGTGTATCTTTATCGTATTGCAGGATGTACCACGAATTAAATTCATCAAAAATGAATAGAGCAGCAAAAATTTTATAGAGGTTTCTCTCGGTCGAGAAACCTCTGTACTTAAAAGAGGGTATTTACCACTAGCAAGTTCCAAAGTCATTCAGGGAACTGCCAAAATTGCACTATAGTGGATGGCAACTTTAATATCAGCCTAATGCTGTTGGGACTAACGCCGCAAAAGAACCTCCCAGGTAGAGCCACCAACTACACCATCAGCTTCTAAACCATAGCGCTTTTGTGCAGCTTTCACAGCTGCTTCGGTTGTCTCGCCAAAGTCTCCATCGGCATCACCTTTCAAGAAACCAAGCTTTTTCAGTTGTTGTTGCAACTTAACAACTTCAGAACCACGTAATCCTCTACGCAAAATTGGCATTCCTTCTGAGGTGTATTGAATACCAGGGGTTCGCTTAGTAGTTGTGTTTGGCTGAGTTCGAGTAGTTTGCCGAGTGCGTGTAGTTGACTGATTTCGAGTAGTTGATGTAGTCCGATTCGGCATTTTTTGTGTGCTTGAAGTTGTAGTTCTTCTTGGGGTAGCAGGTCTTGGTTCAGGGCTGTTCGGAACTTGTCTTACAGCTTGTCTTGGGGTAGTAGGTCTTGGTTCGGGGTTAGTCGGAACTTGTATTACAGCTTGTCTTGGAGGATTGGAATTTACAACGTTGCTGACATTGCTAGCCTGGGTTGGAACAGGAAAATTGTTAGCTGAGTTAAATCTTGGCTGGGATGAAGGAACGGTTGATGCTGCTACTGGTTGATTAGGGAAAAGTCGTTGCCAAGTGCTGGCATCAACAATACCATCGGGATTCAAACCAGCAGCTTGTTTAAACCGGGAAACAGCACTGGCCGTATTCTGACTATATGTACCATCTACGACACCAGAATAAAAACCCAAAAGTTTCAGAGCTGCCTGAAGTTCAGATACGCGTTCGCCTTGACTACCAACTTTGAGGATAGGGCGGTTAATGCTATTTCCAGGATTTACTTGGGCAATTTTTTGTGGTGCTGCTATTGATACTACAGCCGTTGAGGCAATAATTAGAGGCGTAGCGGAGAACAAGAGAATTTCAATGGCTAATAAAGATTTAGACCTCTTTGTCCACCAACCCTTTGGCGGTTTTTCCATTCTACAGCGATTTACAGTTGGGTCTAGTAATTTTAAGTCACTCAAAATACTTGCTGTCAGGCTGCTTTGCATGGAATTTACTCCCAGAATATTCTCACGCTAATGGTACAGCCGCTTGGTCTAAAAAACAGCTGCTGTATTTTACGATTGTACATTTTCAGTTATGCGATCGCTCGATTAATTGCTTCTTCTTGACCAACTAAAGACAAGTAAGGCTCTTTTAAATACTTACAAGCTGAAGCGATGGCATCCTGGGCACTCACAGCCGCAATCAATTCTTGGAACTTGGTGTCAAAATCAATTCCTAAGCCCAAAATTTCATACCAACCGTATATCTGAGCAATTTGTCCGTTCGTTTGTTTACCCAAGGCGTACTGCCCCAAAATCTTGTTTTTAGCAGCTTGGAGTGCGCTTTCGGATACTTCGGTGGTACATAACAAATCTACTTCTGTACGCAGTCCTTCTAGGGCAATGCTGGTATTTTCTGGTGCTGTACCCATGTAAACCACAAATGAGGCTGGAAATAGCCTTGTGGAGTAAAAGGCGGATACTTCGTAAGCTAAACCGCGCTTTTCGCGCAATTCTACAAACAAGCGGCTAGAAAGCCCATTTCCCAAGTAGGTACACAGCAACTTCAGGGCGGCGTAGTCAACAGAACTCACTGATGTTCCCAAATACCCAAGCATCACGATTGATTGTTGTGTTTGTACTGGCTTAACTCTTACCTGTGGTTCCACCTTAATCTCAGGTAAATTCAGTATTGGTAGTGCTTGGGCTGGCGCTTGCCAATCAGCAAAAACTTCTTCCACCAACGCGGCTGCATCTGTGGCTATGACTCTACCAGCAATACTAATTACTACATTATCTGGACGAAAATAAGTTTGGTGATATTCCACTAAATCCGCACGAGTTAAGCTACTCATGGTGGTTTCATCTCCCAGCACCGACATGGAATATGGATGATTTTGGTACATTACCTGCCGCATTTGTTCAAAGGCGACATTGAACGGTTGCTCTTTTTGGGAACGAATATCTTGGAGTGCTAAACGCCGTTCTAGTTCCACTTGAGTTTCGGGAAAAGTAGGCGATCGCAAAATCCGCCCTGCTAATGTTAAAATTTCCCCAAAATCGGATGTTACCGTTTTGAAAGATAGCAAAAAATAATCAGTGCCAGCATCTGCACTTAAACTTGCTCCTACAGACTCGACTTTTTCTGCAATTTCCAAACTAGAAAGACCATCGCATCCCTTTGTCATCACTGCTGAGAGCAAATGTGCCAACCCTGCTTGTTCGCGGTTTTCGTTACAGCTACCAGCACGCACAAAAATTCGCGCCGCAATAATGTCCGCAGCAGGATTTTCTGCCACCAGCACGACAATGCCATTGTTCAATACAGTACGATGGATAGGCGATTTTTGCAGCAAGGTTGTCATTTATCTTTTGTCCTTTGTTATTTGTCATTTGTCCTTTGTCATTAGTCATTTGTCTTTTGCTAATGACTAATGACTAATAACTAATGACTAACACGGTTTAAGTACAGTAACCGCGTAATTCTCCAGCGAGAGATATTGTTTAGCTAATTTTTGTAGTTCTTTGGCATCAAAAGACTGAATCTGCTGGGGATATGTCACAGCTAATTCAGCTTGGGCGATGGTATTGTAATACCCATAAAGCCCTGTAAGCTGATTTGGCGTTTCGGTAGAAAACGCATACTCATTACATAGCAGCCTGCGTGTACGAGCAAGTTCCTGTTCACTAATTCCTGTAGTCTGCAAATCATCCAAATGAGCGCAAATTAAAGACTCAACTTCCTCCAGGTTTTCTGGTTCCAACCAGGCAGTAATTGTAAATAAACTCGATTCCCGTTGTAGAGAAAAACTACTGTAAATTCCCTGTACCAATTGCAAATCTTCTCGTAAATCATGCACTAAACGCGAAGTCCGCCCTTCTGCCAATAACACTGACAACAAATCTAAACCAAAGCCAGCGCGGATTTCTTCTACTCCAGGAACCAGCCACGCCATCAATAATCGCGCTTGTTCTATGCGTGGTAAATACAGTTCTTGACGATGAATACCCGTTATTACTGGCTTTGTCACTTTCTCAAACTGCGGACAATTAGAGCGTTCGGCAAAATCAGCAAATGAACTATTTAACGCGATGTGCAACTTTCCCTAGATGAAAATCCCACCCTATGCTTAAGCCAGAGATTGTGATTGTTATCTCTTGCAGGGGTGGGACAAATGTTATCTATGGAAGACTTTATCACAGCCGTGT
>JAIVFU010000109.1 GCA_020829485.1 Nostoc sp. CHAB 5834 | reverse complement strand
GTCAAACATATCTCTTTGGTCGCCTAAGAGTTCACTTTCTCCCCAAACTAACCAAGATTCTAACAGTGTAAAATATTGTTCTGTGGGGTTTAATCTTTGCCAAATTTGCAGAATTTTTTGGTCTAAAACTAACTTGGTCTTTTTAGCTTCGGTAATAACTTGAGACAGTCCAGAGGTGCGGAGAAGGAAATAAAGACCGTGAATATAAGGATAGGATTTTTGTACAGGACGTTTGAGGTTAATATCTATAGGATAACTCAATTGTGAGTTAAGTTGTTGGAAATACTTAAGCGAGAATTGGTGATAAGTGCTACTAACTTCAACACCATTGGGTTGGAGAAGTTCTAAAATAGTTTGAAAATCCCGCAGAATTGTTCCTGGGATATCTTGAGTAATGGTTTGCTGTTGAAGTAGTTGTTTTTTATCTTCCGTCAGTGGTAATTTATCTCGGATTTTATCTGGAATGAGGGAAAATAGTTTACTCATTTAAGTTGAGAGAGGGAATTTGTTCTGCGGTTAATTTCACAACTTGGCCATTTTGCCAAATGCTAATAGATTCTACTAAACGGCGGTGTCTTTCAATAGCTTTTTTCATAGCGAGTTTAACACCTGCGTCGATTTGGCTAGATAATTTCTCAGGAATTGGCTTATTTATCGGAATGTCAGCAGATGCAGTTAATCAGCGATGGTGCTGTTTCTCCCACAGGAAGCGATCGCGTTCGTAGGTTACGAGAAAACGAGAGCTTGGAGGATGCTCCAAGTGCTTCCGCACAGAGCTTGGGGGAGTTGAAGCGACTGTATTTGACTCCTGTGGAAGAGAAGCTGTTGGGTTTTATTGAAGACCACCCAATCGTAGATTTGGTGGGGGTTTTAAACCCGGTTATTCATCCGCCAGTCGTACAGAATTCATGCTGAATTCTGACTCCTGACTCCTGAATTCTGTTCGATAAAACTGTTAGCACTATTCCAGTTCTCCACCACGTTGAGTCCAGCATTTATCTCTTGTCGCAGTTCAACCGAATGTAGGTATTTACATAAAAATATAGTTTTTACAACCTTGCCCAATTCCGCCAAGGCTTGATAAGTAGGGTGTAATAAATTACCCCTAGTAAAACGCTTTAAGATGGCTTCAGTTTCCGCCATACCCAAACGCAGAGCAGTAGCATACTTCACCATTTGGTCGTATTGTTGGCGAATTAAATCCCAATTAATAGCGCGAGTTAAAATCGGTTGCAAGTTTGGATAAGCATCATTATTTCCAGTTGAAGGGCGGTATAATTTCTGAACATTGATACGTTTAAGACGCGGCATTAACTGAAAACCCAGTAAATGACAGAAAGCAAAAGCCACTTCATTTTGACCGTGACTATCTACATAATTTGTCTCCACCTTCATCTCAGTACAGTGGCGTAATAATCCTTCAATCATGGCTGCCACTTCAGAAGAAGAACAAGTTTTTAACTGCGAATAAATACAAACAGAATTCTTTTCAACGTGCCAATAAATCATCACACCCCGTCCACCATAGCGGATGTGCCACTCAGTCATTAAGTTTTGATCCCAAGCACCAAACTTTTTCGAGTCAGAAGCACAGGCGGTTGTACCCTCTCCCCAAATAGTAGAAATTCTGGCAGTAAAAATTGCATTTGCAACACAGGCAATAGCATTGCGTAATTGTTCTTTATGAATAAAATGTCGCTTAACATGGAGTAAATCTTGATAATTATCGCCTTTAATCTCATCACTTAAACGCTTTAATCCAGTATTCGTTCCTAAACCATATAAACAAAGTAGTAAGCGTTTTTGTAAAGTATAGACCGTATAAACTTTCTCACGGTAAGCATTCCCTGTAGATTTATACTCTTTCACTAAATTATTGAGAGTCACCTCACTCACCACAGGAAAAATCACATCCTTGATTGTGCCATCAGGTGTTTTCAAAGAAGCTTCTGCCATTTGGTATAGTAGATTATTCTTCCCATGAACCCGTTTAAAATCCTGAATAAGTTCTTTATCTACACGTTTTTCTGCATTGGCACTTATGCGATGCACAATCTGGATGAGTAACTCTACTAAATTATCTATAACTTTCTGATAGCAGAGCGAATGATACGCTCTAATCTGGAATCTGTCGGTGGTTCAAGTTTTAAATTTCGTAGTCTTGCAACTGCTGCAAGTTTTAGCTGTTCAAATTTTAACTCATAAAATTGCCTTAAAGGTCAGCTTTTTGGTCGCAATTAATCAGTATATTCAAGGCATGACGTGCGGCTGATTCTGATTTCTGTGTTCGCGCAGCGTCTCGTAGAGAGGTGACTTTAGCGTAACGTAAAGTTGTTTGAATGCTTTCATGTCCCATTAACGAGCATAATTCCTCAATACTGATTAATCCAACTCGTTCTGTAGCAAATGTATGTCGTAAATCGTGAATACGACAGAGTTGAAGTTGCGGATACTTGTTGGTTGTCTCCCGCCAATAATCATGCAATGTATGGTAGCTGATTCTACTTACTTTTAGGGTGACTGGATGTTGTGCTGTCAACAAGGCATCTGTGTTTTGATGCCGTGAGTATTTTAAGTATTTAGCAAGTGCTGAAGCTGCATCATCACTGTAATAACACCAGCGTTGTTTGTTCCCTTTACCTAGTACTTGAAATTTCTAGCTCTTGATATCTACAGAATCTATATTTAGGGCTAAAAGCTCTCCTATCCGGCATCCTGTGCGATGCAGTAAATGAACTATTGCACTAAGACGTAAGTCATCTTTTACGGCAGTATATAGTATATTTAGTTGTGATTGTGTTAGATATCTTATTGTATCGTCGCTTTTATGTTCGCCTTTCTCTCTTTCAGGTAGACGTTGTTTTAGTCCCCTGATGGGGTTGGATTTTATATACCCTTGTTCTACTGCAAAGTTAAGCAAACTTTGTAGTATTGCTTGATGCTTGTGGTGTGTTGTGTATTTTAAATGACTGAGATTATTTAGATACTCAACTAATGTTTGCTTACTGATAATTTCTATTGACCAACTTCCATACTTTTGCAGTAACAGCCCGAGGGTCAGTTCATAGGTTTCTCTAGTACTTGGTGCTAGACCAGGACGCTCTAGAAATTCGGTCGTGACAGTGGCTAAAGTTACAGCCGATTTCACGGTTGTTTGTGTATTTTCTACAAGGTTTTTTATGAAAAAATTATATATCTTTTTATGAGTTAATTAACAGCTTTTTATGGATACTTTTAAAACTCCCAATAGCGATGAATCCCTTGCTAGTTACGTGTCACGGGTCAGGAAGAAACTCAATTTAACTCAGTCTGAGTTGGCGGATGCTGCTGGTATACATGGACGCTCTGTCGGGAAAATCGAGCGAGGACTTACGCTTAAAATTAATCGTAGGACACTTCAAGGTTTAGCGATCAGCTACGCTGGGCGGTTACGCCATCGCGCTTGGTGTACCCCAAGAATATTTGGATGCTGTAATCAAGGGTGAGGAGGTATCTCAGGTTAGAGGGGTTAAGTTTTGTCCTCAATGTTGGAATCCTGGCGCTGCGGTTGACCCTATGTGGGGTCATGTCAAAGCCAAGTTTTGTTATCTCTGCGGTACACCGATTCGAGCTAACTGCGCGAATTGCGGTGAATTGGTGTTGTCTTTGAGACACCGATTTTGTCCAATTTGTGGCTGTGCTTATAAAACGCCCGTCAAAAACGCTAAAATCCAGTGAGCTACTCTTTTTTCTCAAACCCATACCCCACAATACTTTCAGGCTATCTTGCCCCTGGTGACAGCTTCGCTATATTTACCCCTTGTGTCAGGATCATCACGTCAATGATTTATCGATTACTTTCATTGACTTTACGGTAGTCAGTGTTACTGCTGACTGCTTTTCTCTAGCTTTTTAGTCCAAACTCCAGTAATAAGCTTCTTAGCCTTAACTGAACCGTATTGGGTTAAGTTTTCGTTACATAGTTATAAATTTTCCTGTCCACCTACTTACTAAAATCTGAAAGTTGTCCGAATTGTGCCGATATAACTTGTGCTGTTATTGCTGTCGTGTTCTGGATTAGTAATCATTAATAGTCCGGGAGTGATGGCAATATTATCATTAACTTGGAAGCGGTAGAAGGCTTCTAAATGGAGAGATGTATCTTGATCTTCGTATACTTGATTTGCAACTTCCAAGTCATTGTTAATAACTTTGGGTGGTTGACCGATCGCAATTCCTGCCATGCTGTTTTCTCTACCCAAATCAATTAAAGCCAAAGTTACCGCCCAATTAAAAATATTTGCCGTTGGGTTGTTTGGTAAATCCATCGCTGTTGCATGGGTAAAGCCAACCCAAGCGGAGACATTCAAGTTATTGTTAAGTGCGATCGCAGTTTGCAACCCGAAGGAGTCTGCAATAATAGCATCACTCTCATCATTAAAAGGATCGTTGGCGCGATCGCTCCCAGTTCCTGTGTCGATGCTGTTGTATGAGTGGATGTAGGTGAAACCAACCTTCAA
Source organism: Nostoc sp. CHAB 5834 (assembly GCA_020829485.1). The sequence continues at coordinate 16,587 of JAIVFU010000109.1, read as the reverse complement.
CGAGTCGCTGGGTTCGAGAGTTAGTTGAGCGATCGCTCCATATTCCGACTCACCAAATCCAATTTCTGGATCATCTGCATCGTCAACCAGATAACCTAAACTTAAGCTGATTGAGTCACTAAAATCGTAAACGAACCCCACTCCAGCCCCCCCTCCTTGGCGATAAATTGGGTTACGCTGTGTAAAACGAGAAATGGAACCACGACCACTGCTGCTGAAAAATGGATTCAGCGGATCAGAAAAATCATCAAGGTCGCCGCCTTCTGCCTCAAAATAAACGGTAGCTTGCTCTCCTATGGGAAGGCGATATTCTAAAGCACTTAATTCAAATTCGTTATCGCTATTGCTTTGAAAGGCTAAACGAGCCATATCAGTCCCCGTTGCATCATTTATTCTAGGAAGATTACTAGCTTGTAGGCGAATTCTGAGACTGTCTTTGCCGGTGAAACTGGTATTGAAGTTCAAGCGTACCCGATTGCTTAAGGTAATATTACTGTCCGTGCGGTCGCCAGTGCCATCAAATTTTTCACCGCTATTAACCCCAGAGACAGCAAAAACAACTTCTGTGCTGAATTTAGTAGTTGTAGAAAACGGTTCTATTGTAGACGTTATACGGTTTTCTAAATTGTCTAATCGTCCTTCTAAAACCTCTAACTCTTTGCCAAATTCAGCTTGCAAGCGCTGCAACTTTTCTAGGTCTTCCTGCTTGACTTCGTTAGCGGTTTCTAAACTTGTCAGCTCGTTAATACGATTGATAGTTGTGGCAAGATTGGCAGCAAATTCATTGCGAGTCATAGTTTGGTCGCCGTTGAAAGTGCTGTCAGCATCACCAGCAAGCACACCGTAGCGATCGCTTAAGGATTTGAGAGATTGAAAAGCCCAGTCAGTAGGTTGAATATCCGCTAATTCAGAAACAGCATTAATTTTTTCTAAAAAAACAGTGTTATTACCCAAGAGAGCAGGGCGAATATCATTGGCAATAACCTTACTTGTCAATGCAAGGGTGGTTGTCAAAGCAAGGAAGTTAAGATAGCAAACATTCCAAAGATTTTTCGACTGAGATTGTTTTTTCATCCGTCCCGGAATGTTTTTTTAGTTGCTGTAATAGTCTTGATACCATAGCACAAAGTGCTTGATACCTTCTTCTATTTGAGTTACAGATTTAAAGTCTATGGCTTCTATCAGGTCATCTATGTCAGCGTAGGTAGAGAGAACGTCACCTGGCTGCATGGGTAGTAAGTTCTTTTTGGCTTGCTTACCCAGGAGTTTTTCGATGATTTCAATAAATGTCATTAACTCTACCGGGTTGTTGTTGCCGATATTGTAGAGTTTGTAGGGCGCTTTACTAATTGAGCTATTTTGATTATTAGCTTGGGGTGGTTTGTGCATTACCCGAACTAGCCCTTCAATTACATCATCAATGTAGGTGAAGTCTCGTTGCATTTTGCCAAAGTTGTAAACGTCGATTGGCTGGTTATTAGCGATCGCCTGCACAAATTTAAAGTATGCCATGTCAGGGCGTCCCCAAGGGCCGTACACTGTAAAAAACCGTAATCCCGTAGTTGGCAAGTTGTACAAATGGCTATAAGCATGAGCCATTAACTCATTTGACTTTTTGGTAGCGGCGTAGAGTGAAATAGGATGGTCAACGTTATCAGTAGTAGCAAATGGGACTTTGGTATTAGTGCCATAAACAGAACTGGAAGAGGCGAACACTAAATGATCAACCTGGCTATGGCGAGAACCTTCTAGGATGTTGACAAATCCTGAGAGATTGCTGTCTACGTAGGCATAAGGGTTGTGCAAGGAATAGCGAACTCCTGCTTGGGCTGCTAAGTGAACTACGCAATCAAAGGTATAATTTTGGAAGAATTCGGCAGTGGCAAAGCGATCGCTCAAGTCCAAAAATTGAAAGGTAAATCCGGTTTGGGGATAAAGTTGATTCAAACGGGCTTTTTTCAAGCTGACATCGTAGTACTCATTCAAGTTATCGATGCCATAAACCTGCATTCGTTCTGCTAGGAGACGCTGTGCTAAATGAAAGCCAATGAAGCCAGCAACTCCAGTTATTAGTATTTTCATAATTTGTTATTGGTCATTTGTCATTGGTCATTGGTCATTTGTCATTGGTCATTGGTCATTTCCCCAACCCTCCTCTGGTAAGGGGCTACAGTGTATACACAAGTCTGAAATAGCTGATTAACCAAGGTTTTACCCCACCCTAGGCCTGCCCTTATAAAGCAAAGGAACTAGATTTCTTGTTTCCCCGCTTTCCAAGGGGGGTAATTCGACTTGTGTATACACCGTAGCTGGTAAGGGGAGGGTGCCCGATAGCGCGGGTGGGGTATTTCTGTACCTCACGAAATTGAAATCTGCTGTATGTAGCTTTAATCTCATATTCGTTCAAACAAAATCTTGACTTGTTTTTTTTAAATTTTAAAAATTTCGAGTTCAGAACCTCGAAGTTGAACCTTTTAGCCTGAACGTTGAGCCTTTTAGCCTAAACGTTGAACCTTTTAGCCTGAACGTTGAACCTTTTAGCCTGAACGTTGAGCCTTTTAGCCTGAACGTTGAACCTTTTAGCCTGAACGTTGAGCCTTTTAGCCTCGACCTTGAGCCTTTTAGCCTGAACGTTGAGCCTTTTAACCTAAACGTTGAGCCTTTAACCAATGACCAATGACCAATGACAAATGACAAATTAAGTAATATTTATAGCTTGCAACACAGGGAAAGGGCTTTTTAAAGGATAGTAAACAACGCTAAGGGTGTCGGGGATTAGTTGCAAACACTGTGGTGAAGTGTCCAAGACGTGAGCCAGCATATTTTCGATGATGGAGGGACAAGCAACTACTAATCCAGTTGTGGGACGGGTTAAATTTATGTCATTTAATGGCACTACGGTGCGTTGAGATAACAAGTTTTGCTGCCAAATTGCGGGAAAATCTTGGCGTAGTACTTGAAGTTGCACGGCTGTTGGATGATATTTAAGCAGTTGCTCGGCGTTTTGTTGGGAACTGTCCAAATCACTGCTGAGACTGAAATCTATTGGTATTGTCTGAAGACGTTCAGCTATTTGATTAATTAAATGCGGCGCTGTGCCTGTGGCTGGTACCACAAGTAGACGCAGACCTTGTTTGCCGTTCTTCAGCTTGGGGATGATTTCATCTAGATGAGTGGTAATATTCATTGCCTCCAGTTGCCCTTGCTGTTCACCCGGTGTAGGAAAATTCAGGATGCTGATACCGCAGTTTGATTGCTGGAGGACATGGTATTGCTCACATTTCATAGCGATCGCAGTACTAATTAATGCCCGAATTGTGCCGCTATGACTGACAATTAGAATAGTCTTACCAACATGGCGCGGTAAAATTTCCTGCCAGAATTGCTTGGCGCGATCGTACAAATCTAGTACCGGGAAGCATTGCCGCACAGATGTTGCAACGGCTACACCACCTGTTATTAACTTCCTTTCTGGCTGTGGTTCTGCCATTTGAAACTCATGGGGTCGCTCGTTCCAGCAGCGATAGTCTGCCGGAAAGTGTTCTTGTACGTATTTATATGTCAGCCCTTGCCATTTGGGGATATCGATTTCTTTGAGATGGGAAGATGTGAAGATTCTCTTCTGCTCCTCTACTTCCATCCCTTCTAGAATTGCAACTGTAGTTTCCTGGACTCGTTGGAGAGGACTTGTATAAATAGCATCTAATTCTATTCCTTTTAGAGCAACACCAGTTTGGTAAGCATCACTGCGCCCTTTCTCGGTCAACACTGAATCATCGCAACTTCCTTGATACCGTTTTTCGGCATTGTAAGTACTCTGACCGTGACGTACCAAAATTACACGAGTTACAGGGGTTGGGCATGGGGCATGGGGGAGGCAGTGCGGTCTTCTCCCAAGGGAAGACGCTAAGAGCGATAGCGCAGCGTTAGCGAATCCGCGAGCGTCTGGGGTTTCCCAAAGTAGAGGAGCCAGATGCATGGGCGGGTTTCCCGACTTGAGCGGACTGGCATCAACTGCCCTCATTGGGCATTGCTTATCCCCCTCATCCCCCATTCCCCACTCCCCACTCCCTACTCCCTTCTGATTAAATTTCAACTGCATACACATCATCCTCACGGGAATTTACCGCAGATTTCAAGGCATACATTGCGCTGTAATGTCCACCTAAGCGCAGCAATTCTTTATGGGTACCTTGCTCTAAAATCTGTCCGTCTTCGATGTAAAAAATTAAATCGGCTTGTTTAACGGCTCTAAGATTATGAGAAACTATAAAAGTGGTGCATTTCTGAGTCAAGCGATCCATTGCTTCGTTGACGGCGTGTTCGTTTTCGTTGTCTAAGCCAGTGGTAGGCTCATCCAAAATTGCGATCGCAGCTTGACGAATGGCAGCACGAGCAATGGAAATTCTCTGCCGTTGCCCTCCCGAAATTGTCGCCCCTCTTTCGCCCAAAATAGTCTCGTAGCCTTCGGGTAACGCCATGATGAAATCGTGGGCATTTGCCAAACGCGCAGCTTGTTCAATTGCTTGGTCTGAAGCCCCTAAACAGCCGTAGGCAATATTATCTTTGACGCTAGCTGCAAACAAAATAGTATCTTGTAACACCACACTAATTTGCTGACGGATAGATTGTAGCTTGTACTGGCGCAGGTCGTGACCATCAACTAAAATTCGTCCTTCTAATGGGTCATACAGTCGCAACAGCAAACTTACCAGGGTGGACTTACCGCCACCGGACGGCCCCACCAAAGCGACGTGTTGGCCGGGCTGCACCTCAAAACTAATCTTGTGTAAGATTCTCTTTGCAGGTTCGTAGCCAAAGCTGACATTTTCAAAGCGGACACTTCCCAACAACGGCGGTGCATCCATTGCTCCCCGCGAATCGTGGATATCGGGTACGGTGTCCAGCACATCGAGGATACGCTCACCGGAAGCGGTAGCTTTAGCGATTTGCCCGGTGTATTTGGCAAGTTGCCGCATTGGTTTAAAAGCAATCCTCAGATAGTTGACAAATACGAGCAAATCCCCAGGTGTAATCGCCTGGCTCAATACCAGCTGCACACCCCGCCATAATACTAAGGCAGTGGCAATGCCTACCAGCAGTTCTACCATCCGTTCTAAACCGGCTGCCAGTTTTTGGGCTTTGGCACTTTCTTTTAAACTTTGGCGATTATGACTGGAAAAAGTATTCTCCAGCATATTTTGTAGGGAAAGTGCTTGAACAACTTTGATTGCCCCGATGGATTCCGCCGCCGTTGCAGCCATTGCCCCTTCGCGTTGACGTTGCGATCGCACAACTTGCCGGATGCGTTTTGTCAAGCGGATGGTGAAGAAAATAAATAAGGGAAACACGGCTAGAGCAATCAGCGCTAGTTCCCAATTCAGCCAGAACATGATAAAAATCATGCCGACTAGGGTGAGAGAATGGGCAATTAAGGGTAACACTGCCATCACCGTTACTTCCCGCAGTCGTTCGATATCGGAGGTAACGCGGGTAATTAAATCGCCGGTCTTGGCTTTGTGGTGAAATGATAAAGAGAGACTTTGCAGATGACTATAAAGGTCAGAACGAATCTCAGTCAACACATTACTAGCAGCCAGCGCCATGCCCACTACACTAAAGTAAGCAGCAGTAGCGCGAAGTAAAGCGATCGCTACTAACCCCAATGTCAGGCCTGTTAATAGGGCAAACGGGCTTAGTCCTGAAAGTAGAGGAATTCCCAAAGACTGAGATCGAAAACCAGGTACGAGGATGTAGTCAAAAATGAACTTTAGCGGCCAGGGTTCCAGCAGGTGCAAGAAAATCTCAGCCATCAGTGCCACAAAAGAGACAATCAGTAGTGTCTTTTGTTTGTTTAACTGAGGCGAAAATCGGCGCAAAATCCGCACAATTCCAGGTAAAGCAGCCCTTAGACTTTTGGGATCTCTAGCCGCCATTATTACTTATCTCCATTCAGGGATTGAACGAGAGAGGCTAACTTGGGGAAGGGTTTGGTTGTGTTGGCTGTAGCTTGGCTTTGAGTATAACGGCCGCTAATATAGTGATTTAATTTTCTTTCGAGAGCGATCGCTATTTTCTCCAACCACAGGGGATTTTGCTCAAAGGTGAGACGACTTAGCAACGGCTTCAAAAATCCCTGATGGCGACGATGCCCCATCCGCTTATAGCGTTTCTTGAAATACTTATCATTCATTGTCAAATGCCACTTTTGGGCGAAGTGTTCTAAACTGGCAATTTCCCAAGCATCACTCCAGCGCAGCATAAAGAATGTTAGTTCTGGCAATTCAAACTTCAATCCTGGTACATAAGTAACTACTGAAGCAGGTTCACAGTAAAAAGTACCTCCTGCCTCAGCCACAGTTAGACAAAAATCGATGTGTTCCCGCGTACTCAAGAATCCTTCGTCTAACAACCCGATTCGCCCAAAAATCTCCGTGCGAACTAACATACAGTGAAACTCGGCAAACTCGCATTGCTGGCGATGAAGTTGATCCCGTACTTCAGCAACTTTCCGATTTACAAAGTAATGTTTTTCATGCACCCGTCGCTTGACTTGAGTCTCTTGTGATTCCACAAGTATATGAGCTTCGCCACCCGCCAGATGTACTGTTTCTCCCAAAGGTTTACCAATACAAGTTAGCGGACAGACTACAGTTGCTTTTGTTTCTTTGGCACATTCGAGTAAAGAGTTTAGCCAACCTGGACTGACAATTACATCGTTGTCAATAAAGACTAAATACTCGCTATCAACTTGTTGTAAACCAAGGTTACGGGCTTGGTTAGGTGAAAGGTAGTGTTCTGTGCGGATTAATTGGAATCCTTTTTCATGGGCTTGTTCTTGGAGGTAGCGCTGGATGTGGCGAGGTGAACCGGCATCTACATAAATTAAAGAGAAAGGTAGTTGAGTGTGTTGGTAAATGCTTTCCAGTGATTCGCGGGTATAACTGAATCGCTCACGCTGCGAAACAATTATGGTGATTTGTGGTTTATTCATAGTTTCAAATGCTGTTTTTACAAAATGAATTCTTCTTTTCTCTCTGCGGTTAAATAAATAATTAACCGCAGAGGCGCAGAGAAGCCAGTGCGTTGGGCGGGTTCCCCGACTTGAAGCAACTGGCGCAACACAGAGAGAGAAAAAGAGAGTTTTGATGCTTTCTACACGAGGGATATTTCCCCTAACAAAACTGCATCAGATGTCGCTAAGGCTCGTTGGTAAACATTCATCCAGTTTTGATATTCTACTGATGGGGCAAGCTGTTGAGTTACTTTTGTCTTGGCTCCTGCACCCAACTTTTGCCGCAGTTCTGGTTGAGTTGCCAAATATCGCAGTGCAGCAGTTAATTCTTCTGTACTCCCGGGGTTGACTAGCAAACCGTCTACGTCATCTTCTATAATTTCAGCGATCGCATCTACACGAGTCCCAATTATTGCTCTACTCGCTAGCATCGCTTCTAGGAGCGTATTGGGACAACCATCATGCAGCGAGGGAATCGCAAAAATATCTAGGTGGGGCAGATAAGCTAAAGCTTCTTGGCGGCTGGTAATTCCAGTAATACGGAGGCGATGACCAATTTCACTTTGCTGAATTTGTTGCTGCCAATATTCTCGTTCTTTCTCAACAAAATCACCTATCAACAAAAGTGTTAAATCTAACTCTTTACCCAATTCGGCACAGGCATCGAGGAGAAATTCAATTCCTTTCTTGTCTCGGAACCTACCCGATGAACCGATAACGATACCTGGTAATTCTTTAACTAAAGACGGGGTGGGGAATTGCTCAAAATTGATAGGTGCAATAGAATTCCAGAAAGCTGATGATTTTAACTTCACGCTTGGAGTAATAACACTAGCTCTTTTAAGCAATTCACGGCTGACAAATGTCACCCAAGCAGAATTCTCTAAAATCCATGCTATCTGAGCATGATTCTTAGGATTAAAAATATGTTTGTGCAAGTCGCTACCGCGAACGCTATTGATTACCGGAATATCGTTTTCCCTGGCTAAAAGCGTCGTTACATAACCTGTTTCATTCATAAAAAAAGCGTGAAACAAGTTAAAATTATGCTTTTGATGTAAGCATTTGAGTTGAAAGTAAACGTCGCTAAAAAAGTCTTGGATTTCTGTGGTGTGGTTGCGAACGGCTGATTTGATGCGATGCACAAATACACCATCTTGAAGCGTTGTTGTGCAACTTGCTCGTCTGCGAGTTTCATCATAAACTAGGCGTTGTTTGGAGCGAAAAACTGCAACGTGAACTTCATAGCCGCTATTAATTAGCATCTGGGAAATTCTATGTACTGATTCACCTACGCCGCCAATATCGGGCGGATATTCAAGTGTGGTGATACAAATTTTTGTTTTATCCATGATTTGATTTTTTTGTGTTTATGAAGGTATAGATTTAAACGCAGAGGAACGCGGAGTTTGTTTACTAAAGGCTGTATTAAGTAACTTTTTGTTTGACTAGTAGAGTTTTTAAGAGGGTTGTAGTTTTTTCAACTCCGGCGAAATCAAAGCTAATTTTATTGGGTTGTTCTTTAAGGTAGTTGATGATTTTTTCAGCAAAGTAATCGGGTTGCAAGTCATTAGGGTTAATAAGTTTGATGATTCCTAAATCGCTTAATTTTTCGGCTCTAATGGTTTGTTCACGATCTTGGTTGCCTGTGAAGGGAAGAATCATGGCTCTTACACCTGTAGTTAAAACATTCATTGTGGTGTTATAGCCAGACATATTTATCGAAAGGTCTGCTTTTTGCATATAAGTTAGCAAGTAAGGAGTGTAGCGTCGAATGCGAATATTTTTGCTATCTCCTGCCATTGTTTGCAGTTCATGAAGTTTTGAGTCTGGCATAAAAGGGCCAGTAAAAATCTGGATATTGTGCGGCAGTTTTTTCTCCAATAAAGGGGCTGTTTTCACTACACATTCAAGCAACTGATGACCAAATCTGCCACCTCCTACGCTGACTAAAATCAAGGGGTTGTCTGAGTTGATAATTTCTCTATCTTCATCAGTCAGTACAGGATTTGTCGGTGGTTGTTGTACTACATATCCGGTGTAATACACTTTACATTTAAGGTCATTGACTCTAGAAAAAGTTTCTTCTAATGGGACAAATTTCGGGTCGCCGTGAACCAGCAGCATATCAAAATATTCGTTGATTAAATTGCAAACCTTCTCTTCGTGTTTTGCCTGTTTATGTTGTTTTGTAACTACAATATCTCGCAAGCTGGAAACAACTTTTGTTGAACTCCCATTTGATTTTGCTACTTCTAGTAAGGGAATTAATTCAAAAGAAAAGCGTCTTCTACCAAAAGGGAATAACTCAATTACTAAAATGTCAGGCTGGAACTGGTTAAATATTTCTAGAAGTCGATATGCTCTGATTTCCTTAACTTCGGTGAGGCTAAAGCCACTATCTACTACTTGCAATTCTTCAAATTCTGTGTCGGTTTTAATTGCAGGTAGATTGATGACTTCAACACCAGCAGGAATTTCAAATTCTTTAATAATCTCACCGCCATTAATAAAACAAATTTGGAACTCTTGGGTCAAACCGCGCACAATTTCCATGCTGCGAACTAGATGCCCCATGCCTAAAATATGTTGGCAGTAGAACATAAGACGTTTCATAATAACTTTACGTATTTAAACAATTTTGGCAATCATCGCTAATTCCGGGAACTGATAGCAAAATGGAATCACGACCTTTTTTTTTGCTAGTAAGGTGGAGATATATTGGCTAATTTTCGGCAATCCATTCAGATTAATTGCTGTTTGGGAAATCTGTGGAGTATCGAGTTGTTGTAACAGCGATCGCAGTAATATATCTGGAGTCAGATCGTTTGGATGAATAGCCGCTAAAACCCCTAACTTTGCCAAGTGTTCTGCACGAATGGACTGTTCTTGTGATGGCTTGATTCTGGGTACTACTACTGCTGGCTTACCCACTGAGAGAATCTCGCAAGTTGTGTTGTAGCCTCCCATTGCGACTACGGTATCTGCGGCGGCGATGTAACTCATCAAATCATCGGTAAAATCGCTCATCTGCACCTGGGGATATGCAGCTGCTTTCTGTTCTAATGCTGCTTTATCTTTGGCGGGCATTTCCGGGCCACATATAATTAAACTTCGTAGTTTATAGGAAGCAGGTAGCAATGCCAAACTCGATAAATAGGTGTCAATTAAGGTGTAACCATCTTCGCCACCACCCGGCGTAACTAAAATGAGTTGTTCTTCTGGGCTTAATCGTAACTCGCTACGGATGAGATTTGGACTTTTACGCCCTATTTCTGTGCGGATATAACCACAAAACTGCACCTTCTGGGCAATCGTTGGCGGTAGTTGATATTCTTGGCGGATGTCGAAAATTTCTGGAGTCCCAACCACAAGCACGGATTTGTAAAATTTCTCGATTGCTTCGTAGTAACCATACTTTTGCCATTCTGGGATTGTCACATCTGGATGATCCAAAATGTCACGCAGCAAGAGAATTAGGGGAGTTTCCGGCAATTTTGCTTTGAGATATTCGACAGCAGCTTTTAATTCATTACGGATACCATAGGGCTTTTTATCTACTAGAAATATATCGGGTTTAAAATTAGCGATCGCAGATAAAATTAACTCTGAGCGTAATTTCACTGTCTCATCGATTTCTGTCCCCAGATATTTCGCAGACATTTCACCCGATGCTCCTCGATTTAAACAGGGTAGTTTAATGTAATCGAGTCTTTTCGGGAGACGAAAGCTGTGCAGCATCGGCGAACCAGAAACGACCAAAATAGAAAGTTCTGGAATCGAATCAAGTAAGTGAGTGCAGATTGCCAGCATTCTGCGAATATTACCGAGACCGAAGCCATCGTGGGAATATACCATAAGTCTCATGGCTAAATGTCCCTCAGTTATTCAGTGAATGGATGCCGTACTAATTAAGTACCTTCCCAATCTTCCATGAATCTTTTATGAAAGTTAGATGAGAAAATTCTCATGATATTTTTATCGAACAGAATTCAGGAGTTATACCAATAGTGTTCGGCAATAATAAAGTAATAAATTATCCAATTTCTGGACTTCACTACGACTTTTCCTCCCCCTGCGCCCCTTTCCCCTTCTACTCCCTCTGCTTCTTTTCCACGAGTTGTGCTTGGGTGTAATGCAGTTCGGCTAATGCCAATTCTAAACGTTGATTTTTCTCATCTAACTCCCGCGTCCGTTCGCGCACTTTCTTTTCTAGCACCTGGTTGTATACTTCTAGCTGTTCATTAGCATCCTTTTGGGCTTTGATGAGTTGCTGAACTTCCTGGATAAGACGATTGAGAGAAGTCGCTAACACGCCAACTTCATCATTAGTCGTGACGGGTGCTTGTAAATCGAAATTAGATTCTTCTGTAACCTGTTGGGCAATATGAGTGACTGCTTGAATGGGACGGGCAATGGCGCGACTGGTGTAAATTGCTAGTAATGTGGCGATCGCAATTGATAGTGATAGGCTACCAACGATAATATACGAGCGTAATTTTTCCGCCGTTTGTAGTTCCAGTTTTGCTTGCTGATACTCCTCGGCTGTAACTTTCACAAGGTTAGTGATGTCATTGAGAAAGTCATCCATTAAAAAAACCGACGAGCCATGCATAAAATTAAATAATTCAGTTTGTGCTGCCTTAACCTTGCTCGCTGATAAATTATTGGGATTATTCTCTTTAAAAAAAGCTTCTGTTCGCTGTAAATAAGCGCTAAAACCTTTATAATTCTGCAACAAGGGGTAAACTGCTTTCTGCTCAATTCTAGAATTATAATTGGGTCTGTTAATGGTGTAGTTTGCTGTTAATTCAGACCAAGATTGTCGGGCTTCGGCAACATGGTCAAGTAATTGAGTGTAATTTTTGTTCCACAGTTTTGGTCGATCCATGTAGAGAATCAGTTGATGTTGAGTAGTGCGAACATAAAACACACTCGTTTTTAGCTGAGACGCTTGATATAACTCTTCAAATGCTGCTTCTTCCTGTTTTTGTGCCTTCTGCTTGTAATAATCTGCAATTACAAAACCCATAATAGTTCCCAGGACGGCGATGCTAATAAGCAGCGCATATCCGATACCGATCTTTTGACCAACTTTCAAATAGCTAAACCAATGTCTAAAAATACTTGTGTGTGTATCTAAATTATTTGATAGTTGCAAGCGATTAGTTGATTGCTGAGAAGTCAGCTTATCAAACTTACTGTGCTGTTTCATACTCAAGTACGACTTAGATGGATTTGAATTCGTTCCAGCAAGTCGCTGAAGCGAAATGGCTTGGTGATATAGTCATTTGCTCCATTGTTAAATGCGATCACTCCTTCGTGATCGTCTTTACTAGCTGTGACGATGATAATAGGTAAAGTCTCCCCCTGTCTACGAAGTTCTTTTAATACTGTCCAACCGTCCACAAGTGGTAATCCTAAGTCAAGCAGCATTAAATCAAATTCATGATTTTGAGCCAGAAGGATCGCCTGTTGTCCATCTTCGGCAATAGTAGTTGTATATCCCTTTCTGCGTAAGCCTTTTTCTATAAAAGCAGCAACGCCTGCTTCGTCTTCAACAATTAAAATTTGATTCATAAATGAGAATTCATTTGTCTCCTGACTCCTAAATTTTTTTGATAAACACGAGAAAGTTCTTATGTTCGCAAGCGATAACCCATCCCTCTAACGGTTTCAATGACGTTGCTGCCTAGTTTCTTGCGGAGATAACCGACATATACATCGACAATATTAGAACCTGGATTATAGCCGTAGCCCCAAACGTAATCTAGCAGTTGTTCTCGACTTATAACTTGTCCGGGATAACGGCAAAACATTTCCGCCATTGTAAATTCACGAGCAGGTAATTCTACAAAGCGATCGCCTACTTTTACCTGTCGAGTTCGCAAATCAAGCACCACATTACCTGCTTGGAGGAGAAATTCTTGGGTATCTCTCATTGGTTTAGCACTTCGCAAACGCAACTTTACCCGCGCCAAAAGTTCTTCAAATCGGAAGGGTTTGGTGACATAATCATCTGCGCCCCCTTCTAATCCAGCAACTTTATCGTGAATGTCACTCCGAGCCGAGAGGATAATTACAGGTAAATATTCTCCCTGTCCGCGCAGTTCTTCGAGTACCTGAAAGCCATCTTTTCCAGGTAATCCCAAATCCAAAATTAGTAAATCAAAACTTCCACTATGTGCCACATCTAGCACAAACAACCCATCGGTAACAGTTGTTGTTGTAAAACCTTGCGATCGCAATCCTTTCTCAAGAAATGAGGCAATGCGAGGTTCATCTTCAGCGATGAGAATGTTGGCCATAAGCACTTATTTCTTAGGGGGATCGAGGGGTAAAACGATGGTAAACATCGAACCTTTTCCTAGTTGACTCCGGAGTAACACTTGTCCACCGTGGGCTTCTGCGATCGCTCGGACAATTGACAGTCCCAATCCCGCACCCTCAGAGCGACGACGACTGTTAGAAGTTCGAGCAAAACGTTCAAAAATTCGTTTTTGATCAACAAGGGGAATGCCTTCGCCTGTATCGCGTACCCAGAAACGCACCTTTCCTTTAGCGATCGCACAACCTATGGAGATAGTATCACTCTTTACAGTATGCTGAGTCGCATTCTGCGCCAGATTGATCATAGCCTCAGTAATTCTTTGGCGGTCAACTATAATCTGACCCCTTGCGATCGCATCTATTTGCCAGTCCCGCTCTGCCAGTGCTTGAGTTTTGACAAATAACTCTTGGGTTAAGTCTGCTACATCCACCGTCGCCAACTGCAAAAAATCTAAGCGTTCTGCCTTTGCCAACAAGATCATGTCATCCACCAGACGGCTCATCCTGTCTAGTTCTCCCATTACCAGCGCCAAAGTTTCCTGTTGCTCTTGGGGGTCATATCCCATCAGTTCCAGATGTCCGCGAATGATGGTAATGGGAGTTCGCAATTCATGCCCAGCATCGTTGACAAATTCCTGCTGCGTGGCAAAAGCTGCCTCTAGTCTGTCCATCATTTCGTTGAATGTCTTTGCCAATTCTGCCAGTTCTCCCTTACCTTGCGTAGGTAAGCGTTGGGTTAAATCTGACTCACTAATTGCATGGGCAGTGGTGGTAATTGTCCGTAGGGGAGCTAGCACCCGTCCCGCCGCCAACCATGCCAGGATGAAGGACAGCACAAACACTAAACTGGAAACCTCAATAATTACGGAAACTGCTTCCAGAGCTTCTGACCGCTCACCGGCTGTACTATGGGCAATAACAAAGACACCCTGCGTTTTTCCATTAATTTTAATCGGTTCCACCATGTAAAGGATCTTACTAACATCAGGGTCGGAAAATTCTTTTTCTCCCTGCTCTGGTTTAGTTTGTTTTGCCCACCGTTCCATGAATAGTGAATCTTTGGCAAGTAGTTTGGGACGCGCCCTGGGGCTAGATTTGTAAAATTCACTATCAACAAACGTGATGAAGTAAGAGTCATCCTCTGGTAGTCGATACAACAAATAAGCTCTGAAAAGTCTGATCAAATCTTCTTTGGAAGCGGGAGGAGCGATTTGTTTTTTTCCGGACAGCAACCATTTTAATTGCTCTGGCCCAATCACTATGTCTTCTGGGTCGTCCTCAGTCAGCGCATCATCTGGGGCAAAGGTTTCACCTTTAATTAACGCACTAAAAGCCGCCATATCTTCTACCATATCCTGACGAACCCGGTCATCAATGCGCTGGTAGAGTTTATAGCGAAATGCGGGAATGGCGATCATAAATGTGATCACCAAAATCAGCAAGTACCAGAGCAAAATCCGGGTGCGTGCTTCTCCAAATACTTGCTGCCGACCTGAAAACAGCTTTGGTATTTTAATCCGGTATTGATTGAGCCGAGATACCATCTATCTGTATTAACCTCCTAGAACTGAATCTGTAACTCTGTAAGTTTGTTACTCCAAAGCTTCCAGATTGGGGTGTGATACCAATTCACGGAAAGTATGATATGCCGAAAAGAATAAGTAAAAAACGAACAGAGTAGCCAGGGTGTATGAAATTAGAGATAAAAAAATCAGAAGAAGAATTGTATAAAATGCTGAGTGAGCAAAAAACAGCATCAGGAAAAGAAAGAGTGCAAGCGTTATTTTTTTTAAAAAGTAAACAAGTAAAAATTATAGCAGAATTGCCCAAAATATTGGCAAGGAAAAAAATTACGCTACAGAGGTGGTTAAGATTATATAGAGAAGGTGGAATCAGTAATATATTCTTAGAGAGAAAAAGCACAGGAAGACCAACAATTATAACAAAAGAAGCCAGAGAGAAATTAGAAAAATAACTAGAACAACCAGAAGGATTCCAGGGCTATTTCGTTCTAAAAAATTGCTTAAGTGTGTCTAACCCAAATGAACATAATCGTTGAGCTTGTGCCATATTTCCAAACATTTGACTTCGATATAAAATCAGAGTAAAATTTCGAGCGATAGCAAAAATCTGGGGTAAAAGTTTAGTACGAATTCTAGAAGCGTCTATCAAAAGTTGAGAATACTTAGTAGTGAAGTAATGAGGTATAAAGTTCTTAATTAATTGGCAATCTTGCGATGCGGCACTCAAGCAGCAAGACAGTAGTAGCTTTTAAGTGAGTGAGGAGGGTACCGGATTTGGGAAAGGTCTTCGAGGACTGTTGCCATTCCTCTAGAGAGTAGCCCTGTTGGGTTTTCGATGAGAGCGATTGCTGGTCTACACTGGTTGATAATGCGGAACATTTCGCGCCACAGTCCAGACCTGGGGTCGTTGAGTCCTTTTTTATCTCCAGCGTTAGGGGTGAAATGAGCAACCGTACAGAAAGTTACGCTAAGGCTGAAACGATTACTGTATAAGGCTTTCAAAATTACCTTTCCAACTCTGGTTTCTTGGCTGACTGTCTGTGACGTTTAACAATATCATTGACAGTTGTCTTGCTGAGATTGAGAATTTCTGCAATTTTGCGGTAAGAGTACCCCTGTTGCACCATCTGCAAAACTTTGGGGCCCAACTTATCTGCTTTGAGCCGTTGTCCTGGCTGCCTACCAAACTTTTGACCTCTTGCTTTAGCCGCCGCCACCCCCGAACGCACCCTTTCTCGCAGCAAATCCCGTTCAAATTCAGCTAAAGATGCCATTAAATGAGCAATTAGCCTGCCTTGGGGTGTATTCAAATCAAATTGCAATCCGGTTTGAGCAATTAAGGAAACATGCCAACTATGGAGTGACTGCAAAGTCTCAATCAGATCAATGGTGCTACGGCCCCATCGGGTCATCTCCGTCACCAAAATGGCATCAATACTATGACTTTGAGCTAACGCCATAACCTTTTGTCGCTCAGAGCGGTTGTGTTTAATTCCAGAGGCTGTTTCCTTCCAAACACCAACTACCTCAAAACCACAAACGGCAGCATACTCTAATAAGTCCCGTTCTTGTCGCTCACAGGACTGGTCAGTTGTAGAAACCCGACAATAAATGGCAATTCTTTGTACCAATTAAACCCTCTGGATTTTATAGGTCTCAAACCCGCACTGCACCGTTGACATTTATTGTACCAAATAACCTACATTTTAATTAATACAA
>JAIVFU010000108.1 GCA_020829485.1 Nostoc sp. CHAB 5834 | reverse complement strand
GCTCGTTAAAGTTTGTGCCTCCCTTACGATTCCAAATAATAATCTGGCGCAGCGGAAGGTCAGGGTTGAGTTCCGAAGGCGTCATAAGGTTCAATTTTTCAATCCGAGGTTTGTGATTAAAAAATATCGCGCCGTCAGGGCGAAGCAATCGCCAGCACTCCTTAAGCACGCTGCGCATCCACGAAACGTAATTTTTGTGCGGCATATTGTCGTTATGAGATGCGTAACCGCGATAGACCTTACGGTGCCCCAGTTTGCGACCACTGGTTTTGCGTCCGCCGACAGGCACGCCCAAATTGTAGGGAGGCGATGTAAAAATGAGATCGACGCTCTCTGCTTCCATTGAACGCATCACTTCAAGACAGTCGCCGGTGTAGAGCGAAGCTTTGCCAAGCTGGATTGCTGGGCTAACGATTGAGGGCGTTGACGCCGATACCGCAATTTGGCCATTACAAGATGGCGCGAGATTTTGATTGCTTCGCGCGCCCTTTTTATCAGCATACTCTGCGATCTTTTCCTCTGGCGCGGAACTGACCGCATGCGAAGCGGTAGCAAAGTCGCTTTGAGTTACAGCATGTTTCGAAATGCGAGCTTGTGCCGCTGCGAACCAACGTGGGTCCATCTCAATACCGATTGAGCGCCGTCCGGTGTTCATGGCCGCGATGCAGGTGCTACCGCTGCCCATTGTGTTGTCGAGCACCATTTCGCCAGCGTTAGAATAGGTGCGAATGAGATATTCAAGCAGATCGAGCGGTTTGGCGAAGTGGTGACATTTAATACCGTCTTTGGCCGCGTCTTTTCCAAACGAAAGAACAGAACGCGGATACCCGGTATAAGCCTCATATTCAGTTGCCCGTGCATGAACGCGGTTTGTGCCGAGATGAGCCATTGCCGTGCGGCGAGCCTTAACGACTTTCATACCCGCTGAGGAAACCCCTTGCGGGTTATACGTCATACGACGCTTGGACATACCCTTGTGCACTGTTGTGCCGGGACTAAACACAAGGATGTCCTCATGACTCATCAACGGACGATTTTTCGATTGAAGAAATCCGCTTGGCTTAGGCTTCTGCCATACGAGGCTATATTTCAGCCAACGGGGGTTTGACGCGCTCAACGCAGACGTAAAGGGTTGAGCGGCAAAAAGGACAATCGCTCCAGTGGGTTTGATCACACGGCGATATTGCTCCCACAGCGGATTAAGGGGGATCAACTTATCGAATGAACATTTGGTCACGCCATAAGGAAGGTCGGCAAGGATAAGATCAACCGACCCATCGGGAATTGTCTGCATAATCTGGAGGCAGTCCCCATGATAGAGGACGGGCGTATGAACAACTCCCACATTATCATTTGAGGCAGTAGGGGAAGTCGATACTGATTTCCGTTTCCCGGACTTGCGCGCAACCTTCGACATAACATCGTGCTCGGGTTCCCTCGGGATACCAACAGGTGCGAACTTGAGACGCCACCGCTCAGGCTTGTCAGCAGCCTCAACCTTGTCGGGATATGTTGCGCAAAGCTTGCGCAAGCGATTGTAGACAGACCCCTCGGAGATGTGGAAGCCGCGAGATGTGAGAAGCTTGTGCAGCTTCCCTGCGCCAGTCCACTCGGTGCTGAGAGCATCGAGAAGGTTGGCATCGGTGCATGCGCCGTTACGCGCGGACCGGGTTTTTGCGACCTTGGTGGGAAGTGCATTTTCTGCAAGAGGCGCAGAGGTATCATTTGCAGGCGTCGGCAGTGCTGCAACCATGCCGCGAAGGATTGTCGCCACAGACTTCAATTGAGCCTCAGTAGTTTCAGCGCGTGCAACGGCCGCTTCCGACCGTTCATTTGCCGACTTAATTTCTTCGAGAAAAATATCTCCGAGCGACTTGAGTGCAGTTTCGATTTGGGTAGACATAAGCGTTCCTTTTTCCCTATTTGAGTTGGTATTGGAACAATCTCACAGATCGATTTTCTGTAAACTTTTTCACTAAAAAGAGTTCGTTTAGTTGACGCGGAAACATCGACCCGGCATTGAGGAAAGCAGAACCAAGCGCAGCAAACGCTCGCTTGACCACATTCTCAACATGCGAGAAGCTTACATCGACATCGTGCGAGAACGACTTGCCGATCCTACAATTAAAGAAGCAAAGAAGATGTCGTTTGTGGCAATTGCCAAACGCTTGACCGATCAGAAACATACTGCACCGCATGGCGGCAAAATTACCTATAAAATTGCGCGTCGCCTTTGTGAGATCGTTGGTGTGGTTGAACCATTGGACATACCCCCTCAAGTACAGAAGACTCTACGGGAGCTTGAGGTCGGAGATTGTGTCCGGGTAATTTCAGCGAAAAGAGCTTATTTCGGAGAGGTCGGCATTGTCCGCAGGGTAGCAGACGATCGACGTGGATTTCTAGTTGAACTCAGAATGCGCTCATCAAAACTTTATGCGTTTTTCGCGGAAGAGGTTGAACACCTGCCAGACGATAGAGTTAAAGCGGGTCCAAGCTGAAGAGGGACAAAAGGCGGCTAAGTTTGTTGCTAAGGAGGTTGAACAAAAAACACGCGAGTTATCGGACCTACAGTCGGTTTTGGCAGATCGCGAGAAAAGCTTCCATGATCGCGATCTGGTCACGATAAATCCTTGGAAACCGTGGGAAGGGGTCAGCTATCACCCCAGTGTTCGACTTAAACGAGGAAGGTAGTCGCCAATGACCACCCCTGTTAACAACGATAAGTCGCTCACCGTCTCTAGAAAGCGGAACCACAGCTTCGAGAAGCCATCGCCGCATAAATACAGATGACGGCAGATGAGGTATAATCTGTGCGTTATCTGGTTCCTCACTAAGTTTTGGACTCCGATAAGCGCACGCATTGACAACTACGACTTGTCGATATGCTATCCAGTGCCCGTAATTTGTGTCGTCGTAATAGCGGGAAACGGAAGTCCAATCTCCTTCCGATGGGTTATCAACCCTATTTTTGTAAGCATCGATTGACCCCTTATCCGGGAATTCGCCATCCGTTATATCGCGGCGATAACCGGCATTCGCATTAAGAATTATTATCGGAGCCGCCAGCACATCGCCTATATAGGGACTAACGGGGTAGTCGAGGTTAAAGCTGTGGGGTCTATTTGATAGGTCTTTGGCATCCAATCGATGCGACCATCGACCATTGGAGTCGACCTGTTGTTTTCCTCGCCAAAAATCCACAATGTCTGTTAGCTGCATCTGTGTTTAGCTCCATCAATGTGCATTGTGCGTCCAAGTGATGAAGTTACCTCCCAATACGCTCTCTGCTTTCCGCAAATGCTTCTAGAGCCTTATTAAACCAACGAAGCGATACAGATTGCGGACCATATTCTAGATAAGCCTCGCCCCAATACCAGTCACTTTCACCTAAAAAGGTTCCTGTTATCACGCGCCTGTAGCTTCCGATCGGAGGATTTGTGTGCTTATCCCTGCCTTTTGAAAGTGCCGTATAGGTAGCGAGATCAATATAATCCTCACTCACTTCCTGCGCAATAATGTGATTTCGCTTTGGTTGGTTCGGTTTCCAAAGATTAGACGATGGCTCAATTGTTCTAATGAAGCTGTCCAAATCGAAAGCCATTAGTCCATATCTAGCTGCGTCTAGATCAATATGCCGAAACGGCTCCATGGTATTAATTTCAGTGACCACAAATTTGCGATCACCGAAGTTAAACAGAAAGGCTGGCAACACTTTCAAATAAAAAACGGTACCGGGGGTCTTCCTCTTCGCTATCACGGTCTGGACATCACTTCCGTCACGAAAAAAGTCACCGACCTCGTAAGATCGGACCCACGTCGAATGCCAAGCATTACGTCCTCGGCTGAGAAATTGAACGGCGACAGCCGTTAGACTTGGGCGCGAAATCTCACGCCCGTCAGGACCTATGACGCTTCGACTTCTCTTTAGCAGATAAACATTGCTCATGCGATGAACCCTCCCTGAAAGACCTCCTGCCACAATCAAACTTCAACAAGCAATGGCTGTCCTAATGAGCAACTTGCCGTTTGTGGTGTCCCCTCGGCACGTCAGTTATATTGGTATCTGTTTACTTGGGGTCGATCCAGTATCGACCCCAAGCGCGACTTCGCTAATTCGGACTGGCTTTGCCGAGTGTGATACCGCTACCAAAAGTGTAAATTGAGCCGCTGCCATAGCGAGACGAAACAGTCACTTTAACACCGCGACGAACCCATTTTCCGCCTAGGTGTTCAACTATCTGGCGTACAATCCGCCCAGTATATTTTTTCATTTCGTCAGTGAACGCGGCTTCCCCGGTGAGCATCGAAATATATGGCTCCGTGGCAATAACCGGAGGACGAGAGGGAGCCGCGATGACCGCTCCCATCAAAACGGCAACGCCTATGCGTGATGTCAAAAAATCGAGAATAGATTTTCCCGTTTCCGACTCATGTGCGGCAGTGTGCGACCCCGGGTAAAAAAATAGATTGGACAAGTTTGGGTCCAATTGAAGCGAGGTTGCATCGAGCAGATAAGTTGTCTTGCGCATGATAATTCCTTAGTTGAGGTAGCATTGTCTTAGCCGTCGCGCTGATGTGGAAAGGCACATCCTGCTTGGGCAAGGCGTCATATACGCGACCCGTATCAAAAAGCAAGGCGTCATATATGACGTCTCAGAAGCCATTGGTTGTTGCAGGACTTTGTGTGTACCTGAGTAAGCCTCAACTCATACAAAGGAGGCAAATATGAACCATAATCCAAAATTCGCACTGATTGATAAAGCTGGTGACTCGCGTTTTGCAGCTATCATCGATGGAACTTATCAAATTGGGAAGGACCGCCGCCGCAAGCCAACTTCGATTGAAGACTTCGCGCGAGCCGTTCTCATTGATGGTGAGGACGGTCGCTTCGTATGCGCTGACGGACGCAAGCCTGCTTTGCTGAAATACATTAGTACACGAAATGTGGAAGCAGTCGCATATCGCATTGACCCAATCATCGCCGCAAAGCTCGGGATTGACGCATACGGTAGAAAGTAAATGTTCACCGCACTATCGACGATTGTCACCTTTCCGATCGTCGATGGGGGATCAGGTCGTGCCGGGGGCACGACCTCATCTCCAACATGCTATAGGTCTTTGACAATAAACAAGCCCACTTGCAGCTTGCGTCCTGAGTCTAAAAAAGGTTGACGAATTACCGATCTGTGAGATTTCGTTGTGATGGACGACATCAAACAATATCGATCCCTTGGGTGGGACTTTGACATGACGCTTTGGGGAAGTGAAAACTCAGCGCTGTTCTGGGATTACATTGAGCGCAATCCGCACAAACAATCTCACCATATTGTCACCTTCCGCACTGGACGGCTTTTCGACCGCATCTGGCATGATCTCGCCAAAGCGAACTGCCTGTTGTTGCCATTCCATTTCCGAGGCGTGCATGGCATCCCCGAGAAAATCTACGCTGCCATGGTTGGTGGCATGATCGGTGGGGATGAGTATTTCTATTGGAAGGGTAAACTCTGTCACGAGCTTGGCATCGAATGCCTCATTGATGACGCAACCATGGAAGTCTGGGGCGGTTGCTCTAAATATGAGATCGATTACCGTCATCCAGATATGGTAATGGTATAAAACCTACACTTGAGGACTGACGGGATGGAAAAGTTCACCGATGATGATGAAGGATACTCGCGCTGGATAAGCGATAATCCCGATGGATACGTTGTGAATATTGAGCGCGGAGAGCGACCCGGCTACGCCGTTCTCCATCGATCATCGTGCGCATCAATTTCTCGTGAACGCGATGATGGAGCTTACACTGCGCGCGGCTATATGAAGGTGGTGTCCGACGACCTTAGTAAATTGCGGGTATATGCGAAATCAATTGGTCGGGCGGACGGTTCCTTTTCGAAGCAATGTGGGCATTGCCAACCTACCTAAGTGAGGACGTTCCTACCCGCGGAAATGGGGTATTTACATAATCGCAAGTGATCGCGTCCTGTCATGCTACTTCGCGGTTGTCGGCTGCGAGTTGGTCTAAAATATCTATACATAAAAGCCCAGCTACGTAACCTAATGCAGGGTGCACTGCGTCTCCGATCCATTTCGACAGATTTTTCCGTTTTAATGGTGAACCCGCTGGCGAGAAGTTAAACCAATCTGGATATCCTTGAATTCGCGCAGCTTCATGTGGCGTAATAAGTCTTCTTCGCAGCGGATGAATATATCTACCTTGCCCGGGGGTCCCAAACCCTGTGGTGATTGTTTGGGACGGTCGGTCCCAGTGCATTCTGCCATATACTGCCGTGTAGGTGGTTCCATTTTTGTGGCAGTCAGGTCGTTGATCATCTGGTAAGTTGTGAAGATCGTGGTCAAACAAATAATCAATACGATCTAAATTTACCTGAGTTGCAACGGGCGATTGATCCCAGACTCCATCACCTTGTTTGTCAAGTAGGTCACCGATTGCCCATGACAAAGGTTGTTCAGGACTCCGGAGCGCAAATGCGAAGTCCGACAAGGCATTAGTTTGGAGTTTGTCTCCTAAGATGGCTAATATGAAAAAACGGCTTCGCCTTTGCGCACTGCCGCATTCGTCAGCTTTTAATACAGCAGTTGACACCGAATACCCGGCGTCCCGAAGTAAACCTATCGCAGTGGCAACAACATCGGAATGAGAGTTCTGAACGGTTGGCACGTTTTCTATCAAAACGGCTTTCGCGCCACAAGCCACAGCAAGCGCTACTGAAGTCACATAAAGGTCGTTTCTCGGGTCCTGACGGCGAGTGTGGTTGTTCAAGTTAGAATGACCCTGACAGGGCGGTCCCGCTATAAAAAGGTCAACATTGCTTATCTTCGACATATCGTCATTGATTAATTCGGGAGGATACGCAAATCGCGCAGCTTCGCCGATCTCGCGCACCGAATAATCAACAAGTCGGGTTACACTCTGCGCAATGGCCCGTTTCGCGCCTAAATTAGCTTGATGCACTTTTAGGGCTTCAGCGTCAGAATCGATGATAGCCTGAAAATCCAAATCCCGATTGAATGCTTCCGCAGCATAACGAATGCCGAGCGCTAAACCGCCCGAGCCACAAAATGCGTCCACTACGCGGAGCTTACCTCCTGAGCCATTTGAAATGGGTCGTTGTCCCCGTAATACGGACTGCCACCAAGCACCTTCTGCACTTTGTCCAGCGTCAGCTATGTCGCTGATTCGTGTTAAGTGCACCGCACCGTTCGTAATGAGTCGGCGATGAACTTCATCTCCCACGATATCGTAATGCTGCTTCAAAATTGTTTCTTTCAGGTGGGCTCTGCGAGGCGCTCCCACTCTTGTTCAATAAATGCAGTAGCCCGCTTTGCATCCATTAGCTCAAATAACAAATTAGTTCGAGCCCTTTTTAATCGCTTTGCAAGCGCTCTAATTTCGCCGATCGTCAAGCGCGCTTTTCGCTCATTTTCGATTGGGAATTGGAAGTTGATTAGTGCCTTCGCGAACGTCCGGGCGTCAGCGTAGGTTTGCCTAAAAATATGACTGCGCCAAAAATCGATGTCGCCTACTGATGCTAAGCTGTAAGGATCAGCGAGTTCTGCCGAATGAGCAACCTCTGCTCTCAGCCATATCCTAAAAAACAGATTTTCCGCCGGACTACCTGCACCATAATTCGCTACATCTGGATTATTCTCGTAGCGCCACTCAACCATTCGCTTTCCATATGTGACGGTCAACCAAGTCCAGAATGTAGGATCGGCGAGCGCAATGTCGGAAGGCAACTCCCGATGTATTATCGGGCCACACATGATTTCGAATGCGGAACCTCTGGCATCGCCCCTCTTTTTGACGGGTTCTCCAATTGCAAACTGATCTAAGGTCGCGAAAAGGTCGTTAGCGATACTTTCCCAATCGTGCTCATCGCCCTCAACTTTAATCTGTCTGGGGGGTAGTTCAGCCGATGAATTGTTTTTGCAGGAAGCAATGTATGAGCGAGCGTCACTGCGTTGGATGGTGGGATATGGCATATCAAACTCACTTCAAAGACTGAACGACGGAAAGGCGGGACTGGAGTATCGCTTTTAATTTTGCGGGGGCAGAACGTGTAAGCTGCGCAAGATCGGGCAATTTGATATCATCGGATTTTTGTATTTGCCTAAGTAGGCTATCCAATGGGCTCCCTTTCTCAGCCTGTTGCGCGGTTTCCCAGTCCGGCAAACTGAGGCGCAAAATCTCAGAAATGATTTCCGACGACAACCACGGTTGAACGGAATCCCCCAATTTTGAGTCTACCAGTTTATTATAAGCGTCAGCATGGACGACGACAGTTGCAACTGAGACCGACGTGTCGTCTTGTGGGGCTTCAATGCCTCCTTGGTAATCAACGGCATAAAATGTCTTTGCTGGGTAACCCAGCGCAAGCCATTCCTCATCAGTCCTTGTTCTGATGTCAAAGAGAACCGGGTTTGAAGAGGCACGAAGCACGAACGTTTTTCTGGCTAACCAATGGCCAACGATGAATGGTGAACCGGGCATGGGAGGCTTATCGCCACCAAGAACCAGTGCCAAAGTAATATGAATGTTTCTCCCACCTCCAAGTTGCTCAAGCGTTTCTGGTGAAATCTCAAGTTCACTTGGGATGCTCTCGTTAAGTGAATAACTCCCGAGTAATTCCGATCGTTTCAGTAGCGGGTTTCTGACTAACAGCACGAGGTCGATTTCGTCGGGTGTTAACGTTGAAGGCATCCAAAGCTGGTGGTTTATCAAGTCTGGCAACACCGTTAAATTCAGCTTCGCAAACTCTGCTTCGTCAATCTCAAACGTCAAATCTTGAGAAACATCTCCGCCATCAGTCAAGCGAATACCACTTTGAGCAATGGCGTCAGCCGCTTTTTGAACTTGGAAAAACGGACGCACTTCCCGAGGTTCTGTCCTCTGCCAATCTTTCAACATTATTTCGCCTCCAACGACTGAACTTCAGGCACGAAGCGAACACTCCACGAATTAGCATACTGCTCTGTTTCGCAATCGAATCTCAGCACGGTCTCCGGTGTTAGTTCTGCCTCAAACCAACCGTTTTCATCTTGGTCTTCGCCCGTGGAAGACGTAACTGTCATGGCAAGTTGATCACCTGCCTGACCGTCTTCAATTATTGAACATGTTGCGCGCACTTTGATCCGAAGGTTGCTGGCATCAAAGTCGGCTTTTGGTTTAACGCAAAAGGACGCTGCTAACTTTAGGTCGCCATTTTCCTGCGCAGTGACAGTCGGGTCAACTTCGTAAGTCAGGCTAATCGGTGCCGCGTTTGCTTCGGGGCCCGGCTGTGTCCCGACTTTAGAGGGGCTTAGAAATGATGCCAACGTTCTTTCAAGCAAGCTGAGCCTCTTTGGCTTAACTGGCGCGGGGGGAGTTGCGCTCAATTGGAATTGTTTGAGAGACCGTTTAATTGAACCAAGAATTCGTTCGACGACGCGTCTATTGAGTCCAGATGGCTCTTGTAAACGCCGAGCTTCGTGGTCCCATCTATCGTGTGCCGGCGGCTCGGCTGCGCGCAAGATGTCGTCAACATCGTCTGATGCCACAAATGCTCCAACGACCCCGGGCATTTGAGTAGGCCACTGGCGGTAATAAGACACCACCATCAGTGGTGTTCGAACCAATGCAACAGAGTCGATACGATCTTCCTCAACAACATAACTGCCGTCTTCACGCCTATCCAACACTGAGAGGCCAAGCGCCCCAAGAGAATAATTCTCCAATTTATTAAAGATTTTTCTGAGTTCGGTTTTGGGTTTCGGGGGGTCCTTGCCAAGGGCGACTTGATAAGCTTCGATAAAGGGACGCAAATCTTCGCGTTTTTTCGGGCGCGGCTGCTCGGAGACGCCGTTTGCATGGACAATTTCGACATCTAAAAGTTGATCAACAATCCTTGGCCACCACCAATCCTCAACGCCCCGCACAATTTCCTTAGTGTCTAAATTCGAGTCTATTACCAAGACGGTGGTTCCTAAATCACCGTCTCCGCGGTGTCTGAAACCGAGTTTTGCAGCCCACTCGTCTGCCGATTGCCCCGTCAGTGGCTCAACAACTTGCTGGGCGTTAAGGTCTCCGACTGTTTGGTCCTCACCGAACCACGCTCTTCCCGTAAAGTGAGAGGAACCGAGTTTGTGTTTGCGGAAATACCCACATCCAAACAACAGTGTGACTTCTCCACCCGCATCATCTTTGGTGCGGCTATATGCCCAAATCGTGAGGATGTTAGAACTTGAGCTATAAACTGATTTTCCATATCCGTATGAACCCCCAGTCCCGTGCTCATCATGTTCCTTGCCCCCATCACCAAGAGACAACAAAAACCGATAGAATTTAGAATCGGGATCGGCGGGGTCACCTTGAAGACCAGTTGTTCCTTTGTCTTCAATATACAATAAGTTAAGAGCAGCCGAATCTTGGTTGAGGACCTCAAGAGCATTTGGCTCTTTCAACTTTAGATCAACATATCTTGGCACTAACTGATCGAGTCCTGATGCAGATAAAAACTGCACTTTATCTTTTCCAGTGAGAGCTTTACCGACAAAATTGACAGATACTTTGTCAGTTCCTTCTGCCTTGGCATCAACACTGTTTTGAATGGCTTCACGGGCCAAAACCCCAGCGGGATGCATTCCAGACGAAGACAAAATATTACTGTAAGCTTCACCAGCAGCGCCACCCATTCTGGCGCTCCGCTCAAATACCCAACAAGGCTCAATCATTCCGTCGCCCCCAAAATTACACAAGTATTGATTTACATAAGCAGAATTGAGGCACGAGAATTGGACTTCTCACCTCAGTTGACCGCAGGCTACAAAGAAAAAGGCTGGTCGTTCCCGTCCGGTGCCCCGAGCAGTTTTGACTTCGTGCTTGCACATGCACGCTCCAAAGCTTTGATGATTTTTTTCGCATCATCCTCAGTATATTCATATGCTGATCGGTTGGATAAATTTCCAACCAACCTGATTTGCTCAATCGCTCGATTTACGCGTTGATTAGCTAACTCTACGAATTTACCGCGTTTATCGCGCATCATGCAGTCTCCCTGTTCGTCGCATTAAAAACATATGCTTTATGAATATGCAACACATTTCTACAATACGTCGATACATTTCAGAAATGTATAGCTGATTTTTGCGGTATCCGACGCAGAACTGCGGTAAATTGCAATGTCTGGGGCTGTCTGAGTTGGCTGGTTTTGAACATGGCGCGCGAACTGGGGCAAGTTTACACCCTCCGCGGTGGCCTAAAAAGCATTTAAGAACGCTTGTAGACGGAAAACTACGCTCCGCGGATGTTCCATGGTAAAAGGTGTGACGATATTATACCAGCCTCAAGACCCACCGCGCCATTTACAACAAATCCGTTCCACTCAAAGTCGCATGGACAGGCATGATAGATTTCAATTTCTGAGCCCTCGGAAATTAATTGTATCAACAGTTCATTGAGGCGTTGGTTAGTTATTTGAGATGGACCGGGACGTGCATAGCCATACAGTCGTTGGGCCAATGAACGGGCAGCTACTCCGACATATTGCACGACGCCATCTACAACAAACGCGTATACGCCGCTGCGTTTCGGAACAATCGGCAGCGCAAGGCCGCTAGTGGTTAATGTGAAATTCCCGCAGGTCTCAAACCCTCCCAACCTTAACATCCCGGCAGTGAGAGTTGTTTTTTCGGGCAAGCTCGCCGCTTTTGATTTAGCCACATCATCGGGTCCATTGAGCAACCCAGCTTTTTGGCAGACATTATAAGCGAACTGGTAACGAATATCTAAAATGCGGGCGATTTGAGCAACGGTTTGCCCCGCCACCGCAAGCTCTCTGATCTGTTCGGATTCACTCATGGTGTTGACCCCAAACGATCAGTTGAAGTGCTTCATTAACCGACGCTGCTCGCGATCTGTGGCGTGAAATGCTGTAACAAGGCACCCATCGGCAACCACTATCCGCTTTCCTTCAATCTTCTTGAGGCGTTTCAGAAAATCCCTAAGGATCAGTTCAACCGCCTGCACATCTTTCTTCCTGACCAGCAGCCCGTCATCAACCTCTGACCCGATTGCTATGATGAGATCGAGGTCGTTATATTCTATGCCCCTTTGCGCCATGCGCATGACGGCATGACTGGTTAAAGCCAGATCAGTCATGATCGCCTCCTATTCCCAACGACGCCAAGTCCAAATCTTCAAGCTCCGTCATGCGCGCATCGCCAAGTTTGGTTGCCCACTTAGCGACCGCTGAACTTCCTTGATCACGCACATCTTTTGGGAGTTCATGTAAAGGCGCAGTTCCACAGACGATATAATGAGCCGCATCCTCATCTCCTCCTACGAGGTAAAGCGCCTCTTCCTTCCCGAGAGTGTAACCCGGATGACTCCAATGCGGAGACCAATGCTCAAACTCAACATTCTCACCGAGGGATTCTGCAACAGACGCAAAAAACTGAGCCATCGGATTTTGTTCGCTTTCTTCATAGTCCAACCGCACAGCATCGTCTGAGAGTTGAGCCCCAAATATGTCGCGATTAGCGATTGAACGCCGCTCTTCTTCCAAGAGGTCTTCTGCACGCCAATGATCAGTTATGGATGAACTCAAGTGCTTTGAGGAACACACGCTGGATAGCGCCTCCAGCTTCTCATTGATCTCGTGCAGCTTCTCCTGTCGCAATTTGAGGCTCTGCTCCGCCGCCCAATAAAATAGAAATGGTGCAAGGTGAAGAATGTGGCTCTGCTTCACGTTGTATCGGATTGAGGTAAGGTTAAGCGCATTCCTTGCATCACTGGCCATCTTAAAGTTCATTTGGGCTTTGGGCGCGAGGGGTGGTTCCCGTCCGGGATCATTTAAATCGGGTCCCTGAAGTTCGGTAGGTTCGACGTTGAGTGCAGCCGCTAGATTACGAAGAGTCGAGGCTCTCGGCGACATCCTTTTTCCCGTTTCAATTTTGCTAATGGTTCCGCGATCAACCTTGGCAATTTGGGCAAGGGCATCGAGTGTAAGATTTCGCTTATCTCGCAGCGTCTTTAATTTTTTTGCATTTATCTCTGTCATGGCATTGCTCCTGTGTTTTGGAGTTTATGACCATATAAAGATATTTAATATAGGCGTATTATAGGTATTTTTGGCTTCTATGCCTAATGCAAGCTTCATTTTCAGTCATAACGACTACATAATACCGCATAAATGGTCGAATATTGGGATTGATGGAGATAGCGACTGCAAAATAGGCGGTGAGTGAGCGTTTGCTGCAAAACCGTATTAGTGGCTCAACGGTTGACAGATTGTGTCAGCTAACCTGTTTTTCTAAACTCAGAAAATGCCGCTACAACTTCGGACTTTAATGTCCACCGATAGTCGTTTGATAGGTCAGCAAGTATTCCGCAGTAAAAGTCTTTTGAGCGGTCCTCATATTTTGGGGCTGGCCACAGATAGCTAGCACGGTTCGCGCACATCGTGCCAAAATGCATGTGCCAAGATTGACCGCCCCAGCCAAGGGCTTGCGACAGTTCCGTTGACGACGACCCCGGGTTATCAATCAACACCTGTAAGATTTTAAATTCGGTTTCAGTCATCGGTCTCGCGCGAAAGGCCTCTACGACACGAGCAGAAACTTCCAGACCACTGAGCCGATCTACAAGCTCTTGATGTTCCGAAATCTCAATTTCATTCAGAGTTGTAATGACCTTACCAGCGGCAACCTTTTGGGTTGAGGTGCCGCTATCGCTCATTTTTTCTGCGTTCGCCCGAACACGATCACGTTCTTGGTTGGACATACCCGGAAGGGCAGCAATAATTTTATCGATATTCAAATGCCAACTCCACTGTCTTCGGTCCATTCCTGATACGCGTCACGATGCACCCCTTCAAAGTTGGCCATCCCCGGCTTGGTAAGCCAACCCCTCTGTGGTGGAACATAGCTGTAAACACTTCGCGTTGGAAGTTCATGCCAAGTGATGTTGAAAGCGGCAAGCTTGGGGAAGAATGTCAAACCTGAGTTATTGGGTATATTGTCATGAACCCACCAAGCGAGCGCCTGCCAATTGCCTGTGCGTTCGTAATACGGGAGGAAGCTGTGCACTACGATGCATGCAGTTGCCCCCATGAAACCTGCCTCGTCGCGACGATCCCAGATATGGCCAGCGTAATTAAGTTCGTTACGTGAGCAGTTATGTTTACCGACACCCTTTTGATTTACTTCGCACGAACGATATGCCGATCGGATTGATATGCGTCCGAGCCGCCGCCAGATCGGCTCCAACAATTCCTCGCATAGGCGGGTTCCTACAGCGATAGCCAAGTCAGGGTCATAGGGAATGTTAGGTATGCCATAGTAGTTTGCGATTTCTGAATATAGAAAGTCGCGGAAGAAGAAATTCTCCGATAGTCTAATTCGACCGAGGTTTTCCAATGTGCTAACTGAGCCCGGCTGACGCATATTGATTCCCGAACAGTTGACTTACCAATCTCTAACATGGCTAATTATCAAGCAATGACACATTTTTCCCGTTCAGCGCTTTCGGAAGCGGGTTTTACTGGCTGGGTAACGTTTGACAGTGTGCTTACAACAAATTCCTGTCCGGATGTTGGGGGTGTATACGTCGTAGTAAGGATCACCAACACTGAACCGTCTTTCCTTGATCAAAGTTGTGGTGGCTGGTTAAAAGATCGTGATCCTACAGTCCCCGTCGAATCTCTAAGAGCAAACTGGGTGCCATCCGCTGAGGTTATCTACATCGGGAAAGCCAACAGTATTCGGCGGCGTTTGCGTGAATTTGCGAAGTTCGGCAACGGTCATAAAATTGGACATTGGGGCGGTCGGCTAATTTGGCAGCTACAAGAATCAAATACACTGCTTGTTGCTTGGATGCCAACCCCGGCAGTGGAACCACATGTATTTGAGGCTGACCTCATTGAACAGTTTCGTTCCCAATATGGTAAGCCGCCATTCGCTAACAATCCGCACCAGTTGGGAAGGTAGGAGCCAGACCTTGAACATCACTGAAACTGACCTCACTATCGCAGCAGCGCTCTATCCTGTTCTTGTTGAATGCGCGCGGCAGCGGCCACCGCAAAAACTAACATATGGAGCGCTCCTTGATGAAGCGAAGGCAAGGTCCCCGAACGTAGATGTTCTCCAATCAGCTATACCGATCTCATTGGGACGAAGGCTTGATGTGGTGCGACTGTTCCTGACCGAGCAAAGTCTACCGAACCTCACCAGTTTGGTTGTTAGTGCTGATACTGGTGAAGTAGGGTCGGCGTTTGGCGCTGATCCAGAGGGCGTTCGAGCCGAGGTGGCAGCGTTCAATTGGAGCGCTGTAACTGACGAATTTAGCCTTCATATTGCGCACTTGAGGAAAGGCATTAAAACACGCGCCAGACCGAAGTTGCAACGCGACGCTGCGGTCTCATTGATGTCAGAATATTTTTTATCTAACCGCGTCTCGCTTCCGAAAGGTATTGAACGAAAGCGTGAGGAAATCATCGACTTAATCCGAGACGGATGTTCCCCAGAAGAAGCGTTCCACCACGCGACGCTTTCAGCGTGATCAATAAAGAACACATCAGCGCGCGAGAAAACTGTAATGCCTTTAAATCGAGACGACGATGTTGCTGATGGGATACCCTTAGAAATTGTGAAGTGTCCCCTGTGGCTCGAATTTGGCATCGCAGCCATGTCTGAGGAAATCCTCTCGGCTTCCCAGACCGTTGGTCCAACGTTAACCGCTGAAGAGTTCTCACTATGGTTGAAATCCCAGTTTCCTCCTACGGGAGACTAAATATACGGTGACGCCGCTCAACCATTACTACGGGCTTCTTGGCCTAATGCTCCATGAAGGTGAGTTAGGTTGCCGCTTTGACCTGAAAGGCGTGAGATGTGAGATCGGTGAGATCGAAGGACACGCAACGTTCATCGCCGCGTCTCCTGAGTTCGCCATAGCGCTGGTATTTCCCGGTTGGTATATCGGCGATACATCGACAACTCCTGTGCACATCGACGTGAAGGGTAATCTGTCAGCACTATTTTCATGGTTGCCATTGCCACCTGCGGACAAACGAAACATCATCAAACATCTGACGATCGGAAAAGAAGCAAAAGTGCTTACCCTGCTAAGTATTTGACGATTACCAGTGGATCGGGAGTATCTCGCAATCATGTTCGAGACGTTGGACGGCGATAACAACAACGGAGTTTTATATGAACGCGGATTTAATCCTCATATTGGACGCAGCGTCTTTTGCCGCAGATAAACATCAATTGCAGCGCCGCAAAGATGCGGATGCATCACCTTACATTAATCACCCTCTATCGCTGGCTACAATTTTGGCGAAGGAGGGGGGAGTTGAGGATGCCAAGGTCATCGCTGCCGCATTACTGCACGACACCGTTGAAGACAGTGACACCACAATTGAGGAAATAGAAGCACGCTATGGTAATCGTGTGGCGGAATCGTAGCGGAGGTGACTGACGATAAGTCCCTCGACAAAGCTGAGCGAAAGCGGCTTCAAATTGTAAAATCTGCATCGAAGTCGTCGGGCGCGAAGCTCGTGAAACTTGCTGACAAAATTAGCAATCTGCGCGACCTAACATCTTCACCCCCGGCTGATTGGTCCGACGAACGGAAAAGCGAGTATTTCAAATGGGCTAAAGAAGTTGTGAACGGTCTACGAGGAACAAACTCGCATCTGGAAGCAGCATTTGATGAGGTTTACGCTCGGGGGACGGGGCAAGATTAAAGCTAAATCGAGAAATCCGAATTAGGGGGTAGATATGGCAAAGACGCTCTACTGCTGGCGCTGCGGAATGGACATCCCCATGCTGGATGAAGAGGACTGGAAAGAGATTTATCCAGCCCTATCAAAAATATCAATATCCGACGACAAGACCAAGCAACTGGCGTTAGACTTCTACTTCGAACTGACCAGCTTCCGCGAGACCAACGTCAACGCAATCTGGCATCACATAGTCCATCTATACGGTCCGCCATGCGGCGAATGTGGAAAACCGTTGCGAACACCGAGGGCCAAGTGGTGCGCGGCATGTGGCGCAACTGCTAAGGCACCTGATTGATGAGCGAGACTATCAAGGGCTATCAAACGGTCAATTTGCGGGTGGACTGGTGGACGCAGAATATTGGGCTTGACATTGATCTGACCCAACCCGGCATCTATGAGTGGCAAATTGAGGGCGTTGGTGTCTACATCGGTCAGTCGAAGCGACTGAGACAACGAATCAGGGAATACCCTAACAACGTCAGGAAGCTCCTACTGGGAGCGCCTTACCGCAAAAGCAAACTGACAGCTTATCGCGCCATCCATCACGAGTTGAAGCGCGCCTATGAAGATTTAAATCTTGTATCCGTGACCGTGCTTGAAAACTGCAATATTTCTGAATTAAACGAGCGTGAGCGCCATTGGATTGCTGTCCGAAGAATGGAAGCCAATCAAGGTGGGCCTCGGGTGCTCAACGCAATCTAACGGCCATCAACGCCCAAATAGTCCGATCCAATCTCATTAAGCATTGGACTGACTTCTGTCCCGAAAACGGAATGCTGGCGACGGTCGAAACATAGTCTCTGGTGCGCTGATAGTGATGTGCTATGTGCGTCCCGCGACCCGAGCGTTCTGAAACAAATTCAGCGCACTCACCTTTCAATGACGGCACCCTCGGGGTTGCCGTCATTATTTTTGTATCGCACTTAAATAGGGCTCCAATTGCTCATTTAGCCTGTCATTTCGTAACCGAGTGCGAAGCGCGCGTAATTTTGCCTTTGAACTGAGTCCAGATTTGCGAACCTTGAATTGTAGTGCTTGGCTGCGCTGATGGCGGTTCATCATAACATGCATCTCGTAGCGAGCCCGGGCCATTGGAGCACCGACCAATAGGTCGAACAGCGTCTTGTTCACCAACAGATAGTGCTTAGCCTTCCCTCTCTTTCGATAAGAAAGGTTGCGACCCGCGTCCTGATTGAACTCGTCAATGTGCCGATGTCGAACGAGGGTATCCATCCCGGTCCATGCGTTGAGCGCTTCAAATTTCTCAAACTCGACCGGCGTCATGAATGTCATTGTTTGGAGGATGTCCATGCCCATCAACTTGTTCGAACCGCGTGCTGCTGCGTGCGTCACCGTGTTCTGAAGGTGCGCCACCTTGTTTGAAATGATCGAAATGCCGGGATGAGACTGTTGCCAATCGGCGCACAGCTTCGGGAGATTGTTGCCCGTAACGCCGCGCTGCGCATGCACTTCTACGACGTCTGCCTTTATCCGGGGCGTGTCGAGATCAAAGATCGCCCAGTCGTGCGAACTACGGCGCGCAATATTGAGTGGAACAGTTTCTGTTGTAAGCGCAATTGTCCTGCTTGCGGATTCAGTTGGCCAATTACGTTCAATGATGCACCAATCTTTGCCAATGGCATTGGCGTATGCGTTTTTTAAATTGCCGTATTCGCCGCTATCCCGTGTTGTTACTTGGTCCCATTCATGACCTGAGAATCCAAATATATCCTGCGCTTCGTCAAAGGTGATTGGGAGGTCAGGCGTGCTTTTGGCAGAGAACGAGTTAAACGATGCAAAGCGTTCCATGGCTGTAGAGTTACGACGCCATGCGCTGGGATGGTGGGCAATCATTTCTTTCACCCATCTGACTTTCGAAGCAGGATATGCCGCTACGAGGTCATCGACTTTCAACTCGTCGTGAACCAACAGTCCAAGCTTCATTTCGTCACGACAAAGGCTTGCACGGCCCTCCAGCCCTTGTGCCCAAAATGACGGTGCCCACATCAATCGGGAATGCGATGACAATGACCAATTATGTGCCACAGCGTGAACCGCGAAAAACACGGGTGACGCATCACCCATAGTGTTCCAAAGATGCCTGTGTTTCTGCTGAAACACGTCCAGCACAGCAGGTTGTTGTCTTTCAATTGCTGCCCAAACGCTCGGGAAACCCAAGCTGGCTGCCTGCGACGGCGCTATTTTTTGAATGCCGAGTCCGGAGCATGCATTCTCATAAGCCCGATCAAAGCTCTCAAGCACTACTGCACGATGCTTCCCCTGCCGTTGACAGGCATTGAACTCGGCGGCTTTATCGATGGCTGAATTATAGTCGGCAAACGCATACATGACTTTGCCATCACCCTGATCTCTAAGCCAGCGGTCGATATGATTGTGATTTTTAAAGAGGCCACGGGTTTTGCTGATCCCCTCTGGTGCGCAGATCAAGGCAAGTTTCTCTTCCCGGATAACTTTCGTCAGCAAACTTGCCATTTCCTTGGGTGCAGAATCCCGGCTAACAACGGACTTGGCGAAATTCTCTTCAACAGGGGATCGCACCTGCGTGTTGAGTTGCTGAAACTCGGCGCACCAGTCTGACATCATCGCACCCAATGGTTTTGGGAGATGAGGGGCGCTGGACGGGGTTAGGTTAAATGGATTCGATCCGTTTATGCTAACAGTGCGATAGTCAGAATCCATGAAAGAAGCTGGGTTCTTATCTCCTGCGTGGTTTTTGAAATGCGCGCGTATCGCACCGTTATTGAAGCAAAAGTCATGAAAGGCAGGCAGGTTATTGTCATTGAAAAGCTCTGACATTTTTGTGCGGCAGAAATCTAATTCTGGGTCAGAAGGCAAAACTGAGGTGGATTTACTCGACCGGGTAATGTGTTGAACTGGCGGCGGCACAAAGAATGTGGGGTCGAAGAATGTCGCCGAAGACCCTTTATTCGCCCTATCGCGAAACTTCTCCCAGATTGTAACTTGCGGAACTTTGCTTCCGACTGGCATGCCAATGATGTTCTGTTTCTCAAGTTCTCGGACACCATTGGGAAGCCTCCTAAACTTCTCGGGTTCCCACATACCCATGTCAGGCTGAACGCCCGGCTGAAGCTTCTCCATCACAACTTCATGCAATTTATGCCATTGAAGATTGAGACCATGGCGTATGTTTTCGGTGAGGCGACGCGTGATTGCATGCGATGTGTTGAAGACGATATGGATGTGAAAGCTTTTATTGCCTGAGTAGTTGACTGTAATTCCTTCAAAATCGATCCATTCCGAGCATGCACGGTATAGTTCACCGATCTCGCAATTTAATTGCTTTCCCGTGCTACTGCGGCACCATGCAAGTTGCTGAGAAAAGAAGTTGAGATCAGGCTGGTCGAACTCGAAGGTCATCACCTGAGACTTACCCCACACGATCCGTTCTTTTGGAGCTACCCAGCTTTCCTCTCCCTGTGGTGCGGGGGCAATCGAGAGCGGGTTAGTGAAGTATGTCAACGCATGCCAAGCAGTGTCGTCTTCCAGCATGGCCTGAGCGATCAAGTGGTTCCGCCCGGGAAGGTATTTGTCTACCGCCAGTGCCAAATATGTCTGTTCCGTTGCGTTATAGAATTGCGGTGCGATGACCCGTTTGTGAAACTCATTTACAGGGCGCTCGACTGCGTTTTTAAATTGTCTGACTTCTTTTGGTCCAAGGACAGAACTCGCGTATTGAATAAAATCTTCCATTACTTCCCCTACACCCAGATGAAGATGGCGGGAGATAGTCAAGGGTGGTTCTAACTAAATCCTTAGGGCATGACTCCAAAAGCCTCCCGCCAGACTGTATTTATACATTAGGTCATTGAGTATTTTCAATATTCATTTGACTATTGATTAGTTGAATCAGTATTTCATAACATAAAATACAGATATAGTATTACTGTTCGGACTGATGTTGAATTTTCAGTGACATGCTACGTCGGCATTCCTGTTTCTACTAAACGAACTTTCTGGAATGATTAGATCGACAGTTTTCAGATTTGTGGAAGAATGTGCTTCGTAACCACGAAAGGGATATTCTTGCCAAACTCAGTCGAAATCGCCTTAAGCGCTTTTAGTGCATCGCTGCATGATGCAATAACGCTTTCAAATGAGCGGACCGAAGCAGCGGCTGCACGGTCAGGGGCCAACGACAACCATTTGTCGTCGATGGCGCATGCTTTGGACCGCATACTTGGATCATGGTCAGCGACGATGGCTTGCCAACCAATCCCGTCCAATCGTTCCATCCTTCATACTGGCGACTGTATTGATGTGATGAGGAAGATGGAGCCAGAGTCCGTTGACCTTGTTTTCACTTCACCGCCTTACAACCTCGGCAAATCAACAGGTCGCAAAACTAACGTCGGGTCACGACCCGCATTGTGGCGGAAAGACAGCCAAGGTTATGCAACTTATGATGATGCACGACCCCACAGCCAATATGTCGCTTGGCAGAAGCGAGTGTTGGTTGAATGTTGGCGGCTGCTGAAGCCTGACGGCGCAATATTTTTCAATCACAAGCCTCGAATAAAAAAAGGTGAGGTCTGGTTGCCGTGGGACTTAAATCCCGGGCTACCGCTCCGCCAAATCGTCTACTGGAACCGGGTGAGTGGACACAATCATGGTTCTG
>JAIVFU010000107.1 GCA_020829485.1 Nostoc sp. CHAB 5834 | reverse complement strand
CAGCTGCTCTTTCGACAGGGCCTCTGGGAGCAAGAACAATGCGTGGCCGTACGAGTTGTTGAGTGCGTATTGGGACACAACATCGTAGGCAGGGGGCAGCTCTGGTACGTTGCCCCGCGGGTAGTAAATACCGATGTTTTTCAAGTGAGCATCGGCATTGCCCAGTAGCTCGTTAACGGTCAGTCTACGCGCCAGCTCAAACACTGCTTCTTCGCCCAGAGAGGGCTTCATCAGCATGAGCCCCATCATTTGCGCATAGGAGTACTCCTTAGAGTACTTGTTGTCGGGCATCACGCTAAAAATTTGCGCGAAGTCTTCGGCATGGATGCGGCGCTCGTCCTGCCTGTCGTACCGGGTGACGGCCAAGAACATTGTTGTTTCGGGGTCGGGGTCGCCCAAGTCATAGTCATGCTCAGCTTCGAGTGCACTCAGGGGGACCAGTTTGGTCTCGCAAACATTCGCCCCTGCCATCCGCGCGAGGCTCATGGACGTG
Organism: Nostoc sp. CHAB 5834; assembly: GCA_020829485.1. The sequence continues at coordinate 21,111 of JAIVFU010000107.1, read as the reverse complement.
TGCTCTACCTCAGGCATGCGGGGGAACCCCACTGCTGGCAATTTTGCGATGATGCGCGTCGTGCTGTCGAGCCGGGTACGCGCGACATACCGCCCGTCTTTTTCATTGACGCTGAGCTTTGGCTGCACCCCTGAGAGGGAAAAGCCTTCGTGCATAGGGAGGGCGATGACTGACATTTCCAAAGCGTCCTGCCCTTGCGTCACCAAAGTCTGCAGCAAACCTGCGTCGTGTTCCGCCGGCCGCACAGTGACCGCTCCTGGCAAGTCTTTACCGCACGCGGCCAGGATTTCAAAGTGGTCATCCACTGCGCAGTTTCTGAGCTGGGCGATATGCCTCAAGAATGCCCCCTCGGGCAGCAGATTTTGAAACCAAGCAGGTAAGAAGGTGTCCTGTCCCCGGGGGTTCTTGTATCCGTTGAATTCACGGGAAGTGACGTCGCGCAGCAGCTGCCGAGCCTCTTCTTCGGAAGTGCTGGTATAGGCAAGAGAGAGAGTGGGGCGCTCGGGCGACACGACATAAGGTTCTGCAGGGACAAACCGGAGGGTCTCAAACGCCGCGCCCTTCCCATACAAAAAGAGATGGCCACACAAGGTGTCCCCCAAGCTGACTTCGAGAATGCGTATGTCCATTTGATTGTCTTGCTATCCGGCTGCTTTGGAGCCTGAGTCTTTGGTTAAGCGCAAGAAGGCGCCGATAGGCGAATGCTTTGAATGTTCCGACGTGGAGGCTCCGCCCAGCTTGTGCTCTCTAACCAATTTCGGCACCAGCTGGACTTCAAGCTCCAGTGCATCGACCAGCGCCAGCACCGAAGAAATCCGGTAGTCAGTGGTTCCTTCCAGGATGAGAAAAAGCGTCTTTCGCGACATCCCCGCTCTCTTTGCCAGCTCCAATTTTGTCAGAGGGGATTCCTCCACGGCCTTGCGTAGCAAATCGAGAAGGGAGGGCGGGGTCGGCATATGCTGCTTCGGGGGAATGTGTCACATCGTACACATATCTATTAAATGGGTAATGTAATACACAAAACAAAGGTTGTCAATAGAAATGGGTCACATATGACCCATTTGCCAATGATGAGTCATATGTGACCCATTTTCAAGCACATCGTTGCTTGTATAAGCCCCTTTGACTACAGGAGGTGTTCCACACAAAGGCATCTCCATGACCCTGTCCACATTCGACCTTCGTCGCCGCACCTGGCGCCTGCTTGCAATGCTCGTTCCTGTTCTGGCCCTCGCTGGGATGTCGGTAACCGCGTTCTCCCTCGTGGACCTCGCGGCCGTGGTGCCCTCCAACGTGTTCGCATTGGCGCTCCTGCACGAATTCGTGGGGCCGACCCTAATGCTGTTCGCTCTGTCGCTCGGGGCTTTGGTCGTGTGGCGGTACTTGCAACAAAACCAAAGCATCCTCGACATGGCCACCGGTCGTTTTGAAACGTCCGCAGCCGAGCACGCGCGTGCAATGCTCCGGCGGGCTGTGTTCATCCGTGCGCTGCAGCCAGCTATTGCAGCCAGCTGGGTGCTCACTTTGGTCGCAAGTGGGTTGTCAATGTGGCTTGGCGCCACTGAGGCGACTTTCTCCGTTGGCTTTAGCTACCCCTTGTTGGTCGCAGCGGCAGTGTTGTTGATGACAAGTTCTTTGTCAGCAGAGGGCTTTTACTGGAACAAGGAGCGGATGTTTGACGATGTGCTCGAAGGGTGGGGCTTGCAGGGAAGAACGGCTGCACCCGCCCTGGCGCGGGCCTTTAGAGAAGGACGAGTGAACGAGCCCCTTCTAAGGTCAAAAGTCAAAGCCGCATGCTCCTCCCGCTTTGTGCCTGCCGTGCCGTTTGCATAGTAGCTATACCCGATTGACGCATTTCGATTCCCATCGAAGTGTTCTTATTAACCAAATCGCTTTGAAGGTTCAATGTTTTCGCTCATTGTCGTAATCATTTCTATTGTGCTGGTCGCCGCCTTGGCGCTGACCGTCATGTACTACGGGGGCTCCGCCATGGGGGAGGGGGCCTCAAAGGCTGAGGCATCTAAGCTCATCAACCAGGGGCAGCAGCTCATGGGAGCTGCCGACCTCTACAAGTCTGACACGGGGGACTGGCCACCAAGTATTCCTGCCTTGGTATCCGGGAAGTACCTCAAAGCTTTGCCAGAGGGGAGCAACGGCAATAACTGGGTGATGCCCAAGAGTGGAGTGCCAACTTTTGTGCTGGCCGGCGTCCAAAAGGACTCCTGCAAGAGCGTAAACGCCCTCACTTTCAAGGTGGATGGAGTGCGTGACGTGCTTTCTGCTTCGTATGCCACTCAGTGCTACACCCCTGCAGCGGGTGCGTTCAAGGTGGTAATCACAAAGGCCGGTACCAACCTTACGGACGCTGGTTCGTGCCCTGCGGGTACCACGGCTACCGGGCTTACTGGGCTAGGCGATGTGGAATGCAAACCAGCGCCCATCGACTGCGATGACTTGAGTTGGAAAATCAAGCCAAAGTATTGCTCTGACCCGGGTGGACCTACAGACCCGGGTGGACCTACAGACCCTGGTGGACCTACGGACCCGGGCGGTCCGGATGAACCTCCGATTGGAGGAGGGCTGCGTATGTCGCCGAGCTCCATCTCCTTCGACAACACTCAGCTAGGGCTGGAATCGCCAGAACGCAAGATTGTCGAGGTCGTCAACGATTCGATTAACCCAATCAAGGTGTACGCGGTATCGAATTCTTTGCCTGATTTCAATGTCGTGTCCTATTGTTATGGGGATTACCTACAACCAGGGGAGGCCTGCGAATTAGAGGTTTCCTTTGCACCGGAAATGGCCGGGTTGCGCTCGGACACGGCAAAGCTGGAATACAGCAGCTCAAACGTGAAGCTCAATATTTCAGGACAGGGAATATCTGAGGTTGCAGCTGCGGCGCCTCTCGGGATTGAGTATCTTGGGGAGAATTTTGCCGTGACTTTCAAAAACGGTACAAAGCTGCCTGGTGCCCCTGCGTTTTATCAAGAAGAGTTTTATGACCTCTACAGCGATATGCCAGATGTGATGGCTTTGCCCAACTACAGCTTCGTTTTGACAAATAAGGGGGGCTCCGAGATTTCAATTTCTTCGATGGACTTGGCCAACTATTCTGATGTAGACCGTCAATTGGAAGTGGATTTCACCCTGACTTCTTACTGTGGTAACAAGATTGCACCAGGACAGTCTTGCATGGTAGATGTTGGCTTCAATTTGTTCTCAACTGGATGGTCGACATACCCCGGTTATGTTGGGGATGGCGAAGTGTATCGGTCTTTTGGGGGGGAATACCGCATCAAAGTACCTTTATCAGTAGATTACACGCTGGGCAGCGATATTTACAAGGGTGCAATTGAAGGGGGTATTCGACTAATGCCTGAATACGTCATCAGTACAAGTGAGGGGACAGAGGCGACATACAACTTGGCTAAAGCGAAGGGGCGTGATATCGCGGGGGCGTCCATTATCGATTTTATTTCTGTAAAAAATAATCGCAAGGTAGCACTGCCTTTTACTTTCGATACTTCGCAAGGGACATTCAAGGTTTCTACTCCTGAAGGATGCCAGGGAACTGTGCCGGCTAAGTCAAGCTGTAAATACGGTACAACGGCTGTTCGTCAACTTACCGACATTGAAGCATCAGACAAGACTCCAGGGGGGATTCTGAACTATCGTGTTAATAACGCTCACGAGGGAAGCCTATTCTTTTCGGGGTACACAACGGCACTTTCGATTAATCCCGTTAACTCTTTCTATGGTAATCTTGCTGTTGGAACGAGCGCAAGCACTGACTACACGATTCGAAATGATTCGATGATAGGTATTCCGATTTCTAGGATTTATTGGCACCACGAACCTTGGTTTTATCCAGATTATTACTATCCAAATGAAAAATCAATTACGAATAATAATTGCATAACAACTCTTATGCCAGGTAAAACCTGTTCTTTCCGGGTGACACACAAGCCCTTAGCCTATCCTTCAGCCCCTACTTTCAGGAGTGGTGACAATGTTGGTGGCAATATAAATATTGGTGTGCGGGGGTGGCTGAGATGGGATGGGGAGTCTGATGCACCATATAGTCGCATGCAAGTATGGACGATGACTGAGTCCGTTCCGCCAGGCACTCCTGCTGACGGCCCTCCCAACAATACGGACTCTGATGAAGGTGTTCGGAACTATATCTCGGAGGCTGGCCCGAATTTGAACGAAGTGCCTGTAACGGTTTCGCCTTACTCTAACGGATGTTCCGGGAGTGCAAGTGCATTCAACACATGTACTCGCAACAACGTTGCTTCCGAAACTGGAAAATCATGCAACCTTTTCAGGCTTGAAAAATCCTGGACGATTAAGGATGGCTACCAGTCACGAATTTCATGCAGATAATCGTGGCGTAGCGGGCAAGAAGAGTTAATCAATCACAGATTTCTCTCTGGTCTGAAAGGTAAAACAAAAATTCCTCTGAGCCTAAGGGTCAGAGGAATTTTTTTAATCAAGTTAACGGATAGAGCCGCTGTTCGTTTGCTAAACAAATGTCCTCTGAACCCTAAGGGTCAGAGGACATTATTTAATCAAGAAAAATCAAGAGCCGCATCCGCCGCCGAACCCCATTGAACCGCATCCGCCGCCATATCCGGAAATTGCAGGAGTTGCCTTCTGTTTGACGATAGGCACGATACGGCGCGCGGGAGGCGCTGCCACCGTAACGCGAGGGGCGGGAACAGCCTTGACGCCACGAGGTGCATTGCTCTTTCCTGCGATTTCGTGCGGAACCACCTGGTGGTGTTTGTGAGGATTTTCGGAAAATTCCTTTTTGTAGGCATTGGCCAAGTCAGGCGTGAATTCTCGCTTCCCTTCCCAGTCTGTCGTCAGCTTGCCGGTGATGCCGTAAATCAGCTCATAGGTGTCTGCGATGGCCATGGAAGGTTCTGCGAAGGCTGCCTTGAAAACAACAGGGAATCCACCAACCAGAACGGTATGGTTCCGGCAGACAGGGCACCCGCCTTGATTGACTACCTTCCATTCCGAAAAGAGTTCTTCGAGGTAGGTGGGCTCAAGGCTGTTCTCGTTTTGGTCGTAGCGGAAGCTCACGCTCGATGCCCCAACGCTTCGGGCGTACTCAATGTATCGCAACACGTAGTCCACCGAGAGCGTGCTGTCTTTGGTGTAGACGTGGTTCAGGTTGACATCGATGCCGGCCTTGTTGAGCTCGAAGGCGGCCGCCTTCAGTTCGTCGTCTTTGATGATGTCCGGGGTGCCAAACACCGGTACGTTGGCTTCATACCCGATGGCATGCCTGCTTACGTTCAGGTGGTTGATGGTACCTTTTAGCAGGTCCAGAAGTTCCTTCAAGCGGGCGCCGTTGGTTGTCAACACAACCTTATCAAAACGATTGGACATCTTCACCAGGTTGAGAATGGTGCCGAGGTTAGGGCTGAGGGTAGGCTCGCCACCAGAGATGGAGCATTGCTTGAAGTTCTCGGGCAGGCGGCTGGCCAGCACGTCCACCAAGTTCTTGATGTAGTCGGGATGGGGCTTTCGCTTGTACGAGTCGGTGCAGAAATCGCAGAACGAATTGCATCCACCAGAAGTGATGACTGTGAAGTTTGGGTTGTCGTAGCTCATTGTCTAGTTCCTTTAAAGTGCCTCCGACGTATAGACAATGAACTTAGCCGGCACTTTCAAAACGAAAAAACCCGCGCTGTTAGTGCGCGGGTTGAATGACAATTTAGAACTCACTTCACTTGCCCAATTTAAGGGCCAAGCAATGTAGAGTCTTAAATAGCTACAGGTGCCTTAATTCCGGGATGCGACGCATAGTGGAGCAGTTCGAAGTCTTCATAGTTGTATCCGTCAAGTGTCTCTGAGATTCTGTTGAGTCGCATTTGCGGAGGGGCAAACGGCTGTCTGGATAGTTGCGTCTTTACCTGTTCAAGGTGGTTCAAGTAAATATGTACGTCGCCTCCAGTCCAAATCAAGTCCCCTGGTTCCAACCCGCAATGCTCCGCCAATATAATCAAAAAGAGGGCATAAGATGGGATATTGAATGGCAGTCCAAGAAAAACATCAGAACTTCTCATGTATAACTGCAAATGGAGTTTGTTCCCCATTACAGTTGTTTGAAAAAAGCTGTGGCAAGGTGCAAGTTTCATTGCTGCCAAGTCACCCACATTCCACGCGCTGACGATTTGCCGGCGTGAATAAGGGTCTTTTTTGATGAGATTTACCAGTTCGCTAATTTGGTCAATGTGTCGACCGTCTGCGGTTACCCAGTCTCGCCATTGCTTACCATATATTGGGCCTAGGTCGCCGTTCTCGTCAGCCCACTCGTCCCAAATGGTGATTTTATTTTCTTGAAGCCACTTGACGTTAGTATCACCCCGAAGTATCCACAGCAGCTCATAAATGATGGAGCGTAGGTGGACCTTTTTGGTGGTAAACAAGGGAAACCCTTTGGCAAGGTTGAAACGCATTTGCGCCCCGAATATAGCAAGCGTGCCCGTTCCAGTTCGGTCAGGTCGTTCTACGCCTTCGTCCAAAATACGACGGAGCAGGTCCAGATACTGGTTTTCTGCGTAAAGTGCTGCAATCGGTCCCTGATTTGCCTGAATGGCGTTCGGGTTCAGTTGTGAGGGCTGGAGGGGAGTCGTTGTTTGCATTGTTTTGTCTAAAGTTTGTTGATTTTCTGAATTCGCGAATCGAGAAAATAAGGCGTTCGCAGGAGTAGAAGTTCAGTTATCCGGGTGAGAGCTCAAATTTAAGCTCCCGCAATCGTATAACCATCGGAGTCGCTACGATTTGGACAGCTATTCCGTTCTCATATACGGCTACCTGGCGCGAATCGTCGATGACGTCCTTCGACTCCCGGTGCACCGTTTCTGTACGAGTCAGAAAGTGGTCGTGAGGGTCGCCCTTCAGCTTAAAAAGAAAAATCTTTTCTTTCTGAAACTTGCTCGACCAGCTGGCGTAGCAGTGGGCGGCTAACTCATTCAGCTCATCCCGCGTCATTCCCGGCTTGATGGCCATCCTGTAGTGTTGTGAGTAGTGCATATAGCCTTTAAATTTGGCGATGACGCCGTTCCTGTGGTTTTAGGTTCTTGTTAGTCTAGAGAGTTCGAGGACTTTAGCTTATACTGAGGGTTCAACTTTTTCTGTGTTTTCCATGTTTGCTAAAATCCTTCCGGTAATCCACCATAAAAATATGGCCCTTTCTGTGGCCAATGCTGAAATGGCGCATGAAGTGGGGTGCGAGGGGGTGTTCCTCATCTCCATGGGAGGTCCCGAGGATGGCCCCGAGGACGAACTGGGCAAGGTTGCACTGACCATCAAGTCTTTGTGGCCAAGTCTCAAGGTGGGCATCAACTACCTGCGAGTAGACGGGCTCACTGCCTTGGCTAAAAATCTTCACTTGGGGCTCGACATGACCTGGACGGATACGCCCGGCGTGCATAGCACGGGGCTAACTCCGCCGAGTCACGAAACTGCCAGCCTCCTTGCCAAGAATCCCCAGCATCAGTTCTTCGGAAGCGTGGCGTTTAAGTACCAAAAGCCCGAGCCGAACCCTGCCGAGGCTGCACGCCTTGCCCAACGCCTTGGAATGATTCCCACCACCAGCGGCATAGCTACGGGCCAGGAAGTCGACCTGAGCAAGCTTGTTGACATGCATCGCGGAATTGAAGGCGGTCCTTTGGCGCTCGCAAGCGGTGTTACCCCCGATAATGCCCAGACCGTAGCGCCGTACCTCTCCCACGTTTTGGTTGCAACGGGCATTTCCAAGACATTCCACGAATTCGACTATGAGCTCCTGCGCCGACTCCGTGGAGTTCTGCGCAGCTGAGTGGGCTACAGCAGCTGAAACACCAAAGCCATCTTCAATGCCTCATCGAGAATTAGCCGAGCGCCTGGTTGCTGCGGTACCGCGTTCAAGCCCGGGTCTGTTCAACCCCTGGTACGACTCCGCACATGACGACACGCCGTTGAACGGGACGGAAGCGCGGATAGCGCGGCTTGCCGAGCACCTGAACTGTGACCCCACGATGATTTGCGTAGGCGAAGCCGCCGGGTGGGTCGGGATGAAGCGGGCGGGCATCGCATTTACTAGTGAGCGTCTTTTGATGGAAGGGGCGATTCCCCGAGTCACCGTCCCTGCCGGCCGGCTGACCACGCGAAAGCGCCCCTACAGTGAGTCGAGTGCGACCCTTGTATGGAAGGCCCTCAAGAGCCTAAGCATCGATGAGACCACGGTCTTGTGGAACGCCCTGCCATTGCATCCCTACAAGTCGCACAAGACGGATTCCAACCGGACGCCTTCCAAGGAGGAGCTTCTCCATGGAGCTCCTGCCATGCGCATCTTGGTCGAAGCGTTCCCCCGCGCACAGATTGTGGCCATCGGCCGAAACGCAGAGACGCTTCTGAAAGACATGGGCATCCCAACAGCAGGTCAGGTAAGGCACCCTGCCAACGGCGGTGCGAATGAGTTCGCCGAGGGCTTGGCCAAGCTGGCCCGGGCTAAGCGATGAGGATGCTTGCTCGGGGCTTTCCATATTGGAATGCCTGCAATATCGGGGAGAAGCAGGCATTCCTTGCAGGGTTCTTGCCTTGGTACTTCCAGCGTATGGCGGAAGACCCGGCTCGTTGCAACCTTGAGGACACCTGGGGCCAAGATAGGCTCACTCCCGTAGCAAAGGCTGCTCAGGCTGTACTATCGCAATTGTCCTGACGTTTCGCCATTTACTTTAAATCAGGCAGCGGTTGTAACCAAGTCTTGCTTAGTGTCAGTTCTACTTCTAATGGATTGAATCAGAAATTATACATTTCTATCGAAATGTCAGCAGTCTAATTGGCCCTTGGCTACGAATAAAGCGAATTTCTAAACAATTCCGAGAGGAAACAAAAGATTCTTCTAAAACCGGTAAAACCTAAAATCAATGAACAATCTTACTCTTGTATCGCTGACAGGCGCTGATGACCAAACGAACATTGAGGTCCTGCAAAAACTTGGTACCAAATACTCGTTCGTAGAGTGGGGACTGCTCTACTCCCCGCACAACGAAGGTACGCCTCGCAACCCCTCCAAGGCCTGGCGTGAGGCTTTCTTTGACGCTGACGTTCCGGGGAGCACTGCAGTGCATCTCTGTGGCCGCCTTGCGTTCGAGCAGCTGCTTGAGGGAAAGCTGCCTTCAGATGTTTTGCGCGCAAAGCGCCTGCAGTTGAACATCAATGCCCGCAAGCAGGACTTCACGGACGAATTGACCCGTGAGGTGTTTCGCGTTGCTCTGGCCTTGGGACCTCGTGTCATCCTGCAGTACCACGCCGGCTCTTCGCGTTTGATTGACGAATTCCTGGGGAAGTTGTCGCCCGCTCAGGCGGCTAACGTGGACGTCCTCTTGGACGAATCACGGGGCCTGGGCATCTTCCCGAGCACCTGGGCAGTACCAGAGTCAGTGAAGGACTTCAGCGTAGGCTTCGCTGGCGGGCTAGGGCCCCAGAACGTAAACGAAGTCGCCACCAAAGTGTCCGCGGTGAACTCTCACTGGTTGGACATGGAATCGGGTATTCGTACGTTCAACCGACTGGATGAGGAGAAGGCCGAGCAGGTGCTGGCTCTCTGCCAGCCCTTCGCGTCGCGCTGAGCCGTTTAAGCATTCCGCTACTGCCCGCCGCATGACTCGCTATACCTTTCTTTAAAGGACATCTTCATGCTCGTCTACATCCATACCGGTCATTTGAGTGTCAGCAATGGGGCAGTCTTCCCTCTGAGCCAATACTTCGATTTCGCCAAGCTTCTGGGGCAAGCTCCTATCACCGGCGAATACTACGGCGATGATGCCATCGACATCCCTGATGCAGACTGGCCCGTTGCAGAGCAGATTCTTTTGGAGTCAAAGATGCTCTACCGGCCTTCCCAGGAGCCAGACTGGCGGAATCTCCGCCAAGACCTTAAGCGGCACTAACTCGCTCAATTCGTAATTCAAAAGCCAGCTCAACAGCTGGCTTTTTTCATGGATGTATTCAAGGGGTTTCCCCAGATGTGGCTACACTGAGTCTAGACCTTAAAAAGAAAGATACGCATGCATTTTTGTGACGCCACAGATGTTTCTTACAAGGAAACACCAGGTACGGATGGTGGCAATGGTGAGTTGGATTCAGTACATATCGTCTACGACAAAATCGGACGAAACTTGTTTTTCGTGAACACTCGCGATGGGAAGCATGGCGAAATTTTCGACGATGCTGCTGACAAGCTCTATGAGAAGCTTGAAGCGGCAACAGACGCTTCTATGGAGGCTTTGTTTTTGAAGCTCGGCTGTGAAAGTGGCGGAGACTTCACGCAACAGGCCATCGAGACTTTTCAACTAGAAGAAGAGTTCGCATAAAGCTCTCGTCCTCATTCAAGCCCGGTATCCGCCGGGCTTTCTTTCTTAGGCGGCAGCTTTGGCGGCAAGCCTTTCTTGCCGGGCTTCATCCACTAGTTTCTTTGACAAGATTGCTTCACAAGTGGCCTCTTGCTCCTCTGACCAATCCGTACAGGCATGCAAGGGCTCCGTCCCCACGCGGTTGAAGGTGACGAAATTGCCGACAATTTCTTTGCGACAGCAGTCGCAGTATGTAACCATGAATTTGCGTGTTTCTTCTTTAATCATTGCATTTTACTTTCCTAAATTATAGAGAAAAAGGAACGCCCAAGCGTAAGTAAAAGGGGCAAGTTCGGAGTAATCGCTAGTACTCAATCAGGAGCGAATTTCGGCTTGATGATTGTTACCATTCCAACGCCTGCAAGTTCTAATGCTTGTTCCTTTGTCGTGTTTTGACCAAGAACTGTGTAGGGTGACAATAGCTTCCAAGTATTCAGCGCGGTCCCTAAGCCCATCAATCGAAGCGCCAGCTCTTGGCTCCCCAATGCTGCGCCAATCTCGATATATCCGTGCTCTTTGTTGTCCGCTAAATTAAGGGGAGAAAGATGCTCTTTTAACAGTCCGAGAAGCGTTTCAGCATCCCCTCCTTTTGGCTGAACATGAAAGAACACAAGGTCAACGCTATCTTCAGACTCAGGCGCGAATGCTGAAGTATGTTTTTCAATGTATTCAATCAGGGTTTTCAATTTAATCTCCGATAGGGCAGCAAGTCCTGCTCTATGATTTTAATGCAACAAAAGGCCCTTGAGCAAACGGCTCAAGGACTTCGCACTGCTTTTAAGAGTTTTCTTGCATCTGGCGTTCAAGTAGGTCGAAAAAAGCTTCCACTATGGCCAAGTTGTCGAGCAAACTCGACGATATCGCAGACTTCAAAAAGCCGTCGACAAAACATCTCTCCACAAAAAACCAAGGAGCCGGGTTCTTCGAGAACCGGCTTGTCCACATGCCCGAGCTGTCCGCGCCGTAACGCTGCAGAAGTTGCAGTTGCTGCTCATGGTACAAGTGGATGGACTTCCCCGTAAGTTGCTTGTAGTCCTTGCTGTACTTGGTCAGCACCAGAGAGGACGCCTCGGGCCTTGCATTCAGCAGGGCGCCCAGCACAGGGGGCCGCAACGTGAAGACGGGACTCTTTGCTTTGTTGCGGATGGTCAATTCAATCATCGTCGGTCCCTGTGTTGAGCTACTGCTGCGGTCCAGGAGCGGAGAACCGCTTCAGCAATTCGGCATAGATTCGGAAGGTGTTGAAGGCATCGTCTGCAGCATCGTGCTTACGCCCCTCAAATTGGAGCCCCATCTTCTTCATGCTGGCCGACAGCCCTCCACGGGGAATCTCTCCTCGCGACTCCACCCAGGCGGAGAAGATGGTCTTGGCGTCAAGGTATCGACGGCCGAACAGCCAGGGCTCGTCCTCAAGCTCTAGCTGCTCGCGCAGTGTCTCCATGTCTCCAGCGCCCCATGTGACGGTATTGTGGACCTTCTGAGACATAAAGGGCCGCACCCAACTCTTGAGTTCGGCAAAGGCATTGTCAAGCGTTCCTGCAATTTCGAGCGTTTCGGGGGTGATGCCGCAGAGCTTTGAAATCTCAGGAGCCAAAGGTTCTCGTGGATTGATGAAGGCGCTGAATCGAGCGTGGACCACCCCTGAGAGCACGTCGCCAGCAACTGCCCCAATTTGAATGATGCGACCGGAAGGCTGATTCATCTCCAAGTCGAGCGCCACGCGCAAAACAGAATTAGTCACCGATTGTACCTCTGTGGATAAACCCAGTATAGATTTGGACAGTTAAATCTCCCCAATGGAAACTATTCTGGCCATTTCGTAGTGCAAACGCGCTACCAAAACCTATTGCAAAGTAAGGAAGCGACAACCGATGACGTAATGCGAAAAATCTACTGCACAAGCATGCAATAGATGTGTAATTGGTACGCCCAGAGGGATTCGAACCCCCGACTGCGCCCTACGGTGGGCTTACTGCTTAGAAGGCAGCTGTTCTATCCGCTGAACTATGGGCGTAAGTTTTAAATATTGGGTGGTGCGCGGAGGGGGACTCGAACCCCCATGCCATTGCTGGCGTCAGGACCTAAACCTGGTGCGTCTACCAATTTCGCCACCCGCGCAATTATTAATCCCAAATGCGCTTGGTAGTTAGCGCATGAATATCAACGTCTCAAGGGACGCCTTAGAGCTAGCCCTTCGTTACGCGCCGCAGACGTGCGCGCATGTCGGGCGGGGGACCCGAGGTGGCTGTCTGAGGATGATGCAATCGCGTACAAGATGAGCTTTCTAAAAAAATGGTGGGTCCTGACGGTCTCGAACCGCCGACCTACTCCGTGTAAAGGAGCCGCTCTACCAACTGAGCTAAGGACCCAAGGACAGGGGGGCGTCTCAGACCTGATACTGTGAACCCCACCAGCGGCCCCGCGTTTAAAAGCGCGTTCTTGCTGGCTTCGACAGTATTCACCCTATCTCAAAACACACAGTATGTGCTTTGAGATAGACAGAATACAAACCTATTATAGCATATATTTTAACCTCTTGTCCAAGCCCTTTTAGCTTGGTGCCCGGAGCCGGACTCGAACCGGCACGCCTTGCGGCGAGGGATTTTGAGTCCCTTGCGTCTACCAATTTCGCCATCCGGGCGACGCTAAAATGGAGCGGGCGACGCGATTCGAACGCGCGACCTAAAGTATGGGAAACTTTTGTTCTGCCAACTGAACTACACCCGCAAAGAAAGCCGCTTCGACTACATTGGCAAACCCAGTAAAGGGATTTACAACCGTTGTCAAGGTGGTGCTCCACTTACGAAGCGGCCTAGCTATCTTACTGTATTCCTATCAAAAAAGTGGAGCGGGTAAGGAGAATCGAACTCCTGTAACAAGCTTGGAAGGCTAGTGTTCTACCATTGAACTACACCCGCAGAATTCTTTTTGCCTTCAACCCGCCGCCTTATTGCCGGCTTGTTGTGTTGGCATGTTGATAGTATAGCACCGTTTCTCAAAATAAAGAAGCTGTCAGATGCTATTTGTTGAATTTAGTTGATTTAGACAAGTCCAGCATCCGCCAACTCTTTCTTGGCGTAGGCGTAATAGAGCGGCGCTGCGACCAGTCCTCCAACACCAAAGAGGGCTTCGCCAGCGAACATCACCGCCAGGAGCTCCCATGCCGTAGTCTTGGTCTTGGCTCCAACTACCTTCGCATTGATAGCGTATTCCGCCTTGTGGATGACGATGAGGAAGACCAGAGAGGCAACTCCAACTACGGGAGACACCGAGAGCCCCACAAGGGCCAGGACTGCGTTGCATAGCAAATTCCCAACGACAGGAATCAGTCCTGCTACAAAGGTGAGCCCCACCAGTGCCCAGCCATAGGGCATCGTGATGCCGAACAGGGGCAGGGCGATTTTGAGGAACCCCGCTGTTAGCAAGCTGTTGAATGCCGCAATCCAGAATTGAGCTGCGACGATTTGAGCGAACGTGCCTTGGAAGTTCTGTGCCCGGGCTCGCAGCGCGCTCGCCAGCGGCTTCTTGGAGCCGGCGGACTGACTTGCCCCAATCAGGGAGCCTACGATGAGCCCCACGTACGCCAGCAGCGCTCCATGGAACCAAGGCTTGCTCGCAACGGCTACGCCTTTTGCATGCAGGAACAGCTGGTCGGCTACCCACTCCTGAATCGCCGCCAGGCCTTCGGGTAGTTGACTGGCCAAATCAGGTGGCAGCTTGTCACGGATACCGGACACTGTCGTCGCCAGGTGGTTAAGCAGTTCTTGGTATTGACCAACCACGTCGACAGACGCTCCCTTCGCAGCAAAACCTAGCCAAAGGAGCAAGAGGAGAGGGTAGAGGCACACGGCGGCCGCAGCCACTTTGGGGATACGGAACCCCTGCTTGTCGGCAACCCTCATGAGCCCCACTGTTTGCATGTAACCGAGGCAAACTGCCAGCAAGCCAGGCAGCATCCCCGCATTGAGCGCAAGAAAGCAAACGACTGCTGTAAGTAGGTAGCTGGCGGCGGCCGAGTATTGGGCGGTGGAAAGAGCTTTGTGCATGGATGTCCGTAGAAGATGCACTGGGTGTAGGTCTCGGGTTTTAAAATCGCTGTCGCCCTAAAAATGAAAAAGCCTTTGCATCGCTGCAAAGGCCTTTAACGCGGTGACGAAAACGGGGTATTCCCCGTGTTGCTTACACCCCGCCGGCGAGCAGGTTGGCAGCTTTCTGTGCTTCGCCGCTTGCGACGAATTGAGCCAGTTCAGATTTGACCTGGTCGCGTGTCTTGGACTTGCCCACTTCTGCAGCTACGTAGCTACCTTCACCACGAGAGAGGGTGCCTGCTTGCGCACCACGAATGGCTTCGGCGCTCACTTCAGCACGAGTGCGCTGGGACGTGAAGTTGTCTTGTGTCAGCGAGTTCTCGGCGCTGGGGTTGAAGGCAAATGCGGGCAGAGCAGCGGCGGCGATGAGGGCAAACAGGGTCTTCTTCATAAGAGTCTTTCGTTGAGGTTGAGTACAGGGGACGATGTGTCCATCCATAACCTGTATAAGGGATAACCCTTGAATTTTTTAAACGAAAATACCTCTTGGTTTGCAACTGACTGTTCTGAAAATAAGAACAATGTAAGTTGAACTTTGCGCCTGAACAACTTTTGCTCCCATTTCATGCTGTATTTAAGAGGGCGGGCCTCCCTCAATTCTTAGGTTTTCTGATGTTAAACAGGGGGCTTGGCGCTATACCTTTGAGTTAACACCTATGCATTCATATTGAGTGGAACATCGAAAGCAACGTAGAATGAGCCTTAAAGACCCGGGACAATTGTCTTTTCTTTTTGAAGAATTACTTCGCTTAAATTACTTTGAGACCATTAAGGTTTCAGAGGAATGGTGGCCAGACGACGCGCAAGGGGATGAAACTCGCCTGATGCTGACCGCTCCTGAGCTTAAGGCAGCGGTGCGGGCGACGGTGACTGAAGTTCCTTTTCGCGCGTTCCTGGCTTTGCCTTTGCCACTTACAACCGATGCGGGAAAAGTCACTTCCCTGGAAGTCTACGACGAGCAAGGTCGCTTGGTATTTCGACGAGCTCTTTTTGAGCTGAATGACCTTTTGCTCTCGGCAATCCATTCGGAGTTATTCCGAGGACTGATTTCAATGAACCCTCACAACGCGTGGCTTTAATAGACTAAAAATAAGAGGACATACTTTGATTAAAACACTGAAAGCAGCATCCTTTGCCGCCGTTCCGTATCTGGAAAGCTCTACCCTGATGCAAACGGTCGGGGGGACCGTTAAGTTCTCCACCTCGAAGCCGAACGTTATTGTTGGTCCTAATGGGGTGGGTAAATCAGCCTTGCTGAAATCTCTTTCGCTCTTTACGCTGACCTACTACACCGGCCGCAGCGAGTTCCTTGATAAGTTTCTGGGGAGCATCGGGAACAATAAACTGTGGAACGACCCAGGTTGGCGACGTGAATACATTTTTCTGCCAGGGCTTGAAGTGAAGGGGGATTATGCCCCTGCTCTCTACTACCGGCCGGGACACATCCCGGGAAATGAGACGAGTGCATCCCATGCAATGATGTGCGGGTTCTATGAAGAGGCTCGGGCTTTTGATGCCAAGACCCGGCACAAATCCTCGGGCCAGAAAAGCAATGCGTTGCTGGAGGACCTGCTGAGTGCCATGCGAGGTGAACTGGAGCTGAAGGGCATCAAGAAAGGCCGCGCTTGGCGGTACGGAAAAATGCCTCTGGACCTCAAGCCCTCCCGTCACAACATGCCTTGGGACTATCAAGCCAACGTCCTGTGGGAGCACCAGCCTAAAGAAGATGAAAAGCCGGTCCCCGTGGTGCTCATGGATGAGCCAGAGCAGTCGCTGGATGCAGTTTCAGAACTCAATCTGTGGCGAACCATCGAGTCCGTTGATTGCAAAAAGCTTCAAGTTATCGTGGCCACCCACAGCCTGTACCCCTTCTTGTTTCCAAAGAAGTTCAACCTCATTGAAGCCGAGCCAGGCTACATCGACAAGGTCACGGCGCTAACCGCCAAGTGATTTCACAAACCGCCCTTAATGGGCGGTTTTTTTTCTTGCCTCAGCCGTGGGTATCTACACCTCATGTAAGGAAACCAAAAAGGCAAGATATGAACAAAATTCGACATTCGGTATTTGAGACGAACTCAAGCTCCAGTCACTCGCTGACCATCACTTCCAAGAACTTGGCTCCTATGCCGTTCCCTCGTGATGTGATGCGTGAGGGCAAGGTGTACATCCCCTTGGGGGAGTACGGCTGGGAGTGGAGGCGGATGTATCGGCTTGAGCACAAGCTGAGCTATCTCTTCACTCAACTGCTCAGCGAGGTCCCTGAGAACAAGGACGCAGAAACGGTTACCCAGGAGGTTCGGAACAGGAACCCTCGAATCGATACGCTCTGCCGCATCGTGGGGGAGCACACCGGTGTTCAAGTCTTGATGGTGCCTGGCTCGACCGGGTACATCGACCATGAATCTCAGGGGGTGGGTATCGACGCTGAATTCTTCAATAATGAAGCAAAGTTGCGTCAATTCTTGTTCTCCGATAAGAATTACGTCCAGCTAGGCAACGACAATTGTGACCAGCCTATGCTCATGAGCACGGACAAGGGGGTGGAAAGCGAACACTCCTACCGTAACTGCTACCGGATGTCCAGTGGGCATTCGGTTCCGGTCACTCTGGTATATCGGGCCTACTACCGTGAGCTATTTACTGAAAACGGTGCAGACCTTTTTGCCTTTGAAAATCGTGGCTTGTTAAGCACGATGGCTAAGAGTAGCACGGTGGCCACAGCGCATGTCGTCAAGACCAGTGGATATCGAGGGGACTCTACCCCTGAGCAGGATGAGCTGCAGGCAGAGCTTGCTCGGGCTCTCTTGGACATTGGTTTCAAGTTCGACCCCTCGCTCAAGGTCTCCTACGAGCACGAGGTGTCAAAGCACTACGGCAAGGAAGTCTCCGTGACCTTCATGTGCCCACGACGTGTGGCGCGCAGGCTGGTTGCTCTGGCTCCGAGCCCGTCATTCGAACTGGGAAACAATCGATGAGCACCTCTGCATCCTCTTTGCTTTCCAGCTACCGCAACGGGGGATACGCCATCAGCGTATACGCAGATGGGACCAAGGTTCGGGAAGAACTCGATGCTACTCAAGCCCCCGTGCTTCCAGAACAGATGGACTTCAAGCTCACGGACTACTGTGACGCGGGCTGCGCCTGGTGTCATGAGAAGTCCACCCCGAAAGGGGTTCACGGAGACGTAGACCGGTCGCTGCAGCTGCTCAAAGCGTTGCCGGCCGGCGTTGAAATCGCCATCGGCGGGGGGGACCCCTTATCTCACCCTGAGTTCGAGCGCTTCGTAAGAGGTGTTCGGTCGTTTGGGCTCATCCCGAGTGTGACGGTCAACGGCCGACATTTTGAGAAGCACAAGCCTCGGCTTGAGCGGCTCATTGAGGATGGCCAACTCTTCGGAGTCGGTGTCAGCTACCACGAAGAAATTCCACGCTGGGACTACGAGCACATGGTGCTGCACCTGATTGCAGGCGTGAATCAGCCTTCGGTTCTGGATGCGGCTAGCCGCCGTATGAAAGTACTGGTTCTTGGATACAAGCAGTTTGGCCGTGGAAAGAAGCTCTTTGAGGTCCGGCGTGACGAGGTTCAGAAGACCCTGTCCGCCTGGTATCGCGAGCTGTTTGCTGTGGCCCAGGACCACCACCTGAGCTTCGACAACTTGGCGATTGAGCAGTTGAAACCAGAGAGACTTTTCAAGGATTCCGGTGACTACCAACGGCAGTACATGGGGCCTGAAGGAGAGTTCTCGATGTACGTTGACGCCGTGACAGAAACGTTCGCGCTTTCATCGTACAGCTCTGAACGCTTCGGATGGAGCAACTTTCGCGAGATGTTTGCAAAGGTGCGTAGCAGTCAAGGCTACTCCGCACAGTAATCAGGGAGCCCCTGTCTCTGAGCCCGGGCTGGCAGTCTCAGGATGACCAACAGATAGAGGAAGCGCAAGCTGCGTCTAAATTATGAGCATGAATCAATCTCAAGGTATCCCTTACTACAGGGATTTCTTTCAACATTACGGATTGCAAAAAGGACAAGTCTTTCGAAGCAACGAGGGCCTCAACACCCATCTGACAGTCAAAGATGTCACGGCATTTGCTTCACAGGGAAAAATTCAGGTCCACAACGAGACAACCGGAGAACTGGAACTCGTGGATGTCTCTCTATTGGCTTTCTCTCGGGGGTATACCCAGGTACATCAACCGGACGGTCCTTTACACGGCTACATTCCACCTTGGTTGGAGCCTCAGCTGAGCGAACGAGAACTGGCTGTTTTAAGGCACCGGAAGGTTAAGTTCTGTAATCGGGACCATGACGACAATTTTCTCGGTCGGGGAATACAACTCGTTGAGTCGCCTATGGGCTCATTCGTCATCGATGCGAACCGGCGGATGGTCGTAGGTTAACGCTTGATTCCGAACCGTCAGCAATTTTGCTGGCGGTTTTTTCTTGGTGTAACTGAGCCGTTGTTCTATACGGGGGAGTAGCTCGCACTTTTCGTGCTTTAAACACAAGGAAAAAAGATGGGACTCATGCCCTCAAGACTGGAAGACTCAATAGTGCCGTTGGACAGCAACGGTCGGTGGACACCTCAACGCCAGAAGTTTGCAGTGGACTCAAATGCCCCGTTCGTGGAAGTGTCTAAAGACCAGTTCTACGCGGCAATTGGACCGAGAGATGTCACCAGCTCCGCCCAAGGTGCAGGTAAGGAAATTCACATCACTTTCAAGTACCGGAACAGGGCTGACGAAATAGGCCGCGTATACAGTGACGGTGCCGGCATCCTTGCTACTCGTTACTTGCTGAGGCCAGGCTTTGCACAGACTTTCAGTAGCGTTCTCGAAGCAACGTAGTCTCACCCAAGCATTCACTTGATTGCCACCAGTAACTCACTGGTGGCTTTTTCGTCTGAGGGCTCGGTGTGTAGTGGGCTCGTGTCCCTGAGCATTTAGGAATGCACCGGGCAATCTAAGATAGCGCTTAGCTTTTGGCACAAGTTGGAGTGGGCTATCGAAAAACTAAACGAGCGCTTAGACGGCCTCTTTTGGCTGCTGATGCTGGTTCGCTACACGACGTAGGACCACTCAATTTTAAAACACATGCTCAAAACAAAGTATCGACACAAGACCGAAGTCTCCTTGATGGAGTTCGTGCGTCCAGCCAATGACTGGCCATACCCTTACTCGCTTGAAATGGCGTTCATGCTGTTTCGACACTTCTTGACAACAGGGGAAGGCTACCAAACCGAGCTTCCATACTCTAGTGTTTCCGTGGGAACCTTTCTCAAAGGCTCCAATGCGAACAATTACTACCCGCAGGCCATAACCTCTATCCAGGACCTGCGCGGGCGCTTGTACAACGCGTTTTTTGGAAGAGGATGGGACTGCATTGAGCGCTGGCGAGAAGAGCAGGGCGTGAACGCTTATGGTCAACTGGCCCTTAAGGGGCTGCATTACGACCTCCGGCGTCCTGTCGAGCATCTTTCGTTTGAGAGTCAATCTCAACTGGGGACTCTGCTTACTGATTTGCTCCGGCATTCAGCAGGAAAGACCACTGCAGTCTCCCTGAACTCCATTCACCATGACGCTCGCGTCGTGCACAAAGTGGGCGTCATGGTAGGCACCAAAGGCTACCGCTTTGACCTGTACTACGGGTTCAAGGCACCAGGTGAACATGACTCAGAATGGTCGTTCACTCTGGCCCAAACCCAGAACGTCATGGTGGGGGGCAAGAAGAAGCAAGAGGCCTTTTTGGACACATTCCGTCGGGCTTTGGACATGTACGACTTTGTCATGAGCCCCAGCAATAGCCACCTCACTACGACATTGATGAACGATAAGTTTGTTCCCAAGGAAAAGCCAGTTCTTGTTGACTGACGTCCATTGATTCCAACGGCGCAGGGTCTTCTGACTCTGCGCTTTTTTCATTGGTGCTGGGCGTAGAAAAGGGGCCTAAGGCCCTTTTTTTGCGTTGAGCTGGTTAGCGGACCCAGACCGTCCAAGCATAGCTGTCTGAAGATAACCAGGTCCCGGTGCCTTGCATACGGAATCCTCGGTGCGCGGCCGTTTGATTACTAGGGGAGAACGCCCAGCCCGCTGAACTAGGGCCTGTACCGCCTGAATTCTTAGTAAGGAACAGGGTGTTCACCCATGTCCCGCTGCTGTGCCAGTAGCCGTCACTTGAGGTACAGCTTCTCACCTCTTTTGGGCTAGCTGAGCTCGAAGTGCTCTTGTTTTCAGGAGTCGCTATACAAATTGACAGCAACCACAGTGGTTGCTAAAACTAGGAGGCCTGATGTCTAACACCCACAACACTTCTATCAGTCGTCAACGCACAAAACTGCGTCGCATGGCCAGCCAGGTGATTCGCACGCGCGGTACCGCGGCTGCCCAACCTCTGCTGAATGCAATGGATGCGTTGAAGCCCATTGTTCGCATTGGCAATTCGCGAAAAGCGTTTTCTGACCTCAAAGTGGTGCAACGCCGACTCGCTCGCCGCGCTGCCAACCGAGAGTTCATCTTGCAGGAATAACGTCAGTCGACGATTAATTCATCAAGCCCCAGCTGGTTCTTCCACTGGGGCTTCTTAGTTTCAGAGTCACCCTTGTTTTTTGTTTT
>JAIVFU010000106.1 GCA_020829485.1 Nostoc sp. CHAB 5834 | reverse complement strand
CTCTTGACTTAACCGGACAATATAGGTCTTGAGCATAATCAGTTATTAGGATATCTGGTGAGGTTTACAGTTAATAGCCTCTCTATTTTCCCTCTAACTCACAATTTTTAGCTTGACAGACCACTAGTAATTATTCATTTGACAACAACCTTGCTTACAACGGAGTTCTTAAAGGTGCAGGATCAGGAAATGTATTAAACAAAGACCCGTTGTTTGTTAATCCAGCGAATCATGACTTTAGGCTCAGAACTGGAAGTCCTGCAATCGATGGTGGTTCCAATGCTTTCAATAGCATCACTAAGAACACTCCCCTAGATGGCGATGGCGACGGCACTGTATTGATTGATATTGGCGCATACGAAGCCCCCACCAATAAGACTCCTAGCCCCGAAATTCAAGTTCTTCATGGCACAGTTGACATTGCAGATAACAGTACTACCCCGATTAACTTTGGCGAGGTGATTGCTGGCAGCACCGTGACTAAAACTTTTACCATTGAGAACACAGGTATAGCTGCACTCAACCTGAGTAATCTCAGACTCCCCGACGGCTTTAGTTTGGTAGGAACTCTTCCATCTACTGTGGCTACCAAGACTTCGGCGAATATAACAGTGGCACTAAATACCACCACTGGCGGAACCTACAGTGGCAGCTTCAGTTTAACCAACAACGATAGTAACGAAAGCCCGTTTAACTTTGTTATTAGTGGTAAAGTTAATGCTCCTGAAATTGAAGTTGTCAATAACAAAGTTGACGTTATAGATGGCAGCACCACTCCCATTGACTTTGGCGATGCCGCTTTCGGCAGCACCGTATTTGAAACTTTTACCATTAAGAACACCGGTAAAGCTCCACTCAACCTGACTAATCTTACACTCCCCAACGGCTTTAGTTTGGTAGGAACTCTTCCAGCTACCTTGGCAGTCAATAATTGGGCGAGTCTAACGGTGGAACTGAATACAAAAACACCTGGAACATACGCTGGCAGATTCAGTTTGAGCAATAACGATCCTGACGAAAGGCCCTTTGATTTTGCCATTAGGGGTAAAGTTCAGCCCGCTCCTGCCCCCGAAATTCAAGTTCTCAATAGCACAGTTAACATTGCAGATGGTAGCACTACTCCCATTGACTTTGGTAACGTCACTTTCGGCAGCACCACTACCAAAACTTTCACCATCAAAAACATCGGTACAGCTACGCTCAACTTAGGTAATCTTACACTTCCCGACGGCTTTAGTTTGGTAGGAACTCGTGCATATAGCTTGGCTGCCAAGGCTTCGACGAATATAACAGTGGCACTCAATACAAATATACCTACACCTGGAACATATTCTGGCAGTTTCAGTTTGATCAACAACGATAGTGACGAAAGCCCCTTTAACTTTGCCATCAAAGGCACAGTTAAACCCGCTCTTGCTACTGAAATTTATCTTCTCAATGGCACTGATAGCTCTGAGTACTTAAAAGGCCATGCCCCATCTAACAAGATTTATGGGTTTGACGGTAACGACAACATTGTAGGTAATCTAGGAAATGACCAACTATTCGGAGGCGACGGAAACGATACTCTCTGGGGAAATGAAGGTAACGACCTGCTCTATGGCGATAGCGGCAATGACAGGCTTTTGGGTGATAACGCTAACGATACACTATTTGGTGGTATCGGCGATGACCAACTATTAGGGGGTGCAGGCAATGACTGGCTTTATGGGGGCAATGGCAAAGATGTACTTACAGGGGGTTATGGCGCTGACACCTTTGTATTGGCTTTAAATGAGGGCACGGACTCCATTACTGACTTTGAAATAGGTAAGGACAAACTTGCATTGTCAGGTAGTCTCCAGTTTGGTCAATTGTTGATACAGCAACAAGGAAGTGAAACCTTCATTATGAATAGTTCTGATAATCAAGTGTTGGCGAAGTTGGATAATGTCACTGCAAGTATACTTGTTGCTCAACCTTCCAATTTCATCACTATTTAGTTATGTATTTTGATAGCCAAGTCTCTTCTCTTCTTAGGCTGCGCCAAGGGAGCAGGTGTAGAGAAATAACTAGACAAAGAAGATTTAATATTGAGCAACTAAATTCTTTGCTGGGCTTCTCTATACCCTATGACTGTAAGGGGTTGGGTTCAAAAAATGGCATTAGTCTGATAAAAGTAGAAAAAAGGGGAATATTTTGCAACAGCAAAAAATAGACCTCACGAACAGTGTTCAACTTAACCTTTAAGTAAGCCCAAAAACCTTGGTAGAGAGGCGAAATTGTACTGGGCAACTCTTGGAGACGCTAAAAGCGAACGCTACGCTAACGCGTCTCTACAGGTCTAAAATCAGTACCAAAAATCCTTAACTGAACTGTATTATTTATATAACTACTGATTCGCTTACGATCGCAAACTTTCTAACGCCCCCTGCAAAAACTTACCCCATTCTCCTGCTAAAGGGATTTCTGTAAACGGAACCCGCACTGAATCAGGAGATTCGGAAAATAGAAATTCTAACTCTATAGAACGACCTTTCTCCGGTAGATTTTCTAAATCTACTTTTTTTTCATCTACCAAAAGACATATTTCCTTTACATCAAGCAAAGAGAATGTTTCTAGTTTAATAGGCCCTTTAGGCGTGGGTTTTCCCCAAGTTAAATTGTTGCCTTTTTGACCTAATACTGAATAGATATCATACTTAGCTCGTTCAAATTGCTCTGCCCAAGCGCGATAGGCTTCAACTTTTTGATACTCCTTCGAGCCTTGCCAAGCCAACCAGAAAAATATTACTAATAACGGCAACCACAAAAGACCACGTTCCATCGTTTAAAAAATTCCTGAGTGAAACTTGTAACTAAAAGTGCCAAATCCACCACTAAAGGATGGAGATAAGTTATGGTAGTGAGCAAACTGGCAAAAAGCGGTGATGAGTTAATATGAGAAAACTTATATTATTGTGCTTGTTTGTCATTGGGCTAGGATCTGCCATATTTGGTTTCCTGAATTTTCAGGGATTGGCAGCTAAAGGAGAGTTTGAGACGATTTTGCTTGATTTTCGGGAAGATATTCCATCACTGGTTGTGGAACAGGATCTGCAAGCGATCGCCAAACAATACAACGTTACACCCCAATTAGACAACAAGTTTTCCAAAAAAGATCATGTCTATATTATCAAGGGCGATCGGCAACGGCTCAAAGAACTGAAAAAATCTCAGTTTGCCCAAGCTACAGAGCTCATTGAACCAAACTATATCTACAGCAAGATTCCCCAACCCGGTCAAGCAGCTTGGCTTGGAGAATTTTTAAGACCCCAAGAAGATGATGAGACAAGCCCCTCATTAACTGGCCCCAATGACCAATATTACAGCAAGCAGTGGAACTTGCACAAAATCGGCATTGAAGGCGCATGGAGTCAAACTAAAGGCAGTGGTATCACAGTTGCAGTAATTGACACCGGTATTACTAAGGTGCGGGACTTATATGAGACAAAATTCGTCAAAGGCTATGATTTCGTTAACGACCGAGAAGAAGCCAAAGACGATAATGGTCACGGTACCCATGTTGCCGGAACTATAGCCCAAGCCACAAATAACAAATATGGCGTAGCTGGAATTGCTTACGAAGCCAGTCTGATGCCGTTGAAGGTACTTAGTTCTTATGGTGGCGGTACTGTTGCCGATATTGCCGAAGCGATTAAATTTGCTGCTGATAAAGGCGCAGATGTGATTAACATGAGCTTAGGCGGTGGTGGTGAAAGCCAGTTGATGAAAGAAGCGATCGAGTATGCCCATAGAAAAGGCGTAGTTATCATTGCCGCAGCCGGAAATGAAAACGCCAATGGGGCAAGCTATCCAGCCCGTTATCCCTACGTAATCGGCGTTTCCGCAATTGGCCCAGATGGCGAAAGAGCGCCCTATTCTAACTTTGGTGCTGGGGTAGATATCTCTGCTCCTGGTGGTAGTGAAGCTGGTAAGATTCTGCAAGAAACTATTGACGAAAAGGGGGAAGGGGTATTTCTGGGCTTCCAGGGTACAAGTATGGCTTCTCCCCACGTTGCTGGTGTTGCAGCATTAATCAAAGCTGCTGGCATCAAAGAACCAGATGAAGTCTTAAAAGTCCTTAAACAGTCAGCGCGAGTTATCCAGGATGATGGTTTGAACTATTATGGCGCAGGACAACTCAATGCAGAAGCAGCAGTTAAACTAGCCTTTAGCGGACAAATCAGTTTTCCAGATTTCTTTCGATGGTTACGAGATAGCGGCTATCTTAACCCCGGCTTTTGGATTGATGGTGGTGCGATCGCACTATTACCCAAGATTTTAATGGTAGTTGGTTCATATCTACTAGCTTGGTTTTTACGGGTTTACTTCCCCTTCACTTGGAGTTGGTCTTTATCTAGTGGACTAATCGCTGGAAGTTCTGGGTTATTCTTCCTCAAAGGAATTTATATTTTTGATCTTCCCCAATGGCCTTTCCGGGTTTTGGGCAGTTCAATTCCCGAACTAGGAAATACTCTCCAAGGAACCGATGCATTGAATCCCCTATTTGCTAGCGTACTGATTCCCATTGTGTTAATGGCATTGCTGCTGGGACATCCTAGTTGGAGATGGTTTGCCATTGGTTCAACCTTAGGTGTAGCAGCCTGCTTGACAGTAAGTGCGTTTTTTGATCCAGCAGTTATGGGTTTGGGAAGTGGTAACATAGCACGCCTGTTCCTCATCGCCAATGCTCTAATCTGTTATGGACTTGCTCGTTTAGCATTGAAAAATGAAGAAAAAATAGCATAAATGGGGAGTGGGGAGTGGGGAATGGGGGAAGAATTCTTAATAACTCCCTACTCCCTACTCCCTACTCCCTACTCCCTACCCCCCACTCCCTACTCCCCACTCCCTACTCCCTACTCCCCCACTATGATTACACTTACAGGAACGATCGAACGCCGTGATATTGGCACAGGCGCATGGGCGTTAGTTACAGAAGAGGGCGTTACTTACGAAATCCTCAGAGGGGCTGACAAAGACTTGCTCAAAGGCGGACAAAAAGCAAAAGTGAAAGGACAGGTGCGTGAAGATATCATGACAGCTGCCATGATTGGCCCTGTCCTAGAGGTTAAATCTTTTGAGGTGATTTAGTTCTGATTAGCTGGCGAATTTAGAACCTCTTGAAGACGGCTTCTAAATTCCCCTTTGGGATGACCTCCTTTTACTTCACCCACAATCTGAAATTCCCCTTCTGGAGAATTGCAGATGATGTAAGTAGGCCATCCCATTTCTGATTTATCGGGATACTGAGTTAATAAAATCTTGCGATACTTGCGGTAAGCAGCCGTATCCTGCATTTTGACATCAATAAATTCTAAACCCAGTTCTTGTGCCACTTTTTTGTCATAAAAAGACATTTTGTGGCAAATGCCGCACTCTTCTGAAGAGAACTTAATTACAGCTAAACTCATGGGTTGGGGACTCTTTGATTCTAGGCAAAGTTTTTTAGCATAATGCCATGAAATATTATCATATAGCTGGTCATTCTTGGCAAATTAATAGTGAACCCCTTACGAACCAGTAACTTTCTTTCCTTCCCTGCTTGTAGTAGAGAGGGCAATTTTTTGGCAGTAAGGGTCAAAATGTAGAAAAAAAATTAAGAATATGATTAAATATCATAGCAATCATTTTGATATGACATCTCTAGCTCATAATAAAAAGAAAGCGATTCAGGGACGGGGCGATCGGGATACTCAAGGTCTACCAGCAGTAGCAATAAGTATAGTGCGATGTCTAACGACAAGGCGCTACGCGTGTAAGTCAAAAAAAACCCCCAGTGGGTGTTAGCCAACCAGGGGAGTTAGTTATCAGGGTGCATCTACCAATTAAATGTTCTCAGGTTGAACACCATACTCCGGATAAATTTGTACAAAGGTTAGTTATTTATTAAAATAAAAAAACTCCCAGTTGGTGTTAACCTAACTAGGGGAGTGAGTTATCAGGGTGCATCTACCACTAATGTTTTCTAGGGACAGCCAGTATCTTCCGGAGAAAATCGTCAAAATCGGGGTTGATGGCAATGTCTAAGACGCTCTAGCGCCTACGCAACTAGAAAAAAACCCCCAGTGGGTTTTAGCCAACTAGGGGAGTGAGTTATCAGGGTGCATCTACCAATAATCTTTTCTACAGTAAATGGGTCGCTACCGGATAAATTAGTAGAAGTTGAATTTGTTAGTGTTTGTTTATCAAAGAAAAACCTCAGAGGGGTTAGTTATCAGGATTAATTTGCTTAGGGACTTCCAAGTAAAAAAATATTCCATTGCTATTGTTCACTGTTAACCGTTGACGGTTCACGAGTTTTCAGTCAACAGTCAACAGTCAACGACTTTAAGTGGAATAATTTATTTTTTGGAGTTCCCTTACGCACAAGAAATCGCCCAAACCCCTGACAAAGTTTGCTCTTAGCGTAGCGATCGCAACGTAGGAATGCGTAGAGTAGGAACAACTGAAAGGATTCCCCGACTCTTAAAGCTTGCTAGCAAGAGCGTTTTTGAACAGGAGAAGCAACTGGCGTAGGCTTATTTAGATATAGGTTTCAAGCTTTTTGTGCGTAAGTTTTGTTGCTTACTTCCTTCATAAAAAACCCCCCAGTGGGCGTTAGCCAACTAGGGGAGCTAGTTATCAGGGTGCATCTACCAATTAAATGTTCTAGGTTTAACCACTACGTTCCGGATAAATTTCTGAGAAAATTGATTCTTCTTTTGTGTCAAAAAACAAGAGTGGATTTGATATGAACTGATTAAGGGAGTTAAAAATCAAGGGACATCCCATCTACTAATCAAGTATTCTAGGGTTAAGCACTATTTTCTGGTAGAGAATATCTGCGTCAGAAGTTGCTGTTGTTTGCCAAAATTGAAAAAAACCCCCAGTGGGTTTTAGCCAACTAGGGGAGTTGAAGATCAAGGTGCATCTACCAATTAAGTGTTCTAGTCGCAAGTAATCCGATCCGGATAAAGTTGTAAAGGCAGAAAAAGCAAAACAACTAAGCTGTTACGCAAATAATATTGTACATTTACCTGATGACTGATGACTGATGACTGAAAACCCGTCAACAGTCAACAGTCAACAGTTAACGACATCGTGTTTATATAGTTTAGACGCGCATCAGCTTAGAATCAGAAACATTCAGGGGTGGGATGCATCTAAGTTATCAGAGGGAGCGAAGAATCGACTTGAAACTTTCGCGTTTCAAACCAGATTTAGGAGGCAAACAGGAGAAACTGTGACCCAGGAATTCCACATTTCGGTAACTCCTGTAGGGCAAAATGACTACTTGGTGCGGACAGAACAAGTCGCGCCTGGGGTACCATTGGCAGAAGAATTGGTGACTTGGCCTATAGCTGATTGGTTGATGGCTGCTGGGCATTTGATGAATGATCCGTTGAAGTCGGTGTTGCAGGGAGATATATTCGCCTCTGCTGGGCAGGAAAGCAATATCGCCAGAAACTCTGTTAATTTGGTGGCGTTGGGTCAACAATTTTATAACGCCCTATTTCAAGGCACTCTCAGGGATAGTTGGATTACTGCCCAAGGTATTGCCCAGAACCATCAACAAGTACTACGCTTACGCTTGGGGCTAAAAGACACTAGGCTAGCTCGTCTGCCTTGGGAAGTGATGCACGCAGGCGATCGCCCTCTAGCTACCGGGCCTTATGTCGCTTTTTCTCGCTTCCAAAGTGGAATTTTGGGGGCTTCGCCAATGCGATCCCTGCGGGGGGCTACGCCTACGCAAAATATGCCCACACCACTACAACAAGGTGGTGTAAAAGTATTGATGGTAATTGCTTCTCCCTCAGATCAAGTCCGCCTTGACTTACAAAAACAGGAAGCGATCAAACTGCAAGCGGAACTTCATCGCATACCACGAATTGCTGAAAATAGCAATCGTTTCCCAGAAATTGAACTAACTGTATTAGATCAACCAGGGCGGGAAGAACTGACGCAAGCTCTAGAACAAGGCAGATACCATGTTCTCCACTACTCTGGTCATAGTAACTTAGGTTCCAATGGCGGAGAAATTTATCTTGCTAGTCGCAGAACTGGCTTAACGGAAATCTTGACTGGGGACGATCTAGCTGGTTTGCTCGTCAACAATAACATCCAAATGGCAGTGTTTAACTCCTGCTTGGGAGCGTACACAGCTGCATCCGATCCCTCTGGAGATACTGGGGAACGAAATCTGGCAGAAAGTCTGGTGAAGCGCGGAATTAGAAGCGTTTTGGCGATGTCAGAACGGATTCCTGATGAAGTGGCGTTGACGCTCACACAATTGTTTTACCGCAACTTGAGTCAAGGATATCCAGTAGATTTATGTGTCAGTCGGGTACGCCAAGGATTAATTTCTGCTTATGGTTCTCACCAGATGTACTGGGCATTACCGATTTTGTATCTCCAGCCAGAATTTGACGGTTTTCTGAGCCAAGAAACTGAGTTATCGGAAAGTGCAAAGCCCAATCAGTATAATTCGCCTTTAGGTATAACTTCTACGATGTACTCTGCTATGGCAGACGATAGCGAGATGCCTTTAGGAATGGAGGATATGATTCCTTCTGGTTTGGCGCGTGATTCTGGGTTGGACTGGCTAGGTGAAGATACTTGGGGCGATCTTGTTGATGAAATTGAGTATGATGACCCAAGCTATGCAGAAGATTGTGCGATAGTTTCGGATTTATTTCGTCAGCTAGATAACCAAAAATCTCCAACTGAACTGGATCAACAAATTTCAGAAAATAGTCTTCAGCAAAGCCAGGTTTCCGAAGAAATGACTTCTTCGCAAGAGGAAGCAGATTTGTGGGGAGAAGCCCCAACACCGCCGCCTCCAACTCCTGGAAACTTGGAAGGAAATTGGCAAAATTCTGCTGATTTTTTGCGCTCGCAACCACCGCCACCAAGACCTCGTACCCGTCGCCGCCAGCTGTGGCCGATTGTGGGTATTGTGGGGATCAGTGCCTTAGCTGCTGCGATCGGTTTAAATTGGTGGTGGCATCGACCCCAGCAGCCAAATTTGCCTAATATACCAGTAATTCCCACCCAGTCTTTACCCATTAAAAAGCAGCAAAATACCGACTTAGAAATAGCACCAACTGGAATTGTCACCGCCACCGCTACAGAAAAATTGAGCCAGGGCGACTTGCAAAGTGGGTTATTGGCTGTAGATGAACTACTCAATCGTGGCGCACTGAGTGCGGCTGAAGCTTCCCTGAAACTGATTTCAAGTAAACAAGCTGACGATCCATCTGTCAATTTTTACAAGGGACGGTTAGCGTGGCAGTCTATCCAAACGGGAGACAAAAACTATAGCGTCGATGATGCCCGCCGTTACTGGGAAACTGCTACAAAAGCTAACCCAGAATCGCTTTTGTATAATAACGCTTTGGGATTTGCTTACTACACTGAAGGCAATCTGAATCGAGGTAATGATTCTTGGTTTAAGGCTTTGAATTTAGCTCTCAAAGAGCAGAAAACAGGCTCAACATCTACAGTCCCTCAAGATGCTTTAACTTCTTATGCTGGTTTAGCTCTCGGACTGTATAAATCTGCACTGAGCCAATCTAATGGTAAGCAGACACAATATCTGAAAGAAGCGATCAAGTTGCGGCAAATGGTTCTCAAATCTGATCCAGTGAATTTCCAGGTAGATAAATTAGCTAAAAATTGGCTGTGGACAGAGAAGGCGATCGTAGATTGGCGATCGCTCCTTCAGGAAAAAGGTGAAGAACAGTAAGATGTTGTGGTGGTGCGATCGCTTCTGGCAGCGTCGTTAGTTGGTTGTCCCTTAAATTCAGGGAAGTGATTTGTTGCAGGCGGGCGATCGCTTCTGGCAGCGTCGTTAATTCGTTGCCGCTTAAATTTAAAACCTCTAACCATTCCAGTTCAAACACCTCAGTAGGAATCTCTGTTAATTTTTTCTTGTCATCAAGCCAATCACGGCTTAAATCTAATTCTTTAAGCTGTTTCTCTTTCGCTTCTCGGATTTTTTCAAGGAAACGTTGAGGCGTGTTAGCCATACTGAGGTTCACCTGTCAACGAAAATTATATATAATGCCCCTGATTCGCTGTACAATCTCACAACCACTAATATTTTGCACTAATCCTAACAAACGCCACAGGTTAGAAACCTATGGCTAATAGCGAAAGTCCTCTTAAGAGGACTAAATTTTTTCCAGGCTTAGGTTTTAGTCTACTTGAGTGGCTTTGGCTATTGGTTCCTATTAGTTCGAGTTTCAGGCGATCGCGCCTACTAATTAAGAATGCTGCAAGATATCAAAGCAACCTACTATCTTGTGTAACACTACATGAGCGCTAATAATTTTTACTGAGTCTAAAAATAATTTATCATTACCAATAGCTTAGATTGGCTTGTAAACGAGTCTTTGATACTCGTGGACGAGTCTTTGATACTCGTGAATGAGTCTTTGATACTCGTGGATGAGTCTTTGATACTCGTGGATGAGTCTTTGATACTCGTGGACGAGTCTTTGATACTCGCGGACGAGTCTTTGACACTCGTGAATGAGTCTTTGATACTCGTGAATGAGTCTTTGATACTCGCGGACGAGTCTTTGATCACTCTTTTACTTTTTTAGCTCTTGTTTACGCGACTTCTCCAGCCCGAAAAATCTGTTCAGCAATTAAATTCAACTCTGGGAACGCTGGCGACTGAATGCGATCGCTTCCCCAAAATTGCCTAACTTGATACTCACCTTCAATTAATTGGTAAATCGAGATTGTTGGTTGTTTAGGATTGCCAATAAAGCGCCTACCACCTAAGCCGAGATAGTCTACAATCCAGTATTCAGGGATTCCAACCTCTTCATATTTACCTGCTTTGGTAAAATAGTCGTCACACCAGTTGGTACTTACCACCTCAATTACTAAAGGAATTGATGCCGCTTGGCTTACAGTAGATTCTTTTTTCCACAGAGGTTCATTTACTAAATTAGAGTTATTCAACAACAGTACATCTGGTGAGTAAGCTGCTTCGCTTTGAGTCAGTTTAATGAATGCTGTTTTGGGGATGAAATAAGGTAGTTTTAAACGTTTGTATTCTGTAACGATTTCCCCAACTAAAAATCCAACAATTTGTTCATGATCGCCTGTGGGAGGAGCCATTTCAACAATTACTCCGTCATGCAGTTCATAGCGTCGTTGTGAGTTTTCTGGATACCAAGCGATAAATTCATCAAATGTTACTTGTTTGGCTAAGGCTTGAGTCATACTTTGCCTCCTTGCTTTATGTCAAATTTGACCCCTCTCCAAACCTCTCCCCGACACAGGTAGAGATTTTTTCTCTCGTTCCCAAGTTCTACCAGTAAATGCAGTACTTTAGGGCTTCTGTCTTTTATTAATTTAAAATGAAAGGCAGAGTCTCCTGAATTGCGTTCCCTGTCAAATCCAGGAAACGAAAAATTATATAATTTCCTGGGGGTAAAAATGGAAACAAAAAAATTGCGATCGCATATAGGGACAGATGGGATATTGCACATTCAGACACCCACTGATTATAAAGATACATCTGTAGAAGTAGTGGTAGTTGTGCAGCCGTTAGATAAAACAGACCTTGCACCATGCGATGAGACTGTACTGCAATATAATGCTTGGGGAAAGCCGACGACAAAAAAATCGATTCAAGAAGCAATTGTCAAAATGCAACAACTGCGGCGAGAAGTAGCTTTAGATAAAACCTCAATCCGCGAAATGCTTGAAGAGGGGCGAAGATTTTAATGCAGTTTGTTTTGGATTGTTCTGTAGCAATTAGCTGGTGTTTGGTGGATGAAAACGATGATTATGCTAATGCCATACTGGCAATGATGCCAGATTCTGAAGCTTTTGTACCAGGAATTTGGTCGCTGGAGATTGCTAATACCCTTGTCGTGGCTGAACGACGTAACCGCATAACACAGGAACAATCTGAGCAAGCTATTGCTTTGTTACAGTCACTGTTAATTCAGGTTGATTTAGTTACGGATGCAAAGGCGTTGGATGCAACCTTGAAGCTAGCACGACAGCAAGGTTTAGCAGCTTATGACGCAGCTTATTTAGAATTGGCTTTGCGGTTACAATTGCCGTTAGCAACTCTTGATACTCGGTTAGCAGAGGCGACGACTCGTTGCGGTGTGGGGTTTGTCGTTGTTGACAAGGAAACATGAACTCAAGGCTAAGTTTGGGGCGTTTGTCACCCCTTCCCATGCAAAACCGGGGAATTGCGTTTCCTGTGAAAGTCAGGGAACAAGAAAAAAACGAAAATTTAAACTTTCGCCGCAGCAGCAGGTAAACTTACTTTCAATCGCTTAAACATCGCTTCTCGTGCTTGTATAGCTAGACTATCGTCAAAAGGTTCTAAGGTGATTTCTTGCTGATACTTCAGCCGCAGCGCTGTTTGAATTAACCAATCTGCAACAAAGGGATTTTTCGGTAACAAAGGGCCGTGAGAATAAGTAGCGATCGCATTCTGATAAAATGCTCCTTCTGTCCCATCTTCTCCATTATTTCCCAAACCGTACACTACTCGCCCCAGCGCTTCCACTTTTCCTAACTTGGTGCGTCCCCCGTGATTTTCAAAGCCTACCAAATATGGTGTACTACCCGTCATCTCTTTTAAATCTTGCGCTAGGCGTGAAGCTGTAACTTCAATTACCAAGTTACCAATACAGCGCTTAGTATTTTCACCAGGATGCACGGAAACTAAATCGAGTATTCCCAAACCATCAATCCGTTGTCCCAAGCCTGGTTCATAATAATGTCCCAGTAATTGGGGTGAACCACAAGTAAATACTCCTGGTGTTCCATTTTCGATTTTTTCGCGCATCGCCTCAGCTTTCGCACCTTGCAAATCACGCATGACAATTTCTTGCTGACGATCTTGTGCGCCACCACCAACGATTACATCTACAGTTTTAATATCTGCGGCTGTGGCATTTTGATCTAGGGGTAACACTTTAACATCATATCCCCGCCACTGGGCGCGACGTTCTATAGTAATTACATTACCGCGATCGCCATAGGTACTCATCAGCGTCGGGTATAACCAACCAATTGTTAATTCCAAATTTTGAGAACTCATAAATTTTGGGAATGGGGACTGGGGACTGGGGACTGGGGGAGAATAACAAATGACCAATGACAAATGACAAATGACAAATTTAAAGAATTTTCCGCCCAGTCAGAACTTCTCGCACTTCTAGCATGGCTGAGTAGGTGGGCAGAATGTGCAAGGTTTCATTGTCTGGTGTATGCTCTAATGCAGTTGCGATCGCTTGTCGCAAATCTTCTTCTACAATTAAATTTAAGTTACTCTCAGGGGACTTTTGGCTGTAACGTAGACGTAGTGCCATATCGTAGACGCGATCGCCACTCACTACTAAAATCCCGCCGCGTTCGACTAATTTCTCAGTATCCACGTCCCAAATCCAGGATACATCAGTGCCATCGGGTGTGCGATCGTTCAAGACTAGCAGTGTAGTTTTATCTGTGCTTTGAGTAACTACGCGAATAGTTTCATTCGTTCCCACAGGATTTTTTGATAACAGAATCCGCACTCGTTTACCGTTAATTACTAAATCTTCCGCCCGACCAAAGGCAGCTTGAAAGGTATTAATAGTATCTCTAATTGTTACTTCATCAACTCCTAATTCAATAGCCGCAGTTGCAGCAGCTAAAGTATTATATTTGTTGTACAAACCAACTAGAATTTGCGACCATTCACTACTTTCTAGAGTCGGTTTACTTTTACTAAAACCACACTTGGGACAAGTAAAATCTCCTAAATGAGACAAATAAACACCCTTATAATCTAGAGAATGTCCACATTTGGGACAATAAATAGAATCAACGGCGTGAGGAATTGCTTCTAGATAATGTTCTGGTTCATTCAAGCCAAAGAATAACACCCGTTGGGGTAACTGCTGACCGAGGTTAGATAAAGTTGGGTCATCAGCATTAGGAATTACTACTGTTTCTGGTGGTAATGTAGAAATAACTTTTGTCCAACGTTTACTAATTGTATCTACTTCCCCATACCTATCGAGTTGGTCGCGGAACAAGTTTAAACAGAGAATAATTCGCGGCTGGAGTGGTGCTAATACTCTTGGGACAATATTTTCGTCAACTTCCAAAATGGCGTAATCAGTATTTAGCGTACCTAGTAAGTTGGTGTTTTCTAACAGCGCCGTCATCAAGCCATTTTCCAGATTTGCACCTGTAGAATTATGAGTGACGCGAAAACCCTTGCGTTCTAATATTGTGCATAAAAGCAGCGCTGTAGTGGTTTTGCCGTTAGTACCAGCAATTAAAATCACTCCATTTTTAACTTGCTGACTCAATAATTGTAAGAGTCGGGGTTCAATGCGACGAGCAATTGAGCCTGGTAATACACTAGCAGCACCCAGGCGGAGCGATCGCACTATAAACGTCACACTTTTTGCCACTGACACCGCAAAACCCAATCGCAGCCTATCTATGAATTGTATTTTGTTTCCCACATTCGTATCCTAGTCTTCTGGCGTTGCTAATTGAAAGTATTTAATTGCAAATTTAATATGCGTGAGTTTAGCGAATCCTGACTGAAAAAGCCAGCCTCAAAATCAAGATGCAGGAAATGAGGGGCAGGGGAGAGTTAGAATCTCGTTTATCCACCTCAGAACTCCGTTCATCCACCTCAGAACTCCGTTCATCCACCTCAGAACTCCGTTCATCCACCTCAGAACTCCGTTTATCCACCTCAGAACTGGATTCATCCACCTCAGAACTCCGTTCATCCACCTCAGAACCTCGTTTATCTCCATCATCCATTTACAAGAGATAATCTCAGTAAGCGTTATCTTAAAAAGTAGTGCGTGGGCGTAATTACATATCCAGCCCAGTTTGCCGAATTCAGCACAAACTCACGACAAGTAGTAGCTTGCAAGGTTCCTTTTGATGAATAGCACAAAGTTTCTTTTTTTACATAAACAAATTACTGGCTGGCGAAGGTGGTTGTCCAAAGGCCTGTTGTTGCTTGCAAGTCTTTTCATTATAAGTATGCAACCTGCATCTGCTGGTCTTAATAATGATTTATATGATGGCAACATCTTTGTCGTTTATGCTGGCAATGGTTCATTAGTTCCTCCCAGACAGACATTAGCACAGGCTTTAGCGGAACATAAACCCATCTTTTTGGCCTTTTATTTGGATGACAGCAGCGATTCCAAAAGGTATGCCATTTCTATATCACGGGTACAGGAATTCTATGGTCGGGTAGCAGAAATTATGCCGATTAATGTAGATGGTATCCCGCTTAAACAGACCTACAATCCTACAGAACCAGGATATTACTATTCTGGGGCTGTTCCTCAGGTCGTGGTGTTTAATAAATCTGGTGAGGTGGTTTTAAATAAAAAAGGTCAAGTACCTTTTGAAGAGATAGACGATCAATTTCGCAAAATCTTTGATTTGTTACCACGCACTGAAACAGCACAGCTAAAACGACGAGCCTTTAATGAGTTCAGTAGTGAGTTAGCTAGATAACTTATGGGGTAGACTAAATTGGTCTGCCCTGATTTTTCGTGTTATCTGTTACTACATTTCTGCCGATGCCAAAGCATAATATTTAAATATCTGTAGTCTCTAGTCTGTAACAAATGACTAATGACTAATGACTAATGACCAATGACTAACTAGAGTGTATTCTAATGTCAAAGGTTTACACGACCCAGGAGCTAATTCAAATTTTGGCAGCCGAACGCCAAGCCTGCCTCAAGGGAAAACGCCTAAAATTAGAAATACCAGTCTCTGGCAATCCTGTAATTGACCAGTTTCTCATGACTGATGGGCTGCAACAGTTCACTGCTTATCAAGATTTCAAAGCTGCAATTCATGAATATCAGAGGGAAAACCAAGTTTCAGGTATTATTTGGCGGGAGGTAACAGTCAAAGGTAAAAACTTGAGCTATCCCGAAGTAGATAGCGAGTTAATAGCCCTCACCAGTGACTTAGAGATATTAAAAACTGCTAAAAATTCTATCGTAGAATTTTGGTATGAAGTCTCTATGGGGATGGATTTATATTTGAGTTTCAATAATAATAAACAGTACCAACAAATTGTCACATCTGATGTAGAGAGAATTGTTCAAATAACAGAATGGGCAAGTTTGTGCAAGTGGGAAAATTCTAGCTTTTTGGAAATGATTTTGCAGCTAGGATGGGGTAAACCAGAAGAAGCTTGTTATAAACGAGGAAGGCCGCAATCGGGTAGTGAATATATTCACGCAGTCAATCCTGGTAATCGGCCTATTGGATAATTCGTAATTCGTAATTCGTAATTCATTAGGAAAATTAGTCATTAATTAAAGGTGTAAGCCAGGGTAAACGCATCTAAATTACTCTTGATTAAAACCCAATACGCTTGGGTTAAAGAAAATTGTAGGTTGGGTTAAGCAAAGCGCAACCCAACAAAGCCTCGAAAATGTTGGGTTTCGTTCCTCAACCCAACCTACACATTTCAAAATTTACGAATTACGAATTATTTGGTCGATTGCACTAGCTAATTCTGCTGGATCGACGGGTTTCGGTAGGTGTTTTTGAAATCCTGCTGCCATTGCTTGGTTGTAGTTAATTTCTCCAGCATAGGCTGTCAATGCGATCGCAGGAATTTGCCCGCCTTGTTCTGGCGGTAATTTTCTCACCTCGCGCAGCAGCATATAGCCGTCCATCTCAGGCATTCCAATATCGCTTAACAGGATATCTGGCTTTGATTGCATTAGTATTTCTAGCGCTTCACTTGCTGATTCTGCTAGTGTTACAGTTGCGCCATATTGTTCTAGGGCAAAGCTAAAAAACTCTCGCACATCAGCTTGATCGTCTACAAGCAGGATTTTGACTCCAGCAAGTAAGGTGTCGTCAGTATTGAGTTCTGCTTGAGAAGCTTCACCACTCTCAACTCGCAACTCAGAATTTTTCAGCAAAGGTAGTCTAACTGTGAAGGTAGCCCCAAGTCCATCTCCCAGACTCTCTGCCTGAACTGTACCACCGTGAAGTTCTACCAGATGACGCACAATTGCTAGCCCTAATCCCAACCCACCAAATATCCTGGTTGTCTTGGCATCTGCTTGTCGGAAGTAATCAAAGACATAGGGCAAAAATTCCAGCATGATTCCCTTACCTGTATCAATCACCTGGATTTGGGCTTCTAAGCCAACTTGCTCTAAACGTACTTCTACTCGTCCTTCTGTGGGTGTGAATTTAACGGCATTGGAAAGGAGATTCCACATTACTTGTTGCAAGCGATCGCCATCACCCAAAACTTTGCCGATATCATTACTTAATACCGTTTTTATTTCAATTGATTTGGCTTCTGCTGCTAAACGCACTGTTTCTAGTGCAGCTGCGATCGCTACTTTCAAATCCACTGCATAAAGATTTAACCTAACTTTCCCTTGTAAAATCCGCGAAACATCAAGTAAATCTCCAATCAGTTGGGTTTGTAACTTGGCATTACGCTCGATTGTTTCTAATGCCCGGATTCTCGTGGCTTCATCAAACTTGCGGGTTCTGAGTAACTTCGCCCACCCTAAAATTGGATTCAGGGGAGTTCTAAGTTCATGGGAAAGGACGGCAAGAAATTCATCTTTAATTCGGTTGGCTGTCTCGGCTTGCGCCCTTGCAGTTTTTTCGGCTTCATAAAGTTGAGCGCGGGCGATCGCTTGGGCACACTGTTGTCCCAGTGTCAACATAAAGCCCCGGTCTTCTTCGTTAAATATTTGAAGAGGAGTAAAGCTGAATCCCAAAGCCCCAATTACTTTACCTTCTGCTACCAAGGGAATAGAAGCCCAGGCATTATTCCCCATAACAGTCACAATAGCTGCTAAGTCGGGATATCTAGCAATCATGGCTGCTAAATTTTCTAAAAAAATCGGCTGCCCAGTTCTGACTGTTTCTGCTATTTGGTTAGGTGCTG
Organism: Nostoc sp. CHAB 5834; assembly: GCA_020829485.1. The sequence goes on along the minus strand of JAIVFU010000106.1, from coordinate 3,729 downwards.
TGATGGGAAAAGTTGCCCAAGTATTTATAAGTGTTTGCGGATAGCCAATTGCTTGCACAACTTTTAGGGTAGTACCTCCCTCAGTCAGTAAGACAACGGAACCACCAGTAGCTTCCAAGGCGGCAATGCCTTGGTTCACCACTACATCGGCTACCTGTTGGGGAGTTAAGGCTTCCGAGAAGGCAGCAGTTATTCTTTGCAAAAGTAGCGTGCGATTGACAGACCGTTGAGTTTCCTGGTAGAGTCTGGCGTTGTCGATCGCTATTGCTGCCCGACGAGCAATATCCTCTGCTAAAGCCAAGTCTGTTTGTTTGTAGTACCGACCTGACTCGGCGGTAAAAAAAGAGATTGCTCCAAATAATTGCCCACGGGAACGAACCGGAATCACCATTAGAGAACGAATACCCAGGCTTCGCAGCAATTGCAGATGTTCCTCGTTTTGAGCCATCTGTACAAAATTAGATTCAGATAATTCGGGATAAAAGATAGAGATTCCCAATCCTAGCTGCTCTACAAGCTGTTTTGTTTTGGTTTTGGGGGGATAATGCCGTCGGATTTCGTCTAAAGTATTTTGTTTTGTGGGATCGGCAATTGCGATCGCAATTTGTTTACTTGACCAATCTTCCTGGAAAACATCTACAATACACCAGTCAGCTAGGGTAGGAACTGCTAGATTAGCCACATTTTCTAAGGCGATTTCATAATCCAATGAGGCAGCTAGTAAGGTGCTGGCTTCGACTAAAAAGTTTTGTGTGGCTTCAACTCGTTTGCGTTCGCTGATATCCTCAACAATACCTAAGGCATACTTTGGTTGTCCTTTATCATCCCAAACTACTGATGAAGTTAGGTTTACCCAAACAATGGAACCATCTTTGCGGATGTAGCGTTTTTCTAGAGAATAACCACTAATTTCTTTTGCCAAAACTTGCCGAGCATTTTCCCAATCAATTTCTACATCGTCAGGGTGGGTAATTTCTTGAAAGTTTAATTGGATTAACTCTTCATGGCTGTATCCAGTAATTTCACACAGAGCAGGATTAACTTGAAGAAATTGTCCATCCAACGCTACTAAAGTAATACCGACAGCTGCCTGGTTGAACATTGCCCGGAACCTTTCTTCGCTTTCTCGTAAGGCAACTTCTGTTTCCTTTGCTGCTGTCACATCTGCCAAAATAATCCCAATCCCTATCTTTTCTCCCATTGGGTTATTCACCGGGTAATAGTTGCCCAGCCAGTAGCCGTAACGTTCTGGTTGTTCCTTTGTCTTACCACTGATTTCTACATTCAGCAGGGGTTCTCCAGTGTCCAACACGCGCTGTAACTGCTGCTCCAAATCAGCCGCCATCGCTGGTAACACCTCCCCAAATTTGCGCCCTAGATGTTCTTCTATGGTCAAACCGTTAATGTCAGCGAAAACTTGATTAATTCGGATATATCGCAGTTCTCGATCAAAAAAGCATACAGCAACAGGAGCAGCTGCTAAAAGCGCATCTAGAAGAGATAGAGATTCTGCATAATGGACTAAAGCCTGGTGGATATCTCGATAAAGTCGGGCATTTTCCACTGCTAAAGCAGCACGATGGCTAATATCTGTTGCTAAAGTTAGGTCAGTGCGATCGTAGCGACGGTTTGATTGGGTGCTAACAAAGCTAATAGTGCCCAGGACTCGCCCTTGTGCGATTAATGGCACAATCATCACAGACTTCATCCCCAATTGCCGAACCAGTTCTAGGTGTTCCTGATTCTGAGTACTTGCCACTAATAGCGAGTCAGATATTTCTGAGATCAATTCGCTTTGTCCGGTTTGCAGTACTTTAGTAATTGCACTTGCACCTTTGTAATCTGTTGCATACTCCTGAAGTTTACGCGCCAACTCCGCTTTAGATGGGTCTGCATGGGCAATTGGTAGGCGGCGAATAGAACCATCTTCATTTAAAATATCAACGCTACACCAATCAGCTAGCTGGGGAACTGAGATTTTGGCGATTTGTTCTAAAGTTTCTTCATAATCTAGCGAAGTAGAGAGTAAACTACTAATTTGGGCGATATAGCGGAGTCTTTCCTCAGCCTGCTTACGCTCTGTAATATCGAGAACAAAGAAAGCTCCTCGATCTACAGTCCCTTCAAAATGGCTACCACCTGCCAAAATTGGCAAGCGTGAGCCGTCTTTACGGATATATTCTTTTTGATATGGTGTACAAAAGGAACTGTCTTGAAATTGAGTTAGTGCTTCCTTATCAAGTGGCACGTACTCTGTAGGAGTAAGGTCTTGCCAGCGAAGTGTTCCGGCAAGCAATTCTTCACGGGTATAACCTACCATATTCAGCAAGGCATCGTTCGCTTCTGTAATCCTACCGTCTCTATCCCAGAAGCCAATACCAATCATGTTTGACTCAACCACGCTGCGAAACTTTGCTTCGCTTTCTTGCAGTGCTTGCTCAGTTTGTTTGAGTTGAGTAATATCAATTGAACTAATACCTAGTCCTAATAACTGCCCATCCGGTAAATACACCGGATAATAGCTGACCAGACCATAACGATATACTCCAGGAGGATAGGTTTCACCACTCACTTCCTGATTCAGTAAGGGTTGCCCGGTTTGCATTACTTGCTCAAAAACAGGCTCAATTTGCGCTACCCATTCCGGTAGTACTTCCCTAAAGGTGCGACCAATATGTTGAGTTTGCGGTACACCGTTAATGGCTGCTAACGCTTCATTAGCATGAATGTAGCGAAGTTCAGTATCAAGAAAAGCCAGCGCCACTGGTGAACTAGTAAGCCAAGCATTGAGTAACGCCAGAGATTCGTCTTTTTGCTGAATCGCTTGCTGAAGTTCTTGGTGCAACGTGGCTTTTTCTAGTTCTGCTTGCTTGCGCTCAGTAATATTCACAGCTGCACAAGTAATACCCTCAATGCTATTGTCTACATGCCTTAGCGGCTCAACTAGCAAATCATAGTAATAATTTTCTCCACCAATTGTCAGATAAACCTCTTCACGGGTTGAAACACCAGTTTCTAGTACCTTCTGCTTAATTGCCCTCAATTGCTCTGCTACTAAAGCTGGAAATAATTCATCATCAGACTTACCCAGCATTTTCTCAGCAGTTTCTAGACCTTGAGGATTATGAATCCACTGATATCGTAAATTGCGATCCTGCTGAAAGACCACGATATCTGAACTACTTAACGCTAATCGAAATCGTCCCTCGCTAACTCTCAGCTTTTGGAGATTTCCATCAGCCCGGCTTTTAGCAGTCTTTAATGTTTCACATAAGATACTAAAGAGTAATCCTTGTAATGCAAACAACCCAATTCGCAGAAAATCGGATAAGTCAAAACTCAGATCATAAGCTGGAGGGAGAAAGAAGTAATCGCTCAGTAATGCAGACAAGCCGGTTGCTAACAGCCCTGACTTAAAACCACCATACCAACCACTCACCATTACAGCGCTAAAAAACAGCAAGAAAGGAGTTGCACTCATGCTTAACCAGGGGTCTAGCATCAACATCAGCACTAATGCAAGTGCGACGATCAATACAACAATGCCATAACGCAGTAACTGGGAATAACGAATATGGGGCATGAAAATGTTTTGGAACAACCAATACCTTAGCCAAAATAAGAGCATGAAGAGGTAGGGCGCTTTGTAGTAGAGTTATTGTCTCTCACAACGACAACTCAAAAACTACAAGCCACCCATGCCAGACATCCTATCACTGTTACAATGCC
>JAIVFU010000105.1 GCA_020829485.1 Nostoc sp. CHAB 5834 | reverse complement strand
ATTCTATCTTTATCCTCTAAACTATCGGTAACTATATCAAATGCTGATTGCTACGTTGAAAACAAGTCTGCAAGGTTTGGTCTCAAAGCCTTGTAAATATTGGCTTGTGAGTTTTAGGACGTGTCTAATGCGATTTTGTGAGGTGCTTAAAATTCAGGTGCTAAATCACCTATTTAGGCGTGCGATCGCAGGTAAATAACTGATTTTATTGAGAATATAGCTCTATAACTGAGAATTAAAGTCCGATCTAACAAAATCGCATCGCTCCCGTAACGACCTGCAATACTAATCGCTCAAACCTGCAATCAAGACATTTTCAAACCAGGATTAAGGGTCTTGTCCAATTTTGGTGATCCTGTTTGGGGATACTCTCAATTGAGCGATCGCAATAGTCTTTTGGGGCCAATTGTTAGCACCGATCTCTTTGCTGGTCTAGTGCGGACAACAATGCACCTAGATTTAGATGATTTGATTGAACCGGAAACACCACAAACCTTTAAACCACACGGCCCACACCAATTTTCATATTCTAACCAGGAGGGTGATTCTGTAGTAGCACCCGTTGAAAAAGCGAATGTTTTGGCAATGCTCGATGAGGTGACAACTTTAGAAGATGTCCGCAATCTGGCATCAGATGAAGATGTGCCAAAATGGCAAAGTGCGATCGCCAACTGCTTGATAAATGTCAAAGATGAGATTTCTTTAGTTAAACTGCAACGTGCGTTGGAAATGCCGATGGTAGAAGTATGGTTGGGATTATTGCTGGGTGGATTTATATTAGAACAGCGTGGTGATTTTTATCACAACCAAAATGTCTGGGTGAAAACCTCTCTAACTATGAGCAGCAACATCCTTGAGGGATGATGGTCAAAGAGTCCAAAAAAGCGGATAAAATCAAGCTAGTCTCTGCTGAGGACGAGAACATAAAAAATTGTGGCTGCTGCTACTCTCACTGTAACCGTAAGATAAGCAAGTTGCTTGCTTTATGCATTCAAAGCGGGTTTCTCAATTTATGGGTTCTTGGCAACTGTTGGTGATCTTGGTTGGGGAAAGGCAGAGTTATCAGCTAAACATAACTGTGATCGCTCAAAACGCACTTTGGTATTTTTGAGTAAACGAAAATCGTCTATACGACCAACTCCATAGGCAGTACAGAGGATTTTCCCACTAGTGATCAACTACTAATTGTGCCTTTAAGGTATGCCGCTTTTTCTTACCATTTTTTCTTTCCTGTTTTGTTTAAGTCCCGTTAGCTTGACAACATTTTATAAGGGGTTGTTTAGCTAAATTCTCTAAATCTACGGATTTAAGCAAATTCATCCACTCCACCGCTAGAGTTGGATCTTGAGGTTTGGCAAGACGTAATTCAGCCAGAGTAGTTAAGGCATCGTACCAAATACCATTCTCAGCATAAAGCCTTACCCGTTGCTGAGGAGTTTCTTGCGCCGGGCTATCTACTAATTTAGGATTTAGATTAACCCGTTGCACCCATCCTTCCGCATACTCCCGTTGTGCAGGTTGTTGTGGATTGCAAATGATTTTTATCTTAAAAAACCAGTGATACATCTTGTCTACTTGCAATGAGGGAGTAGTTGCGCTTAAGGGAATGCTAATAATTCCTGGTGTTTCTGGGATTGTTACTATTGTTCGGTAAAGAGTTTGACTTACTTTACTTGACTCATCTTTGAGAACAAACTCAATAGAATTAATTGTAGATTTTTTATATGGGACAAAAAACCAAAAAGTTGGATATTCTTCAGTCGTAAAGCCCCAAACTTTAGTAACAGAAACTGCTTCTGTTTGTCCTTGTTTGAGTGTCTGTTTGTATACAGGTACAAGTGCAATGGCAGACTGATTCCCAACACTACAACCACGACTTGCGGCTCCTCCGCGATCACCTGCTGCACCCCTGTCTGGAGGTGGTGGGGGAGGCGAAAATGTAACAGGCACGGCAGCAACTGGTGTTATCCGAATCATTGGATAATAACCGATAATTCCCAATAAAACTATCCCGAATGTAGCGATTAATTGTATTTTTTGCCAATAACTTTTCATAGTAAATTAGGAGTTACACAATTTGGGATTCTGGATTTTGGCTTATGCAATACTTTTCAAAATTTATTTTTAAATTTTATATTTAAGTAAGTTGTAACTATTAAACTATTACCTCCTAAAGCCAACATAGCAGGGATCAGGGGAACCCAACAACTATATACAATTAAAAATATAAAACAGCTAGCGTATAGACTGATAATAGCTATCCCTTCTGCCAAGCTTAAGTAAGTGAATCGGTGCAGATTAGCAGTAAGTAAACCGCCTAAAAAAGACCAACCCCAAACCCAAATTACTTCACCCCAAAGTGGCCAAGTCCACAACAGAGGTTGTCCGTCCAAAGCAGTACTGAGAAGTTGACTGACCATCTGGGCTTGTAAAAAAACTCCTGGTATTGCCTGTAATTTCCCTTGAGGAGTGGTGTAGGGAGTTAACCAGTAATCACGATAAGTTTCTGCTGTTGTGCCAATAATGATTATTTTGTCTTTGACTGCATTAGCATTTAGCTTACCCATTAGCACTTGTTGTAAGGTAATACGTGGTGCGTTGGCGAAGCCTACCGAAGGTATCGCTTCTAGGGAACCAGAGGAACGGTAATTTAACAAAATTTGGTGTCCAAAAGCGTCAATTCCTTGATAACCTCCGGTATGAGCTTCTATTGGTTTAAATGTCAGCTTCCCTAATTGCCACGCGCCATCTGGGGTAAATTGCAACTTAATTCCCTTTGCGTATAAGTAACGCAGTGCAAGTTGAACACTCAGGGCATAGGGGGCAGTACAAGGAGATGACGGTGAGGGAGTTAACGCTAACAGATGGCGACGCACGACATTATCTGAATCTATGACAATATCGCTAAAACCTAGATTCTGTGGAGAAAGTTCTGGGGGTGGTTTCACGCCTGGTTTTCCTGCTTGGGAATCGCTGAGTTGACACACTCCTATAAAGCGATCGCTTTTTCGCATTCGTTCTGCCAATGCTGGATAATCCTTACCTACTGGATAATCTCGGTATATATCCAAACCAATAACTTGTGGTTGATATGGCTCTAATTTTTCTAACAGTTGGGCAAGTGATTTATCTGACAAGGAACCCTGAGGTTTGTCCTGTTTTTGCGCCTGCACATCTTCTTCAGTCACAGTGACAATCAGTAGGCGTGAGTCTGGTTTCTCAGGAGGACGCAAGCGTAACAGTTGGTCATACGCACTTAGTTCTAATGGTTGCAGCACACCCAAATACCGTACCCCTGTTAATATTACAGTCATTGTCATGCTCGCCAGTAGAAGCAATGAGAAGCCAAGCCGATTTGTGGTTCTTTTAACAGGGGTGGTTTTAGACAAAGATGTCGGAACATTACGTGCATTTCTAAACAATTCTCCCCAATTTAACGGCATCTCTGCCGGATTTTGACAGATGACAGGCAACCATGTAGCGCAGGGAAATTGGTTTTCTAACCCTTGTAACCTTTCTCGTGCTTCCCTCACGGCTAAATACAACAAGTCTCCGCGCGCAAAGGCTTCCAAAAAATACTTTAAAAACTGCTGTGCCACCCGATCAGGTACAGGCTCTCGCATAACGATGATTTCAGGAATCTGCAAATCTGCAAATTCCCGTGCCAATCCCAAGCCATCACAGGAATTGAAAATTGCCAGTTTTAGACCTCGTTCCACTGCCTTTTTCAAGGCATACTTTAACTGGCTAATTGTTAGACTTTCAGTTTGATTGATGTAGATTTTTCCTGTTTCATTGGTTTCCTGAGTAGAACTGTGTCCAGCGAAAAATAGAATCTGCCAATGCTGCTCCCATAGCTGGTCAGTAAGGTTTTGGCATTGTGGTTCAATTAAAAAGGTGATGTCTGCATTGGGTAACAAATTAAGCAGCGCTTGGTCTGCTTTGGTATCAATTCCTTGGCTATTACCCAAAATCGCTAAGATTTTTACTTTGTCGTATGTGGTTGTTATTCGGTTGACTTGTTCGTAGGCGGGAGCGCTCAGAGCTATTTCCGCTTGGGGATAGCGTTCCACCAAATCCCAAAGATGCCAGGGGAGTTTCTGTAATCGGAAGTCTTTGGTTTGTAAAAGCACACGGATATTATCCGCAAGCATAAGTTTTTCCAACCATTTTTCGCGGATAGGACGAAAGGAATCGGAAGCAAGCCAAGTATTAAAACGTACTTTAAATTCATCAGCCACCTGCTGGCAGTCTTCTAGGTTGGGGGCTTGCTTAAGTTCCTTAGGTAAACCAATAGGACGAGATGGCAACCTTAAATTACGATAAATAGATTGCCAACGGTAATAATCGCGGAGAATTTCTGGGTTTGGGGGAAGCGCACCCGTGATTTCCACACTAGGGCGGACATTTTCATCGCCAATCTGTAGCGTCACGGGAAACCCTTGTTCAAAATTTCCCTCCCCTAACTTTAAGATGACTAACTTCCCCACAGCTAGTTCTCCACAGATGATCAGTTGTATCTATTATCTTGGTTGTATCTTGGTTGCTAAACTACAAAGTCCAGTTAATTATTTACCATTACAGTTTCTTGAAGAACCCTCCCACTTTTAAGTATACCTCTGTTCGGTGACTGCCCAAAGCAATGACTCCGTTGCTTTCTACGATACTTTTAGTTTTTACGCACCTGCGTGAAAAAATTTTGCAAATTTGTCCAATGTTCTTTCTTAAAACCGCAAAATCTCTCGATCATATTCTTCAGGCGCGGGTTCTATTTCCCAAACCAATCCTTCTCCTGGTTCCAAAATTACTTCCAAATACAACATATCTATAGGAGTTATTGCCGTATCTTCATTATTCTCAAAAGCTTGTAAGTCTTCCGTTAGTAGTCGAAGCTTAAACCCAGCAGGAATTTGATTACCAGCAGTTGTACTTTGCAATTCAAAGCGCCAAACATAGTCCACAGAAGCACTTTTTGGTAAAATACGTAATTCGTATGTATGCTCTGCAACTATTATTTGCCGAGACAAGCCGAGAAATGGTTCTGCACTCCGCATTCTGGCAGCCACCACGACGAATTCTCTTTTTTCCCATCCCCACTGTTGAGCTAAATTGGCTACTCCTGCCTGCAAGCATTGCGGAATTGACCACTGCATGAGTAAACCCTGACGGAGTTCATACAATTTTTTTCGCCAACCGCTATGTGCCAGAAGCGCACCCCAGAGTGAAAATGGAACTCCCAAACGCGGGAATTTCACATCGGGATGACCCAACCTTTCTAAAAGGTTTTCTGCCTGGATTTTGGTAATAGAATCTAAAGGTGCAATCTCGGCGCGTAAGGCTTCAGGATCATTAAGTTGGCGTGTAATCCACAGCACATTGATATCTGGAATTAAATCTTCACTTTCCAAGCTGTAAGTGCGATCGCCAGCATCATAAACCCCTTTTGTTTTCAGAATTTGATGGGTTGTGTAGCCAAAAACCTTCATCCAGCCATCATCGGGATTGACTTGTACTGCTATGTAATAGTCAGCAACCCATTCTGGTATATCTACCCATTCTTGCGGTACGCGCAACTCATCATCATCCATCGCTAGGGTGGGAATTAATACAAGGCGATCGCAATCAAAAGTAATAGCTGTGCCATTGACTACTTCCCAAAAACTCGGCAATGCCGCACTGTTAGGATAAACCCTGGCGGTGGGAGCAATTTCCTCCTTGAACCAAGGCAAAAATGCTTGCAAGCATTTTTGATTTATCCACCCACGTTGACAAGCACCAGCTGTTGAGTATGGTTGTTCTTGCGCCTCTGGAGATTGGGGAATTTCTAAGTATAAATGCTGTGAGTCAATAGTAAATGGGGGAGGTGCGTTCAACATAAATAATTTTAGAATGGCTTCATATAAAGACCATATTAGGGAGAGGGGAGAGACAAAATTATTTTTTGTCTGCTCATTAAATCTGGGTATGGCTATATTGGACTTTGAGCCATTCCTCTAAACTTGTGTTTATGGCATCTATTACGTCGGATTTAGGGGAAATATGCAAGGTGTTTTGACTCCACTGTGTTAAAGTCAGCAGCAATGACTTTTTAATGCTGCTAAGGCGACGGGAAACAGTATATTGCTTAATTTCTAGGTGTGCAGCAATTTCTATTTGAGTCAGCTTCTGACCGTAGTAAACTTGTAGTAGTTGTTGTGACTTTGCATCCATTGCAGCGATCGCTTGGGACAAAACTTGGTTTAACTGAGTTTGCTGTGATCGCATATTGGCAGCTTCTTCCTGCTCAATAATTTCCGTTAGTAAAGATGTTTGCAAATCTACAGGCAGTATATCTAATAAATTACCATCCTCTTCTTGTTTGAGGGGAGCGTCTGCGGAAACAAACTTAGGATAAAGGAAATTACGGGCAGCTTTAGCAGAAGATAATAGCCAGGTTTCTATAGTTTGCTGGTTGACTGCGGGAGTGGGTGAACTCAATCGGCTTAAACGTTCTGCATTATAAAGATTAGTAATAGCCTCCCAAGTCACAGCATCTGGTTTGGTAAGCTGACGGATTTTTGTGTTGTCGCCTGTATAGAGTTCCTTAAAGCATTCCCAGGCTAAAACATAACTCTCGATGCTTTCGGCGTTAAATCCGGCATTTTGTAATGACTGCACTAGTCGTTTGCGGCTGAGTTTATGCAATAATGCCCAGTCTGAACAAATGTCTGCTTCTCGACGTAAGCGCAGTATATCCTTGATAATCGATTCAAAAGCTAATTCTGCATAACCTTTTAAATGTAAACTGTATTGAGGATTGAAAGTTTTAAGGATTTTGGTAAGACTAGCGATCGCCATCTGAAAACAGTCTGCTACAGAGGACTGAGTGGAAAAGTTCAGGGCAAATTTTCTTGCAGTCCAATAGCACACCTCTTGTAAATAAGCAGAAATATGTCCCACAGCTAGAGAACTGGGTTGATTGTGCCAAACTTGATACCAGTAAATTGCCCAAAAGGTATCTGATTCTTGTTTTGAAGACCGTTCCAAGCAACTTTTAATACTGCGTCGCAGTTTGGCATCTGTTGCCCAACCACTAAATTGCTCTAGATCAAATTGCAAAAATGTAGAAAAAATTTCAACAATGCCCTGCCGGGGTTGCATGGAATATTTGCCGTTGTTTGAACCATAGCTGATTTCAATTATACAGTCATATAGCCAAAAGCTAATTCCTTGCTGCATAAGGATTTTACAGATTTTTCAAAAACTTTCTGATCTAAGTGCATAAAAATTAAAAGTCGTCGTAAAGAGTGATATGCAGAGAGATTTACCTAGCAAGTACTATAAAAAAGTGCAAATAAGGTGAATTAAAATTTATCCAATTATCTCTGCATGGGGCATTTGATTACTGCCTCATTACTTATTCCTCTACCTGGGGAAAAACTTCTTTTTAGGAAACTTAAGTCAATTTTAATCAAGGAGAAAAACATGAAAGACAATCAGCATGAACAATTGTTCACTGAATTAATCCCTGAAGAAGCAGCTGCTGTCAGTGGAGGTTTGCGGAATCAAAACCCAGAGTACGGCTACGGAGAGGACATAGGAGATGCCATTGGAGACGCAGTTGTAACAGCTGTTGTAACAGTGATTGTACCAGTGATTGTACCACCCATAAAAGACGTAGCTGAAGATGTTGGAGGAGCCATAAAAGACGGAGCTAAAGCTGTTGGAAAAGGCATAAAAAGCGTTATTAAGTCTATATTTTGAACTCGTTCCAGGGAGCAGTTCAAGTTCATCGCGTGCCTACAAAACTTTGCCTTACTACGTCGCATTGTCCTCAATGCCTTAGATCGAGAATCATCTTTTCGCCGCAGTATTCGCCAAAAGTCACGGCGAACGGCTATGAATGATCAGATCAGTATATGGTTTCTGTATTGGCGGATCTCGCAAACTTTTCCCCTCTGCTAGAATACCCCTGTGAATAAGGTTTGAAACGCGCTAACCCTGGTTTTACTGATTTGAATTTCTGAGGTTAATTTTCCTGTCTCGGTTCAGATCAAAGAGGCAACCACTCAAAAATCTGAGCTAAAAAGCTGAACACAGTATAAGGTCGGGGCACTTGCCCCGATTTTTTTATGCATAAGGATTTTACAGATTTTTTTACAAATTTTCTATTCTCCGTGCATAAAAACTAAAAGTAATCGTAAAGAGTGATATGCAGAGAGATTCATTTAGTAAGTATCACAAAAAAGATGCAAGCAAGGTGAATCAAAACTGACTTAATCAGTTCTGCATGGGGCTTAAAGAGAATATCAATCAACTAAAAAAGGAGAAAAACCATGTCGAATATTTCTACCTCTAGCAATTCCTTTGTCGATCAAGAACAATTATTTACTAACTTAACTCCCGAAGAAGGATCTGTCATTGAAGGTGGTGCTTCGCTTTTCTTGTATAAAGCCACTGCAATTAAAGCAGGTGCAGACTTCGGTTCGTTTAATGGAGACGACGTATATGCCAGAATAAATGGAGATAAAACCAATAAAACTAACGACGTAGATACTGGCGAAACCGCCAATTTCTCCATAGAGAAGCCATTTGATGGAACTGCAAGCATTAATTTGTTTGATTCCGACGGCGGTTTCGCTGGTAGGGATGACTATCTAGGCGGTTTTTCTGTTGGAAGCACTCCTACAAATGGTTTTGTAACAGAACGCATTAGTGGAAGCGGCTCTATTTATGACGTAACCTACGCGGTCTATGCTTAAAAAGCACTCCTGAAAACTTTGGGATCGTCAATAACTCCAGGGTCAAACTTTTGGTTCTCAGGAGTTAAATATTGGGTGTCGGGGCTTTCTGCCCCGATTATCTTGCAGAGGATGAAAGATTCCATATACAAATTATGAAATACCCAATTATCCAACAACACAGCGAAGAAGACTGCGGAGCCGCCTGCCTAGCTACCATTGCCAAATATTACGGACGCACATTTGCCCTCAACCGCGTTCGGGAAGCGGTTGGCACAGGTTCCAGAGGAACCTCTCTCCTGGGATTAAGCCGGGGTGCAGAAGTGCTAGGATTCAATGCCCGCCAAGTTAAAGCCACTCCTCAACTAATCGACCAATTACACCAAATATCTCTACCAGCCATTATCCACTGGAAAGGCTACCACTGGGTAGTTTTATACGGACAAAAAGGCAAAAAATACGTTATAGCTGACCCTGGTATTGGTATCCGTTATCTTAGCCGTGAAGAGTTAATGGCTGGTTGGGGTAATGGCGTGATGTTACTGCTAACCCCTGACGACAGCCGCTTTTATCAACAAGAATCAGATAAAATTGGCGGTCTTGGGCGTTATATCCAAAGGGTTTGGCCCTATCGCTTTATTCTCGCTCAAGCGATCGCCATTAACATCGCTATTGGATTGCTTTCTCTGACATCTCCCTTCATGATGCAACTCCTCACCGATGATGTCCTAGTGCGGGGAGATACCCAACTGCTAACCACCGTCGCTATTGGCGTTATCGCCATGAACTTAATTAGAAGCGCCATTAGCTTAGTGCAATCTCACCTCATCGGTCACTTTGGTCAAAGATTGCAATTAGGACTAATCCTAGAATACGGACGCAAACTCTTACATTTACCCCTATCCTACTTTGAAGGACGACGCAGTGGGGAAGTTGTCAGTCGGATTGCTGATGTCAACGCCATCAATAGCTTAGTTTCCCAAATCGTCCTCGGATTACCCAGTCAATTTTTTATTGCTGTAATCTCCTTGGGCTTTATGCTCTTTTACAGTTGGGAATTAACTGTAGCTTCCATAGTTGCATTTATCATTATTACGGCTGTTAGCTTGCTTTTCCTACCCGCGATGCGCCAGAAAACCCGCAATATGATTGTTCAAGGTACAGAAAACCAAGGCTTTTTGGTGGAAACATTTCGCGGCGTCCAAGTATTAAAAACTACCCAAGCTACACCCCAAGCTTGGGAAGAATACCAAGGCAATTATGGTCGTCTTGCCAACTTGGGCTGGAGTATGATGAAGCTGGGACTTTATAGCAGTACAGTTACTGGCATTCTTTCCACTTTCATTAGTATTGGCATCCTTTGGATGGGTAGCTATTTAGTCATTAATCGCACCTTAACAATCGGTCAATTGATGGCATATAACGGCATGAGTGGTAACTTTCTTGGCTTTTTAGGTGCTGCGATCGGCTTAGTAAATAAGTTTATCACTGCCCAGATAGTCATTCAACGCCTGACAGAAGTTATTGATGCTACCCCAGAAGACGAAAATGATTTTAAAAAGCCTTGGGCACAACTTCCTGGTAATGCAGATATTACCTGCACTGAACTTAACTTCCATCACGCAGGTAGGGTTGAGCTACTAAAAGATTTTTCCTTAACTATTCCTGGCGGTAAAGTAATTGCTTTAATTGGTAAATCTGGCTGTGGTAAAAGTACCCTTGCGAAACTGATGACTGGCTTATATAAAGTTCAGTCAGGCAATATTCGTTATGGTTTTTATAACCAGCAAGACCTGTCGTTAGAATGTCTACGACAACAGGTGGTATTAGTTCCCCAAGAACCCCACTTCTGGAGTCGTTCTATTATTGATAACTTCAACTTTAGCTATCCTCATATTAGTTTTGAAGAAATTGTGAGAGCTTGTCAAATTGCTGGTGCAGATGAATTTATCAGCAAACTACCCGATAAATATCAAACTGTTTTAGGAGAATTTGGTGCAAATCTTTCCGGTGGACAACGCCAAAGATTAGCCATAGCTAGAGCAATAGTTACTGAGCCACCTGTCTTAATTTTAGATGAATCCACGGGCGCACTCGACCCAGTAAGCGAAAGACAAGTACTAGATAGACTTTTATCCCATCGTCATGATAAAACTACTATTCTAATTAGTCACCGTCCTAAGGTCATACAGAGGGCAGATTTAATTGTATTTTTAGAACAAGGAAGCTTAAAAATCCAAGGTACACCAGAAGAATTGCGGAAATTACCTGGTGAACATTTAGACTTCCTAGATGATATTTTCCCATCTCAGGATGCGTTGGCGCTAACATATTCACCTGCTCACCGTAACGGCAAGTCTGCTGCCATCAATTAAGCTATGAGGCAATGTGTTACCCAACAAACCCCGCAAAATGTTAGGTTGAGAAACAAAACCCAACCTACACATTTTTATTTTTTAGGCTTAACCAAGCAGTATTGGATCGAGTCTTGTCCGAACCGGATTGTAACGCTTCCTACAAGCTTAAGATTTTTTTCTAAATACCCTTTGTTGAAAGTGCATAAAAAACAAAACCAGTCGTATACAGATATAACAGAGATAATTAAATTTGCATTTTAACGAAGCTATCTACTTATTTAAATATCTCTGTGTAAAAGTCAAATAAATTATGAATGCATCAGCATAAAAGGAGAAACCAATGTCTGACAAAATAACCGCTATTGAAAACAGTGACCTCTTCACTGACCTTTCTTTGGATGAAGAAGAAAGCCTCTGTGGTGGAGGTTTCTTTGGTGATGCTTGGAAAAAGGTTAAAAACAGAATTAAAAAATCATGGCCAGCGATATTAACAGCTGGTGCAATTGCTGGTCTTTCTCTCTTGACTGGAGGCAAACCTACTGGAGGTAGTAAGCCTGTACCTTGGGGCGGAGGAAAGTGGGAGTATTAAAGGCTAATTATTAAGCCACAACTCTGCGATATTTCCTTCTTAAGCAGGGTCTATCCCTGCTTTTCTTGTCAGAAAAACTTTAACAGATGCAAATGCAAAATTTAAACTAACTATAGTGAGCAACACAAATTTTCTACCCCCAATTCAAACCAACGAATTTCTCCCACCAATTAGTGGTTGGACAAGCTTTGGTGGAATGTTTATTCTCTGCGTTCTAGGACTAGCTGTTCCAGTCGCTGCTATTACTAAGTATAAGGTTACAGTCCAAGGACAGGCGGTTGTGCGTCCGGCGGGTGAATTGCGAATTGTGCAAGCGGCGACTGAAGGTCAGGTAATGCACATTTATGTCAAAGAAAATCAAGTTATCAAAAAAGGAGATGCGATCGCAACTATCGACGATTCCCGTCTGCAAACCAAAAAGAGCCAATTGCAAACTAGTATTCAACAATCTAAGTTACAACTGGTGCAAATCAATGCCCAGATTAATGCCCTCAACAGCCAGATTCGAGCCGAAACTGACCGCGTAAACCGGATTATTACTGGCGCCCAAGCCGAATTGAGCGGTCGCCGTCGGCAATATCAAGATAAAAATATTACCACTGTTTCCGAACTCCAAGAAGCTGATGTCAACATCAGAATTGCTGAGAAAGAATTGCAGGTTGGGAAAGCACAGTTAAAAACAGCACAAGCGAATCTCCACGCGACTGAAGCTGCCTTGGGTGTAGCCCGGTCAAAACAGAACCGATATGAGAGTGCAGCTAACCAAGGGGCGCTATCTAGGGATCAATTGGAAGAAGCACAATTGGCTGCTAAACAGCAAGAGCAAGCACTAAAGGCGCAAGAAGCAGCAGTGGAAGCGCAAAAAGAAACAATTCAACGGTTACAACAAGCAGTATCTGCTGTCATGGCCAGAAGACAACGCGCTTTAGTTGCGGTAAATCCAAGTAATACAGAAGTGACTGTTGCTACTGAGCGCATTGCTCAAGAAAAAGCCGCAGGGTTAAGTAATAAAGCAACATTAGAAAAGGAACGCCAAGCTCTAGTTAACCAACGGATTGAAATTGAAAAGCAGTTGGAGCGTGATACTAGCGAACTCAAACAAGTGGAAATGGATTTAGTGCAAACTACGATCGCAGCTACTGCCGATGGTATAATTTCACAACTCAATTTGCGAAACCCAGGTCAAACTGTGCGTGCTGGCGAGGAAGTATTGCAAATTGTTCCTAGTCATGCAGTTCAGGTTGTCAAAGCAGGTGTTGCATCTGAAGATAAGAGTAAGTTAAAAATTGGTCAAAAAGTCCAAATGCGGGTGAGCGCTTGCCCTTACCCAGATTATGGTACTCTCAATGGTAAAGTGCAAGCGATTTCTCCAGATGCGATCGCTCCTCAAAAGAATGGCACAAATGCATCTATGTCTAATGCGACTAGTCCAAAAGTTGCTGCGCCTGGTGCTTTCTATGAAGTGACTATTGAACCGGAAACTCTGGTTTTAGGTAAAGGGAAAAACCAGTGTCACATTCAATTAGGCATGGAGGGTAGGGCTGATATTATTTCCCGTGAAGAAACGGTACTGCAATTCTTTCTCCGTAAGGCTAGGTTGATGACTGATTTGTAACTTTTTTTTGAAAAGCATTACCTAATCTTAAGTTTTAAAAACTTCACTCTCATCTAGTTACAATATCTGCTGAAATTAATTGTAAATAAATTTATTAATAGATTGAGTGCATACTGACAGGGAAAAAATAAGCAGGAGAGGCTGGTTCTGATATGGCAACCTGGAAAAATAGGAATTGGCGCTCAGGTTTATTAGGAGTTTTTGGCATTATTGGAGTGCTTGCTTATGTCATATTTTGTTCTGAAAATCACGCTCTAGCCCAGATTATCCCTGATGAAACATTGGATGATAAATCTTCAAGAATCACTCCCAATGTCAATATTAAAGGACTTCCGGCTGACCGTATTAATGGCGGAACAATTCGCGGTGCAAACCTGTTCCATAGTTTCCAGGATTTCAATGTGGGTGAGTTGCAGCGTGTTTATTTTGGTAATCCCACGGGAATTGAAAATATTCTCACACGAGTGACGGGAAGTAATATCTCCAATATTCTTGGCACTTTGGGGGTGGATGGTGGCGCAAATTTGTTTTTGATCAATCCCAATGGGATTTTATTTGGGAAGAATGCACGGCTGGATGTGGCGGGTTCGTTTGTGGCGAGTACGGCGAATTCTTTTGTGTTTGGCAATGGGTTGGAATTTAGTGCAACTAATCCTCAGACTCCTTCTTCACTACTAACAGTTAATCCTTCGGCGTTGTTGTTCAATCAACTTCAGGCTGGCAGAATTGAAAATAGGTCAATTGCACCAGCAGGAACAGACCCAACAGGCTTTTTTGATGTCTTTGGTTTGCGAGTACCAGATGGTAAAAGTTTACTGCTGGTCGGTGGTAATGTCAGCATGGATGGAGGGCAATTAAATGCTTATGGTGGGCAAGTTGAGTTAGGAGGGTTGGCGGAACCTGGTACTGTAGCGTTGGGTGTAAATGGCGATAATCTCAGCTTGAGATTTCCTGAGAATGTTGCGCGAGCTTCGGTATCCCTTACCAATCAAGCAGGTATATATGTAGAAGGCGCTGGTGGCGGTAATATTGCAGTCAATGCTAAGAATCTAGAGATATTGGGAGGAAGTTTTTTAATCGGTGGTATTGGGCAAGGTTTGGGGACACCTGAAACTGTTGCGGGAGATATTACGCTGAATGCTACCGGGTCAATCAAAGTTGCTGATGGGAGCATAGTTTATAATCTTGTGCGCTTGGGGTCACTTGGCAATGGGGGTAACATTACTATCGATTCTGGTTCTTTCTCATTACAAGATCGCGCTGGACTTACTGCCTCAACCCGTGGACAAGGGAATGCGGGGAATGTGACAGTGCGGGCACGAGATGCTGTTGACCTTGCAGATGCTAACATCTTCAGCACAGTGTCATCAGGAGGTGTAGGTAAGGGAGGTAATATCGATATCTTAGCTGCAACCCTCTCGCTAAAAGATGGCGCTCAATTGCTAACCGCTACTCGTGAAGCATCTGCAACAGCGCCAGCAGGACAGGGGGATGCGGGGAATGTGAATGTGAATGTTACTGGTGCTGTTAATATTGCTGGGGAGAAAAATGGTCTTTTTAGTGGGATTTCCAGCAGTGTGGAAACTGGGACAGTTGGCAATGGGGGTAACATTACTATCGATTCTGGTTCCTTCTCGTTACAAGATGGCGCTCAACTTGAAGCCTCAACTTCGGGACAAGGAAATGCAGGAAATGTGACAGTGCAGGCACGAGATGCTGTTGACCTTGCAGATGCTGCCATCCTCAGCACAGTGTCAGCAGGGGGTGTAGGTAAGGGAGGTAATATCGACATCTTAGCTGCAACCCTCTCGCTAAAAGATGGCGCTCAACTGCTAACCATTACTCGTGAAGCATCTGCAACAGCGCCAGCAGGACAGGGGGATGCGGGGAATGTGAATGTGAATGTTACTGGTGCTGTTAATATTGCTGGGGAGAAAAATGGTTTTTTTAGTGCGATTCGCAGCTTGGTGTCAACGGGGACAGTTGGCAATGGGGGTAACATTACTATCGATTCTGGTTCATTCTCGTTAGGCGATCGCGCTCAACTTAGTGCCTCAACTTCGGGACAAGGAAATGCAGGGAATGTGACAATGCAGGCACAAGATGCTGTTTCTCTTGCAGATAATGCTGCCATCCTCAGCACAGTGTCAGCAGGGGGTGTAGGTAAGGGAGGTAATATCGATATCTTAGCTGCAACCCTCTCGCTAAAAGATGGCGCTCAATTGCTAACCGCTACTCGTGAAGCATCTGCAACAGCGCCAGCAGGACAGGGGGATGCGGGGAATGTGAATGTGAATGTTACTGATGCTGTTGATATTGCTGGGGAGAAAAATGGTCTTTTTAGTGGGATTTCCAGCAGTGTGGAAACTGGGACAGTTGGCAATGGGGGTAACATTACTATTGATTCTGGTTCCTTCTCGTTAGGCGATCGCGCTCTACTTACTGCCTCAACTTCGAGACAAGGAAATGCAGGGAATGTGACAGTGCAGGCACGAGATGCTGTTTCTCTTGCAGATAATGCTGTCATCCTCAGTACAGTGGGAGCAGGGGGTGTAGGTAAAGGTGGCAATATCAACATTAATGCGGCAACACTATCATTAATTGATGGCGCTCAACTGCAAACCCTAACTAGTGAAGCATCTGCAACAGCGCCAGCAGGACAGGGGGATGCGGGGAATGTCAATGTTAATGTTACTAAGTCAGTTAATATTGCTGGGGAGAAAAACGGTCTTTTGAGTGCGATTTTCAGCTCGGTGTCAACGGGGACAGTTGGCAATGGGGGTAACATTACTATCGATTCTGGTTCTTTCTCATTACAAAATGGCGCTATCCTTAGTGCCGAAACTTCGGGACTTGGGAATGCAGGGAATGTGACAGTGCGGGCACGAGATGCTGTTTCTCTTGCAGATAATGCTGCCATCCTCAGTACAGTGGGAGCAGGGGGTGTAGGTAAAGGTGGCAATATCAACATCAATGCGGCAACACTATCATTAATTGATGGCGCTCAACTGCAAACCCTAACTAGTGAAGCATCTGCAACAGCGCCAGCAGGACGGGGGGATGCGGGGAATGTCAATGTTAATGTTACTGGGTCAGTTAATATTGCTGGAGAGAAAAACGGTCTTTTGAGTGCGATTTTCAGCTCGGTGTCAACGGGGACAGTTGGCAATGGGGGTAACATTACTATCGATTCTGGTTCTTTCTCATTACAAAATGGCGCTCAACTTACTGCCTCAACTTTGGGACTTGGGAATGCAGGGAATGTGACAGTGCAGGCACGAGATGCTGTTTCTCTTGCATATGCTAGCATCCTCAGTACAGTGGGAGCAGGGGGTGTAGGTAAAGGTGGCAATATCAACATCAATGCGGCAACACTATCATTAATTGATGGCGCTCAACTGCAAACCCTAACTAGTGAAGCATCTGCAACAGCGCCAGCAGGACGGGGGGATGCGGGGAATGTCAATGTTAATATTACTGGGTCAGTTAATATTGCTGGGGAGAAAAACGGTTTTGCCAGTGGGATTCGTAGCTTGGTGGAAATGGGGACAGTTGGCAATGGGGGTAACATTACTATCGATTCTGGTTCTTTCTCGTTAGGCGATCGCGCTCTACTTACTGCTGAAACCCTTGGACAAGGGAATGCAGGCACAATAGAAGTTAATGCTGCTGATTTTTTCACCGTTTCTGGTAAGAGTTCTAACTTTAACAGTGGCTTGTTCGTTAACTCCCAAAGTACCACGGGTACTGCTGGAGATATTATCGTCTCCTCACCCAAAGTTACCTTAGATAACCAAGGCGTACTCAACGCCCAATCTGCATCTGGTAACGGTGGTAATATCAACGTCAACAGCGATTTACTCTTACTCCGTCGCAACAGTCAAATCTCCACCAACGCAGGTACAGAAAAATTAGGTGGCAATGGCGGTAACATCAATATCAACTCAAGATTTATCGTTGCAGTTCCCAAAGAAAATAGCGATATCAGCGCTAACGCCTTTACAGGGATTGGTGGTAGAGTTGACATTACAACAAACGGTATTTTCGGTATTGTCCCGCAAAAAAGCCCAACCGAAAAGAGCGACATTACAGCGAGTTCGGAATTGGGAGTGAGTGGGGAAGTAACTATCAACAGTCCAGATACTGACCCTTCTCGCGGCTTAATTCAACTACCCTCTAATCTCGTGGATGCATCCCAACAAATCGCCCAAGGTTGCACTCCCACAAGAGGACAAAACGCCAGTCATTTTATCGCCACAGGACGCGGTGGATTACCCCAAAGTCCTAATGAACCGTTGCGGGGAGGAGCAGTGATTACAGGTTGGGTAGATTTGCCCCCACAAGCAACAGAGAGAGTAACGGATAAATTAGCTGTGGAAATTACGGATAAAGAACCTACTAATCAGATTGTGGAGGCTCAAGGATGGATTGTCGATGCTAATGGTGATGTTATCCTTGTGGCTCAATATGCACAAAGTTTTTCTATTCCCTCTGCCATTTCCTGTAGTCAATAATTCGTTACCCCAAGAGTAGGGGGAGGAATTCCTATGAAACGCAACAGTGATAAAAACAATAAGTGGCAACGGATGGGTAACGGATGTAACAGATGGTTCATTCGTCCCTTTAAAATCCATAACTTGCCTGTTTTCATTCTCTTGGTTCTGGTGACAGCTTTTTTGTGTGTTATTGCTTCTCCTGTTGCTGCAACTGTAGAGACACAACATATCGCTTCTCTACCAATGTCAATCCAAAATCCGACTGCACAAACACAAGACTTGCTGCAACAGGGTAAAATGCTGTATGAAGCAGAACAGTTTGCAGAAGCGGTTAAAGTTTTGCAACAAGCAGTTAAAAGTTATAGCAGCCAAGGCAATGAATTGCGGCAAGCTGTGGCATTAAGTAATTTGGCATTGGCATATCAAAAACTGGGTCATTTGACACAAGCGCAACAGGCAATTACAGATAGCTTGAAGTTGCTCGAAAAATCCTCTACTGCCCAAAATCTTCAGGTTCTGGCTCCAATCCTCGATATTCAAGGTAGTATTCAACTAGACTTGGGACAAGCTGAACATGCACTTAAGACTTGGCAACGTGCGGAAGCAATCTATAAGCAATTAGGTGATAAAAATGGTATTACCCGCGATCGCATCAATCAAGCACAAGCATGGCAAGTTTTGGGATTTTACCGTCGGGGTTTGACCATCTTGACTCAATTGCAGGAGGAGTTACAATTAAAACCCAACTCACTGAATAAAGCAGTAGAATTACGGTCTTTTGGGGATGCTCTACAATTAGCCGGAGATTTGGATCAATCCCGTCGGGTATTACAGCAAAGTTTGAAAATTTCTCAAGAGTTGGATTCTCCCCAGGATGTGAGCGCTGCTTTGTTCAGTTTAGGCAACACGGCACAAGGACAGCAAGATTTTAAAGGGGCAATAGAGTTCTATCAGCAAGCTGCTGCGATCGCTCCTAACCCGATTACCAAAGTTCAGGCTCAAATAAATCAGTTGAGCTTACTAGTGAACACGGGACAAACAGCCGCCGTGCAGAGACTATTGCCGCAAATCCAAACTCAACTGGCACAACTACCTGCTTCTGTGACAACTATCTATGCCCAGATTAATTTAGCTCAAAGCTTGATGAAATTCGGAACTACACCCCAAGTGATCGCTCAAATCTGCGCGTTCGCCTTGCAACAAGCTCAAGATTTGGCAGATAAGCGAGCCGAGAGCTTTGCCCAAGGGACTCTGGGCAGTGTATACGAGCAAACTAAACAATGGTCAATTGCCCAGGATCTCACTCAACAGGCACTGATTATAGCCCAAACAATCAACGCCCCAGATATTGCTTATCGTTGGCATTGGCAGTTGGGACGCTTGTTAAAACAGCAGGGAGAGATTAAAAACGCTATTGCCGCCTATGATACAGCTGTCAGTGAGTTGCAGACTCTCCGTAGTGACTTAGTGGTTGTGAATCGAGATTTCCAGTTTTCCTTTAAAGAAAGTGTCGAACCTGTATATCGAGAGTCCGTAGAATTATTGTTGCAGTTCCAGCAAACTCATCCGAGCGAACTAACCCTAGACAAAGCTAGACAGAGGATTGAAGCACTGCAACTGGCCGAATTAGACAATTTTTTCCGGGAAGCTTGCATTAATGCCAAAACTGTTTTGCTTGACACAGTGGTAGATAAAGATAATCCCACAGCCGCAATCATTTATCCAATTATTCTGCCTTCTCAACTCCAACTGATTGTCAAAATTCCTAACCAGCCACTGCGTAATTATACAGTAAACAAGTCACAGAAAGAAGTAGAAGGTATTATAATAAAACTCAGAGAGTATCTTTTAGAACCTGACAGAACTGAGGAAGTGCAAGCGCTGTCACAGGAAGTCTATGGGTGGCTAATCAAAGAAATTGAGTCAGATTTACAAGAAAGTGGAGTCAAAACCCTTGTATTTGTACTGGATGGAATATTGCGAAATGTGCCAATGGCTATATTGTATGACGGTCAGCAATATCTGGTAGAAAAATATGCTGTAGCACTCAGCTTGGGACTCCAGTTAATTGCACCCAAACCCTTGACACAAACAAAACTCAACGTACTAGCTGCCGGGTTAGTACAACCACCACAAGACTTTCAACAGCAATTTCCACCGTTACCAGAAATTAAATCAGAATTCAATTCTATTTCCCAAGCGATCGCGTCTACCACCCAGTTACTAGATCGAGACTTCAACAGCAAAAACCTAGAGAGTAAGGTGAATGCTGTGCCATTTAATGTGTTACATCTGGCAACTCACGGTCAATTTAGCTCCCGTCCTGAAAATACTTTTATACTTGCTGCTGATGGCCCAATCAACGTTACGCAATTTGATAGCCTGCTGCGCCGTCGGGATCAAACTCGCTCAGAAGCCTTGGAAATGCTGGTGTTAAGTGCTTGCCAAACTGCTGTTGGTGACAATCGCGCTACGCTAGGGCTAGCAGGAGCATCCGTGAAAGCTGGCGCTCGTAGTACCTTGGCTTCACTATGGCATATCAGTGATAAATCTACTGCTATCTTAATTGGTGAATTTTATCGTGAGTTAGTTAAAACTAAGGTAACAAAGGCTGAAGCCTTGCGTCGTGCCCAAGTAAAGTTGTTAAAAGATTATCCCAATTACAGTCGTCCTGGTTACTGGGCACCTTATGTTTTAGTTGGTAACTGGCTTTGACAAAGCCTATGCACTTATCGAAAAGATCACCCCCTTTAACCCGGTTTGGCACGGTGATGCCACTATCAACGAGAGAATGTGTGACTTTAAGAAGATTTTGGACAGCTTTTGGAAGTAGAAGTTGGACAAGTTATACGCTGAAATACCTATAACTTGGTGAAAGTAAGAATAAAGGCATCGTCCATTTAGAAGAAGAAAATGGACATAGTACCAAAAATGGAAGAAGAAAGTGGACACAAATCCCATAAACTAAAAAGGAGAATTAAACTCCAATTAATCAATGCTTACAGATGAAGAGTTTGAGCAATGGTGTAGTCAACTCAAACTAGCCCAAAATACCCGCCCTCTTATAGCTCAGATTCGGAAAGGGCCACCATCTCGTAGAGGGGTGAAATGAGCAACCGTACAGAAAGTTACGCTAAGGCTGAAACGCTTGCTAGACAAGCATTCTAATCATCCTGTTCGTTAGGGTCGTTAGGATCACGCAGCGAACGCATTTCCCCCTGCATAACTGCAAGAGGCAAAGAGAAATGATAACGTCCCAACATATTGATATGAGAATGTCCCAAAGGCGATAACCGCGCTACATCCTCAAGATTCGTGCTTTGTTGGAAGCCGATAGAGCTAAGTGCAGCATCCATATAATATGTATTCCATAGTACCAAAGCATTGACAACCAACCCCAAAGCCGAAAGTTGGTCTTCTTGTCCTTCCCGGTAACGTTGGCGCAACTCTCCCTTTTGACCATGAAATATAACTCTGGCAAGCCCATGTCGTCCTTCACCCCGATTTAGCTGAGTCAAAATTCGACGACGGTACGCCTCATCATCTACATAGTTTAATAGGTACAAAGTTTTGGCTATACGCCCCAATTCCCCAATCGCCCGACCCAGAACAGAAGGTTTTTCACCTCGGTATAAAGTTCGCATAATATCTGTTGCGCTCACCGTTCCCAACTTTAAAGAACCTGCAACTCGCAGCATGTCATCCCAATAATTCTCAATAAAAGAAGTATTCGCAATTCTCCGCTCAAACGGCATACGGGCAATCGCCTGAACTCGAATTGTTGCTGCATGGCGGGCAAGAGCTTTTAATCTGCTGGCTGGGATACCAGAGAAATTCAAGGCGTTGATACCAAGGGAACGCACTTTAACTAGACGGTTCAAAGCATTGACCAAAGCGGGAGCGCTGTGACGAGTTGGCGATCGCCGTAACTGATCAAGTGGTGTGTACCAAGTTTTCTCATCGGGTACTAGTAAGGCTTCAAGCTTTGAGCGTTGTTCCTTTGAAGGAATTTTGGCTAAAATTTGCCACAGCCTTTTAGCCGTCCGCTCCCGGACACTGGCAACCAGACGCTCTAGAACTGTAACTCCAGGTA
>JAIVFU010000104.1 GCA_020829485.1 Nostoc sp. CHAB 5834 | reverse complement strand
ATTCGTTTGGCATCTGGGAAATGTCTTTGTGGGCGGTGGCTAGGTAACTTTACTATCACGGAGGAATGTCTGCTGGTAGGTGTTTTTCAGTTTACTTGCAAACAACACCAATTAGATAGCTAGGGGAAGCGAGCGATCGCCGATACAATGGTTCTAGTAAATTAGGTAAGCGTTTTTTAGCACTCTCAGCATCCATCCAGTAAAGGCATAGCGAACAAAACAATGTTTGTAAGCTATTTTCTTCTTCCACGGAAGAAATATGACCACTGACTACAAATTGTTTTTGGGTAATATCACCTTGGTGGACTTGCAGTACCATTTTCAGTCTGCCATAAGTGAACCTGAGCCAATGATCTGATTGACGGGACATCAAACTGGTGTACTCTTCTGCTTCCCGGAGATGTTGCACTGAACTATCTTTTAAAAGTGCAAGAATAAAAAATAAGCCCCCAATTGTATTGAAATATATTTGGCGTTTGCCTGTAGCCTTTTTGATGGCTTTCAGGGCATCTTTATAATATTTGATGGCTTGTTCATTATCACCCCGCAGAAAATTTAACCAACCCCAAAAGATCGCAGCGTTATTTTGATATTCATTTGATATCCGCCCCAGACTTTCTTGTGCTTCTTGGGTACAACCTTGTAAAAGCAGTTGTTCTGTCAAAATCAGATGCAGATAATCTGAGCAATGTTTTCCATCTGTAGAACATTCTTCTTCTAGCAGCGTCAACGCATCTTCCGAAGCAGATAATTTTAAGGCTGAATTGAAGAGGATACTGGATATGCCACTTTCATATAATCCAAGTGGTAGGGTCTTAAACCAATCTGCATCAAATGGATTATTGTATATCTGCTCAAAGATATTTTCTATTACTATTTTTTCTTCACTATCAGCGTACTTCTGATAATCTTCAATTTGCTGATTAATAAAACTAAGGTCTTGACGATAAATACCAATGCGGATTTCTCTGATACACTGGCGTAAGTTGTAGAATATCCGAGAATCTCTGTTCCAGTGAGTCCGGATTGGTAACTTCCCCTCTACTGCTGTGACGAGGATTTCAAACTGTCCGGTTTGTACAGCATGACGAGTAGCAATTTCTGTGAGTAATGGATGACATTCAGCACCTTGCCTGTTTTCCTGTATTAACAAGCCTGCTTTTAATAATTTATCAATCTGGGGACTAAGGGTTTTAGTACTCCAAGGCTTATTCTTTTCATCTAAAGCGCCAGTTTTACTAATACAACTTACGAATGAATTTTTGTCTATCGGTGCATAAATTACCGAAAACAACTGGATAATTTTTTGTATGGAAGGGTGTAATTTGAAGTACTTATCCGCGAGTTGTGTTTGCAATTTTATGGTATCACTTGCCAAATGAATCATACTATTTATCTATTTATTCAGTTCTTTAAATAATTCCATTAATTTACGTTTACGTCCATGAGCCGCTTCTAGTTGTGAGCGATAAGCAGACCATTCAGCTTTTTGTCCAAGTTGAATATAAGCAGTCTTGACTTTTTTTAGCCAATTAACCGCAGGTGTCAACCAAGTTTCTCCTGCATAGTCTTGAATCTTACCATAGTCTCGAAACGATGGTCTGATTTTAAAAGCAATGATGCTGGCAGTTAACGCAGTGGCATTATCTTCTAATCCTTGGGCTAAATCACTTGTCCAAATAGCAAATTCATACAAACAGTTACCTGTTAAATTTATACCTGCAATACATATTTCTAACGCTTCAACTAAATACCCATCTTCCCGCAATATTTTTGCCAGGGCAAAACCCTCTTCTGCTCTTTCCATCAGGATTTTATCCGCAGACATGCCTTCTTCTACTCTTCCCAAAGCTGCTAATTGCGTTAGGTATTGCAGAGTCATTTCTTCTACTAAAGCTAGATTTAAATACTCTGTGTAACGATTTTGACGTTCAAGAATTTGCAAGCGAATCAATGCTAAATCATCAGCATAGCTTGGTCGTTCATTTTCCCAAAGTTCTGCGGTATCATCTCCTTGCATAATCTGTTGCAGTGGTTCATAATCCCAACCTTGACGCAATGCTTCTAAACTCATACTAAAGTCTGCACTGATTTCGTCTTGCCATGATTCCAACATCAACTGCAAATTTACTATTTCTCCTGTAGACATTTCTGCACACAAAATTGCTTCTGTCCATGCGCTGTCAAGAGGTTCTGCGATAGAATAACTGTCTCCACCGTAATCTAACAACTCGTCCCATTCTTGGGCATAAGTTTCGGTAATAGTTTCGAGAATTGCGATACCTTCTCTACGAGAGGCTTCGCCAACGGTAAGCTTCGCTAACGCATTATTGCCATCTCTATTTTCTGCTAACTCCCGTGCTTTCTCAATTACAGCTAGCAAATCATCTGTAAATGGGTCTTCTTCTGAACCATACTCTAATTCTTTCAATCCATCCCGCAAAATAGGACACGTTGTAAATTAATGTTGCAGAGCGTGTTTTATTGATTTACTAACTTGCCCATAAATGATATTGGATAATCGAAATTTTGCACGATAAAATCAACTCTTCACCCCTTTGAGTGCCTCAAGCTTGCCCATAAACAATCATTTTTGGGAATGTTTCAACTGGAGGAATAAAGTAAAGCTTGGGATTGAAACAACCGTATATCAAGGGTTTGGCTTGACATCCGTTACAGAACTTTACAACGTGTCCCATTTTGCGGGTATCCCGGCTGAACCCCTCAGAGAGTTGGAGGTTCTTCTCTCATCTTCCTGTGAAGGAGGTCTGTGTTAACCGCAGACCATCGGTGAGAGGTTAGAGTGATTGCACTTTTGTCAAGAGGGTGCAGGAAAAGGGGATAAATCCAGCTTGGAGACTGGTTTTCGCAGCGCTTTAACAACTCCTAAATCTTGATTCTCTTTTACAGCGAAGTACTTAATAGAAGGGGAAGGAGGCGAGCGTCGCTCGCCTCCTTCCCCTTCTCCCCCGCACGATTATCATTTTCAATAAGACTATTTTGAGTATTTTTTTTAACTGGTTGACAAAATGCACTTTATCTTAACCTCTCACGAATGACCGCAGACTGTCCTTTCAAAAATTTTATACTAACGGCAGGTACATTCTTTTGTTAGCGATCGCCTGCTTTTAGTCTAAACCCCAGGTAGGTGCTACTTCATCAAATTCTGCCTGGCTTATGCCGAAGCTGGTTGAATAGAGATTGCTGACCGGAGCTAACAAAAACGTCTCCGGCTCCGCTCCTGAATTCTGACTTCTGAATTCTTCTTCAATTAACTTCTTCATCCCAGATACCTACCTTCTCAAATGCTCCATAAGCAAGCTTCAGAAAGTTTACTACTCTCTGTCTTCCTATAATTCCAAATTCTTTATTCTCTCTTGCCTCAGCAAAGGTCATTCTATTTTGGTCTATTATGTTTCTTTCTTTATATGCTAGCTTCGGAAAATCTATAACAATAATTTTATATTTTTTGATTAGTTTCTGTATATTTATATCTAAGTCTACATGCTCCCAATCATCACACAGCCCTAAATTGCGTACCAAAATATGAGGCATTTTCTCCCCGTAGCTATTCACTGACTGTCCAAACAAATTAAGGCTATCATAGCCTCCTGTAGAGACAAACCATTTGCAAAAAGTTACTCCCTCGGAATTCCCTAGTTCAATTAACTGATTTCTTTCTATCCAGTCAAAGACTGCTCTATGTGATTGTGCTGCCAAATTCACAACTACTGGCTTACTTGTCGCCATTTCAAATATTCTATCTGCCTTATCAGCCTGCCGTTCATTTTCGCTAAACACGGCATACTGACATATTCCCTTATAGACTCCTGCCACATCTGGATTTGACCTATCTGTTTCTACTGGTACAAACGGAATTTTCTTATCCAGAAAGTACTGAATCATTGTCCTAGTTACTAGAGACTTCCCTACTCCACCCTTTTCACCATCTACCAAATGAATCGTTGGCATAACACCTACCTCTAATACTGATTAAACTCACCCGATATATCTGAACTAGGCTTAGAAGTTTTTAGCGTTTGTCGCCTAGTAGTTTTAGCAGTTTTCTGAAAGTCCTTGCCCCCATCTGATAACGATTGCTTCTCTTGTGACTTCTTTGTTGATTGGCCTAAATCTTTTAGAGCGTTTTGAGAGTCTTCAGTTACTCCTATAACTGTTGGTGTTACCGATGATTTTGTTGTAATCTGACTCGAATCTTCAAAAGATAAAACTTGTTTTGGTTTAGCCCTTTGCTGACGAGAACGCTTTTCTTTTTCAATCTCAGTTAAGTATTGCTTAAGTGTCGCTCCTGAAACTTTTATTTCTTGCTTCTCTAGTAGCTCCGATAGGTCTTGATAACTATAGCCCTTTTTCAGCGCTGATTGAAGTTGTTCACGCAGAAAGTAAATACTCTCTCGCAGGGATAATTCTTCTTTAACCTTCTCTTCTAGCTTCTCTAATTCTCCTAGCGTGGTTTGGAGCTTATCAATTGGAATCTTCTGTCCTGGGGTTGTGCGTACCATTTCTGATGATGACTGAACTGAAAATTTCATTAATCTTATCACCACATGTTCTTGTGTGGGTAATAACCACACACACATTAATGAAACCAAGCTCTCATACTATTTCACGAAATGCTTGATACAAATGATTAGTCTCTAACTCTCTCCCACTGCTCGATAAGGATATAACACTGCTTCGACAAACATCTGTTGAGGCAGGTTGTTCATCATGATTGGACTACTTTATCTTAAGCATCCCTTTTATCAATACCCCTTCACCTCAATCCTTACGATTGGTTGACTATTCATCGTGATGTGTTTCCTGCCTATAAAGCCAGTTTGGGCTTCATTTAGACTTAATTTTTGTCTAAGTTCCGGTATATGTACGAGCAATGCGATTTTGTGAGATGGGTAAGCTTTTGAGGCAGGGGGAGAGAAATAAACAAGTGTATTCAGGGATATTCAGGTAGTAAAAATTACTAACAATTTATCTTTGCTCCCCATGCTCCCCCTGCTCATTTCACGATAATCTCACTTTTTCGCGTTGCTCCCGGTATATGTTTTCTGTGCTAGCGGCGGCTCTCTCAAACTCAACACTCTGCTAGAATTCACCTGCCAATAGGGTTTAAGATCCACTAACCGTGGTTATTTACGTAAAACAATAAGCTTTAACTTTTTTGTTCAGCCTGGTATCACAGCGTATGTTTATTAAAGCGCAGAATATTAAATGAGATTTTTATGAGATTTTTATGAGATTTCAAAGCGATCGCTAAGATTATATATGAAGTTTCAAGCCATTAAATGAGATTTTATATGAGATTTTTATGAAACTAATTACCTTGGTAATGCTAAGATAAAAGTAATAAACAAATTAATTTTTTCCATATTAGAATAGCAATTATCTCTGAAGATATGCTTAAAAAAGTTTAACTCTATAAAGAAAGGTTTTTTATAAAGCTAGTTAGAGCTATAAATATTTAAAAAATTATAAAATAATATATAACTTGCAAATAGTGCTATAAAGCGATAATATTTGCATTAAAGATACGGAAAATTACTCTTTTTAATCTATAACCTTTAAGGCGGTTAAAAAATATGATTCAAACGAAGGGAGGTGCATCAATTTTCATGTAATAATATGATCAAACTTAAGCTAGTTATATCAAAAAATATCGAAAATTAGCGATATAATTAACGCGATGTGCAACTTTCTCTAAATTCTTGTGGAATCATTCAAACTCCTCTTTACGCCACAATGAATCAAGGTCTAACAAGATTAAGTTGCACACTGCATTAATTAATAAAATTACATAATAATCAGCAAAAGTATTACTGGAAAGTGATTTAGGATATTAAGAGGATA
Source organism: Nostoc sp. CHAB 5834 (assembly GCA_020829485.1). Next base: position 16,176 of record JAIVFU010000104.1, on the reverse strand, counting down.
TGAAGCTTATCCTAATATACACCCTAGCCTTTTTTGTAATTACATAAATTCTTGTGCAGGACAGCAGAGAGGATAAGTGCATGGATTCTACAGAACTCGAACCTTTAGTTGAAATTGTTAATCGCAAGCTACTTGAAAAGCAAATTCGCCCTCTCAATTATACAGAAATTCTGATTATGCAAGGTATTTGGCAATATCAAACGTATCACCAAATTGCTCAAGAGAGGGGCTATAGTGCTGGCTACTTTACTAACGTTGTTGCTCCACAATTGTGTCAACGACTCACCGAACTCGTCGGTAGTCGTGTTACCAAAAAAAATTGCCGGGTGTTACTGGAGTCTTATCTTGATGCTACCTGTACGACTTTAAAAAGAACGATTATAAAACAAGATTCTGTAGACTCATTCCCTGATACCGACCAAAAACCGTCACCTAGCTACCCCAGTGGCCCAGTTCCGCTTGGTTCCTCTTTTTACATTGAAAATTCTACCCTTTCTACACGAGTTTATGAAGAAATTTCTAAACCAGGAGCCTTAGTACGGATAAAAGCTCCCAAGGAAATGGGTAAAACTTCAATGTTGTTGAGGATTTTGAACTATGCTGACTCCCAAGGCTACCGCACTGTAAGTCTTAATTTGGAACAGATTGACAGTTCAATTTTGAATGAATTGAATCTATTTTTGCGCTGGCTATGTGCTAATGTCAGCCGCCAATTACAAATTGAACCAAGATTAGATGACTATTGGGATGAAGATATCGGCAGCAAAGTCAGCTGTTCATTATATTTCCGAAAGCATTTACTAGAGCAAATCAACTCTCCTGTAGTCTTGGTTTTAGACGAAGTGAACCAGATTTTTGAACATCCACAAGTGGCAAAAGATTTTCTGCCGATGTTGCGTTCGTGGTATGAAGAAGCCAAAAGACTGCTCATCTGGCAGAAGCTGCGCCTGATTGTGGTTCACTCGACAGAAATTTATGTTCCTTTGCAGCTAAACCAGTCACCTTTTAATGTAGGGCTACCAATTCAGTTAGACAATTTTAGTTTCGAGCAGGTACAGCAGCTAGCTCAATGCTATGGACTCGACTGGAACGATGGAGAAGAAGCTAGACAACTAATAGATATGGTAGGAGGACATCCAGCATTAATACACACGGCAATATATCATCTAAGCCGTAAGGAAATGACTTTGAAGCAAATACTAAAAACAGCCCCCAGATATACCGGAATTTATTCCTATCATCTACAACGTCATTGGGCAAATTTACAACAACAACCGGAACTAGAAGCTGCTCTTTATAAAGTTATGAGTTCTACTGAACCAGTGCAACTAGAACCAATCATTGCTTACAAGTTAAACAGTATGGGGCTAATCAAGTTAGATGGCAGCCAAGCAACACCGAGTTGTCAACTGTATAAGCAGTATTTTAAGAATCATTTATCAAATGAAAAGAGTGTTGCAATTTTGTAGTAAAATTGCAATTAAGACTTGGAGATAAAAGTCTCACTTTTTGAATGGAAATTGTTGATTTAATACAGTTTTTATTCAAGACAGAATAGACAAGCTTTTAACCTATGAAAAGAAGGATAGAAATCAAATGCCATTACTCCCAAAAGAAATGTCTAGTAATAAGTTAGCTGAACATCTCAAGGAGAAGCTATCTGGAAGTGCGAATCAGCCTTTTTCGGTAAACTTCTTGCTATTAACTTGCCTATTATCTTATTTAATGACCTTAGTTTTGCTTAGTCAATGGGGGGAAGAAAAGTTTAAAGAAATCGCTGCAAAACCTGGCGATCGCTTCGAGGAGTGGGAGTATTCTTTAGTACAAACCTTCAAACAGGAGGTTCTGAAAGGAACAGAGTATAAAGAGATATTTCAAATCCTAGATAAACAGATTGAACAAAACGGCGAAAAACTGCCCAAGTTTACAGATTTATTTAGCGGAGCAAATGAGATATTTGAAATAGATTTACTCTTTGATATCGACGGACTTTCTATAGAGCCTACTCATCTAAGGAGCATGGACTTAACATTCCACTTAAAAGTTCCTTATCCTGTACGCATCTATATAGATCCAAATAATGATGAAGAGATTGATCGCCTTGTGAAATGGATCGATACTCTTAAAAAATGGTTAGTAGATCCCACGAATAAATTACCTCGTCCTGAGAGTAACTATATCCCTGTTTATACTTCCTAAAGAACATCTTTAGTCTAGAAGAAAACAGTCAATTAATTTCTTTTATTTCCCCTTTCTAATATCTTGCACCTTACCCTAAGTAAGTCTTGAGCTTCAGTTACGCCTTCATAGCCAAAGTCCGCTTTAACAGACTCAAATCTCAACTAAGTTTTAGCTTACTTGAGATTTGAGCCAATCAATTTATTGGCGGACGAAAAACTAGGTGCAATATCTAGGTTTTTTGATTAAGGCAGGCGATACAGCATAATATAACCCCCATTTGCATCATTAAAAGGTGTGCATTAAATACAGCAAATTGCAACTAACTTGGTGAGGTACAGATAATTCTAAAGGCGTTTGCTCTTAACATTCCCGCACCCAACCCATGTACTTGATTTACTTGAAAAATCCTGTATCAACTAAAATGTCTAATTACTTAAAGATATGAAGGCAGTAAATAAAAATATACTAAACAAAATACTAAATAAGCCAAGGTTACATAAGCCTAAGTTTAGCCCTCGTTTTAATGTTCAAACTCTAGAATTAGAAGGTATATTTCTTGTATCGGAAAAAGATTCTCTTTTGCTTGATGATCATTTAACATTCAACACCTCCAATTTTCTCACATCATTTTTATTAAATAACCTCGAATATCCTCAACAAAATCTGTATCAAAAGCTAACTAATTTAATTGATGGTGATCACACCGTTGACGAAATTGTTGATAAAATCGTTCCACAAATTCTAGCGAAAGAAGTAAATAATTGGGATATCATTTATGCTCATGCTAAGGTTTACCATGCTTTAATGCAGATGGAAGAAAAGGGCTATATTGTTGAAAGCGATAATCAATTGCCCTCTAACTTAGCAATTTTTTGCGAATATCTGAACATCGAGCCAAAAGAAGCAAAAACCCGTTTAGAAACCACTCAAGTAGCAGTGAAATCTTTTGGTTCTAATCTTCCTACTGCCGAATTTAAAACTATTTTAGAATCATTGAACATCAAAGTGTCAGATCAAGGAGATATAGAAGTAGTTTTAACGGATGACTATCTCCAAGACGGTTTAGAATCCTACAATCAGGAAGCCTTGCATCTGTCACGCCATTGGATGCTTGTCAAACCTGTAGGAACAGTTGTGTGGATAGGCCCCATATTTCATCCCGGAAAAACAGGATGTTGGAAATGCCTAGCTCAACGTTTACGAAACAATAGACCTGTTGAAGAATTTATCCAAAAATATCAAGGTATTTCAACACCGATAATTCCTCCGCTTTATTCGCTTCATACCTGGCAAACTACCTTAGGGATGGTAGCAACAGAAGTTCTTAAATGGATTTTATTAGGAGAAAATAAACGACTAGAAAATTTTTTAGTTACTTATGATACCTTTTCTCTAGAAATACAAAACCACATGCTAGTTAAGCGTCCCCAGTGTCCTAGTTGTGGAAAAATATTATCTGGTTTTACTAGAAATCCTCAACCAATTATTTTAAAAAATCAAAAGAAAACTTTTACAACCGATGGTGGACACCGTTGTTGTTCACCTCAAGAAACACTCAATAAATATCAATATCATATTAGTCCCATTACAGGAGTTATCAGAGAACTTAGAAAAATAGATCAAGGAGCGAATAGTTTAACCCATACTTATATAGCTAAACATCACTTTGCGACCATGTTTAACAATCTGGACTCCTTACGCTTAAATCTTTCTGGTAGAAGTGCAGGAAAAGGAAAAACTGACCAACAAGCTAAAGCAAGTGGTTTCTGCGAAGCTATTGAGCGATATTCCAGTGTTTTTCAAGGGGATGAAATATGGGAAATAGGTAACTACAAACAAATGGGAGATAAAGCTATTCATCCTAATGCTTGTATGAATTTTAGTCAAGAACAATACCAAAACCGCGTTTCATGGAATGCTAACCTTTCTAATTGGTTTCAAAAAGTTCCAGAACCCTTTGATGAGGAAAGAGAAATTAAGTGGACACCTGTTTGGTCTTTAACCCATAAAGAATTTAAGTATTTACCAACTGCTTACTGCTATCATGGCTATCCTGAACTCATCAAGCCTGATTGTTGGGCTGATACCAATGGCTGTGCTGCTGGTAACACAATAGAAGAAGCAATTTTGCAAGGTTTTATGGAGTTAGTGGAGCGGGATTGTGTAGCCTTATGGTGGTATAACCGCATCCAAAGACCGAGTGTCGATTTGGATAGTTTTGATGAACCGTATTTTAAAGCATTAAAGAATTATTACCAAACAATTCCTCGCAAACTCTGGGTTTTGGATATAACCAGCGATCTCAATATTCCTGCTTTCGTTGCTATTTCTAGAAGAACAGATAGAGATATCGAGGACATCGTTTTGGGCTTTGGTGCCCATTTTGACGCGAAGCTTGCCATTGGGAGAGCATTAACTGAGGTACATCAGATTCTTCCTAACGTTTTATTCGATGATGCTAATGCCACTACTCAGTATCCTGTGTTTTCAGATCAGCTAGCCATAGACTGGTGGAAAACTGCTAAGTTGCAAAACGAGCCTTATTTAGCTTCTGATAAAAGTGTCTCGTTAAAAGTGTGTGCTGATTATCCGCAAATTTGGAACGAAGACTTATTAGAAGATATCAAGATGTGCCAGCGAATTGTCGAGAAACATGGTATGGAAATGTTAGTTTTAGATCAAACTCGTCCTGATATCGGACTCAAGGTGGTCAAGGTGATCGTTCCAGGATTGCGCCACTGGTGGAAACGTTTAGGTTCAGGACGACTTTATGAGGTTCCAGTGAAATTGGGTTTGTTGGAAGAGCCGCTCAAGGAAAATCAACTTAACCCCTTTCCAATGTGGATGTAATAGTAACTTAGATATCAAGAATATGTCAGCAAACAACAAACAGTTTATTAAAGATTGGATCGAAAACAAGTTGCAAGGTCAAGGAAACCCTTTAGAAGACTTAGATCAGCAAGTTGTATTTTTTATTCCTGGTACAAGTGCTAATCCTATTTTTGGTAAGTTTGTAGGTATTGAGGAAGTTAAGAGATTTTTCCAGTTGTTACAAGCAAAACTGTTGCAAGAAAAAGTAACTCAAAGTTTTTTGATAAAAGATTACATTGCTGAGGAAAAACAAGTAGTAGTCTTGCTAGAAGAAACTTTTATCCCAGAAAAAGAGCCATCAAATGTTTCTTTTAATCATACTGCCTGGGTTTTTAAATTGAATGATGAGCAAAAAATTGTTTATCTCTATTGCTACGACAATACTTTAGTTACATCCAAAGTTTTGGAATAAGCGATGCCTACGGCTGGCTACACCTACGCCCATTATTTAAATTAGATGCCATGCTTAACGGTTATAAAATCATAGATGCAGATTCACATGTGTATGAGCCAAACGACATGTGGGAAAAGTATCTTGAACCTGCATTTAAAAGCTTTGCACTGTCGCTAGACTATAAAATTCAGGGCAAAGAAATTTATCTAAAAATCTCTGATCGCGTTCGCAGCGAAGGAGCTAAACGAGTCACACAAACTCACCCGATATCCGTGCTTACTGGCTTCGACTCTAAGTCTCATGTCCAAGCAATGAAGCAAATGGGGGTTGATATTTCTTTTGTCTATCCAACTATCGGATTGTGGCTATTCGCCATTGATACAATGACACCGCAACTTGCTGGGGCATTCACCCGCGCCTATAACAATTGGTTAAAAGATTTTTGTAGCTATAATCCAGAAATTCTTAGAGGAGTGGGAGCCATTAATCTTCACGCTCCCGAAGAGATGGTGCCAGAATTGCTACGGATAGTGGATTTTGGTTGGAAAAGTGTCTTTTTACGCCCTAACCCAGTTAAGGGGCGATTACTCAGTGACCCTGCCTATGAGCCATTCTGGACAAAGTGTGAAGAACTAGGGATAGCAGTCGGTCTGCATGAAGGTACCCACAGTCGCTTGCCAACCACGGGAGCAGACCGATTTAATACCCGTTTTGCTATGCACGCCTGTTCTCATCCGATGGAGCAAATGATGGCACTATTAACACTGATTGAAGGAGGAGTCTTAGAGCGACATTCTCAATTGAAGGTGGGTTTTCTGGAGTCGGGTTGTGGCTGGTTACCTTACTGGCTGTGGCGGCTTGATGAAGAATACGAAAACCTATATTGGGAGATTAAACACAATGTCAAAATGAAGCCTTCAGAGTACTTCCGTCGCCAGTGTTTTATCTCAATAGAGCCTTCTGAGCCTTATCTTGCTGAAATTATTCAGTATATTGGCTCCGATAACTTGATTTTTGGTTCTGACTACCCCCACATGGATCACAACGTGGACGTTGTCGAGAAAGCGACGGCACTTCAAGAGCAGCTATCTATGAAAACTGTGCAAAAAATTCTTTGGGATAACCCTGCTCGCTTCTACGGGCTGGAGTAAAACGCCATAATCACCCGTCCTGATTAAGGAAATTATAATTAATACAGACAGACACTTGATCCCAAACTTATATGTAGAGAAGCTGTTAAGCATTTAACTTGTACATTTACCTGATGATTGATGACTGATGACTGATAACCGTCAACCGTCAACCGTCACAGGTTGTTTTCCTATTTGATTTTTGAATAAAACTCAGTACACATCTCTTCTCTGCCCACGCAAGTAAATTCAGGAATAAAAGCGGACTGCTATAAGTCTATTGGCATCGTTATCTTTTTTAAGTAAAACCCAACTATGGAAACTATTACTGGCTACCAAATTACAGCAAAAATCTATGAAAGCGATAACTCATTAGTCTACCGAGCTATCCTCAACCATAATCATCAACCCGTTATCCTCAAAATTCTTAAAGAAAATTATCCAACTCCTTCAGAACTTATTAGATACAAACAAGAATATGAAATCACTTGCTATTTGAAGCTAGATGGAGTTATCAAAGCGTATGACTTGCAAAGACATCAAAATAGCCTAGTTATGTTTTTAGAGGATTTTGGTGGTGAATCCTTAAATATATTGATGGGAGAGCGAAAGTTTACTTTAGAAGAATTTCTGATCATTGCCATCAAGATTACCGCAAGTTTAGATGTTATTCACGGTGCCAATGTCATCCACAAGGACATTAACCCATCTAATATCGTCTTTAACCCCAAAACTGAGGAACTCAAAATCATCGACTTTGGCATTTCCACTATCTTATCGTCTGAAAAACCGACGATTTATAATCTCGATCATTTAGAAGGAACCTTAGCCTATATCTCGCCAGAGCAAACTGGCAGAATGAACCGGAGGATAGATTACCGGACTGATTTTTATTCGCTAGGTGTTACCTTTTACAAAATACTTACTCATCAACTTCCTTTTGAAACTACTGATGCTATGGAGTTACTACATTGTCATATTGCTAAACAACCTGTACCTCCTGAGCAAATAATAGATGAGATCCCCAAAACTGTTTCCAACATTGTAATGAAGTTGTTAGCGAAAACGGCAGAGGAGCGGTATCAAAGTGCTTGGGGACTAAAAGCAGATTTGGAAACATGCTTGAAGCAATTACAGTTTACTGGTCAAATTTCAAACTTACCTCTTGCTCATCAAGATATTTCTGATAAATTTCTAATTCCCCAAAAACTTTATGGTCGAGAGGAACAAATAAACCAACTATTGGCTACTTTTGAGCGAGTCAGCCTTGGTTCAACCGAGATGATGCTCGTTGTTGGTTACTCAGGTATCGGCAAATCAGCTTTAGTCAATGAAATTTATAAGCCGATTATACGACAGCGAGGATACTTTATCTTAGGCAAGTTTGACCAGTTCAAGCGAGATATTCCTTATGCTTCTTTGATTCAAGCATTCCAAGAATTGATTGGGCAGTTGCTGACAGAAAGTGAAATGCAGCTCCAAGTATGGAAACAAAAGCTTTTAGATGCTCTTGGTAATAATGGTCAAGTCATCATAGATGTGATTCCCGAGGTAAAACTAATTATTGGTGAACAACCACCAGTGTTAAAACTAGGACAAACTGAATCTCAAAATCGTTTTAACTTAGTATTTCAAAAATTTGTTGGCGTTTTTACGAAACAAGAACACCCCTTAGCTATCTTTCTAGACGATTTACAGTGGGCAGATTTACCGTCTTTGAAGTTAATTGAACTACTAGTCACCAATATTGATAGCCAATACTTATTAATGCTAGGGGCATATCGAAATAATGAAGTCAATCCTACTCATCCTTTAATATTTCACTTAGAGCAGATTCAAAAGGTGAGTCGTAAAGTACAATATATTACCCTTAAGCCTTTGAGTATTGACCATGTGAACCAACTAATTGCTGATACCCTTAAATGCTCAACAGAAGTATCAAAGTCATTAGCAGATTTAGTATTTAATCAAACCAACGGTAATCCTTTTTTCGTAAATCAATTAATTTATAGTTTATATCAACAAAATTTATTATTTTTTGACCGTAACATTGGTATTTGGAAATGGGAAATAGAACACATTAAAGCTGTTGAAATAACCGATAATGTGGTTGAACTAATGTTGAAAAAAATTAAAAGATTAGATAAGAGTACGCAGAAGATTTTAAAATTAGCTGCTTGTATAGGAAACCGATTTAATTTAGAAGTTCTTTCTGTTGTCAATGGGAAATCTCTTTCCGATACAGCAACCGCTCTTTTCCCAGCGCTTCAAGAAGGTTTAATTTTGCCTTTAAATAATGATTATAAAGTGTCTTATCTCTATAATAAAGACATTAGTTTAATTTGTAACTCAGAAATATTTGTCTCTTTTATTGATAGTTATCCATCTTCCATACCTTATAAATTCTTGCATGACCGAGTTCAGCAAGCAGCTTATGCTTTAATTCCAGAAGATCGTAAAAAAGAAGTTCACTTAAAAGTTGGTCAACAGTTACTGAATAATACTCATCAAGACGATATAGAAGAAAATATTTTTGAGATTGTAAACCATTATAATATAGGTGCAGAACTGATTCCTCATCAGTCAGAAAGAAATAATCTCGCTCAATTAAATCTACTAGCAGGTAGACGAGCAAAAGCTTCAACTGCTTATGAATCTGCCCTTAAATACTTAGAGGCGGGATTAGAACTATTAACATCAGATAGTTGGGAAAATCAATACGACTTGACATTATCTCTTTATTTAGAAACGGTAGAAGCGCAATACTTAAATACGCAATTTGAAATAGCTGAAAAGCTTTCCTTTATTGTTATACAAGAAGCGAAAACACTTCTTGATACAGTGAAAATATATGAAATAAAAATTCAGTCTTACTATGCTAAACTTTCTCTACAAAAGGCAATAGATACCGCATGTGAAATTCTTACAAAACTTGGAGTTTTCTTGCCGCAAAAACCAAGTAAGTGGGCAATTAAGAAGGAAGAAAAAGCTATAGAGTTACTGTTAAAAGACAAAGAGATAGAAGATTTAATTAATTTACCAAAAATGACAGATCCTTACAAACTTGCGGCTGTAAGGATATTATTGATAGTCACTTCTGCTGCAATAATTACTAATTCTTTATTATATCCTTTAGTTACGTTAACTACTGTAAATCTTTGTATAAAATATGGAAATCCGCCACAAGCAGCTGGTGTGTATGTTTTTTACGGTCAGCTTTTGTGCGGCTTCATGAAAAATATTAATTCTGGCTATCAGTTTGGGCAATTATCTTTGAAACTGTTAGAGAAATCCAATGTTAGAGAAATTCAATCTTTAGTAATACATTATTATAATGGATTTATCAGGCACTGGAAGGAGCCAGTCAAAGCAATAAAATTAAAACAAATGCAGGAAGGAATTCACATTGGGATAGAAACAGGAGCTTTTGAGAATGCTTGTTATAATGCTATAGACTATTGCCTGTTTTCTATTTTTGCTAAATCTAATCTAGAAAAATTTGAGCAAAAATATATAGAATATACAAAATTGACTATTGAATTAAAACAAGATTATTCAGTTTTTTATATCAAAGCTGCTACACAAATTGCATTAAATTTAATTGATAAATATAAAAATAAATACTGCTTAATTAGTGGGAACTCTCCAGAGGAAGAAAAATTATTATTAAAACAATGGACTAAAAGTAATACTCAGTGGTTATTAAATATTACATATTTAGGTAAAATAATCGTATCTTATTTTTTCAAAAACTATGTTCAGGCTGTTGAAGCGGCTATAGAATGTGATAAATATGCAGAAAGTTGTGCTGCATATTTAGTGTCAGTTCAACACAATTTTTACTTTTCTCTTTCTCTTCTGGCTCTAAATAATTGGGACAAAAATCAGCAAAAGCAGTTGTTGAAAAAAGTTTCTTTAAATCAGAAAATGATGAAAGAATGGGCATTCCACTGTCCAGAAAATTTTTTACATAAATATGAGCTAGTGGAAGCTGAGAAAGCGCGAGTAATGGGCAAAAATCTCAGAGCGATGGAATACTATGATCGCGCGATTCGAGGAGCCAGAGAACAAAAATTTCTGCAAGAAGAAGCTCTAGCCTATGAACGAGCCGCAGAATTTTATCTCTCTATTGGTAGAGAGGAAATTGGTTATTTATATCTCAACAATGCATACTTTTGTTATACTTGCTGGGGAGCGAAAGCCAAAGTTAAAGATTTAGAATCTGAATATCCGCAATTGCTAGTAGGAGCAGTAAACCGAACAGGGATTCAGGACATCAGTACTAATACTTCTACTACTGGTAGTGATATGAAAGTGCTGGAACTGACAACAGTCATTAAAGCATCGCAAGCTTTAGCTCATGAAATCATTCTAGACAAGCTGTTACAAAAGTTGATGAAAATAGTAATTGAGAATGCAGGTGCTCAAAAAGGCTACCTGATTCTCGACAAGGAGAGTAAATGGGTGATTGAAGCCGAAGGGTCAGTCGATTCCGATCAGGTTACAATACTACAATCAATTCCAGTAGACTCTGTAGATGCTGTTCATCAAGTACCCTTGTTATCAACAGCGATCGTAAATTATGTTGCCCGCACTCAGAAAAATGTAGTTTTAAATAATGCCATCCATGAGCAAGAGTTTACTTATGACCCTTACATTATTGCTACTCAACCCAAATCAATTCTTTGCACTCCTCTGCTTCATCAAGGTAAGCTAACTGGTATTTTATATTTAAAAAATAATTTAACAACGGGTGCTTTTACTCCCGAACGAGTCGAAATTTTAAAAATCCTTTCTACCCAAGCTGCTATTTCCATTGAAAATTCTCGTCTTTACGAGCAATTAGAGGATTATAATCGAACTCTAGAACACAAAGTAAAAGCAAGAACCCAAGAATTAGAGGAGAAAAATGAAGAGTTAGACACTACTCTACAAAAGCTGAAATCCACGCAAAACCAGATGATCGCGCAAGAAAAACTGGCTTCTATGGGAGCTTTAGCGGCAGGTATTGCCCATGAGATTAAAAATCCCCTTAACTTTGTTAACAACTTTGCTGAACTTTCTGTTGAACTAGCCCAAGAACTAGTTGAAGAGATAGAAAATCAAAAAGAACAATTATACCCAGCAACAAAAGAATATATTGAAGATATTTTAGAAAATCTTAGCCAAAACGCTAAAAAAATTAATGAGCATGGCAAAAGGGCAGACAATATTGTGCGTGGAATGCTTATGCTCTCTCGAGGGCAATCTGGTCAACGAAACTTGACAGATATCCACACTTTGCTAGAAGAATCTATTAATTTGGTTTATCATGGAATGCGTGCCAAGCAGCCTTCATTTGAAATTACTATAGTAAAAAATTACGACGATTGCCTTACTAAAGTAAATGTCGTGCCACAAGATATTAGCCGGGCTTTTATAAATATAATTAATAATGCTTGTTATGCATTAACTGAGAAGACAAAAGAAGGAGGTGAGGGGTTTTTACCTATGCTTTCCATTAGCACTAAGGATTTAGGCAAGCAACTAGAAATAAGTATCCGAGATAATGGCAAAGGCATTCCGCAAGGAGTGATAGATAGAATCTTTGATCCTTTTTTTACTACTAAAGTAACTGGAGAAGGAACAGGTTTGGGTTTATCTATTAGCCACGATATTATTGTTCAGGAACATCAAGGAGAGATTAAAATAAAAACTGAAGAGAATAATTATACAGAGTTTATTCTGACTTTACCCAAAAGTATCCCTGAAAACGATATTCAAAAATGATAATAATAGTTGTAGATGACGAGCAAGATTGTCAGTTATTATTTAAGCAACAATTTAGGAGAGAGATTAAAAATAATCAAGTTCAATTATATTTTGCATTCTCAGCAGAAGAAGCATTGCATTACTTAAAATATCAATTAACTGACTATATACCTATAATTTTGGCAGATATCAATATGCCAGGGATGAATGGGTTAGAAATGCTCAAAATTATTAAAACAACCTTTCCTAATTTAAAAGTATTTATGATTACTGCTTATGACGACGAAAATAACTATCTTACTGCCGTCAAATATGGAGCTGATGCCTATATTACAAAGCCAATTGAATTTAATAAATTGAAGGAAAAGATTTTGAATTTATAAATAATTATCAGTGAGAAAGTAACGATGTCAGCTAAGATACTGGTTGTGGATGATGAACCTGACTTAGAGCATCTCATCCGACAGAAATTTAGAAAACAAATACGGCAACAGGAATTTCAGTTTGTTTTTGTCCATAATGGTTTTGAAGCACTAGAAAAGTTGCAGGCTGAACCGGATGTAGATATAGTATTAACCGATATTTCTATGCCGGAAATGGATGGGCTGACTTTGCTCACTAAACTGAATGAGCTATATCCCACTATTAAAGCAGTAATTATTTCTGCTTATAGCGATATCGAAAATATCAGAAAGGCCATGAATAGTGGTGCTTTTGATTTCCTAACTAAACCACTCAATCTTCAAGATTTAGAAATTACTACCAACAAAACTCTGCAATACGTGCAGCAAATGAAAGCGGCTTGGGAACAGGAACGCCTAGCACAGCAAAAGCAAGTAGAATTATTGATTCATCTGCAACAAGAGATTGCTATACGCCAGCAGATAGAAGAAGCGTTGCGTAAAAGTGAGAGCAGGCTTGCTCAATTTTTAGAAGCTGTACCAGTGGGGGTATTTGTTATTGATAGCAATGGCAAATCTTACTACGCTAATCAAAATGCACAACAGATACTTGGCAAAGGAATCGTAACAGAAGTCACTAACAATCGATTAAACGAAATTTATCAAGCTTATTTGGCAGGGACAGGGCAGTTGTACCCCACTGAGCAGCAGCCCATTGTGCGAGCGTTAAGTGGTGAAAGCGTCTCTGTGGACGATATTGAAATTCGCCAAGCAGCCAAGATTACTCCCTTAGAAGTTTCAGCTACACCGATTTTTGATGACAATGGTCAAATTATCTATGCCATAGCTGCTTTTCAAGATATTAGCCAACGCAGAAGGGCAGAAGCTGAACGGATTCAGTTTACACAGGAATTAACACTTAAAAATGTTGCCTTACAGCAGGCAAAAGATGCATTAGCTGAATCCAACCGCACCCTAGAACAAAAAGTTGAAGAACGCACTCAAGAACTATCACAAACGCTAGAAGTTCTGAAAGTTACTCAAGATAAACTGATATTTGAAAATGCCTTACTCAGGAATGCGGAGCAACCTTCAACCTATGATTATCAAGTTGGTGGTAGTTTACCAATGGATGCTCCCACGTATGTGGTGCGTTCCGCAGACCGTTATCTTTATAAAGCGTTGAAGATTGGGGATTTTTGTTACATTCTGAATGCGCGGCAAATGGGCAAGTCAAGTCTCATGGTGCGTATGATGCATCATCTTCAGCAAGAAGGTTTCAGCTGTGCAGCCATTGACATGACTCGCCTTGGCAGTGAAAACATCACTCCTATTCAGTGGTATAAAGGATTAGCAGTCGAGTTGTGGCAAAGCTTTAATTTATTAGAAACAGTGAATCTTAAAGCCTGGTGGAATGAGCAAAAAGATTTATCGCCAATCCAGTGCTTGAGTCGATTTATAGAAGATATTATTTTAAATTATGTTAAGGCTGAAAAAATTTTTATCTTTCTAGACGAAATTGATAGCACCTTGGGCTTAAACTTTCCGGTTAATGACTTTTTTACTTTAATTCGCTTTTGTTATAACCAACGCAGTATTAATCCAAACTATCAGCGTTTAACTTTTGCTCTATTTGGTGTTGTTACACCTTCTGATTTAACAAGTGACTACAAGAGAACACCTTTTAATATTGGTCAAGCAATTCACTTAGAAGGTTTTAAAGAACATGAAGCCCAACCTTTACTTCAAGGATTAACAGATAAAGTTAGCAATCCCCAAGTAGTACTGAAAGAAATGTTAGCTTGGACAAGTGGTCAGCCTTTTCTTACTCAAAAGCTTTGTCAGATGATCCGTAATTCTTCATTCTCTGTTCCTGCTAGTTGTGAAGCAGAAAGAATTAAGAACTTAGTGCAAACGCAGTTGATTGAAAACTGGGAATCTCAAGATCAGCCAGAGCATTTGAGAACAATTCGCGATCGCATCCTTAAAAGTGAATGTAATCCTGTAGAGCTACTCAAACTCTATCGAAGAATTTGGCATCAAAAACAAGTCGTCTCAGTTGATAGTCTAGAAGAAAAAGAATTGCTCTTATCAGGGCTGGTAGTCAAGCAACAGGGTTCTCTAAAAGTTCATAACCGTATTTATGAATTGGTATTTGACAGCAGTTGGATTAATCTGCATATCTGAACCCGGATTTTTGTCACTTAAAGGAGAAAATGTCTTAAATGTTTGCCAATGATGTGCTGGAATTGCAAGCATCATGCCGCAATAAGTACCTTGAATCTCGTCAGCTAAATCTCTTGGCTTTCTCTTCCACACGTTTTACACCTGGTTGACAAACCCTACCAACAAATCTCCTCCAAATCTTAAAGTTGCAGTATTCGGTGGACATCCTGCTGGAATCATAACTCGATTACGGTGTGGTTCTTCGTAGCTGCTCAACCAAAAGAGGAGAATGAAAACAGACTGTTTGTATTTTGAGGTTAAATCTCAATGGTGGAAAAGTCGAGCAGAATTGTAATACATTTGGCAAATACTACTTTAGATAATAAGTTAGTACTTCTATAGCCATAGCTGGCCAAATCAAATCAATACTGTGCTTATTACTCTTCTAACCAATAAAGTAGACCCAGAGAAGTAACTCCCCCAAAAAAGTGAGCGCCAATCATGTTGACGTTTGCTAACATTACAAAAATGTCTAGCGAACGAATTACATTTTCTGGCTGATAAATTGCGACACCTTGAGGTTGTGCTACTGCTTTACCCAAAATGGTTGAAACCGTCACTTCTGAAGCGATAAAAGCTATTAATAAACCTACCAAACTTACAATTAATCCAATTCGTAAATTTTGAATTACGTCTTCCTTTCTGGGATGGTTTTGAGAATTTGGTGTTTGTAAAAGTTTAGCCATTTTTCGATAACGCAAAGCCCAATAGACTCGAAAGCACAGGAATAAAATACCAACAATAGCCAAAAATATCCCAAACCCTATGCCTGCATTGCTTGTCTGAGTAGTAATGTTACGGCTAAAACACGCCAGCAATATAGCAATGCCAGAAATACCACCAAGTACTAATTGTACCCAAAAACTAATTCGACTTACTAAACGCAATGTAGCAGCAAATTTTTGCTTGCTTGGTGGATGTGAAAGTAATTCTAAATTATTTATCATATATATATAATATACTCCCTAAGTAAATGATTTAAGTAAATATAGAAGATTGGAGTTGAATTTCATCTTTAATATAAAACTCACAAATTAATGTATTTAGTTTTTGGAATATTACGTTTTCTCCTTAGAAATAATTTATCTGAAATTCACGCGATGTGCAACTTTCCCTAGATGAAAATCCCACCCTATGCTTAAGCCAGAGATTGTGATTGTTATCTCTTGCAGGGGTGGGACAAATGTTATCTATGGAAGACTTTATCACAGCCGTGTTTTGC
>JAIVFU010000103.1 GCA_020829485.1 Nostoc sp. CHAB 5834 | reverse complement strand
ATATCACCGCAGGCATAAGCATCAACAATTTTCTGGCGCAAGTCGAGAGAGTAGGGTTTCATACCGACCAGTTATCAGTACAATTGCTCTCTCCTATTGTACTGCACTGGACTGATAAGCGCTATAACGAACAAATAAATTTTTAATAATATTTATTTCCTCACTTGTCAAATTTGCAGCTAGACGATCTGCATAACTTGGTCGATTAGGATTAGCAGTAAATAAACGCTTGATAAAATTATCAGAGATGTGCATAGGTGTCAAATACTGCTCAAGAACTACTTGTACGCAGTGTCCATTTGAGGCAAAAGCGTGACGCAAATCATCAGCATCCCAGTTAAGCATGGGGTCAGAGGCATCTGTATAAATAGCTTCTTCCGCTAAAACTAATCGCTCATACAATTGGGCATCGAGATTTTGGCTGGGCAGTAAGCGGTAAAACCTTTGGGTATGACGAGGTACTGTTTCACTTAAAATAAGCTTGACTGAGTGCGGGAGCAATTGAGCTAAAATTTGAGCAGCAAGTCCCTTGTCTAATTCCGAGACTAGTACATTGCGCCCAATAATAGAGTCAAACTGTACAATTGGTGCAAGAGATGCCAGCATAGCAGGTATCTGTGCAACAGATGCAGTAAAAATTATTGGTTGCATTGTTTCAGGAAGTGCCGCAGCAAGTTCTACTAAAGCATCGGCATCAGAGCGATTGCGAACACAGGCATAAACCCCACCTTCAGGAACTTGCCGTATTGCTTCCCAAGTAAGTAAACCAGTGGCGGCATTTAGATCCAATACTAAGTGATGACGTTGTAATTGAGCGAAAGTGAAAATGCGATCGCGCACAGATGCTAATTGTGTACTTACCTGAGAAAGTGTACGTTGTAACCAACGCTCATCTGCTCGGTCAACAGTTCCATAAGTCATGACTTCCATTGGTGCAACACCAATACCTTCTACTATTGCAGCAAGTTGAGCTTCTCGACGACGTGCCACTTGTGTTGCGATTTGGTGTTCATAACCTTGGATTGATGGTTGATAAAACAATTGACCTTGCAAGCTCTTGGGTAAATATTGCTGTTCTACCCAATGATCTCGGTAAGCGTGAGGATAGAGATAACCCGCCCCATGTCCAAAACCTTTTTTATCCCGATTGGCATCTTTAAGATGAGTGGGGACTTCTGCAACATTTTCAATTTCAACTGCGGCTAAAGCATCGAAAAAGCCCATAATGCTATTGGATTTTGGTGCAGTCGCTAAATAAAGTACAGCCTGCGCCAAATGATAACGTCCTTCCGGCATTCCCACGCGATCAAAGGCTTCGGCACAGGCATTTATAACGACAATTGCTTGTGGGTCAGCCAATCCGACATCTTCGCTTGCAAGAATTAACATCCGACGGAAGATGAAGCGTGGGTCTTCACCAGCATAAACCATTTTGGCTAGCCAGTAGAGTGCTGCATCTGGGTCAGAACCTCGTAAGCTCTTAATAAAAGCACTGATGGTATCAAAATGGGCATCCCCTTCTTTGTCATATAAAACAGCACGTTGTTGAATTGATTCTTCTGCCACTGCTAGGGGAATATGAATAACACCTGTAGTATCGGGGGGTGTAGTCTCTACAGCTAGTTGCAAAGCATTCAATAATGAACGAGCATCACCATTAGCAACATTAACTAGATGAGCTAAAGCATCTGTGTCAATTTGCACTGTTAACTTGCCATAACCGCGTTCCGAATCGAAGAGTGTTTGCTCAATAATTTTGTATAAATCTTTGTCAGTTAATTGCTGAAGTTGAAAAATCCGCGAACGGCTTACGAGTGCCTTATTGACTTCAAAAAAAGGATTTTCGGTGGTAGCACCAATAAGAATGATTGTACCATTCTCTACCCAAGGCAATAGAGCATCTTGCTGAGACTTGTTAAAACGATGGACTTCATCGACAAAAAGAATAGTTCGTTGATTATGAAACTTGCGCTCTTCTTGGGCTTTTTCAATTGCCGCTCGAATTTCTTTAACTCCTGAGAGTACAGCATTGATAGCGATGAATTGAGCGCGGGTGGTGTTGGCAATAACCCGCGCTAAAGTAGTCTTGCCAGTCCCTGGTGGCCCAGAAAAGATTAAGGAAGACAGTTGATCCAAACTAATAGCACGCCGCAGTAGCCTTCCTTGCCCGATAATATGCTCTTGACCAATAAATTCATCAAGTGTCCGTGGACGCATTCGAGCCGCTAAGGGTGCTGATTCTTCAGTTATTTTTGCAAGATGCTGGTCAAATAAATCCATTATTAAATACGTCTTCAGAAGTGGAGTTTTTCAAGGCATAAAATATGTGCGTATGCTTTTTCAAGGTAAAAAATATAACGGCAATTAACATCTAAAAAAAATTACTTTACGATGTCGTTATCAGCGCTGAAATCAGAACTGATGATTTTTGGTTTTGACTCGCTGATACAGTTCTTCCATTGTTTCAATAAAGGAAGCATCATTGTGCCAGAAATCAGGAAAATCCCCTTGTTTCTTAATCAAAATTGCACAGACACTACTGACAGTCGCCACTTCAATAGTTTGTGGTAATCGCTTTGTACCTAACCAAAATTCTCTGGCATTTGGCATTTGGTTAAGAGATTGCTTTTCTAGCTTAGTGTACAGCGAATTAGAAAGTTCTAAAGGAATTTCCTTAGTATTCAATTCCTCAGATAGAGCTTTTCCCAAAGGAGAATCAGCTAGTTTAGCTTGAAGTTCTGCCTTCGATAATCCGCGTAATTCAAATAATAACCAGGGATTATTATCTAATTGAGAAGCCACTAAATAGTAAACTCCAGCAATGTGCTTACAGGGATTAGCATAATCTGGGCAAGAGCATTTAGTTTTGAAATCCTTACTACTATGGGGCAATAAATGTAGTCCCAAATGAGAGAAAGTATCTTCAATATTTTCCGGGACTTCATTTAGAAGTAATCGAGAAATAATACTGGCTTTAGAAGAAAGCTTTTGGATAGCTTCATTCCAATGGGTTTTAGCAATAGGTGTAATCTGAATCTCTATATTATAAGTTGGTTCTTTGTAGACTCCAAAATAGGGATTAACTGAGCCTCTGACTTTGGCAGTAATTTTATTTAAGTCAATCTCAAAGCTTTTGACTTTACCACCGCTAGCATAAGACCGTCCTCTTTTGAGTCGGTTATCATCTGTAAAAGCTTCTAGTGCTTGAATAAAGCGATCACCCCACCAAGTTCGACTAAATTTAGGCATAATATCTACTCCAAAATTGCACTCTTGTTCAATGAAATCAACCGCTTAAAGGCTTCATTATCTAATTCGGTGAGCCAAGATTCATCACTACCGACAACAGCATTAGAGAGTTTTTTCTTATCTTCAATCATTTGGTCAATTCTCTCTTCTAGAGTCCCAATAGCAACAAATTTATGCACAAAGACATTCTTTTTTTGACCAATACGGAAAGCCCGGTCAGTTGCTTGGTCTTCAACTGCTGGGTTCCACCAACGGTCAAAGTGAAAGACATGGTTAGCTTTCGTGAGGGTGATACCTACGCCCCCTGCTTTCAAGGAAAGGATAAAAACCGATGGTTCTGTATTTGGGTCTTGAAATTCGGTAATCATTTGTTCCCGACGTGGGCGACTAGTACCACCATGCAAATAGTAAGTATTGCAATGCAGACTATGTTTGAGATGTTTTTCAATCTTTTCACCCACTTCCGTAAATTGGCTAAAAATGAGTAAACTTTCTCCTTCATCAACTGCCTCCTCAACCATCTCTGCTAACCGACTGAGTTTGTGCGAACGCAGTGGTGAAAAATCGCTCCCATCTTGCAGAAATTGGGCTGGATGATTACAAATCTGCTTCAGTTTCATCAGCGTTGAAAGAATCAATCCTTTGCGTTGAATTCCCTCTGCTGATTGCAATTGTTTTTCTACATCTAGTACCACCACTTCATAAAGCGATGCTTGTTCTTTGGTCAGGTTAGTGTAGAGTTTTTGTTCAACTTTATCTGGCAAGTCATTAATAATAGATTGGTCAGTTTTTAACCTTCGCAAAATTAGAGGTTCTACCAGTTTTTTTAAGGTAGCTGATTTCACGCGGTCATTATCTTTTTGAATCGGAATCTCGAAGATTTTCCGAAACTGGGCTTCTTTACCCAAGTAACCAGGATTGAGAAAGTTAAAAATTGACCACAAATCTAGTAAGCGGTTTTCTACAGGAGTTCCTGTCAATGCCAGCCGATGTTTAGCTCTTAATTTTAAAATAGCTTTGGTTTGGGCAGCTTTCGGATTTTTAATATTTTGTGCTTCATCCAGTACTAAACGTTGCCACTCGATGCTGCTCAATAACTTTTCATCTTTGCGGACTAGAGTAAAGGAGCTAATTATCACATCGTTTTGTTGACAAGCAGCTTTGAAATCAGCTAGATTTTGCAGCCTAGTGCTACCATGATGCACCATAGTTTTTAAATGAGGTGCAAATTTGGCAATTTCTTTCTGCCAGTTGCCGACAACAGAAGTTGGGGCAATTAATAATGTTGGTAATGGAGATAAGTCAGTAATTTTTTCCCCGACTTTAAAAGCTTTATGCAACTCCTTCTCTTGCACTAATCGGGCAATCACCTGCACGGATTTACCTAAACCCATATCGTCTGCCAAACAGCCATTTAATCCTAAATTTTCCAGATATTGTAGCCAGGAAACACCACGCTTTTGATATTCTCGGAGCGTGCCTTGCAGATTATCGAGTTCAGAAATTGGTTCTAGGCGACTTTTATCTTGTAGCTTTGCTATCATCTCTGATAAAGCTTCGTCATGTTCAATTTCCCATTCCTCCCCAACTTCAGCACTGCGTTGCAGAAACTCCAGTAAGGTCATCTGGGGTTGTTCCTCACCGTGGGACTGCCAAAATTCGAGTAACTGCTGCATTTTATCCCGGTCTAATTCCATCCATTGACCGCGAAAATGCACTAGGGGAGTTTTAGCATTAATCAGTTGTTCCCATTCAATAGGTGTGACAGTTTGCTCCCCAATTGCCAACTCATACTGATACTCCACCAGTGAGTCTAAACCGAAATAGCTTTTTGTTTCCCCTTTCGTTGCAGCAAGTTTGCTACCCGATGCTTTGAGGCGAATTTTGGCGCGGCGACGACCTGCCGGAGTATACCAAGCAGGTACAATTACTTTGAATCCTGAGTCTTCCAGTACCCAAGCACTTTCAGTAAGGAAGTCAAATGCTTCATCTAAGGTAATTTGCATTGCGATTGGACTCGCTGTTTCCAACCCAAGCCATAGTTTGGGATACATCCTGGCTGCATACCCCAGATTCAGCAGTAAATTTGTTTCAAAATCTTTACCAAAATCTTTATGTACGCCAGTTTTGGAAAATTGATTCATTGTCCAGTAGTCTGCTAACGCTAACTTCAAGGATGGATCTTGTTTACTGGCTACTAGAAATTGAATTTGCCAATTGTCTATTTGTTCATTATCAGGAGAATGTAACTGGAAGCACAGATGAAAAGGTGAATCAGCTTGAGTGCGGGTAATTTTGGTTTTCCACATCAACCATTGCCGATATTCCTCAAGGGCAGTATTTGTTGTTGGTGGATTATGCTGACGAGGAGAAAAGCAAGATTCAATTAGAGAATCAGCAATTTGTTTGTCAAAAGCGGCTGTTGATGGGGTGTGAGTTACTAAATCATCAAGTACATATTCGGAAAAGTGACGCAATAGTGTTTCTTGATCAAAAAACTCAATGCGATCGCTAGTTGTTGCTTTACCTGCCACGCATATTAGTGGCATATAGTCAATATATTTCAGAATATTTGCTTCATATTGTTCCGAAATGATTTCCCAGGTGGCATAAATTTCAAATGCTACTTTATCAGTCTTGCTTTTGCCTTTTTTCTTCGGATTTTCCGATGATAACTGTCGATATTTTAGGGCAGGAATAAATTGGTCTTTGAGGATTACTTGTTTAAAACTTTGAGTGTAATGATACCAAAATAATAAATCTGAACCAATTTGAAACTTCTGGGCATTATATATTGCTAAAAAATGGATATCTTTAAGTAGTTTGATAATGTTAAGTGCTGTGACATTTTTGGTAGACACTACTGTTTCATAACAATCAATCTGCCAATATTGGAATTCTTCATAGCTATCAGTCAACTCAATTTCTAAATACTTGGTTAATTCTGGTGAGGGTAGGGGCTGATTATTGGTAGTTGGTAAGGCAAAGTATTTAGGAGATATGCGTTGGGAAAATTTAGTGTTGTCTTCTTTAATTCCCAATTCTTCTACTAAAAAGGCGATTAATTCGGATTTAACCAAATGTCCAGGATGAATTTGTTGACTATTGGTGTGATTTTTTGGGAATGATTGAGTTTCTACCCACAAGTAAAAAGACCCTGACTGAATAAAGTCAGTTTCCTCGTTTGGTATCCAGGTGCCATGAAGTATTCTCATAGTTATAATGCCTCTGGATTGTTTGGAAATTCACGCGCCTTAGAATTACTTTAGCAAACAGAGGTGCTAGAATTATCTTCTTTATGCAAAAGAAAGCGATGACGCTATAACGCTATAGTGCGATCGCTTGACTTATGCCGATAGAGGCAGCAGTCCCATACTTCCCTTACAACTCAAAATCAAGAGTGAAGGTTTGGTCATCAGAATCAAGAATTTGGTTTTCGATAGTAGATGGCTCTTGAGTCATTGAAGGAAGTTTGCTATCTTCACTATTAATTGGCGTGAAAGCTACTTGTTGTGTGGGAAATGCACCCTTCCTAAAAGCAAAATAGTAATCGACGATAAAGTAGAGCGTCTCCAGGTAACTCTTGCCTAGTTGCTGTGATTCGGCAAATATCCGCTCACGGTAGCTATCTTTGATCCGAACTTTTTCCGGTGCTAAGTCTTGTTTATGTGCCATTGCGATCACTTAAGAGATGTAGTAGTTGGGTTCTTGGCAAAAATAGTTTTTGCCATCTCTAAAAGCCCAGAGACATTGGCTTCTACCGGATTGTCCAGGATTTTGAAGCCGTTTTTCTCCAACAGCTTCTTAAATCCTGGTAAGAGGCAGCCTCCACCAATCGCCCAGATTTCATCCCCTTGGTGTTTGGCATCCAATGTGAGATTCACCACTTTTTTCAAGTATTTTTCATACCAATGTTTCAAACAAGCGCTGTATACATCTTTGATATCGATCTCACGGCTGTATCGGGTATGCCCCATTTCCAGACAAAATCGGATAATGGAAGGAGCTCCGATTTTTCCGCCATTCAAATGTTTCATTTTTTGGGAAATATCATCGATGAGAACTTCTACACCGATGGGGTAAGCAGTGTGAACTTCTCGTTTCCCTTGGTTGTAACGAGAATACAGGGTCGTACCATTGCCAAAGTCTAAAATGGTTAATTTTTTTGGCAGTGGATGCCCAAACAATGCACCCATACCCTCTAGTACAACTTTGATGACTTCTACTTTCACGTCTGATTGCTTGCCAGCTAGTATTGGCTGATATTCTCCATTGAGTACTTTTTGAAGTTCTTCAGCCAGACCAACATCATGTAAGCTGACGACTAATTTTAAATGCCAAGCCTTACGGTGTGGTAGATGTGCCAATGCACCCAATAAAGTCAATAATGCATTATTAACTTTATTTTCATTATGGTCTGTGTTTCGGTCAAAATAATTTCCTGTACGGTAAGCAGACTCGCCAACGGTGTAAGCAGTACCATTAAAAACTACGCGCCCTGGCACATCTTCCATCTCGGCATTAGTTATATAGCTGGGGACACGAACTACTTCAAAGCCTTCGACTAAAAGTTTAAGGCTTCCGTAACCGTTATCGAAACCCGCAGGAAAAATTTTTTGTAAGGTGTGAATGTTTGACATCTGCTCTAAGGTAATACGCTTTGATTTGTGAAAGTTATCTGTTCAGGTAATTTGGGGGAGTAGGGGATCAGAGGAGCAAGAGAAAATGTTTGCATTAACAATTATTAATTATCAGTGCAAGAAAAACTAATTATTCTGCTAAAGGTCAGAGTTCTCCATTTTTAACAGGAAATAGTAAACACTAAGAACTGTTTTAATTCTCTCCTCTGCTCAAGAGCCTTTTTGTTCTCCAGACTCAAGAGCTTATCATACCCCCTTGGGGCTAAGTGGGGTACAAAATGTCTGTTAGTCAAACATACCCCCACTTAGCACCTATATATGTACTATGTAGGGTCAAAATTTCCTCAAGGTCTTGAGATATTTATGGGGTATATATAGCTCCCATATAACCCCATCAAGAATTTCTGAAATCTTTTTTGTCAACGTAGCAGAAATTAAATTAGATCATCGTTGACTCTTTGATTTATACTTTAGTGTCAATATTTTGTTGAAAAGCAATTCAGTCTTGATCTTTAACTTCTTGCTGACTATGTAACTAGTGCGTTATTACTTGCTTACAGGTTCAGCTTTCTCTACTGAATTATCATTCACACCCAGAGTCAATTCCAAAGGAGTTCTTTGGGGGTAAGCTTTTACCACTTGTCGATAAACATCATAATTAGTAGGTAGGGTCTGCTGAGTATTACCCACCCCATAGGTCAGGAAAGTACTTTACATCTTTAACTAATTCGGGTTTTCCAGCCTCTTCTTGAGGTCTTTTGTGTTGGTCAACTTCACCAACACTTGGTCGCGGCGGTAAAGTAGGCCACCATAACCCTCTCTCATCTGGGCCAACAACTGCTCCTGGCGGTTTGAATCCATTCCGATTCAACATTGAAGTATTCGCAAAAGTTTCAATTCGTGGCTGTGGTTGACTAGTTAGGTTATTCGCATACAAAACTAGCCAGGTGTAACTGGTGAGTGCTGTAGCTTCATACTGTTCAGCAGTAGTAGTACTGCAACTAGTTAGTGTCAGTGCCGTTAGTGCAGTTATTATTGAGGGTAAAAATCTCATTTGCATTATCAATCGTTAATATCTCTTACCAATCACTCTTCAAAAGGTTATGCGCCATCATCACTGCCAAGGTGAAGGTATCGCCGTAATCGAAAGCACTTCCCTTGCTTGCAGCCTAATCGCTGTTTGCTCACAGTTAGGGCATTTTACCTTTGTGAAAATCACTCTTTGGTCGTCCTTTGTACTCGCCCATTAAGGGTTCCCCGGTGTACTCGCTGATTATCCCCGAATTGCAGTGGTAGCACTCGAATATCACACGCCCTACCTCCGAATTGCAATCCAGGAATTGCATGTGCTGACAGGGTTCTGGCGGTAATTCTGGTTCTTCGGGGCGGTCTTGAAAGGGTATATGAGGTTTGGTTGCAGGTGGTAAATCTATTTTTTTCTTGTTGCGCTTGCCAGTCACCTGCGGCTCAACTTTTGGCGGCTTCAGGGGTTTTTCCTTGACAGGGGTATGGTCAGGCTGTTGGCCAGTTGTGAGGTCTTCCGGCAAATTGTCATCAGCCGGGGTAGGGCTAAATAGCTCTTGTTTCTCTGTTTGTTTAGATGCACTCTCGGTTGACTGAGCTACTGTTTTTGGGATTACATAAATAGTAGGTGTTTCCGCTACATCTTGGTATGGTTCTACTTGAGCATCATTGTTGGTCAATTCCTGCACTTCTGGTTGTTTAGCCGCAGGGACGTGCTTAATCAGTTTTGCTTGTTGTGGCTTGGATGGTCGCTTCGTAGATTCCATGCTCATTGGAGTCAAAGTTTTTGACAGACTATTTTTAATGTAACTATAACTATCCTTATTGCTTCTGTTTTTTAAGGCAACTTGTAGATGCCATATTGCCATATATAGTATTCTTTTAAAATTCAACCTCTACAGTCATTGATGACCTAGCATAAATAGACTAATATTTAGTGCAACATTTTTATAAAAATTAGATAAATTACACTAAGATCCTGCATGGAGTAACATTACTCCATGCAGGATCTTAGAATTTTCTCAAAAAGTGGAGTAACGTTACTCCATAAGCCTTTAGTTTTTGAGCTATGAAAAAGAAAGCAGTTAAAAGGAAAATTAGATTAGATGTTAAATCTAATGCTGGTGGAACTGGAAAAACAACTTTAGTAACACATTTAGCGTACATCCTTGGCAAAAAAGGTTACTCAGTCACAGTTATTGAACTAGACCCATTAGGTTCTCTTAAAATCTTTACGGGGGCTTTTTCAAAAACTGAAGATCCTCCTCCTGAAAAAACCCTAGCGTCTGTTTTCAGAGATGATTTCAAAGGTAATTACCCTTTGTTCCCTATTTGGGAAAACAAAATCCATAATGTCAATGTTATTTTAGGCGGCGCTCCGTTAGAAGAAAGTATTCATAAAATTTACTCTCATTCCAGAAAATATTACCTGCTTCATGATCGTTTAGAAGACTATCCGCTTGAATCTGACATTATTATTCTGGATAACCCAGGTGGTCTGGAACCTATGGGTCTAGTAGCTTTAGCCGCAGCGACAGACATATTGGTTGTAATGCAGCTAGAATATAAAGCTTTGTATGGTTCAGCAGGTTTAATTAATTGGTTTTATGACAAGATCAACGAGTTACGACTACGACCAGAGCCTAAAATATTAGGATTTGTACCGTCACAAGTAAATATAAAGAAAGTAGCCGCCCATCGAAATATTGGAGAAGAAATCCCTAATCAGTTACAAGAGCTTGGAATTTCATGTTTTCCGCCAATTAGAGAATCAAACCAATTTATTAATGCGAGTGGAGTAGGGCTTCCCATTCATTTATTTGCACCTGCTTGTGAAGCTATTAAAGACTTTGACCCCATCGTTGCCAAAATTATAGAGCTAATGAGTCAGGACTAATGTCAAAACCAGATATTTCTAATGTGTTTGCAAACGCAGGACAATCACAAAAAATTCATCATTTAACTAAACGAGTTGAAGAACTCGAAGCTGAAATTAACCAACTTCGGAATGTAGAAGTTAACAGCGAGGTAAAAATTGCTCTCGAAGCTCGTATTCAAGAGCTAGTTACAGAATTAGCTAACAAACAAGGAGTTTCAGAAGTTCCAATTAACTTGATTGATCGAAATCCTCGCCAGCCCAGACAAACTTTTACTAAAGCCAGCATACAGGGAATGGCTGAACTCCTTAGAAAACAAGGGCAGCATACTCCTGTAATTCTCATTCCTTTGTCTAATGGTAGATACTTATTGTTTGATGGAGAAAGACGATGGCGATCTGCACCTCAGCTTGGATGGAAAACACTAAAAGCTGTATTTATACTTACTGGGATCGAAGCAGATGATCGTGAACTTCATCGACAAGCCCTTTCAACAACTTTGCATAGAGAGGATCTTAATACTCTCGACTTGGCAGAATCTTTAATTCAACAAATCATATATGACTATCCTGAGTTGTCAGAACAGAAAGATAACATTCCACGTCTACTTAACGCAGCTATGAGCCGACTAGAGCGTAATCGTAAAAATTTGGAGTTGTCTGAGATCCGAATAGCTTCTCAGGAAAATCAACGGCAGTGGTTAGAATCTGTTGACTTTAAAAGTGCTGAAGAACAGAAAATATTTGATGTTATATTAGCATTACAACTTAACCCTACTTCTATTGATACTAATATTTTTCCTTTGCTGAAACTATCAACAGATTTAAAATCTGCTATCCGAGAGGAAGGGTTAGAAGCCAGTAAAGCTAGGGAATTGAACAAGCTTTCTGCCACTCAACTAAAGCTTAATGAGGCTCAATCTCGAAAAATTAGAGTTCAGTTAGCCCAAAGAGTCATACAAGAAAGGCTTTCTTTGAGCCAAACCAAAGCTTTAGTTAAAGAGACACTAAGCCAGCATAAATCCGCCAATATTTCAAGTAACGAAAATAAAAAAGTTATTAGAACAGTTAAAACTATCCGTTCTATTAATTTTGAGGAATTTCATCACAATCAACTTGAAGAAGTTCGTCAAGCTCTTCAAAGTAAGCTACAAGAAATTGACAAAAGAATAGAGCTATCCAATAAAGGTTAATTTATTAATCTCAGTGAAAATTTCTTTGACTTTTCAAAAAACCTCTGAAAGCTGCCGCCCTCCTCAAGCATCCAAAAAATCAGCAGTAGCCCCACTTAAGAAAAAGATAAACCTAGAGCTATGACATATAGAAGTGATGAAGGTAAATTAGGGTGAGTTTTAGATGACACTAATGCTGGGGGAGCTACTATAGTACATGAGTACTATAGTAGCTCCACTCCCAGTACTATAATGATGGGCGGCATCTTTTAACAGGCAATGTCCACTCCTCCTAATCTTTCCCCTCAACAAGTAAGCGCCTTTCCTCAACACGAAACAATCACTGGGGTCGTAGAACGTCTAACTTTTTACTCTGCCGAATCAGGTTACACCGTGGCAAGGCTGACTCGCCCACGTAGCACCGAACTCACAACAATCGTTGGCAGCTTTGCTAACATTCAGCCAGGGCAGACCTTACAGCTAACTGGTTTCTGGCGTGACCATCCCCAATTTGGCCCCCAGTTCCAAGTAGTCAACTACAAAGAAACCAAACCAGCTACTCTCACCGGAATTGAGAAATATTTGGGCAGTGGTTTAATCAAAGGAGTTGGCCCAGTCACAGCAAGACGGATTGTTGCTCACTTCGGGCTAGAAACCCTGGACATGATCGAAAACCAGATTGAACGACTGATTGAAGTCCAGGGTATTGCCAAAAAGCGGATCACTCTCATTAAAAACGCCTGGTCAACTCAAAAAGCCATCAAAGAAGTGATGGTGTTTCTCCAAGGGCATGGTGTTTCTACCACCTATGCTGTGAAGATTTACAAGCAATATGGCGATAAAGCGATCGCTACTGTTACCAAGAACCCCTATCAGTTAGCAGCCGACATTTACGGGATTGGTTTTCTGACTGCTGACAAGATTGCGAGAAATATCGGAATTGCGCCTGACTCAGAATTTCGTTACCGTGCGGGGATTATCCATTGCCTAAGTGAAGCTGCCGAAGATGGCCACTGTTACCTGCCACAAAGCGAATTGATTGAGTCGGTAATAAAATTACTGACAACCGAATCTCATCAGCCCCCAGAAGAAGCAATCGCGATAATTATTAGGGATATGGCTCTCGCAGAGGACTTGATTAGAGAGCGGGATGAAGACAAAACGCTACTTTGCTATAAGCCGACTTACTTTCATACGGAACAGAATTTAGCTCAACTGATACGCCAACGCTTGGAAAATCCTGTTGGCACTGACATTGAGCGTGTGCGTGATTGGATTGAGCGCTTTACAGCCAGCCGTAAAATTCAGCTTTCAGAACAGCAACGCCAAGCTGTAGAAACAGCAGCCTATTCCAAAATCATGATCCTTACTGGTGGCCCTGGCGTTGGAAAAACTTTCACCACCCACACCATTGTCTCACTTTGGAAAGCAATGGGTAAATCTATTGCCCTGGCTGCACCAACTGGACGGGCTGCTCAACGCTTAGGTGAAATGACTGGGCTAGAAGCCAAAACCATACATCGCTTGTTGGAATTTGACCCCAGGACAAGGGGATTTAAATGCGACAGTGAAAACCCTTTGCCCCATACAGCAATTATCGTTGATGAAGCTTCGATGCTTGATTTGTTTCTGGCGTACTCCTTGGTTAAAGCAGTAGATCTTGGCGCTCAATTGTTGTTGGTGGGTGACATTGACCAGTTACCATCTGTGGGGCCAGGTCAAATACTGGCTGATTTGATTAATTCTGGTCGTGTGCCAGTAGTACGGTTAACTCAGGTATTCCGGCAAGCTCAAACAAGTGCCATTATCACTGCTGCTCACCAAATTAATCGAGGAATTTATCCCCCAATTGAGCCTATATCTGATAATCCCGTGTCTGATTGTCTGTGGCATGGCGGCGGTCATCAGCCTGAACATGGAGTGCAAGCAATCTGCGAGTTGATTACAGACTTGCTCCCCGGCTTAGGTTTTAATCCTGCCACTGATGTCCAAGTGCTTTGCCCGATGACACGGGGAGTTGTGGGTACTCGCAACCTTAATACTGTGTTGCAGCAGTTGATTAATCCACCCAGCCCCAAAAAGGTGGAGATTAACAGAGGTGGGAATTTGTTACGCGAGGGCGATCGCATTATCCAGTTGACCAATGACTACAACCGCGAAGTCTTCAACGGCGACTTAGGAATTATCCAAAACATTGATACTGTAGAGCAGGAAGTTGCAGTGCAATATGGTGAGCGGACTGTGGTTTACGATTACGCTGACCTCAATGAAATTGCGCTAGCGTGGTGCGTGACTATTCATAAAAGCCAGGGTTCAGAGTATCCGGTGGTGATTCTGCCAATCTATATGCAGCACTACATGATGTTAACCCGGAACCTGTTTTACACTGGGCTGACCCGTGCCAAGAAATTAGCGATCGTTGTAGGAGCAAAAAAAGCGATATCTCTG
The DNA here is from genome assembly GCA_020829485.1 of Nostoc sp. CHAB 5834. The sequence continues at coordinate 8,220 of JAIVFU010000103.1, read as the reverse complement.
GCGGTGCGCTCTACTGATGACCAACGGCGGTACACACGGTTACAGCAGAGGTTACTTCAGGCAGGACTGAATTGTTAAAAATAAAAAAGTTTATTGAATTATTTGATTTATACTTTTAAATCCCCTGGTAAAAAAAGCCGAAAAGTTTGTATGTCCAGCCTCAGTTCAGACATGGTTCGCATCTATTTGCAAGAAATTGGTCAGTATCCTTTATTGAAGCCAGAGGAAGAAATTGCTTATGGTAGACAGGTACAAGAAATGATTGCCATTGAGCAATCTAAAAATGAACTCACCCAACAGCTAGACCGGGAACCAACAATGAAAGAATTAGCCAATGCTGTTGAAAAAACTGAAACACAAATCCGAGCAGCGCTACACCTTGGTCAAAAAGCTAAACAGAAAATGGTGACAGCTAACTTGCGACTGGTAGTATCTGTTGCCAAAAAATATCAAAACCGCAATTTAGAATTTCTCGATTTGATCCAAGAAGGAGCAATAGGTTTACAAAGGGGTATAGAAAAGTTTGATCCCAACCGGGGCTATAAGCTATCGACCTATGCTTATTGGTGGATTCGCCAAGAGATTACACGCGCTATAGCAGAACAATCGCGCACTATTAGATTGCCTGTTCATCTCACTGAAATACTTACCAAAATTAAGAAAGTACAGCGAGAAAGCTTTCAAAAACTCGGTCGTCATGCTACTGCTGAAGAAATAGCATCAGCATTAAGCCTCACCACAGATAAGCTTCGAGAATATCTCGCCGCCTCTCGTACAGCCATCTCTTTAAATAAACAAGTCGGAGATGAGAAAGAGACAGAATTGGGTGAAATTTTAGCAGACGTTGGCGCTTCACCAGAAAAACTGCTCACCCAAGAACTTCTATCGCAAGACGTAGCTAAATTTTTAGAACCATTGACACCTATACAGCGTCAAGTGTTGACTTTAAGCTTTGGGCTAGAGAACGATCAGCATTTCAATCTAGCTCAGATTGGCCAACAGCTAAACCTTAGCCGAGAACGGATTCGTCAAATCCAGGTCAAAGCTATAAGCATTCTCCGCCATCGACAAAACGACATGCAAGAGTATTTATTCGATTAAGCCATCATGTAAAAATAAGTTGTACAAATTTTAGTAGACCGAAAAGTTTGACGTAGCTGCTATATCTGCCCCTTTTTTGGTGCAAAATGTGAGACCATCACACTCTTGTTTGAGCGAAAAATAAGCTGATGTATTTATTAGATACATCAGCTTTTGACTTATCCCAAGATTTCAATCACAGCCGCTAGAATAGCTGGGGCTTTGTCTGAAACCGGAATGAATACTCGCTTTTTCCAGTTGATGATCTCGGTGAAGCAACCTACAGCTAAGAGTCGCTCTGCCAGTGAGATAGCATTAACCAGTTCTATGCGAGGTTCACCAGCAATCAAAGAACGTCGCAAAGTTACACCACCCGGCAACTGCTGTGTATATCTCTCGTTCAGTACCAGCTTCACAAGTTCTTCTGGAGAAAGCAGCTGGTTCTTCAGACCGAGTTGCTCTCGCACAGTTTGGATGTCGGAAGCATTCACCACCCGACCGAGAATCTTTTGTCCATCGCTGGTTTGTAGTCGGAATACTCGACTATTCTGCTGTGGTAGTATTTTCCAGATGGGTAGGAGAATACCAGTTACCAAATGCAGGTAATCGGTAGTGAACTTGGGCAGCGCATCTACCTCTTTCGACCACGCTGCAATGAACGCATCGACACAAACCGCTTTCCAAGTGGAAGATTCTAAATCCTTGACTGGTATACGGGTTTCTTTTTGGGGGCGGACGAGTAACACTCTTGGTACAACTCCACCCTCAGAGTCGTAAATACTATGTGTTGGAATTGACACAGCAGCATTGCCTGACTTGGAGTTGATCATGAGCTTTCCACGATATTGAGTTGCGAACTCAAGCATTTCTTCAGAGGTTCTGATGCTGTTCTTTTGGGTGCGTTCCACTTTCAAGTAATTGGTGATGCTACCAGTTTGAGGATGAGTATATACAGCTTCCTGGCTCTCAACAGTAAAGCGTTCAGCCCGTAAAGTCTCCACCCCCATTTCATAGACCCCTGCCGCGATCGCTGCTTCAATCTGCTGACTTAGCAACAACTCAAAACGCTCGAAAATGATGTTTTGCATATCGATGCGTAAAGCCAACAGGCGATTGAGGAATTGCCGCAATGGGGGCAAGTCGATTTTCATCCCGCCTTCATGAGAGGTTAAGCTAAGTCCCGTCATTTGCTCAAAAGTCCCTAGTGGAACTTCATAAAATCGACCTTGGTATATTTGTCGGAATAACTCATACAGGGCGTGTTCTGCATAATTTGACTCCAGATTATCCTTAGCCTCAAATATGCCATTGCCACCTGTTTGACGTTGACCACGAGTAAGAGCGCCCAAGCTATCCAGCCGTCGAGCAATAGTGCTGATGAATCGGCGTTCACCTATAACGTTCGTCGTGACTGGTCTGAACACGGGCGCAGATGCTTGATTTGTGCGGTGCGATCGCCCAAGCCCTTGGATTGCGTTGTCTGCCCTCCAACCAGCTTCCAACAAATAATGCGATCGCCGCCGACGATTCACAGCATTTAGATCAGCATGATAACTTCTGCCTGTGCCACCAGCGTCACTGAAGATGAGGATTTGTTTGTCACCCTGCATAAACGCAGCAGTTTCAGCAATATTCGCCCCACTACCCCGTGAATCCACAAACAAACGTCCAGATTCATCTTTCAAAACTCGCTTGCTGCGACCAGTTACTTCGGCAATTTGTTTGTTACCGAAGTGCCATAGCAATTGTTCTAATGCACCAGGGATTGGATCAAGACTTGCTAACTTATCGACTAACGCATCTCTCAAGGCTACAGCTTCTTGGGAAATAACTGGAGAACCATCGGCATCAAAGACTGGCTCGGATCTTTCTTCTCCATCCTCGCCAGAATGAATGGAATGCAGATGAATGGGGAAAGCACTCATCAGGTAATCCATAACATATTCTCGTGGGGTCAAGTCAAGATTGAGATCCTTCCATTCGGAAGCCGGAACTTCATCAAGTCGTCGTTTCAAAAGCTCTTCATTAGTCGAAACTATTTGAATGACAACTGCAAGACCTTGGGCTAGATCCTGCTCAATCGCTTTGATCAGGGTAGGGCATTTCATCCCGGTCAGCAGATGATTGAAGAATCTTTGCTTGTGCGACTCGAACTGAGACACCGCGCTCATCTTTGCAGCACGGTTGTAAGTCTTGTCACCAGAGATATTACAAGCTTCCAGGGCTTTATCTAAATTATGGTGAATAACTTGAAAAGCATCAGAATAGCTGTTATAACTCCGTTCCTGCGTCGGCGTTAACTCAATTTCGAGAGTCTGGTACTCAACTCCCTCGAATGAAAGACTCCGCGCCAAATACAGACCGAGTGCTTTCAAATCTCTAGCCACAATCTCCATCGCGGCGATACCACCGCCCTCAATGGATTCCACAAAATCCTCACGGGAGGTAAACGGGAAATCCCCAGTCTGCCAAAGCCCTAGACGATTTGCGTAAGATAGGTTGGAAACCTTCGTCGCTCCAGTAGCAGAAACGTAGATAACCCGTGCCTGCGGTAATGCGTTTTGCAACCGCAGCCCAACAATGCCTTGCTGGGATGCTGCAACCATGCCCAGTTTGCCCTCTTGAGCCATTGCATTGCCCATACTGTGGCATTCGTCGAAAGCGATCGCTCCCTCAAAGTCCTTGCCTGCCCATTCAACGATTTGCTTAAGCCGACTTTTGCCATTCTTTTGAGAACGTAGAGTTGAGTAGGTGCAGAACAGAATACCTTGGGTGAAAGAAATGGGGTCGCCTAGCTTGATGTTGCTCAGGTCGATAATGTCTTTTGCATCACCTCCTAAAGCACACCAGTCTCTACGGGCATCTTCAATTAAGGCAGAACTTTTAGATACCCAAATTGCTTTTTGCCACCCCTGACACCAGTTGTCGAGAATGATTCCTGCACACTGTCTTCCTTTCCCAGCACCAGTACCATCGCCCAAGAACCAGCCACGACGAAATTTTACGGCATTTTCTTCGCCTTGAGCCGCTACAGTCACATTATCCCACGAATCATCAATAATATAAGACCCAGACAAAAATTCTGAGTGCGCTTGACCTGCGTAAATAACGCTTTCAAGTTGTGCCTCTGATAACAAGCCTTGTGTAATAATGTTGCCAGGAAGATGCGGTTTATAAGTTGGTGCTGGTGGCGAGACAAGTGCTAGGGCTGCACTTTCGCACAGTAGGGACGGATGAGGTAAAGCGTCCTTGATTCGGATTCGCTGTGGGCGATAGGTTTCGTATAGGGTATCTTTCAAACCCTCACTAGCCGTCCACTCGATAACCTCATACTCCAACACTACTATGTCGTCTGGAAGAGAGGAAATTGCTTCTGGTTGTGCAACTGTAGTACGTTTTGGCAATTGAACAACTTTTGCGATGCCTACGGCGGGCGGGTACGCCATCGCAGCAGTAGCTTTGATATCTGAGCGTTCCCACGAAGATCGCTTAGGTAATTGCTCAATTAACGCTAGGAGTTCGGGCAAGTCCAAAGTTTCGGAAATACAAGGGATGTCGCCGGGATTATCAGCCGGGACTTTATCAATTACCGTAATCCGGGTTTCCATTGTCGTCCCGTGTTTCGAGTACACCTTGCCGTTAACCCCGACTGACATTAAAACTCGTGCCTTCTCCTGCCACTTAACAAAAGTCTCTCGCCAAGTAGGATTATTGGGAGAAAACCAGTTAGCAGTAATTGTTACCAGCCGTCCACCGTCAGCCAGTCTTTGCAATGCCGAGTTGATGTGGCTCTTTGTTGCGTCTCTGTTGCGACTGTTGATTTTGGGAGATGCGGAGAAAGGTGGATTCATCAGCACAACTGAGGGCTGAGTTTTGCCAACCAGATAGTCGTTAATCTGTTCCGCGTTGACCCCAAATAGTGGAGTGCCGGGAAACAACCGACGCAGAATCTTCGATCTATCGGGTGCAAGCTCGTTGAGCATCAGACTTGCGCCTTGTAGTTTCCCAAATTGGGCTATTAAGCCAGTCCCGGCACTTGGCTCAAGGATGAGGTCGCTGCTACTGATTTGTCCCGCCAATGCTACCAAGTATGCTAAGGGCAATGGTGTTGAGAATTGCTGAAGCTGTACTGACTCTTCACTGCGCCGTGTTTGCGTTGGGCAGAGGGCTACTAACTTCTCCAATTCCAATAATACTGTTTGTAGCGACTCTAATAAAAGCTTGTAACCTTTTTGACGCAGATATAGTATTTGCGCCACTTCCACAGCTTCATAAGCATCTTTCCATTGCCATGCACCAGACGCGGCAGTGCCTAGAAAGTAGCGATTCATCTGGGAAGAAACAGTTTTTGTAGAGAGAGGGCGATTATCTATTAAAACTTTTGCAAGCTCTTGAGCAACACTAATAACTGACTGCCCATAATCGATTACTGTTTGCAAATCGAATAAAGAACCTTGAGTGAAAAGTTGCTGTACCATTGGGCTATATAATTTTAATTTTCACTCTTGAAAAAGCGAAGCTAATATGTGGGCTTTGTTAGCTATCAAACAGGCACAGTTGCCTTGTTGAAATTTCCCGTTTATTTTCTCGATTGATTGAGGTGTAAGCTAGATTTAAACTGCAATTGACTTCAAACCACCACTTAAGAGGTTGATTACCTTGCTCGTCCATTAAGTCTGCGTATTGATTGAGGTAATCAACAGCTTTTAAAAAGTGTGTGTAGCAGTCAAATGCCAGATAATTTAATTGTTCACGCACTCTCTTTTTAGTTCGAGCGTTAGACTGAATCCAGATAATAGAGTGCAAGTTTTCTCATACTCTTTGGCACAAATAACAGCAATTCCTAATTCAAATCTTGCTGCTTCGAGTAGGGAGTGATTGCTTGGGATATGATTCAAAGCAGATGATAAACAACAATATGTCGCGTTCACTATTTTTCAGGAAATAAGTTTAACCTCCATTGAGCAATCGGAGGTTATAGTTGAGTAACTTTTATGCAGTTTTACGCGGTCTGCCTGGCTTGCGCTTGCCTGAAGAATTTACATCAGCCTTTTTATTTTTCGGTGATTTGTTGGCAGCATTGTTAGCTTTATTTGAACGAGTAGTACGTTTTGGTTGTGATGAAATTTCTTTAACTGGAGGCAGTAATCTTAATGTAGGGAATGAGAGAATAACTGCTTCGTTACTGGTACGATCAACAACTTCATCCTCTAGTATCCAAGGATCTGGCAATTTTTCAAAAGTATGAACTTGGTGTGCTGTGATTATTTCTGATACTGATGGAATTGTAGAAGGCGCTATATTAAGATTGCTAACCGAAACCACATTACTAGTGTAAGCAGCCGATACAAATAGTCCGCTAATAAACTGGAATATAACGAGAGTAACGAATGCCCAAAAGATGACTACGATTGCCAAAGTGAGCAAAGATTGCATATCCATGATTATTCCTCAACTAAGTATTTGTATTTTTCGATTGATTTACGCAAAGCGTTCTTAAGCCTTGTTCAAATGTGAAGCGATTTTGAACATTTCCTTTCTTCAAGAGAGGACTTCACTCTAAATTTAGCGTAGCGTCTCTCTAATTTAATCTGGCCAAATTTCTTTGTCATTTTAAAGCTTATTTATAAAATAAACCAGATTTTAGTATTTACCTGTTTGAAGATTTCAAGTATCATATTTATGAACTTATTTTCAAAAGATAAACATTGATTTAAGTCTATGGTTAATATTTGATTGACTAGCTAATTCTTGAAATAAAAGATTATATCCAAACGAAAAATAAAAGTATTCCTCACAATTAAGAAAGTATGCCCAGCCCAACTACCGACTTAGTTCGCTCCTACCTCAAAGAAATCGGACGCTACCCTCTGCTAACCCCTGAGCAAGAAATTACAAACGCTAGGCTTGTGCAGCAGATGATGGCGATTGAAGAACAGCGTTCAAGCCTCGCACTTCAACTAAACCGACAACCAACTGCAAGAGAATTAGCTACCTCGCTTGGGCAAAGTGAAGCTGAGGTACAATCAATCATTCAACAAGGTCAAAAAGCTAAAGAGAAAATGGTGACAGCTAACCTACGGCTGGTGGTTTCTGTTGCTAAAAAATACCAGAACCACAATTTAGATTTTCTCGATTTGCTCCAAGAAGGGGCACTAGGTTTACAAAAGGGAATCGAAAAGTTTGATCCCAACCGAGGCTATAAACTATCGACCTACGTTTATTGGTGGATTAAGCAGTCAATAACACGGGCGATTGGAGAAAAATCTCGCACTATCCGTCTGCCAATTCATATCAACGAGAAATTAAATAAAATCAGGAGAGTACAGCAGCAACTGTCTCAATCTTTGGGTCGGACTCCAGTTGTAGCAGAAATAGCCGAATCCTTAAATGTATTGCCCAATCAAATACGGGAATATCTTCACGTTTCGCGCACTCCAGTGTCGCTAGAAATGCGAGTCGGAGATGAGCGCGAAACTGAACTAGCTGATATTTTACCGATGGATGGTATTTCTCTAGATGAGCAAATAGCTCAAGAGTTTTTACACCAAGACTTGAGCAAGTTGCTGATGTTGCTCAATCCAAGGCAACGAGAAGTATTGACTCTACGTTTTGGATTAGAAGATAATCAGGAACTGACTTTGAGTCAAGTTGCAGAACGCCTGAATCTTTGTCGAGAAACAATTCGTAAAACTGAACATCAAGGTTTAAAAATTTTGCGCTCTCATCAAAACAAGATCAAAGACTATCTTCTTAATTAGGATTAAGGGTTGTTGGACTTTAGTTTCATTTATATGAGTCGAACTCGCTACTCCAAAGACTGAAAACAAATCGCCACTGCTGTTAAAGATGCCTCCAATTGCCCCACTCAGGAGTGCGATCGCGTATCTGCCATGAACCGGTGGCATCGCCTCTGCTTAATTTCTGGCGAAAAACCATCAGATTGTCAGATCAAGTCGCAAGTTACAAGTCGCAAGTCGCAAGTGTACCGACAACTGTTGTCGTGAGCTTGAAACCCACATTCCGCACTTCAATTTGAAGTACAAAGAGATTACATAATGAGAAAAGCAAAAAAATCAGGATGATTAAGAAATAGACTACTGAACGAATATATTTTGAAAAACAAATAATCAAATAGAA
>JAIVFU010000102.1 GCA_020829485.1 Nostoc sp. CHAB 5834 | reverse complement strand
TAAGGCTTGGGATACAATTATTTCCCTTGTTGCTACTACTCGTAAGTTGGGAATCAGCTTTTTTGAGTATGTGCGCGACCGGATTTCTCAACTTGGTAATATTCCCTCTTTGGCGACTATTATTCATGAGCAGTCTTCTCTTAATTCCTTTGGTTGCTCATAGATGCCCTAATCACTCCTGACCCCGAAATATTGAGGGGATACAAATATTCCTTATACCATTTAACAACATATTTGTTACATATAAGTAAGTCGGTGTGAATAATTCAAACTATGTGTTTTTTAATGTAAAATTATTGTAATCCAGTTCCTAGTAAGGACTTTAGTCCTAAAAGAAGGACTGAAGTCCTTACTACAAACATGCAAATTATTTACGCCGTCCTACTTATAGGAATCGCATTTGATTTTTGAAATTATCTAAGTGGGCGGGGAGTGGGGAATTAGGCTTTTCGCTCTGTACCGAGCTTTTTCATAAATCAAATATTAGTCCTATCGGACTTACGCAAAAAGTGCTAAAAAGCTTAATTTATCGAACCGCCATCTCTACGAGAGGCTTCCGCCAACGCGCAACGTCTCGCTAGAAAAGAATCGTAGAGTTTGCGTAAAGTGGTAGGGGGCGATACCTGGGTTGGTCTACGCTAACGCAAACTCACAAAAATTCAGAAAAACTCCAAAACAAGGCACAGTCGAAGCTTGTAAAAAATAAACCAGGCAGGGGCCATATAACAAGGCCGCCCGCCAGGAAGGTATAGTATATTCTGGCCATGTTTGATTAGGTTAGCGCTTATTTATAAAAAATAATTGCGTATCCCTAGATACAATAACTAAATCCTTTGGAAAACACAGTTAAGAAAAGTTACTAAATAGGTTAATTTATAATTAAAATCAACAATTCCCCACATCAGGAGATGGGAATACGGGGACACAGAAAAATATTTTCCAATCTCCAGTGCCAATACCCCATGCCCCATAATATAAGAAAGCGCTTCACACTTCTTAAATAATCAGCTTTATTAGAACAATGGCCAGAGACTTGCGGGGATTCATGAAAATTTTGGAAGAAAGGGGACAATTACGGCGAATTTCAGCTTTAGTTGACCCAGATTTAGAAATTGCGGAGATTTCCAATCGGATGCTCCAAAAAGGTGGCCCAGGGTTGTTGTTTGAAAACGTCAAAGGCGCTTCCTTCCCTGTGGCGGTGAATTTGATGGGAACTGTGGAAAGGATTTGCTGGGCGATGAATATGCAGCATCCAGAGGAGTTGGAAACTCTGGGGAAAAAACTAAGTATGCTGCAACAGCCAAAACCGCCGAAGAAGATTTCCCAAGCGATAGATTTTGGGAAAGTACTGTTTGATGTGGTGAAAGCGAAACCAGGACGTGACTTTTTCCCTGCTTGTCAGCAAGTTGTGGTTCAAGGTAATGATTTAGATTTACATAAGTTGCCGTTGATACGTCCTTATATTGGTGATGCTGGCAAGATTATCACGCTGGGATTGGTAATTACTAAAGATTGTGAGACGGGTACACCAAATGTGGGCGTGTATCGCTTGCAACTACAATCTAAAAATACGATGACAGTTCACTGGTTATCGGTGCGGGGTGGGGCGAGGCATTTGCGAAAAGCGGCCGAACGTGGGAAGAAATTAGAAGTTGCGATCGCACTTGGTGTAGATCCTCTAATTATTATGGCAGCAGCTACACCCATCCCTGTAGATTTATCAGAATGGCTGTTTGCTGGACTTTACGGCGGTTCTGGTGTGCAGTTAGCAAAGTGTAAAACTGTCGATTTAGAAGTTCCCGCAGATTCCGAATTTGTCTTGGAAGGAACGATTACACCAGGCGAAGTTTTACCAGATGGGCCTTTTGGCGACCACATGGGTTATTACGGCGGCGTGGAAGATTCGCCGTTGGTACGCTTTGAGTGTATGACGCACCGGAAAAATCCGATTTACTTAACAACATTTAGCGGTCGTCCACCTAAAGAAGAAGCGATGATGGCGATCGCACTTAATCGCATTTATACACCTATTCTGCGGCAACAAGTATCAGAAATTGTCGATTTCTTCCTCCCAATGGAAGCTTTGAGTTACAAAGCAGCGATTATTTCCATTGATAAGGCATATCCCGGACAAGCGCGACGAGCAGCTTTAGCGTTTTGGAGTGCTTTACCACAATTTACATACACAAAATTTGTAATTGTTGTGGATAAAGACATAAATATTCGTGATCCGCGTCAAGTTGTGTGGGCGATTAGTTCTAAAGTTGACCCGGTGCGGGATGTCTTTATTCTGCCGAATACACCTTTTGATACGTTGGATTTTGCCAGTGAGAAGATTGGCTTAGGTGGACGCATGGGAATTGATGCGACTACAAAAATTCCGCCGGAAACAGACCATGAATGGGGTTCGCCTTTGGAATCTGATCCAGATGTAGCGGCAATGGTAGAGAGACGATGGGCTGAGTATGGTTTGGCAGAGTTGCAGTTAGGAGAAGTAGACCCGAATTTGTTTGGCTATGATATGAGGTAATGTGTTAGATAGAAACTGGTAAAAATCTCTGCTGGCTATCAGCTTAACTGATTTTTATCAGTCAAACTTACTCAAAATATCACAATTAAAAGCTGGAGAAAATAGCTTGATAGATTGTTTGAGCATCAGGAAAGCTTCTTCTACCATCCTCAAACCTTGGGTAATTATGCAATAAAATTGAATAAATTATAAAAAAAAATGAAAAATCCAGCATCAAATTTAGTAATAGGATTGGCATTCAGTTGTATTAGTGTGATGCTAAATACTGGTATAGCTCATCAAATAGTTTTAGCGAAATCAACTAATCCCCAAAAGTGCGATATTTTTGCTTACGTCACTGATACAGATTCGCAAGGGTTAAATGTGCGGAGTGGTGCAAGTACAAATAACGTCATCATAGGACAAATACCCATTAACGAAACAGTTCATGTTATTGGTGCTGCTGGAAATTGGGTGCAGATTACTAATGCTAGCAATGGTTTTCAAGGAACTGGATGGGTATTTGTGCCAAAGTTAGGCTTAACAACGCGAGGCTACGGTACTAATGGCGTGGATTTATATACTAGTACCAGTCAAGAAAGCCAGAAAGTGGGGAAAATTCCTGCTAATACAGCTGTCAAATTATTAGGCTGTCAGGGAGATTGGGCGCAGTTAGAATATCAAGGTGTTAAGGGTTGGTTGACAAAGGAAGATCAATGTGGTGCAGCCCTTACTAGTTGTTCTTAGAACCCCACCCCGCTCTTCGAGAGGGGCTATGAGAATTACTTTTAAAATTTTGGTTTTGGGATATTTGTTATGACTTATCCATTTCCAGGAATGAACCCGTATTTAGAAGATCCTGAACTATGGCCAGGAGTACATGGGAGACTAATAATTGCGATCGCAGATTACCTCTCTCCTCAATTACGCCCTAAATATTTTGTCGCCATTGAAGAACGAATTTATCAAACCACTGGCGATGATAAACTCTTGGTTGGTATTCCTGATGTAATAGTAAAAAATTCACAGACAGCAATAAATCCTAAAATACTGAATCTAGCTGTAGCTACACCTGCTGTTCAACCTAAAACGGTGACAGTTCCCATACCTGAGATAGTAAAGGAGAGATATTTCGAGGTGCGAAAGGTAGCAACAAAAGAAGTAATAACAGTAATTGAAATTTTATCACCTAAAAATAAACGTACAGGAGAAGGACGGAACGCATACGAAACTAAGCGACAGCGAGTATTAGGAAGTTCAACACATTTGGTGGAAATTTATTTATTACGCGTTGGGGAACCAATGTTAGTTTTTGGGGATGGTACGCAAAATGATTATCGGATTTTGGTTAGTCGGGCAGAAAATCGTCCCCAATCTGATTTATATGCCTTTAATTTGCAAGATGTAATTCCCTCATTTTCATTACCTTTGCGAATTGGTGATAGTGAACCTTTGGTAGATTTGCAGAGTTTATTAGCTGGTATTTATGATCGTGCAAGTTATGATTTGGTAATAGATTACAATCAAGAACCAGTGTCACGGTTGTTAGAACGGGATACTGGTTGGGTGGATGCGCTGTTGCGGGAGAAGGGTTTACGGTAACTAAAAATACTGTAGATTCAAAGTATATATTGATCTGATCACAATATTACCTTAATTTTTCCTTAACGCTTGATACATATTTCTAGAAAATTAAAGAGTAATTTTTGACATGGTTATTCTCAGAACTCTGAGAATAACCATGTCACCAAATCACGAAGAATGCCTTGCCCTACTTGAGCAAATTCGCTGGGATGGAAAGCCAAAATGCCCATATTGCGAATCAACCAACGCTACTGCATACAAGAATGAGCGTAGATATCACTGTAATGAATGCTTTACTTCATACAGTGTTAAAGTAGGTACACTTTTTCACAAGACTCATGTAGAATTACAAAAGTGGTTTGTAGCGATTCACCTTGTGCTAAATTCTCCAGGAGGTGTTAGTGTGCGTCAGCTTGCCAAAGAGATTGGGGTTAATAAGAATACAAGTTGCTACATGATTGAGCGTATCCATAAAGCAATGAAAGAGAACCCAGAATTTTTACATAGCGTTATCAAAAATTACAAAGTATAAGACTTTAGAATATTTGAATGAAGTATCTCTCAATAACTGTCAATTTATCTAATTAATCTGAAATCTGATTAAAGGCGAGTTTATGACTGAGGAACAAGTTAAGAATGATAAAGAACGTGCACAAGATCAAATTGTATGGAACACTATGTTGTTTATTATCGTTGCTTTTGTGCTTGGTTATCTACTCCAATTCGTTCCTATTATTCCTCAAGGTATTTTTACAATTTTAACAGGATTCATTGCATTTTCATTAGTTGAAAAAAGAGTTAAATCTGCCATGAATGATGCATTCCAGAAAACCGAGTTGTTTCTCAAGGAGAAATATGATATTGAGGAATTTGTAGATAACCAAATCAAAGATTTTTTATCTTTAGTTCACCAAAAAGTAGGATATCATAGCCTTTCAGAAGAACCATTTATACAGAGACAACCTGCGTTAAGAGGTAGCTTAAAACGAGAAGATATGGAAGAACGTACAATAAGTTTTGAAAATTCTTGTACCTGCGTAAAGGAATTACTTTACTTTAATGAAGATAATGGTAAAAAAGAAGAGTTAATCAAAAGCATAGTAATCGATGCTCTTAAACCTTTCGTTCCCGAACATGACCCAAGGTATAAAGAAGTACGTAAGCGCTTATATGCTTATTTAAGGGCTTGGCTAGTATGTAGCATCAGATATAAAACTTCCAATTTGCCAATTGAATGGATTCAAGGAACCGCCTTGAATAAACAAGAGCAGATTAAGGTAATTGACTACATTATAAATAATATATTGAAAGAGAAAGATATAGAAGATTTTCTTTGTGAGGGTTCAATAGAAGAAGTAAGCAAATATCTTAAGATTTTGATAAAAAAGATTAAACAATCAGTTTAATCTAGCTAAATTTAAATTAAGAAAATGTTTTATTTTTTAGAGGGTCGCTTGAGATTGGCTAAGTTTGAATGTCCCTCCCAATCCGAATCATCGTCTTTCAAAATGTCTTCAAGCGTGAATTTGTATTCAACCTCAGCTTTTAGTTTATGCTTTGAAGTTGATTCAAAAGCTTTGTTAACGTTTCCCAAAGCTTGTTTTACATAAGTATTTCCACCTCCTAACTCGTGGCTAATTTTTTCCAGAAGTTTTTCAGTTACTTTGAACAATCCTTCTAAATTATACTTAACCATTGATTTTGTCCTTTTCAAAAACAATGCCAAAAGGAATAATATTTTTTTCTTTGTAAAAGGTCTATACCGCTAACTAGGACACCCCTGATTTTCTTGTTCAGTGAGGGGCTAGTAGTCAGTAGTTGCGTGACGCAGCTAAACTGTATATTAGAAAAATATCCAAAAACCTTGATTTATCTGAGTTGCTACCGTTGTAATATTATGCGATCGCACTCCCGTTATCAAATTCAACTTACAGCCAAAATTCGCAAGACATGACGCAAAGCGATCGCACTTCCTCATCAAAAACTCCATAATTAGCCCCCTCCTCGCTTGCGGGGAGGGGGGACTGGAGTCGGTGAGAGACTTTGGGTTGGGGTTGTGATTTTCGGTCATTTACAATCTTGGTGGTTAGCTAATTAATATTTCATGTATTATTAAGAGCGATCGCACTCTCGCAACTCCTCAAAATGGCATAATCAGACATGGCTGCACCTTCAAAACTGATGGCTAATTAAAAGGTTTACGCCAACTCGATATTTTAATAGAATAATCTCATCAAAAGATTCGCAGAAATATAAATGGACTGGATTACACTACTGCGATCGCTACAGTCTGATTTTATTAAAAGGTTGACATCTGGTTCTCTGCTTCATTGTGAAACAGAAGGTCAACATAGTGAATTAACTATAATCTCTGGAGAAAGGTTAAGGGCATTACGGGAATTTTGCTGGCTGATGGCTGAGAAATACAAGCGTGTTTTACCAGTCCGTGATGTTTTTATTAGCTATCTTAAAGGGAAGTTGGGTGAGGAAGTTGTCAAAGAACGTTTAGCTGATTTTATTACCGAAGTCGATTATGAAAAGCGATTCGGCGGCGATGGCAATATAGATTTTACCTTGACTTCTGACCCATCTGTTGGTATTGAGGTTAAATCTCGTCACGGTAGTATTGATAGAGTTAGATGGTCAATTAGTTCTGAAGAGGTTGAAAAAAATGCAGTTGTAGTTTGCATTTTGATTCAAGAAGATGTGAGTGAAGCGCAATCTGAATATCACCTTTTTTTGGCTGGCTTTCTCCCAACCCGGATGATTAAGTTGAAGACTGGTAAAATTTCTTTTGGGATTGAACAATTGCTGTATGGTGGTGGCTTATGGTGTTATCTGGAACAGTTACAATCTTCTATAAATAATTCTTCTAGGCAACAACCACCAATTTATAAATATCTCCCCAAGCCGGAAATTATATCTAAGCCAAGTAATAATCAATTTATCAAATCTTCTTTGGAACCTCAAATCGAGAATAATTTACAATATCGTGATGAACATTTAAATATACTTTATGTAAGATTAGGTGATGAATGTTTTGAGAAAGGACAATATTTAAATGCGATCGCTAACTATAATCAAGCCTTACAAATTAAATCTAGTGATGTTGATTTATATTATAAACGAGGTTTAGCTCATTATCAAATAGGAGATTATGAAGCTGCGATCGCAGATTATTCTCAGGCAATTCAGATGAATCTCCAAGATGCTAAATCTTACAATAAACGAGGTCTAGCTCTGTCTCAACTGGGGCGATTAGAAGAAGCAATTAATGATTATACCCAAGCTATTAGAATTAACCCTAATGTTGCTGTAGCTTATAAAAACCGGGCTGAAGCTCGTTCTCATGTAGGAGATAACCAAGGAGCAATTGAAGATTATACTCAGGCTATTAAAATTAACCCCCATTATGCAGATGCTTATAAAAACCGTGGAATTGCTCGTTATTTATTAGGCTCTCAACCGGGATTTCCCCAAGCAATCAAGATTAATCCTAAAGATGCCATCGCGTATAAAAAACGTGGTAATGCTCGTTCAGATTTAGGAGATTTTGAAGGAGCGATTGAAGATTATACTCAGGCAATACAGATTAATCCTAATTATGCAGATGCTTATTACAACCGTGGTAATGCTCGTTCAGATTTAGGGGATTTTCAAGGGGCGATTGAAGATTATACTCAAGCAATCCAGATTAATACAAATTATGCAGATGCTTATTACAACCGTGGTAATATCCGTTTAGAAATAGAAGATAAACAGGGAGCAATTGAAGATTTTCAAAAAGCGGCAGACATCTATCGTCAAGAAGGTAAGCTAGAAGCACTCAAAGATACACGAGAAATAATATTAGATTTAGAAATAGAAGAATCATTAGATATTTTAAATTTCTAAAAAGTTGGGGATTAGGGGCAACAGGGTGGTTTCATACAAGCAGAGAAAAACTAAAACTGGGTTTCAAAGCCTCTCCCCCCGTGGCGGAGAGGAATGGAAGTGAGGGAAAAAGCCATGCCACAAAACTAGGACTTACGCATTGACAATAAATACCAAATATGTAATAAGGTTAAAAACCATATCTTTCGTAAGGGCACAGCATTAATTAGATCAAAAGCGATCGCTACAACGGGCGTAGCTGTGGCACTATTATCTGAAATCATACAGGCGATCGCTCATTACTAAAATCTGTGTCCCCCCGTCTTTGCCACCCATGCAAAATCGGCATGGTAAACAATCCCCACGCCAAACCCGTAATCAACCCAAAAGGCGTAACCAGATAGTTATTAAAACTCCACAAACCGAAAATCTGTGCTGCTAATTCCAAAGGATAAGCCATCATTAGCACACTTGCGATTGCCGCACCACCCCAGCCATACTGATTCAACCAGTAAAAACCCTTACCACCAGTTACCCCATACAACAGACGAGTAATCAACAAACCCGTGACAGTGCCGTAGCACCGCATACACACAGCCATAATAAACGGTGGTGCTAAATCTAACCCCATATCTGGTTGCGGACAGACATGATTACCCATGAAATAAATTATGTCCGCAATCCCAGGAAGCAAAGACACTTTAGACGCAGCCAAAAAGGGAGCGATAGGCGGGCCAAAAACCATCCCTACCAACAAAAAATCAGCAATCAAACTAACCCAATTAACCTGCAATTCACTGAAAGCTACTCTTGTCATCTCCCTTTCTCTGCGCCCTCTGCGCCTCTGCGGTACGTTTTCCTAACCTACCTTATTAACATAAGGACTTGTCAACTTATCCAACTGCTGAATCAACAGACTCAAGAATAATCCCACATCTGTCACCACACCCACCGATTCTACAGAACCGCGATCGCTTAACTTAGTCACCACAGCTGGATTAATATCCACACACACCATTTTCACCCCAGCTGGAGTCATATTTCCCACGCCAATGGAGTGCAGCATCGATGACAGCATCAAAATCATCTCCGCACCTTCTAGATGTTTAGCATATTCCTCCTGTGCTTGAATCAAATCCATTACGGTATCAGGCAAAGGCCCGTCATCCCGAATCGATCCCGCAAGTACAAAAGGCACATTATTGTGGACACACTCATACATTACGCCACTTTTAATTGCCCCCGCCTCTACAGCTTTATGAATGCTGCCATAACGGCGAATACTATTAATTACCTTCAGGTGATGGCGGTGTCCACCATGCACGGCGACACCCCGCTTCATGTCTACACCTAAGGAAGTGCCCATGATATTTTGCTCGATGTCGTGAACAGCGATCGCATTACCACCCAGCAACGCTTGCACGTATCCTTCCCGAACCAGTTGCGCTAGGTGTTCACCGCCACCTGTGTGAATCACCACTGGGCCAGCCGTGACAACTACCTTACCACCAGCATCGCGGATTTTCCGCAATTCCCAAGCTACTTGCTCAACAACCAATTCCACGCGCCGTTCGCTAGAAACCCCCGCCGACATAAAGCTGAATTCTTGCGTGCTGCGGAGTTCGCGTGATTCAGTTTTGCGGATGGTGCGGATACCTAACACGTCTACAATTACCTGTTCGCCAACTTTTAAATCGCGTAGTATTTTACACCGAGCAACTAAGCCATTAGCAGTTTGGATAATTGCGATCGCGCCATCCATCCGTTGATTTTCCACCTTCACCCACTGGCCATTAATTCGGACTTCGGTGGGATAAATTGTACTGACGTAGAAATCATCGGGCGCAACACCATCTTGGATTACCGGCTCGAGTTTAGCGTCTCGCTCATCGTGTGGTAAATCTACAGCACCCAAATCAATCAACCGGGAGATAATCTCTTCCATCACCTCATGGGATGGCGCTGATACTCTAACCTCGGCGGCTGAGGTACTTTGGCGCTGTTCTCCCAAGTTAAAATTCAGGACTTTGAAGCTTCCCCCAGCGTCTATAATTAAATCCAAAGCGCGGTTAATTAAGCCTGCGTCGAGCAAGTGTCCCTCCATGCGAATGACACGGCTTTCTACCGAGACATTGGCATGAATTTCATCTCTAACTGGTTCTGTTACCCGCAAAGTTAAGCATTTAGCTGCACCGCCAGCTTTGAGAAATTCGGTAAGCGGTGTTTCCAGCACTTGGAAACCTACATTTGCTAGGCGGGTTTTTAAAGCATCACTCGCCTTGTTCATGATGACGATGCTATCTACATTCACCGCATTACAAGCGAAGTTGACTGCATCACCCTCTTCAAGTGCGATTCGCTTTTCAGGTGCAACTCGCATTTCAATTAAGCGGTTGGAGTAAGAATCAAAAGCGCCTGGATAATATAGCAAATAGCCATTTGCTAAGGGGCAAAAACAGGTATCCAAGTGATAAAAACGTTCGTCTATGAGTCGCAGGGATAGCACCTCAATATCCAGCCATTTAGCTAAATAAGGGTGAGAATCTAATTCCGAGCGGAAACCATATCCCGCCCATAACCAGCGTCCTTCTCGATCCAGCAGTGCGTCCCCTGCTCCCTCAAAGGGCAAATCTTTGGGAAGTTCATTGACTGTATAACCATTTGCCTCAAACCATTGTTTGAAGAAAGGCTCCTCTCCCTGACGTTCTTTGTGTAAAAAGCGACTGAGAACAACAGTATTCCCCAGTACCAAGCCAGCGTTGGCGGTAAAAACCAAATCTGGCCAGCCTTTTTCAGGTGGTACTAAGTCTACAATGGCGTGTTCTTTAAGGATCTGGTGTAGTCCCTGCCACTGTTCCACGGCGCGATCGCGCGATGACTTGTGAATATTCCCTTCCATCCAAGGATTAATCACATAGTCTACATCGTAGTGGTCAGGAGGGCACATCAAAAAGCGAATACGGGAAGTCATAAAAATCTTACAAGCGTTTAATATGCTACAAGCCTACTTGGGGTCAGATTTCGATTTACTGACATTCGGTAAAATCTGTTACTAAAGCTTCTATCTTTTGATAGTTGAAAGCTTTACAAAGGGTTCGTTATTAATTCTATTACTGGAAGATGGTAATTAGTCATTAGTCATTAGTATTCTCCCCTGCCCCCTTCCATCGGGGCGATCGCTAGCTTAGTCTACTCGATAAACTACACTCAGCATCTTCGGCTTGGTTTCAATTTTACTCAAAGGCGTATTTATAGTATTTCCATATAAACTTTATAAAATCTTTTTCTTTTTAACACAAGTATTTTACATTTAGCTCAATTTGTACTATATTATACGATGGCAAATAAACATTGTATTAACAATACCTTCACCATTTTTTTGTAGGTTGGGTTGAGCGATCGCGTAGCGTCCCGTAGGGAAGCAAAACCCAACGTATTTGTTGGGTTTCGTGCCTCAACCCAACCTACGAATCGAGGTATTTTTCGATTTGGCGAATGTATTGATTAAATATGGGATATTTTGCTAAAAGCTGCAAAATACTTGAAACTCATATTCATAAAATTTTAGCTCAAATATTTATACAGAATTTTATCCTGATTAAAATCTTTGTCTTTTTTATATTTGGATATAGAAATTTTCTTTTGTCATTACTAAAAGGCTACTACAAATTTTTCCATTGCCTCTAATGTGGATACAAATATTTTATCTAATGATTCATCCTTATCAAAGTGGGTGACAATATCTACAAGTTGCAATTTTTTGATTAACCTGAAACTGAATTTAGCTGTTGACCAAAAATAGTTGTAGTATATTGCAAAATCTTTGAAAGTAGCATTGGAAGCAAAATGCCTCTTAATAAACGATTCTGGCGATAATAAAATTACACCACCATTTATTAAGGCTTTGAGGAAATGGAAAACTACATGAAAAAGCAATTTTCAAACAACTGGTTTATTTCTCAATCTTCACTACGTTTTTTAATCATAATCCTATTAGTAATAGGTGTATTTTTTCGTTTCGTTAATATTGATAAAAAACTTTATTGGGGCGATGAAGTTTTCTCATCATTACGGATATCTGGCTATATGAAGTCAGAAATGAATGAGCAGTTAAGTAATGGTCGTTTGCTCACTATAGAAGATTTGCATAAATACCAGTATCCAAATAATGAAAAAAACGTAATTGATACAATTAAAGGGATGATTTTAGAAGACTCACAGATTTTGCCACTATACATTGTGATGAACCGATTTTGGTTAGAGTGGTTTGGCAATTCTGTAGCAGTGACAAGAAGTTTTTCGGCATTTATTAGTCTGCTTACCTTTCCTTGTATTTATTTGCTATGCCAAGAATTATTTGAGTCTTCACTAGTAGGGTGGATAGCCATCGCGTTGGTAGCCGTTTCACCTATTCATGTGGTGTATGCACAAGAAGTACGAGCATATAGTTTATGGATAGTAAGCATTTTAATATCGAGCGTAGCACTGCTGCGAGCTATGCGTCTTAAAACAAAGGATAGTTGGTGCATTTATGCAGCAGCATTATCTTTAGGGTTTTATAGTCATATATTTTTTAGCTTGGTTGCTTTTGCACAGGCAATTTATGTAATTATAATCGAACGCTTGCGATTGACTAAAACATTGATTTCTTACTTGTTATCATCGCTTGCGGGATTTATAACTTTCGTACCTTGGATTTGGATTATTATTACCAACCCTCAGTCAGAAGCAGTAACTTGGGCGAATGTTAAACAAACATTATTTGCATCAGCTATAAGGTGGGCTGGAATCTTTAGTCGTACATTCCTTGATTTAGGTATTAGCCCTAGCGAGCCAAGAATACTTAAGATTGTTTTAATTCCTTTAATTTTAATTATTTTAGCTTTAATACTCTACTCAATTTATGTTCTCTGTCGAAGAACCTCTAAGGAAGTTTGGTTATTTGTCTTGACTTTGATTGGATCTGTAGGGCTTCCCTTACTGATAGTGGATTTCGTCTTTGAAAAACGATACGCTACTAGTCGATATACACTTCCCTCAGTTTTAGGTATACAGTTAGCTGTTGCTTACTTATTTAGCACTAAACTCACGTCTATTTATAGTAAAATTTGGCAAAAAAAGCTCTGGTCACTTGTAGCGTTCATGGTAATTATTAGCGGAATCATATCTTGTACTATCAGTTCTCAAGCCCAGATGTGGTGGAACAAATTCCCAGAAAAATACCAAGAATTGCCCAAAATTGCTAACATGGTCAGTCGAGGTAATAAACCACTTTTAATTACTGATGATAGCATAATTCCATCAATACAAATTCTTGGTCACTTAGTTGATCCAAAAGTGCGATTTCAAATTGTCCAGGAAAATCAATTACCTGAAATTACTAATGGATTTAGTGACATATTCTTATTTAGTCCCTCTGACTTCTTAAAAGCTGGAATTGAGAAAATTTATAACTCAAAATTACAGCAGATAAATGACTTACTCTGGAAAATATAGTGGTTCTCCCATAGGTAAGGTAAAGAAAAAAACTTCAGTCCTTTACCTCTACGAGTGATTCAGAAATCAAATCAGATTGCTATAGCTTTTACGTTAAGTTGACACATACCTATGGGCAATGCCACGTCCCTACTAG
The DNA here is from genome assembly GCA_020829485.1 of Nostoc sp. CHAB 5834. The sequence continues at coordinate 9,075 of JAIVFU010000102.1, read as the reverse complement.
ATGGACTCATTCAAATGAGAATTGCGATAACAAAATTTACCTAAACTCCGCACTCCGTTAAAAATTAAATCAATGAGCCTAATAAGTGGCACAATTAGAGCCAAAATATACTTTAATTAAATGCAAAATTAAGTATATAGTTATACTGCCGCCGCTTATGTCATCGCCCCTTGAGCGCCCGCTAAAATTTGAACTTAGGCTACCATCTTCCCATCCTCAGTTATTAGAAGGACTAGATATATGGCTGCGCTTAGGTTTGATATCCGATACCCAAGTCAAGCAGCTATGCCGAGAATTCCTGGTGTGTACAGTGGTGTTGCAACCCCAGCCTGAAGCTGAAACAAAGGTAGCCTTTGTAACTTCTGATTCAGTGCAGCAGTTGCCCGTAGCAGCTTTACAATCTAATAGCCGTAGACAACCACCGCAGCAAAAACCAGCTAAACCCAACTTTATCAGCACAATGTTGCAGTCATTAGGGGCAGAACTGAGTGTCCGTTGGCTGCTTTTTCTAGGAGTATTCTTAGTAGTGGTGTCCTCTGGGGTACTGGCTGCGAGTCAGTGGGAGAGGTTTCCTGCTTCTGGACAGTATGGAGTTTTATTTGCTTATACTTTGAGTTTCTGGGGATTAAGCTTTTGGGCTACTAGGCAAAGCAACCTCAGATTGACGGCTCAGACATTGCTGATTGTCACCCTTTTGTTAGTCCCAGTGAACTTTTGGGCAATGGATAGCTTTCGGTTGTGGCAAAATCCTTTGGATTGGATTGTAGTTGCGATCGCCTGTCCTAGCCTTACTGCTATAACTATTTTACTCTCCAAAAATCGCAGTATTTTTCCCAATTTACTTACCGGGAAATTACCTCTAATAAATATTCTGGGGCTGAGTTATTTGCATTGGGGTTGGCAATTAAAAGGATTTCCCTTGATTGCCGTTTATGTGGCAATGATCGGCACAACTATAATTACCGTTTATCACAATTACCAACAGCCTAATCCTATTAGTGAGGAAGATCGGCGCGATGTCTACGACGGGCTACGCCTACGCCAACTCTTAAGTATTAGTTTATCTGCAACTGTAATTATTTATGCTCTGATAGTGCTGCTAGTGCGGGCGATTTTTGTTGCCAAGGTAGATGTCACGCAGTTGGGTTTAGCCATTGGTATTTGTGGCTGGCTAGTAACTTGGTTAGCACAGCAGGGGGAAACAATTCAAAATTACTCTCCCTCATCTCCCCCATCTCCCTCATCTCCCTCATCCCTCTTACTCTGGGAAAGACTGGGCGGTACTCTACTCTTCTTGGGTTGGCTGGTTTCGGTAGTAAATTATCCTTGGCAAGCAATAGCTGTAAGTGCTTTGGGTTTATGGTTTGTAGGAAATCGTCTGCGGCAATACAGTTTAAAGCTAGACTTTGCAGCAGTTTTCGTCATTGGCTTGCAGATGATTTGCTTAGGTTGGCGATTAGTACCTGATAGCTTACAGAAATTAGCGATCGCAACTGCTACTCAACTTACCAATTCTCAAAATGAACCTTGGGCGTTGCTGAGTATAGCTTTATTTCCATACATAATTTTGATGGTGGCACTCACAGATAGGTTGCATCGCACCGAAAAGCGAGAATTGGCTAAATTTGGCGAACTGCTTACCCTGTTATTTGGAGCTTTTTTAACAAGTTTAGCGCTCGTAAATCCCGCATTGCGATCGCTAAATCTGCTATTTTCCACCACCACTCTCGCATTCGTCACCAAACGCCGATCCCCCGCATCCCTTCCCCTGATATATCTAACTCACATCATGGGAGTGCTGACGTTTTGTTTTACCATTAATTGGTTATTACCAACCCTGAGTCAACCAGCCTGGGCAGGTATTTTATTAGCTCTGATGGTTGCAGAATGGGTATTTAGCCTTAGTGAAGGTTTATGGCGACATAGTGCATGGTATATCGGTTTAGGATTAGCCGCCGCTAGTTTTTTCCTATTGTGGATGAATGCAGAATCATCTTGGTATGGCATAGCTAATGGACAAGCCCATTGGGGAGTCTTATGGCTAGTTACGCCTATAACTCTCACGGGTGTTGCCAGTGCCACAATTATAGAGCGTCGCCTTACTAGCCGTTACTTGAGTGTATTGGCTGTGGGAGTTGCCCAGTTACTTACTTTACAGCTACCAGAAACTAGATTAATCGGTTTAGCCGTGGGTACGGGATTGATGTTCGCAAATACGCGCTATTTGCGAAACCAAATATCTGCGGTAATTACAGAAGGATTTCTTCTGAGTTTCATTGTGGCGCTGTTATGGGTAGGCGTACCTGGCTTACCTCGCCTCGCGCTAGGAGGTTGGTTTGTCGTCGGAGCGATCGCAATCCTAATTCTATGGTTAACGCGGACATTTTTGAACCAACGCGGTAACGAATTAGCAATTATATATGCAGCCGCCAGTGATAAGTGGGCGATCGCCTTGTGTGGTTTTGAGTTGTTTGGTTTAACACTGCACTCAATACTAATTTACTCAGGGTTTATTACTTCTGGATTTTTGTACTTAGCTGCCACTGCTATCACCTTGATAGCCATTGTTTATCGTAGTTGGCGACAACCGACAAATTGGGCATTTTATGGCATCGGTTGGTGTTTAGAATTGTTGACTGCCCAAGTGTTGGGATTTGGGGAACATTCAACTGTTAGAATAGCGATCGCAAATATTGCTTTAGGTTTAATCGCTCAACTTGTCGGCGAGTGGTGGCGACGACGACATCAATTAGAAAGGCTTCCTAGCAGTTTTCACATTTTGCCCTTAGTTTATGGTGCATTCAGTGTATTGCTGCGTGTGAACACCTTCACCGAGTGGACTGGTTTGTATTCTTTGGGTGTAGCTTTAATTATCATTGGCGTGGGGCGACGGCGTGAAGACTTTAAACCCCTGCTGTACTTAGGAATCATTGGCGTATCCATTTCTGCTTATGAACTTTTGTTCTATCAAATGTCACAAGCTTCAGGAGGAGCATTAGGTGATGGATTGATTGCCATGTCTGCCCTTGGCGCAAGTATCATGTATGCTTACCGCATCCTGTCGCCAAGGCTAGTCAGCTACTTACGGCTAACTCCCCAAGAACTGAAAGGAATTGCCCATATCCATTGGGCTTGGAGTAGCTGCTTATTAATGGCTGCCATTCCTCTTCCCATTGGAGTTAACCGTTTAGTGGGATTGGGAACGGGAGTATTTTTGATTCGTTATGCCATCTTTCAGGGACGAAATTTGCAGACTTCCCCCAGCATTTTCGGAGGAATCACAATAGCCGAAATGTGGGTTTATCTTGGCTTATTAGAAGTAGCCGGGATGAGGGTTTATTGGCGCGAGACAGCAGTAGGAAAATTTTGGGCTGGGCCATTAGTTCCTTGGAACGGTGCGATCGCTTGTGTGGTAGCCTATTTTCTGTACATTCTACCTTGGGAAAGTTGGGGTTGGTCTAAAAGACCTTGGCAGCAAGCCGCCTATATCATACCACTGATAATTTTATGGGAAACTAGACTGCAAACTTACCCCATTACCTTGCTACTCGCAGCCGGATTTTACATCTTCCTTGCAAAGGTGGGTGAAAACATCCGTTTTACTTATGTTAGTGTAGCGTTGATTGATTGGGCGCTTTACCGTTGGTTTGATTCCTTACGCCTAATTGATGCTTTGTGGTATGTAGCACCAATTGGGTTATCACTGCTTTATATTGCTCAAGTAGATACCCAACTGAAGCTACCAGAGTATAAAGTCGCTCGTCATATTCTGAGAGTTTTAGGTAGTGGTTTAATTTGTGGGTGGGCAATTTTATTTCATCAAAATCCAGCCTGGATACCTGGAATTTTCAGCCTCATCGCCATTTTTGCCGGATTAGCTTTGCGAGTGAGGGCTTTTCTCTACATTGGTACAGCCACTTTTTTAATCACTACAATCTATCAATCAGTCATTTTTAGCTTGCAGTATTCCTTTTTAAAATGGGTTATTGGCTTGCTAGTTGGCATCCTCCTGATTTACATCGCCGCTAACTTTGAAACCCGTCGCGCTCAAATAACTTCCTTAATTCGTAGCGCCATTGATGAATTTCAATCGTGGGAATAGTAAGCTAAATGTTGAACTAATTAGACAGGCGATCGCACTATCTGACTACTTATATCAATTTTGTATGAAGATGCACCAAAGCATATTATAAACGAACCGCCAAGGGCGCATAGACACGAAGTGGCTTCCCAAAGGGTAAAACACAAAGAAAGAAAATTTGGTGCTGCTTCATAAAGAAATGGTATTAGGTATTAAGCCGATCGCCAATATCTCTAAGTTCCCTAACTAGATTGCCAATTGCAGCTACACCGCCGCTTACAATGGCATTTGAAACAGCTTCTCCTAATCTGATTAGTGGACTTAAAATATCAAAGAAATTCTGAAATCCTTGAATTTTTGCAGCCGCTTTATCAAGAGAATTAGTAGCATCAATTATTTTTTGGGCTGGTTCATCTATATCGGTTAAAACTTTATTTAATTCTATACTATTAATCTTGGCGGCAAAGTCCAAAAGTTTTTGGCAGTCATTAGTAATTGATTCCAATTCACTCGGACTAATTTTTTTAGCCTTGGAAAGCTCTGTTGCTCTTTTTTCAAGAGTGGCCTTTAATTCTATCATCTTATCTTTCAAAGACATAAATAATAACTCTCTTTTTTTTAAATAATGAATTGGCAATGGGATAAAATCTAGTTAAAAAGCGCGATCAACTTCCTCTACTAGAGGTTTAACTGAGATGACGTATTCATTGAGTATTATTTGAATACGTTTCATTTTTTTATCATCAATCTTTTTGAATGAAACTTTAGCATTAAACTGACATAATTGATTAATATCTTTGGATATTAGCCCCTCTGCAAATTCTTTGCTTAGTCGATTATGAGTTTTAACTGTACTAACAAGAATTTGATTATAAACCCTAGCTGCTTGTTCTTTTTCAGCCACTATTTCCATAGCTTTATTGTAGTCTTCTGTTAATTTTTCACCTACTGTAATTCGCTCAACAACTTGTTGATAATTACTTGGATTGATTTCTTTATCATTGCCTAACTGATTTAAACTAAGAAAGTAGGATTTATAGTAAGTATCAATTGCGTTTGCTTCGATGCCTAAAGTTCCTTCCTTACTAAGGTAGTTGTCGTTTACAAGAAATATTAAGCCTCCTTTAGCAGGTTTATAAAGATCAACTCCATTCTCATCAGTTGCTGGAACCGAATTACCAGTAATATATTTATGAATAGGTTCATTAGTACAAACAATCGCCTTTTGTAGAGCATCCTCTCGAATTTTTTTAGTCGCTAAATCAAATAAGACTTTAATAATTTGACTGCCTCCATCCACTGCATCTGAATCTAGTCTGTTGTTGTTAATCGATAAATCTTTGAGACTTTCACCTAAGTAATCTATTGATTTATCTAAAGATAAATTTTTTCCGCTTGCTATAGCACCTAGAGCATCCATATAGTCAATTAAAATACTGACTCCTGTATTGAAATTATCAGCATCAACTCGTTCAGTTGTCTCACAACTCTCTCGCCGATCGTTGCGATAAGGGATTCCATTATCGGGAACTAATTTGATATATCTAGTACGTCGTAAACAAGACTGGTAAATATCTTCAGCAAAATCATTAGAAGCTCGTCTAACTATCTCTTTGCTCTTGCTAAAGTTTTCTACAGACTCAAAATTAGCTCCGCAACTTCCTAACAAAACAGCAATCGGAATAACAATACTGATTAAAGATTTTCTTTTGAACATTTGTGCCTAACCTTATTGTAAAATTAAAATTTTGTAAAGTTTTCATTGCTGCTCCTTGAGAGAGTAACAGCTTAGTTTCAAATCCTTGTTTGATCAGGATTTTAAATGTAATCAAAAACCCAGAAAATGATTCATATTGGCTTACCCTCGCGCTCTTAGTAAAATCGCTCTTATTTCCTTCTACACTCCCAAATTAGCCAATTTCGGAATTTTCAATTGCTTTAGAGGTTTTTTCTAAACTCGATGCCTTCGATGAAACCGATCTCAAACACGAGAATCCTTTCACGCCCTCTTCTACCTCCTTCTCAAGGGAAAGTATTTAAGCTCAATCTAAAATAAAATTTAATATGTCATTGCGAGGAGGAAGGACGAAGCAATCCCAGCCTTGCGATTGCTTTGTCGTTCCTCCTCTCTACGAGATGCACTCGCCTTCGCAATGACGGATACAAAAATGGGATGCTCCCAAGGCTCAATTCAAAAATAGGCGATCGCAAGCAAATCATATAATGAATCTTAAATCTCCGATGGACATCACACAAGTTTTTTGAGAGACAAAAAGCTTAAAACTCTATATGAATATGAATTTTCCATTCAAAATAGGACAAATTGTCGTAAATGATTGAAAAAACATGGTTAAAATAGTTTTTTATGTTTTTAACCACATAAAGCTGAAAATGTCAATTGCACCCCACCTCTTAATCCCTTCCCCGATGCTTTGGGGAGGGGATTAAGGGGTGGGGTGATTTGGAGTCTGTAGCAACTTCCGCCTTAAGAGTAAGAACTTCCGCTAAGACGTTTCGGTGTTTCGCGCAGTCTGTAGCAACTTCTGTCTTGACGTTTCGGTGTTTCGCGCAGTCTGTAGCAACTTCTGCCTTAAGAGTAAGAACTTCTGTCTTGACATTTTGGTGTTTCGCGCAGTCTGTAGCAACTTCTGCCTTAAGAGTAAGAACTTCTGCTTTAACCTTACTCAGTGCTAAGTCGTGAGTGAGGAAAAAGTCAGGGCGGGTTTACTCTACTGATCTCAATACGGTTTGGATAAGGTTTTTTAATGACACGCCGCTAATCACAAAGACGCGATAAATCGCCGTCAAGACAAAGGACTGATTATTGTCTTGACGGCAATTTATCGCGTCTCTTGCCTTAACTGAACCGTATTGCTACTAGTCTGTGAAGCTAGTGCAAGAGGGTTTGTAGTAAGCACGCTTTGTGCTTAGAAAACAATGACTAAAGTCCTTACTACGAACTTGTTTACCCCTAAATTCAAAGCTGACAGACTACTACAGATTTATAACAAATCCAAATTTTTCATAACCGCAGTGGTTCTTTGTGAAGCCACTGCGGTTATGAGAGAAAAAGAAGGGCGATAAAATTAGTGAAATTACTCAAATTTTAGTCTTAAAAAAAAATAAATAATTTTACGCAGGACAACCTTTTAAAAAATTGTCCACTATAGAATGATTAGAGACTGAGATTTTCATGTAAAGGAGTATTAATAATGGCAAGGCACAAACGCAATTCACGTACTCTTAGCAAAGCTGAGATGCGCTTGGCAAGTATTAAATCTATCAGTGCTACTCTAGAAGTAGGAGATAATTTAACAGTGAAAGATTATACCAATAAAATTGAAAGCCTCCGTCAATCTCTGGAAGCTTACAATACCACTCTCTCTACTATTGATGTTTTATTAACCCAAATCACCGAGCATGAACGGGATTTAGCAGACTATTCTGAAAAAATTTTGCTTGGTGTTGCTTATAAGTTTGGTAAAAATAGCCACGAGTATCAAATGGCTGGGGGTACTCGTAAAAGCGAACGCAAGCGTACTGTGCGTCAAGATGTTCTTTTGACTACCAGCTAAGAGCAAAACTCCTATCAGTACGCTTTGCATAACAAAAATGAAGGTTAAGAAGATGAGGGAGATGAGAAAAATTAAAAGGAGAGTCAATACAAAGACTTAATCCACTCCCATTCCTGTATCAAACCCTCTCTCAAGGAGACTTGCGGCTGATATCCGAGAATTTTCTTTGCTTTAGATACATCAGCAGCCGTGTGACGGGCATCTCCCATCGCTTTTTCTATATGGTTTCTTTTGATTGGTTTCCCAACAATTTCTTCAATAGTATTTAAGACTTCTGCTAAAACTACCCTGCTACCGCCACCGATATTAAAGATTTCTCCCACTGCTTGGGGTGCGATCGCTGCGGCTAAATTAGCGGCGATAATATCACTAACAAAGGTAAATTCTCGCGTTTGCTGTCCATCGCCGTAAATCGGAATCGCCTCATCCTGCAAAATTGATTTAAAGAACTTATGAAATGCCATATCTGGGCGCTGTTTGGGGCCATAAACAGTAAAATAACGCAATGTTACACAGGGTACGCCAAAGTTTTTGTGATATAGTTCACATAAAAACTCCGATGCTAGCTTTGTAATGCCGTAAGGAGAAACTGGTTGAGGACAAATTTCTTCGTGGGTAGGTAATGTTTCTGCATCACCATATATACTTGATGAAGAAGCAAAGACTAATCGTTTCAGGTGTTTAGCATCTTTAACTGCTTCTAGCAAAATTTGTGTAGCGTTAATATTTCGTTCTGTATAACCTCGAAAAGCTTTACCCCAACTTGCTCTAACACCTGCTTGCGCCGCTTGATGGTAAACTATATCAACATCTGTTAGAAGTTTCTGCCAATCTAAAAATTGCATATCTCCTTCAATTAATGTAAAACCAGGTGACTGATGTAAGGGTGCAATATTCTTACGCTTTAACATCGGATCGTAGTAATCATTGAATTCATCAATCCCGATTACTTCTTCTCCTTGTTGCAGCAATGTTTCTGCAAGATGAGAACCAATAAATCCAGCCGCTCCAGTAACAATGATTTTAGCCATGTTGTCTATTTTTTGATATTTTCATTAATCTCCATATTCACAGGTTAATACTTGTAACCAATAATCGTCATTACTTGAAGATGATTTTTTTACTCAATTATTGAAATACTTAAAAAACTCATTATAAATACTTAAACATTATCCTTATATTGGAAAAATTTAAGTATATTTATTTACTGATTGCAATTAATAAAATTTATAATTATACTAATTAACTAACGTTTGATTTTAAAAATAAATACAGTAAAAATTCAATAGCTTAGGACCAGCCCTTTCAAGGTGTCTGTTTTTAGGTATTATTTTTGGGATAGAATTTTAGCTGTAGAAACATGGGGTCGTTTGGAAGGACGAGTACGTTTTAGTACCCTTCTTGTCTTTTTTGGTGCGC
>JAIVFU010000101.1 GCA_020829485.1 Nostoc sp. CHAB 5834 | reverse complement strand
ATGCACAAAACCCTGATTCGTCTAAATACTTTAGGTCTATTTCTCCGGCAGCAGCAGCTAATTCTAGCATATCTAAGTCTGCTTGCTTTTTTTCCCTGATTACAGGGTCTTGTTTCCTTTTATGACTCCATTTTCTAAAACTGTCGGTTCGCCTGTAGAGCGATAAATTGTAACTGTCTCTTCATCAGGATCAATCAAAATCCCGACGATCGCTCCTAATTCTATAAATTTCAGAATTTTGGCTACTATAAGTTTAACTTTATGGCTCTGAGATTTAATTTCTACCACCAAGTCAGGGACAAGTTCTCCAAAGTAACGAGGACTTTGGAGAAGTCGGGAAGCACGAACAAAGGAAACATCGGGTACTTTGAGGTTTGTATCTGGCATGATGAAACCGCCAGCGGAATCAAATACTCTTCCCCAGCGACGAGGATTTATCCAAGCAAAGAGAAAGGCGATGAGACGACTATTGATTTCGCTGGATACAATGTCTGACGGCCCCATTATTGAAATTTTCCCATTTTCGAGTTCGAGCTGGTAATCTAAACCTGCTTCGGTAAAAGCGGTTTGAACTTGCTCTAAATCTCTGACTGTCATCATTGACATAAAAAGCTCCCTATCCCTTTATGGGTAGAATATTCTGAATTCTGACTCCTGTTTTATTTGCCCAAATAAGCTTCTAAAACTTTGGGATTAGTTTGAATCTCCGATGGTGTACCGTCAGCCAAATTCTGTCCTTCGGCAAGTACCCAAACGCGATCGCACAATGACATAATTACATCCATATTGTGTTCAATAATCAAAAAAGTCATGCCATCTTGACGGTTCCAAGTGATAATGCGATCGCAAATATCATCAATCAGTTTTGGATTCACACCAGCAGCTGGTTCATCCAACAAAATTAACTTGGGATTAGTCATCAGCGCCCGTCCCATTTCCAACAGCTTGCGTTGTCCACCAGACAAGCCACCAGCATAATCGTGTGCTTTTTTTGCCAAGCCTACTGACTCTAAGAGAAACATTGCTCGTTCTTCGAGTTCCTTTTCTTCCTTAGCGACGATGTGCGGCTGCAACTGCACTTGCCAAAAATTTTCACCCGTTTGTTTTTGCGCCGCCAGCAGCATATTTTCTAACACCGACAACCGCGAGAGAGTCCGTGCAACCTGAAAAGTGCGGATTACTCCCTGTTGGGCGATTTGATATGGTTGCAAGTTGTGAATCGGTTCGCCGTCAAAAATGACTCGTCCCTTATCTGGGCGAATGAAGTTTGAGAGTAAGTTAAATAAAGTCGTTTTACCAGCACCATTGGGGCCAATCAAGCCCGTAATGCTGCCTTTAGCAACTTCGATTTTCGCCTCATTAACTGCTTTGATACCACCAAAGCTTTTAGAAAGTCCAGTAGCTACCAAAAGGGGAAGTGGCAATGAATAGTCATTTACCAAGAGTAAGTTCCTCCTTTTTCCCTAAGATACCTTGAGGTCGCCAAATCATCAGTACCATCAAAATTAGTCCGATTACCATGATCCGAAATGCACCCAAACGAGCTTCATCAAGGGGGACGATTCTGGGTAAGACTTCCCGCGTCAGTGCATCGTAAGCAAAGAAAATTACCGCACCTAAGATTGTGCCAACGTTATTACCAGAACCGCCTAAAATCACCATAATCCAAGTGTCAAAGGTTAGTTGTGGTTGGAAATTATCAGAATAAATGGCACTGAGTTGCCAAGCAAAGAAAGCACCAGCGATACCTGCGATCGCACCTCCTAACATGAGAGATTGTAATTTATACCAAAAGACATTTTTTCCTAACGCCTTGGGAATTTCTTCATCTTCACGGATAGCTTTGAGAATTCTACCCCAAGGCGATCGCACCAAAATTTCTAACCGCCAGTATACAAATGCTAAAATCAGCAGTAACACCAGCATTAAACCGGCTTTTGGGTTGTAATTATACAGTCCGATTACCCCAGAAATATAAATCGCTGCTGCCAAAACTGCTAAAACAATTGCCACACCCAAGCGAGATATAAATTCTTGCTTGCTAGTTGTCCTTTTACCTAAATCAGTAGTCCGAGATATTTGGGTGTTGCGAATCCATCCCCATAACGTAAAAAAAGTTACAGCAGTTAATAGCGTTAACAATCCAATCATCCCAAACCTGACAAACAAATTTGGCTCTGTGGATAGGGGTATGGGATAACTTTGCACACCAGATGTCCCAGGTATCCAGGTGTCACCCACAGGTAAATCCTGGTTATTTACCACCAAACGAATTAATTCTCCTGTACCAATAGTCACAATTGACAGATAATCTTCCCGCAAGCGTAGAGTTGCAAAACCAATTACTAAACCCAACAAGGCGGCGACAATTGCCCCGGCTACTGCCGATATTAGTAAGGGCACACCCTTTAAGCTTAACAATACGGTTGTATATGCTCCCAGAGTCATGAAAGCAATATGACCAAAGTTAATTAATCCTGTAAAGCCCCACTGTAAATTGAGTCCTAGTCCGAATAGAGCGAAAAGTGCTGTAGAAATGGCTAAGAAAATGAGATAGTCAACCATGTTTTGGAATGGGGAGTGGGGAGTGGGGAGTGGGTAGTGGGGAGTGGGGAGTGGGGAGTGGGGAATGGGGAATGGGGAGTGGGGAGTGGGGAATGGGGAATGGTTATTTTCCTTGTCCCCCTACTCCCTACTCCCTACTCCCTACTCCCCACTCCCACTCACTAAGCGAATAAATTTTAGCGTAGCTTGAGCGTAGCTAAGTTTTATGGGAATACTATTTATTGTTGGTGTTTGCTGGTAGGGAATAGTTGACGTATGAATTTGCTGCGACTGAGAATGCATCACTTAATCGAGCAGTTAGCCGATGACGATTTGCAAAACATTTGGGACGTTCTCGAAGCTTTACATTGTGACTTTTATATGCTTAAAGCGATACAACAAGTCAAGCGATCGCAGCAACCGTGGGATATTTTAACCCATGAAGAAGCGGTAAGACTGTTGATGTTTTTCTGATTCAGCAGCGCTTTCTTTTCTGGCCCCTCAAATTTTGGTTAAGGTAACGCCTAGTGAGTCTGGAAATGCGCTATGCAAGGTCTTTTTTGCTAGACCTGAAGAATTTAGAACCTGCCGCCTACGAGCGGGTGTATGATTTTGTGTTTATTGAGTTAGCCCAAAAGTGGCAGTTGAGCGATTTAAAAGAACTGCGACAGCTTGATAGTGAAGGCATTTTTCACCGCTTTACCCTCGATAATTACCTGATTGGTATAGAAATTAGGGGTGAAATTGTGAAATTTCTGCGTGTCATCCCTATGCCAGATGTTTGAAGTGAAGAGTCAATCAATTTTGGATTTTGGAATTGCGGATTTTGGATTTGTTCTACCCACGTTCGCGGTAGCGTCTGGTAAAGAAGTGCGGGGCATCAACCGAAATAATTTTTAATCTAAAATCTAAAATCTAAAATTGGCACAGTCAAGAGGACACTTAAAACTGTAAACTGTATAACGCTAGGCAGGGATCGCTATAACCTTACATTAAACTGGTTTTGAAAAACACTTTATTTGAGATTTCCCTATGGATGCTAGGGCACTTTGGCAAAGATACCAAAACTGGTTATATTTCCACGAGGGATTAGGACTTTACTTAGATGTGAGTCGGATAGGGTTCGACGATGCCTTTGTAGAATCGTTGCAGCCGAAGTTTGACAAGGCGTTTGCGGATATGGCTGAACTAGAGAAGGGTGCGATCGCAAATCCTGACGAGAATCGCATGGTTGGACACTACTGGCTGCGAAATCCTGATTTAGCGCCAACTCCAGAACTTACACAAGAAATTGTCCAAACCCTAGAACAAATCGAAGCCTTTGCGGAAAAAGTCCAAACAGGTGCTATTCATCCTCCCAGAGCAAGCCGCTTTACGGATATTATCTCCATTGGCATTGGTGGTTCCGCCCTCGGCCCCCAATTCGTCGCGGAAGCCCTTGCTCCTGATTTCCCGCCCCTGAAACTTCACTTTATCGATAACAACGATCCAGCAGGTATCGATCGCGTTATCAATCATCTACGAAATAGCCTCGCCAGCACTTTGGTTTTGGTGATCTCCAAATCTGGAGGAACCCCAGAACCTCGTAACGGCATGATTGAAGTTAAAAAAGCCTACGCCGGACACAATTTGGAGTTCGCTCAATATGCGGTAGCAATTACCAGCGTTGACAGCAACCTCGATAAACTAGCCAAAGACGAAGGTTGGCTAGCTAGATTTCCCATGTATGACTGGGTAGGAGGACGTACCTCAGAAATGTCTGCTGTGGGGCTAGTACCAGCCGCATTGCAGGGCATTGATGTTCACGCCATCCTAGATGGCGCAAAAGAAATGGATGACGCTACCCGCGTCTCAGATGTGAAAAATAACCCAGCAGCCTTGCTTGCATTGTCTTGGTACTTTGCTGGTAACGGAAAGGGCGAAAAAGATATGGTTGTTCTACCTTACAAGGACAGCTTATTTTTATTCAGTCGCTATTTGCAACAGCTAGTGATGGAATCCTTGGGCAAGGAAAAAGACTTAGATGGTAACGTTGTCCATCAAGGAATTGCCGTTTATGGCAACAAAGGCTCAACAGATCAACACGCTTACGTCCAACAGTTGCGTGAGGGTGTAGCGAATTTCTTTGCTACCTTCATCGAAGTGTTGGAAGATCGTCAGGGGCCATCCACTGAAATAGATCCGGGAGTTACATCAGGCGATTATCTTTCTGGTTTTCTTCAAGGAACCCGACAAGCGCTTTATGAAAATCACCGCGATTCGATAACAGTCACGATTCCCCAAGTTAATCCCCGAACTGTAGGGGCATTAATTGCTTTGTATGAACGCGCTGTTGGTTTATACGCTAGCTTAGTCAACGTCAACGCCTACCATCAACCAGGGGTAGAAGCTGGCAAAAAAGCAGCCGCCTCTATTCTCGATTTGCAAACACGAGTGGTAGCAGTGCTGCAAAAACAAAAAGCTCCCATTTCTCTTGACGAACTTGCAGAGAAAGCAGGCGCATCAGAGCAAATTGAGGCAATTTACAAGATTTTGCGTCATATCCATGCCAATCAGCGAGGTGTGGTTTTGCAAGGTGATCTTCAGAAACCCGGCAGTTTAACCGTTTCTGCTAGCTGATAGCTCTAGTTTAGATATCACACTTTTGTTCATAATTGTTGTATCAGCAACAATTTTTTTATTGTGAAGCATCCTAGATAGAAGTTTTATCTTCCATCTAGGATGCTTTACTTTATAATTCATAAATTTTAGACACTGTACAGCAGTCCACACACTCATTTTTCATGAGTGTGGAGAGTTCAGCAGATCCCAATACAGTTCAGTTAAGCATTATTGCTTCTTCTTCTCTCTGCTTCCTCTGCGCCTCTGCGGTTCGTAAAAAAACAGTTCTCGCCTTAACTGAACCGTATTGCAGCAGATCCCACGTTCTTTAAATTATGAATTACTACCTACAACTTACCAAGAGGCGTTGATTAAAATAGCTCTTGGGTAGAAAACAGCGATCGAGTAAAAAAGGATTGTTGGTATCTCCAGATAATAAATTACCCGGCTTGTCTCGATGACAGAATGCTGGCACAATTCCCCAGTCTTCTGCTAGCCAAATCCAGTATCCTATTTCAATTCTGCCGTAGTTTGAACCTGTGAGAATCTCCCCAACACTATTGTTGATGGATACTAATTCTGACGATGATTTGATTTCAATTAATAACCAAGCTAACTCTTCTACAGAAAAGTAATAGTTATTTTCGGCTGCTATTTTGACGAACTGCTGCGGATCTTTAGCTATGAGCAATTCTTCTTTAAGAGATGGCATTTTTTGTGCCAAATCAAAAAGATCCCAAATCTGTCTTCTCGTCACTAGAAACCAGCCAAGTTCTTCTGCCGTCAAATTGTAACCATTCTCTGTTGCTAACCTCAGAAATGGCTCAAGGCTATCGGTTTCTGCTAGTTGACTTTTCAATTGGAAAGTTTGCTCTACTAACGACAAAAAATCAATAATCTTTTCCCATGTAACTTTGTCAAAACTTTTGTTAAGTTTTATTTTTTCTTTCCAATAAATGTATTTTTCTTCTTTAAGAAAGAAATTCCAAATTTGGTAATACATGGCTCATCTCCACCTAAGTTTAAAACTTGTTATGGTTAGTTATTAATGAACACCAGTGTAGTCAGTATAATCTGTTTCTTCGACAGTACTAAATCTCTTACATTATGTAAATGAAGTTACATAGTGGCTAAGTATAAAATTTTTGTAAAGTTTATCACTATAAATAAAAGATACTGAAGAAAAAAGGAAGATAGCGATTGGGGAAGGCTGCGCGATCGCTGGTTATTACTTCTCATAAAATAAAATTAAGTCAAGAGATAGTATTAATTATTTATAAATGAATAAACCCCAAAACAACTCGCACTCTAGTTATTTTTAAACGTAGGCTTGCCGCAGCTACCGCAGAGGCGCAGAGAACGCAGAGGTAAGAAAAGAGATATATTGTATTATTTTTAGTTAATAGGTAAATCGCGGAGAAAGTAAAAGCGATCGCCTTTATCTTTCTGTAAAATAAAGTTAAGGCAGCATTAGCAAATAGGGGTAATTACTATGACTGAATCAACTGCAAAACAACCTGCACGTCGAGGCAGAATTTTTCCAGAACGGACTTTACCACCAGAAGAACTTGCTAGACGCAAAGCTGAAGATGAGGTATTTTATCATCGCTGCCGGGAAATTTTTGAGCGTGTACGTCCAGATTTGATTAAGGAACACTACGGCTGGTATATTGCAGTGGAGCCAGATAGTGGTGATTACTTAATTGATGTAGATAGAATGCAAGCTCATAAAAAATCCCTTGAAAAATACTCAAATAGTAGACATTGTGTATTCTGTTTAAATGAAACGGGAACAACTGGCACAATATGATTCAGGGGGATTTTGGAGATAATGGGCAACTATTTTTTGAAATTGATTTGATTACATCTGATGGATTAGATTTGCCTGTAGATGCTATGTTGGATACTGGTTTTACAGGCTTTCTCGCTATTAACAAACAAGATTTAGAGGTTCTAGACTGGTTTTATATCGGTGAGGAATCTTTACGAACTGCTAAGGGAGAATCAAGATTTGATATTTATTTAGGCAAAGTGATATTAAACGAACAAGAGTATGAAATTAATGTTTATGTGGGCAATGAAATTACGGAAGTATTGTTAGGTTCAGAGTGGCTAAAAATTCTGCCGTTGGTGGTGAATTATTAGGCTGGTATATTAACTTTAGGATAACTGCGATCGCAGTTATTTTTAAATGGACAGCAGATACACAGATAAAGCATAGGTAAAAAAATAAACTTATTTCACTATCTTTAGTTAATAGGTAAATCACGGAGAAAGTAAAAGCGATGCCTACGGCTAGCTACGCTTACTTACTTCATTTATTTTGAAACGAACCGCAAAGGACGCAAAGAGCGCGAAGGTAAGAAAAGAGATATATTGTACTATCTTTAGTTAATAGGTAAATCACGGAGAAAGTAAAAGCGATGCCTACGGCTGGCTACGCCTACGCTATTCAATTAATCTAACTTTAAATGTTGTTAAAATAAGCTAAAAGCTGTCAATAAACTAGAATATAAATCATGAATATCCAAATTAAACCTGAACTAGAGCAAATTATCCAAGCGCAAATTGCTACAGGTAGATATGCAAATCCTGAAGAAGTGATTAGTAAAGCATTGAAGTTGCTATTAGAGTGCGAAAAAGGTTATCAGCAGTGGGTGGAAGAAACACGCGAAAAAGTTGAGGTTGCTATTGAGCAACTGGATAGAGGGGAAGGTATTGATGGAGAAGTTGTAGTTGAACAATTGCGAGATAAACTGCGTAAAGCTAGAGAATTACAAGAATGAAGCAACATATTATCTCTCCAAAAGCCAGTGAGGATTTATCAGAAATTATTGATTATTTTGTCAGAATAAATATTGATACTGGGGAGCATTTTGTTGAGAAGTTTGATAAAAAGTGTAAATATTTAGCTAATTTCCCCAATATGGGACGCAGCTACGAAAATATTAAAGCTGATTTGCGTGGTGTTCCTTTGGATAATTACATTATTCTTTATCGAGTTGTAAATAGTGGAATTGAAATTGTCCGTGTAGTTAGTGGTTATCAAAATTTGGAATCTTTATTTGTAGAATCCGATGAGTAAGCTGGTATTTTAGTTTACTTCTAATTCTCTCAATTATCTATTGATCAATCACCCAGAAAGTAAAAGTTATGGCTACGCCTACGCACTTAAGCTATTTTGAACCGAACCGCAGAGGCGCAGAGAGCACAGAGGGAAGAAAAGAGATATATTTTACTATCTTTAGTTAATAGGTAAATTGCGGAGAAAGTAAAAGCGATCGCTATTGCAATCACTGCCTTTTATTCGTCCTAAATAGCCTGTTAAAGGTGAGGAAAGTTCAATCAGTAAATCATGAACTGCTTCATCATTTAATCTGGGATTATGAGTGGCATTATAATGAACACGAATTTCTGTAACTATGAAACTCTGATGCGTAGCTTTTAAAGTTTCGTTGTATTGTTCAGAGAGTTCTTTGACGGCTGTGAGAATCTGCGATCGCAATTTAATCTCTCTCTCAGCTTTATCGATATATTCATCAATTTTATAGTCAATTTGCCCAGGTTGTAGATATTGTTTTAATTCTACTAAGTTAATAGCACCTGGATATTTTGCTTTTAATTCAACGAGTTTTTGTAGAGTCATTACATTTATAATACTGATTTTCGATATTTCAGCAGATTCTTTCAAATTTTTAGTTGGTTTACCTGGGCCAATAATTAACCTTACAGCTTGAAGATAATTTTCTTTTAGATGCCTTCTACCAATCCTATCTAATTCTTCTACTGCACGATCAGGAATGCTTTTACCTGCTTTACATTCGCAAACAAGAGGATAAGGTTGTGAGCAATATAAGTCTAAGCCACCTGCGCCGCCTTTGTAGTTTTCCTCAACTTTGAATCCTAAAAAATCAAGGCTACGGCGTGCGATGATTTCAAAATCTGTACCAGCTTGATAGTTACTTTTACCGTCGTCTTGTTCGATGCTGCGATCGCCCAATTTTGCAATATCATTTATCCAAGCTAAATTTGCATCGGGTTGCTTAATTAGCTTGTCACTACTCCAACCCAGAAATACTTTGATATCGTCGTCTAATTGTTTGGCTGCTGGTTGGCTAATGGTTAGGGATGCGATCGCACTCTGCAATTCTTCCAATTCAGGATGTAGCGGGGGTTCTAGCTTTTCTAATTGGCGTTTGCGTTGGGCGAAGGTGCGATCATTTAATACTGGGTTGGCTTCAGAAACGATCAGCGAAGGGTTTAAAGGCCGAAACTGACGATTTTGGGATTGCAAAAGAATCTCAAGCGATTGAGGTAGCAGATAAACACGTAGGTAAGCCAGAAAAATATGATCTCGCTGCCCAAGTGATCGCTGTAATGCTGCTTTTGTCCAGACTGTTAATTGTGACAAACTATCCAAGGATTCAGGAGGGTACATTTTGCACCCTTCACATCTAGCCCAAGCTTTAATCACAACCTTTTCACAATCTATTTGGGCTAAAGCTGTTTGAGCAATAGGCAAAAAACTTGAGCAATAGTACTGCTTATAGGGTTGTAAGTTAATTGGTATATTGGTTGGATAAAGGGCAAATTGCCGCCCCAGATTAATAAAAATTTGAGACATCGTAGCAATCATTCGCCCTTGTATTAACGCTTCAACGTCAGAAGCTGGTAAACATAAGGCTGTGTCAAGGACAACTGATTCGCTCATGTTTAATTTAACAACTCACTCAGATCCTCTGAGTCGTCTGTGTCCTCCATAATGGATGGGTTAAGGAAGTCATTTAATAATTCTTCTCCCTCAATAGTCTCTTCATCTATTTGAAAAGAAGGATTTTCTAAAATTTCTAGCAGCAACAAATTATCACAAGTTAGCTCACGGGAAAACTCTAGGACTTGTTCTTCGGTTAAAAAATAGTCTTTCCGCTTTTGATAAACACAATAGACATAAACTAGTTCTTTGACTAAAGAATAATCAATGTTCACATGTTTTCCGCCTAATTCATCCACAAGTTTTTTAAAATATTCAAAAGCATCCCAATGCTTAGGCATTACTATTTCTCCACCCCAGCGACGACGAATTAAACAACCTTGCGTTATATCAAAAGTCTGATATTCAATTAAGCGTTGCATTCCTGCTCGTACTGATTTTCCATGTGAATGTTGAATAACAGCAACCCCAATTTTGAAAACCTTATCTTTCTTTTTGCCAATTATTTTGAAGTTTATCCAACCCTGATTCTTTGTCTTTGGTTCGACATCAGCAATATCTTCAATTGTTATTTGTTCTAATAGGGTCTGTCCTTTCAAGCTCTGAAAGCAAAAACGCAAAACATCAGCTAAGAGAGAATTATTCTCCTCATGTAGGTAATCTATACAATCTACTTCTTTGTATGCTTTTGTCTCTCCTTCAATAGCTAGCCAAAATCGATCCGATGGGTCTTTTGGTAATATTTCTTCCTCAATCTTAAAATTTTCAGCACACCATTTCAAAGCTTCCCTGACAGTTAGTCCGTTCTTGCCATATTTTCTTAGTTCACTTTCTTCAAATGGATAAAGTGGATGATGAGGTTTTAAGTGTTTTCCTTCATAAAACTCTTTTAACCAAAGGGTGACTAAATCAACCATAGAATCGCCACCAAGAGTTTTTAAATCTATTGGTTTTCGTTGCGTATATTTTGAAACTCGATCAGGTGTACCACCAGGCATCAGATTCACCTTATTTGTCCAGGTATCAGGCAACATAACTGTGAGAATAACAAGACCTCGACCGAGTGCAGATGGTTCGAGAGTATCATGTAGACGCTTCACTAAATCAGCAATTACCTGTGGAGTTGTTAAGCCATCATCACTGCAATTGTTTTCTACATCTATTTCATCAAAACAGATGATGACGGGGTTATAGTAATTCACCAAATTCAGGATTTGCTGAATATTTTTGAGGGCTTCAGATTCCCTATCTTGACTAGATTTACTGGGATTGGGTAATCCTAATTCCTGAGCATTAGAGGTTGCTAATTCATCACCAGATAACCATTTAATTGCAAAAGATGCTTGAGTTTCTGAAAGCGTCCACAAAATAGCCCTAAGAATATAAGGATCTGCATTTGGTTTTGTTTTGAGAACTTCTTTGATCAGCCTGTCCATCAAATTTTTGTTTTTAGCTGACCAGCTTGAACATACTTTATCAAATCTTTCAAGTAGTACCTGTGGAAAAAGACTCGTAAAATTAGAATCGATAGTTTTAAAGCCTTCGTTTGCCATTGCTGCTGCTACTTCCTGCCACTGCATCACCCCTTGACTACCAGTGTTACTGAGACTATCTGCCAAAGTTTGTTGGAACTGGTATTTAACTAAGTTTAAATCTGTATAGTTGTTAACACCTGCATAGACAAATAGAGCTGTTCCATTTGCTTTTAATTGATGACGAATGCGACTAAGGATGTGAGTTTTACCCACACCCTGTTGAGCTGTTATGGCAATTGATGTCACCTTCTCTTGAGTAGACTGGCTAGTACGCACCAGATCAATTGCCTGAAAAACTGCATTAGAAGCGTGGGCATTTAAAGTTGGTACATCGGGGAATCCTTTCCCCCACACATCCTGTTCTTTGACTATCCCAGCGTTGATAAATGGATTATGACTTCTGATAGCTGCGTTAAGGACTTCTGTTGGAGAAACTGCTGAACTGTCCATAGTGATTTTGTCTGAGGTAAGGAGCTGATAAAGATTCGGAGAATTTAGGAATTTAAAAGCTTGGTGTAGTAACGCAATCCACCACCAGGAATTGTTATTGAGTCATCACGTTTATCTAGGGTGATGTCTCGCATCTCTCCTGCCATCAGCTGCAAAACATCTTTTTCTTGCATTTCCAGCAGCCAATCATTAAAATCTGTACGACTCACGCGATCGCCTATTTCTCTCCTGATACGATAAATTGGGACAAGATCATCCAGGTTGTAGTTTTGGTTAAGCTTGTCGTATACTTCCAACGCCACAGATTTAAACTCGTCATAAGATGCGATTCCTTTGGAAAGCTCCGCGATCGCCCTCTTTCCATTAACTAGTACATCTGCACCAGCCACCGCAACATCAAACTCACTAATCCACCGCAACAACGCATTCGCCGCCCAAGTTCCAACAATCGTGCCTTCAAATTTAAAATCAGAACTTCTCAAACCCTCACCCAACACCTCTAAACCCTTGCCAGATATCAGAGAGTATCCCTTTTTGGAGATTGCGATCGCACCCTGATTCTGCAATTCTTCAAATGATCCCTGATAATCTGCTACCTTCTGGCTTTTGGATACAATTCGCTTAGTGAGTTGACCCTTCTTAACTTCCTGCTGCGTTCCTCCCAAATCCCACAAAGCCAAAAGGAGACGAGTTCTAGTTTGGGCTGTATTTTTTGATGTCATATTGAGTGTATTTTTTGACAATATCTATTGTAGCGTCTGTATCTATTTAAGTAATTTATCCCGAAAACATAACCGAGAAATTGCTGAATATTTCCGCGTTTGGGCTAAATTGATTAATCAAAAATCAACAATATATTTCCTTCGGATGAATGCAGTTTCTCTCGAAGGCAGGATGGAATACTTGAGAAAATCGACCATCATAAGAGTGAAACAGCTGTGCAGTTGTAAATTAAGTGGTATATGTTCTTTCAATTCCAGGTGAAATAACAGGAATTCCAACTTTGTATTTGCAACAGCAAGGCTTTTAGTAAATACAGGTGATGACGAAATCCAATGAACATAGTATATAAAGAACGTAAAATAGTTTCGCGTCTATTAGCAGTGCTACTTTCCGCATTGCTAACCGTACCCTTGCTAAGTAGCTGCGGAGGCGGTTCCAAAACTGCTACGCCACCACCGGTTGATGATACCGTTAGTAGAACAGTGAGCGATCGCCAAACCGAAGTTAAGAAAGGATTGGGTACAGGGCAAAAAGTGGCAATTTTGGCAGGTGCTGCGGCACTTTATTACATGTACAACCAACATAAGAATGCTCCAAAAGAAGGAGCGCAAGGTAAGTACTATCTTTCCAAGAACGGGCGTGTATACTACCGCGATGCTGAAAATCGCGCTCACTGGGTAACTCCACCATCAGAAGGAATTCGAGTACCAGAATCTCAAGCACAACAATATCGGCAATTTCAAGGCTATAACGGCAATACTTCAGGTCGCGATCTAACTGGCATAACTTCATCCGCAGCTCCAGCCCTCTAGATAGCGAAGCGTGTGTAAATAAGAAAGCGGGTTTCCCGGAGGATAACGCCTTTCGCGCACGTCGGAAACACGAACTTAAATCAGGAGACAGATTATGGTAGATGAATTTTTCCGAAAGGCGAAGGATCTCTTGTTGGGAAATAACGGCGATCAAGCTGAAGATGCTGAATACCGGGATCGCAATGTCCGCCCAGCCAGCGAAGACCCCTACGGCGACCCCGCAGATCCGGCATCTTACGGCAACGTGATTCCAGCCAGTCAAGACCCCTATGGCGACCCCGCAGATATCGCGTCTTATGGCAACGTTCGCCCAGCTAGCGAAGACCCTTACGGCGACCCCGCAGACCAAGGGGAGTTTGGCAACGTCCGTCCAGCTAGCGAAGACCCCTACGGCGACCCCGCAGATGAGGATTCCCGCCCCTAACGCGAAACCTAAGCCCCCAGCCCCCTTCCTACTAGTGAAGGGGGAGAATTCAAACTCGCATTTAACCTGAACTAAAGTTCAAGTTTTTCCCTCTCCGACTCGGAGAGGGACGGTTTTACGTAGTAAAACCAGGGAGAGGTTTCTTGATTAAGCATTACGAATTACGAATTATTTGCTCACCCATTGTTACCCAAAATTTCCTGCGATCGCTCAATACTTTTACGCACAGATTGAGCCGAAATGTGCAAACCCTCTCTTTCGCGATCGCTGAGATTTAATTCCAAAATACTTTCAATTCCACCGCATCCCAACCGACAGGGAACACCAATCACAACATCTTCTAAACCGTATTCACCTTGCAGATACGCCGCCACAGGCAATAACCGCGACTGATTTAGCAAAATCGATTCTACCATCACGCTAGTAGCCGATGCCGGAGCAAAAAAAGCACCTCCTGTCTGCATCAATTCCACAATCTCTGCGCCACCGTTGCGAGTTCTTTCTACCAAGCGTTCAATTGTGGCTACATCCAGCAATTCCGTGATGGGAATGCCGTTAACGGTAGCATAACGAGACAACGGAACCATTAAATCGCCGTGGCTACCCAAAACCATTGCTTTAACATCGGCAGGCAAAACCCCCAATTCTAGGGCAATAAAGGTTTCAAAACGGGCGGAATCTAACACGCCAGCCATACCCATAATGCGATCGCGTGGTAAACCAGTTGCTTGCCAAGCCAAATAAGTCATCACATCCAACGGATTAGTGACGACAATAAAAATAGCATTCGGAGAATGAGCGATCGTATTTTTCGCCGCTTCCACCACAATCTTGGCATTAGTTTTCAGCAAATCATCCCGACTCATCCCTGGTTTGCGGGGAAGTCCTGCGGTAATCACCACAATTTGGGAACCAGATGTATCAGCATAATTATTTGTGCCGATAATTTGGCGATTATGTATTTCAATTCCCCTGGCTTCCATCAAATCCAGCGCCAAACCTTGAGGCATTCCCGCAATAATATCTAGTAAAACTACATCAGCCAGGTTTTTCTCCGCAACGCGTTGGGCTAAAGTACTGCCAACCTTACCCGCACCCACGATGGTGACACGAGGTAAATTACACACAATTGGGGAGTTAGGCGAAAAAGACATAATTATTAAAGTGCAATTATTTATCAACCATAAGCTAAACCACATCTAGTTTGCATATTCAAAATGAATATAACTCTTGTGGGGTGGGCATCTTGCCCGCCCTAATTATGCAAGTTAAATGTGGAACAGCTTAATTCACAATCTAGGAGTCAGAATTCA
Source organism: Nostoc sp. CHAB 5834 (assembly GCA_020829485.1). The sequence continues at coordinate 7,686 of JAIVFU010000101.1, read as the reverse complement.
GTACGAACTCTGTACGACTGGCAGATGAATAAACGGTGAAACATTACACCAAATCCATCTGTTGAATCCCCGCCGATTCATTCTGACACCTGAATTCTGACTCCTGAATTCTTTCTTATTATTTAAACTCTTCAAGCTGATCCACACGCAACCAAACATTTGGCGTTGGCACTTTCCCGAACTTAATCAGGGCATAATCACCTTTGATATCTACAATTTCGCCCTTGCTGTCAAACAAATAGGAAGGAAAGCGAGCATCACTGGCTTTTGCTTCCAGACTGTTTTCCAGTTTCTCGCGGATAGCGCGAACCATATCTCCTTTTTTGACTGCCATGAATTCCCCTCTCAAATTTCTAGATTAGACTTATCCGCATTTTAAAAGACTTCTGAGCTAAAAACTCCTAACTCTTGTACAGACGCGATTTATCGCGTCTCTCCTGTTTGACACTGAGGGCAAAAGTGACTAGATCGCCCACCTAACCTAATCCGCATAATTGGAGTGTCACAAACTCGACAGGGTTCTCCAGCGCGGTTATAAACCCAGGCAACACCACCATAATTGCCATTGACACCCTTAACACTTAAGAAATTACTAAAAGTTGTACCGCCAGCCTCAATGCTGGTTTCTAAAACTTGAATTATCGCTGTTCGCAAACCCTCAATTTGCTTTAGCTGCAAATCTATACACAAGGTTTCAGGTAAAATTCCACTCTTAAACAGGGCTTCATCCGCATAAATGTTACCTAATCCCGCCACTACCGATTGATCGAGTAGTGCAGTCTTAATCGGACGGCGGCGGTTTTGGAGTTTGCTTGCTAAATACTCGACAGTGAATTCGGGTGAAAATGGATCTGCTGCCAGTGTTGCCAAACCAGTCATAATACTTTCTACAGCAACACCAGGCGGAACCCACCACATTTTCCCGAAGGTACGCTGATCAACAAAGCGTAATTCCTGCTGTTCCCCAAAGAATAATCTAACCCGCGTGTGCTTATGTAATGGTTCATCTCGATGCAGCCATAGTAGTTGACCGGTCATTCGCAGATGAACCCCTAACCAACCTGTGGAAGAGAGTTCAGCGAGGAGATATTTACCGCGACGATGCCAAGTAGCAATCGCATTCGTTTTAATTCCATCAACAAACTCACCAACAGAAAACGGGTAGGCGATGGTGCGATCGAGCAACACATCTCCACCCGTAATTTCTTGGTTAAGGGTCAATTGATTTAGACCCCTTCGGACTGTTTCAACTTCAGGCAGTTCAGGCATTCAAACTGATTAAGCAAGCAATTTTGATGTACTTGGGGGTTCAATAAAGAAGAGATTGAGTAGTAACTTACACAGCTTTATATGGCTCGTATTACTACCCAAGAGAAACCGTAAATACCCGCAGGGCAGCTTCTCATAGATTAGGGTAGGCTTGGGTGAAAGATGAATGAACTGAAATTTTCAGACTTCATACTTCAGACTTAAGACTACCCTTCATCATCGCATCAAACAAGCCCCTTGTAGCTTTGCTGCTATTTTTTAGGTGCTTTAGCCTTTGGTGCTTCAACCTCGACTAATTCATCCTGAGCAAAGTTGTTGGTATTGATACCAGCGTAATTGACCTTTTCAAAGCGGACAATTACAGGGTATTTGATGCCGCTTTGGTCAATGGAAGCCACAGTTCCTAAATCCTGAAACCAGTAGGATTCAGGGCGGAGAATACGTACTTTAGAACCACGTTGAACCATGATTATTTTCCCTTTTAGTTATCAATCGCCAATCTAGAGGGCTAATTGATTTCACTCTACAACCTGAAGGTAGCAGCAAGAGTCTTTGTTAAGTTATTTGTCTGAATTGGGAGTAGGGAGTGGGAATTGGGAATTGAATATTAATTATTCTTTCTCCCTCACCTCCCTTATCTTCCCCACTCCCTACTCCCCATTCCCCACTCCCCAAAAAACGGTATTAGAACATACTTGACAACGCACACGTTATAGCGTACCTTCGTTCGCAAGCGGTTATTTTGTGAAGCTTATGTTTTAGTTAAGACAAACACACTTCCCTCGTTACCTCTGCCGATCCGCAGATCGTTATCTATATAGGTGATATCTAACCAGCCTTGCTGTTTATCACTTTTGATTGCAAAATCAATTGCGGGAAATTTTCTACCTGCTTCAATTTGTTGGATAAAAGTTACCGGAGAATTGTATTCTATTAAACGTTGTAAGCCGATAATAGACCGCTCAAATTTCACTTGGACACGCCGACCTGAAACTGGCTCAAATTTAGCAGCAACGCTAACTAATCCTTCCAAATAAGGTAAGCCATAAATTTCAGCTATGTTGTAAACACTGGCAGTATCCACCCGGATACACTGATAAATTTGACCCAGTTTGCACAAAGGTAGACCATCTAAGTTTAAAAGAGCCTTGCTGGTGGTGTATAGTAATCGCCAATCGCCATCTAGCAAATTACTAGCTTCTACCGGATGGGGTGTAGGATTAAAATCTTCTAAATTGGCGATCGCAGCTAAGATAACCTGTTTCTGTAGCTCAGTCGCCAGTAGACCGCGATTTGTCCCAACGATCGCATCTATAAGAGCCGCTTTTCCCATCATCGCCTGTCACCTCAAAAATCAGTCCTTTCCATCAGCATAAACAAGATATTCATGACCTATGTGTAGAGCCATAAAAATTACTACTAAATCGCTTGACATAAGCCTTATGCCTATTAAATAAAAAATTTCTATCTGAATGCGGATTTATCAATTAAAGCGTTGAAAAGATAACTAAATAAATCCGTGTCAAGTGATAGACTCTAAATGTCAACTTACGTATACATTTTCTTGTCCTCCTCGATATGTTGAACTCTCCATTACGTGAAGTACCTCGTAATCAGCGAGCCGATGTCATCCCCTTAAAGTCAGAGTCCTCTTTGTTGGACTGCTTGCAAACCAACGGTCGGATCATCGCGCGTGACGTTCACGAACCGGATTTTCAAGATGACGAAGTAGAAATAGACTCCCTAATGGGTGTAGAAGATGGGATTGGCTACGACCTTGATGATGATGACGATGTAGGAATCGCCGAGGATTAGCCTTTTCAGGCTAGTACCGCAAGGCGGAAGTCAAAAGTTAAAAGTCAAAAGTCAAAAGTCAAAGAATCCTATTCTGCGCTTTTGCGCTATTTGAAATGGTATGTTTATTTCCGGCGTGCTGTGCTAAGGACTTGGTAGTATCCTTAGTTGCTGATATTGAATTTTATATGTGTGGAGTGAAGGGAAACTTTTGTGGACGCTAAACTATCTCCTGACCAAGGTTTAAATATTTCTGGAATCGCTCTAGCCTCTTTATTAACCGTAGGGCTAGCTACAACAGCATTTTTCTTGGATTCGATGGCCAATAGGCTACCCTGGCAAAGTATGTCATTAACCCTGCCACTACTTTTGTGTGCGTTGGGTTCAGGTGCCGTGGGCTATTGGGTAATACCCCTACTTCAAGCGCTCAAAACTGGACAAATAATTCGTGAAGATGGCCCCCAAGCCCATCTAAAAAAGGCAGGCACGCCAACAATGGGAGGTATATTTTTTATCCCTGTAGGTGTGATAATTGCCTGCATATTGTCTAACTTTGCTACAGACGTGCTTGCAGTTTCGGCTTTGACAATCAGCTACGGATTGATTGGCTGGCTCGATGATTGGCAAATTCTGCGCCGTAAATCAAATAAAGGTATATCTCCCCAAACGAAACTGGCTTTGCAAGTAGGTTTTGCGGCTGTGTTTTGTCTATGGCTGATGTTTAATCAACCTTCTAATATTACAAATATTGCTTTACCTTGGGTTAGCTTCACACTACCCTTAGGATTCCTATTTTGGCCTTTAGCAGGTTTTGTACTAGTTGCAGAAAGTAATGCGACTAATTTAACAGATGGTATTGATGGCTTGGCAGCAGGAACAGTAGCGATCGCACTTTTGGCATTAGGTGCTATAGTCGCACCTACAGCACCTGGGTTGATGGTTTTCTGTGCTGCCTTAAGTGGTGGTTGCTTAGGTTTCTTAGCCCATAACCGTAACCCAGCCCGCGTTTTCATGGGAGATACCGGTTCTTTAGCACTGGGCGGCGCTTTAGCGGCTGTAGCACTATTGACAAATACCCTAGTAGCTCTGTTCATTCTCAGTGGGATCTTCTTCGTAGAAACCCTTTCGGTGATGGCACAGGTAAGTTATTACAAAGCCACCAAAGGCCCTGATGGCAAAGGCAAGCGCCTCTTCAAAATGGCACCCTTACACCATCATTTAGAACTCACTGGCTGGTCAGAATTGCAAGTGGTTGGAGTATTCTATGTCATCGCTGCTATTTTGGCTGCCATCTGCTTGGCAATCGCTCCATTCTGAATCATGTTTTGAGAAAATAGTCGAATACAAAATGACAACTCCCACATCTCCAGGGAGTTGTTTTTTTATCGAACAGAATTCAGGAGTCAGGAGTCAGGAGTCAGAATTCAGAATAGCTGAATTCTTCTTCAAGAATTATGAATTAATACGCTTGGGTTAGCGCCAAAAACCTTGAAATGTGTAGGTTGGGTTGAGGAACGTAGCAAGATCCCGCAGGGTAACCCAACATTTCGGGACTTTGTTGGGTTGCGCTTTGCTTAACCCAACCTACAATTTTCCACAAAGCCAAGCGTATTGAATTATGAATTAATAATAGTTGTTTACATACTCTATAACCCGATTCTTCCCTGTTCGCTTTGCCTCAAGCATCGCTTGATTTGCCCGATTCAGAAAATCTTTAACTGTAATCCCTGGTTGTGATACAGCTATTCCAAAAGAAGCGGTAATGCCTTGGAGAATGCGATCGCCTTCCCTCAATTGCATTTGTTCAACATCTACCCTGAGTTCTTCTACTCGCCTTCTAAGGTTTTCCAGGGTCATATTAGGCATTACAATCACAAATTCTTCACCACCCCATCTGCAAGCAATGTCAAAGGAGCGAATAGATTTTAATAGCAGTTTTGCTAATCCTTGGATAACAATGTTGGCAGTCAAATGCCCATAGCGCGAGTTGTAAGATTTGAAGTTATCGATATCAAGGAAAATAACACTAAGAGGTTGCCCCGACCGTTCAGCCTCTGCTAGCCTCTGTTCCATTATGGTTTGCAAATAGTTTTGATTGAATAGTTGGGTCATTCCATCCCGCAAGCTATCATAGGTTAGACGTTGTTTTATCGATAGATTATTTAGTGCAATGGCTAAGGTTCTAGCAATAATCTCAGTAATTTGTTGAGCTTCTGGACTGATTTCTTCAGGCGCATAGATGTGTAATATCCCAACTAATTCGCCTTGTCCAAACAATGGAAAACATAAATGTGTGCCGCTCACAGGCTCTATTAAGTGATTGCATATTAGTCCTGAATTATGAGGCGATAAAATGTTTACTTTTCCTCTCCGCAATGCCCAACATTCAGATAGGGAAAATATTTCTTTACTAGTTCTCTCATTTCCCCAAAAACTATTCCTTTGAACATAATTCTTAGAATTAGCAATTTTAAATATACAACCATTCATATTAGGAAATAGCTGAGAACAGGTTAAAGCGATCACTTTATATAACTCATCTTCAGACTCGCAGGAATAAAGCATATCCGCCATATCGGAGAGATATATAAGTTCTCGTTTTTTTGCTTCTAATTTCAGTGTTTTTTCTTCTAGCTGCCGATTTAGATCGGTGAGCGATCGCTGTGCTTCTATAGATTCTGTAATATCGATACTAATGCCACCGATGCGGCAAGCGCCCGTTGCGCCATCGCTAAACGGAAACTTAAACGATAGCCAGTAGCACGGCTGATCGTTACCAGGTATTTTTACCTCTTCAATCAGCTTCAAAGGGCGTAGAGTCTTCAAAACGACTTGATCGTTTTCCATAACCCGCCGCCCTTCTTCTGGATCTGGCAAGAATTCACTATCCGCTTTCCCCAACCATTCTTGTGAATCTACCGAAAATCTAGACTGTAGCTCCTGGTTGTAGTAAAGCACTCTAGATTGCTCATCTTTGATATAGGCTCCAAAGGGGCCCTGATCTAGGAATAGCCGTTGCATCTGCTGACTACGTTGAAGTTCACGGCTATCTTCTTGAAATTTGGCGATCGCCTCTAGAATTTGATAAGCAGTTGGCATTAGGTAGAGTAAGGCACAGAAGGAAATAACTGCCATTAGATTAAGTACGCCTAAGTGCAGCAGCGACACTGCTATATGTGGCTCAAAAATCGCCAAAAAGTGATGAAATCCGCAAAATAATACGAATCCACCTGATAATAAAAAGGCTAGCCAAAACTTATTCGGGATAGTTGCTTTAGTTTTAGCAAAGAAAACCCCTATTAGTATGGGGATACCAAAGTATGAAAATGCAGTGATGCCGTGAGCAATTATGCAATTCCAGTAAATAGGTTCCATTACTGACCTGATATTAACACTTTATCCGTTTCACTATAATTCTTGATACCCTAAAAATGTAAGTATAAAAAGGATGATTTTAGGGGCTTATGCCTTAATTTTACAAAAATTTTTATAATAATAGGACTTACGCACTGTACAAATGCATCATGATGTGAATTAACGAAAATACGTTGTTTCAGAGTTTTCTTAATTATCCTGCGATGCCTACGGCGGTAAACTACACAAATACACCATGCTGTAGGGGCTAAACTTTGCTCATGGGTGTCAACTTAACGTGAAACCCTTGTCGAGATGTGATATTCAGTTCTCTAGCTTTCCATCACTCACCGCGTCACCCCACCCTAACCCTCCCCTTTCTAAGGGGAGGGAACTGGATTTCTTTTTCCCCCCAATACATCGGGGGGATTAAGGGGGGTAAAACGCCTGTGGGATATGCATTTTAGCTTAAGTTGACACCAATGAGCAATGCTGTGGCCTTACGAAAGATGTGGTTTTTAACCTTTCCCATGTTTAGTATTTTTTGTCAATGCGTAAGTTATAAATAATTATCTCAAAGCTGCTCATTATACCAAAGTTCTTGCGCCGTGCAGACCCAATGGCTTTAGATATGGGGAAAATCGAAGTCATTAGACATCTTGCAAAAGTCCCCAATACCCCACCCCCAACCCCTCCCCTTGCTAAGGGGAGGGGAGACAAAGCGTAGCTTTGGCGGGGTGGGATTCAAATTGTTTGATTTATGCAAGAGGTCTATTAGTAGTTCCCCAAAACTTTGGTGCTTTTTTATACTAATCAATAATGACCAATGAGTAGTGACTAATGACTAATTACAAACCTGACTTACCAAGTGAGTGAGTTCGGGTAAAATCAATTTTTCCATCGCCAGCCGCACAGCATTACTGGAACCAGGAAGCGAGAAGATTAATTTATTTTGATAAACACCAGCAACAGCGCGAGAAGCGATCGCCCGCGAACCAATTTCTTGATAACTTAAAAAACGGAATAACTCACCAAATCCCGGTAAGGTTTTCTCTAGTAACTTTTCAATGGCATCATAAGTAGTATCTCTTGGTGCAATGCCTGTACCACCACTGAAAATTACAGCATCCAAATTTGAGCTTTTGGTAGAGTCGATGCCCGGTATTATCCGGGGCAACTCTCTGTTAAATCTGGGCGTGCGACTTTCACCGCACCCAGCTTCCGATGTTCTCAGCTTGCGCTTTTGCTCATGTGTTTGTAATCGTGGCA
>JAIVFU010000100.1 GCA_020829485.1 Nostoc sp. CHAB 5834 | reverse complement strand
GAATGTTGAGTTTCTTGCCCTCGATTCATGAGGCAGTGCGTTGGGCGGCTCCGCCGACTTGAAGCAACTGCCATCTCGCCGCCAAATCACAGATTATGGCGGGAGCCTTCTCTCCGATTTAGGTAAAAAGACAAAACAGAACTTATTAAGTCTTTCTTCTCTTTTTACTTTTATCTTTTTACTTAACTAGTTCCTATTAATCATTGCTATCTTTGAATTTACGTTGCAATTGTTTTAGCGATTGATACATATCTGGCAGGCGACTATAAACAGCACATACCTTGAGATATAGTTTGTAAGGAATGGCTGGAGATCCGCAGACAACTTCTCCTGGTGCAACATCGCTGTGAATTCCAGTTTGAGCAGATGTCATTGCCCCATCTCCAATCTTCACTTGATTGGCTATTCCTGTTTGTCCAGCTAAAATAACGCGATTTCCTAGTTTAACACCCCCCGCCATGCCAGTCTGACCTGCGATCGCACAGCCAGAACCGATTTGGCAACCGTGACCTATTTGCACTAAGTTATCAATTACTGTATTACACCCTACCCGTGTTTCTCCGACGGCTGGGCGGTCAATTGCACTGTTGCAGCCAACTTCCACGCCATCTTCTAAGACTGTATAGCCAGATTGTTCCATTTTCAACCAACCAGTCCGGGTAGGAACAAAACCAAAGCCTTCTGCACCAATGACAGCACCACTGTGAATCACACAATCTGCACCAATGCGGGTGCGTTCGTGGATGGTACAGTTGGCGTGTAAGGTGGTGCGATCGCCTATTTTGGCATCTGGATAAATTACCACATTGGGATGAATAATTGCGCCATTGCCAATTTCTACCCCTTGTTGAATCACAGCATGGGGGCCAATGTAAACATCATTACCAACTTTTGCCGTAGAGTGAATCACAGCAGTGGGATGAATTTCTGGGATGGGGCGATATGGTTGGTAAAAAAGTGCGATCGCTTTGGCAAACAATAATCGCGGATCTGGGGTTGCTAGCCAGACAATACCGCTCTCTTGTGCAAGCACCTGTAATTTTTCGTCTTGGGGCAAAATTAAAGCACTAGCATTAGTTTTAGCGACAAAAGACCCAAATTTTGCCCCTTCTACGTAGCTGAGAGTACCGTTGCTAGCTTCATCAATGGCTGCTACCCCTGTAATTTCTGGGTCATGGTCTGGGTTGCTAGTCAGGCTATGATTGGTAGCGGCATCACCAAATTGGCTAAGAATTTCGCTGAATTTCATTGTTGGGTATATTCAAAATTGATCTACAATGGCAAGACAATTTTCCCATTACGGATTACGAATTAGTAATTATTTGGCCTCTTCGCTCCTCTCTAAGCGGGACTAGTTGCTAGTTGCCATTGCTATGCCTGCTAAATACCCTGTTGTCCAAGCACTTTGGAAGTTAAATCCACCGGTAACGCCATCAATATCTAAGATTTCTCCGGCAAAATAAAGATCAGGAATTAATCTACTTTCCATTGTCTTGAAGTTGACTTCTTTGAGGTTGACACCACCACAGGTAACAAATTCTTCTTTGAAGGCTCCTTTGCCACTAATTAAATATTGTCCCTGAGTAAGTTCTTGCACCAGTTTATTTAAGGTTTTACTAGATATTTCTGCCCAACGATCTTCTGTGGTAATGCCTGCACGGGCAATGATATATTGCCACAGACGATGGGGGAGATCAACGCCGCGATGCAATGCGATCGCTTTCTTCCCCCATTCATCTTTGACTGCTAAAACTTTTTCTCGCACTTCTTCTTGTTGCAATTGGGGCAGCCAATTAATCAATAATGTGGCTTGATAGCGGCTTTGGTGCAGAACTCTCGCACCCCAAGCAGAAAGCTTCAAAACAGCCGGGCCACTCAAACCCCAATGGGTAATTAGTAATGGGCCAGTTTGTTGTAATTGCGATTTTCCACCGCCAGATAACCGCAATTGCACAGGGTTAACGCTAACTCCGGCTAAAGCCCGCAATTGAGGATCGGTAATGTTGAAGGTAAATAGAGAGGGTACTGGCGGTTCTATTTGATGACCTAACTCTTTGACAATTTTATAACCTACAAGGCTGCTGCCAGTGGCAAGAAGTAGGCGATCGCATTTAATCTGATCTCCCGACTTCAGAAGGATATCAAACCCCCCATCTGCTGAGGTTTTCAGCGAAGTTACGTGTGTACCGATACGAAGTTTTACCCCAGATGTCGCCACCGCTTTTATCAGACATTCCACAATGGTTTCTGAAGTATTGGTGACAGGAAACATCCGCCCATCGGCTTCAGTTTTTAGATAGACTCCACCAGCAGCAAACCAAGCTACTGTGTCTTGAGGCCCAAACCGAGTCAAAGCACCCCGCAAAGCTTTTGCACCTCTGGGGTAATTTTGCACTAACTCCTCAGGTAAAAAGCAAGCGTGAGTAACGTTGCAGCGTCCGCCACCAGAAATTAGCACTTTCGCTAGGGGTTGGCGACTGGCTTCGAGTAAAATAACTTGGGCATCAGGATTGGCTTTAGCACAAGCGATCGCGCCAAAAAATCCTGCTGCTCCACCCCCAATAACTACGATTCGTAACGGTAGCAAGTTCTAAAATTTCTCAATAGCACGTACTTTACTAGGCTAGCTGTTATCTTCACTCTTCACCTACTTCAAATTGATCTTTTGTGGCACCACAAGTCGGACATACCCAATCATCTGGTATATTTTCAAAGGCTGTTCCTGGCGCTATATAGTCCAAGAGAAACCACGCCCACCCAACGGCAGAGCTACGGGCATCCTTTGGGACGTGGTTTGAATTAGTTCAATATCATTAGTCTTTTCTGCCCACGAGTGGCGCGGTATATACCAATGACAAATGACAAATGACAAATGACAAATAACTAAAAACGCCACCAAGTCCTTTGAACGTAACTGATAATTGCCACAGCGATCGCCCCTAGTAACAGTAGCCAAATTATTCCACCTGGAATAAAAGTGAGAATACCAAAACCTCTCAGTACCCAGACGGCTACGCTAATGCCGAGAAGGATACCGAAAATCTGGATTAATCTACGATTTAAAGAAGCTTGACTCACCTACTTTTCCTCCCAACTCAACAGACATTACACTTGATATTGACAATAAAATATGAAATTACGGTAAAGTTACAGTTTCATCAGAAATAACACGTAAAAATCGAGATATCCTATTCAAACGTTGGGGTAAAGTACTTGATATTAGGTCGTTTCTGTGCCATTCTTGCTGTTAAGAACTTAGTTTTTAATTTATAAATACCGCTATTATAAAGTTTACTTAAATATTGATTGTGTTAATTGTGATAAGAACTACAGTTTTTCCAGTAAGATAACTGAAATAATTACCAAAAACTCGCCGTTTCTGTAAAGGATAGGCATTACACTGTAAGTAAAATTTAATGGGTTGGATCTAAATCAAGTTTTATTATGGCTTGTAGTTTCAACTCCATTTTAGGTGGATGAGTTGAGGAGTAACTAAAATCATGATGTCTGCGTCTCATATCTCAGACTCAATTATTGCAGGTTCAGATATGGCTTGGAGTCAAGACAAGCAAAAGTTGCTGGTACAGGGTGAAATTTTAATAGAAACACGATCGCACAAAACCTGGGGTGGCGCGGTGACAGCCTGGATGTATGTGCCGATGGTGCGATCGCAAGTCTGGCAGCAATTAACTGATTACCCCCGGTGGGTGCAATATTTTCCCGATATCACTAAAAGCGAGATATTGCAAAAAGGAGAAGTCAAACGCCTGTATCAAGCAGCACAAAAAGCCTTTTTCTTTTTCACAGCTCAAGTTGAAATTTACCTCAACGTTGTAGAAGTGCTGGGACAACAAATCCAATTCCGCATGGAAAAAGGGACTTTTGAGGATTTTAACGCCAATTTAGACCTCAAAGATTGCGGTAACGGTACCTTAATCGCTTATACTGTGCAAGCTACACCTCTTATTCCAATTCCAGCAATTTTCATTCAACAAGCAATGAATTTAGAGTTACCTGCAAATATGCGTAAAATGCGACAAGTACTTTGTAAGGGTCAAAATAATTCGTAATGACGCTCGTAGACTCGCTAACGCTGCGCTAAGGGACTTCCAACAAATAAATTATCCAATCTTGTGGGGTGGACATCTTGTCCGCCCAAGGCTTGCGGCGGACAAGATGTCCACCCCACAAAAAGTAGTTGAGTATTTTTTTATTTGGAGTTCCCTAACGTAATTATACACCCTACTAATGTTTCACAAAAAAACGCCAAGACGCTCTTGCTTGACTTGGCGTTTTGGCGTGAGATGATCTTCAATTAGCTGGTAAACACCTCAGCAGGTAAGCGACTAAAAGAAAGACGCTCATTTTGCACATCTACAGAGATGGTGTTGCCGTCGGTGAATTCACCGCGCAAGATGGCTTTGGCAATTTGAGTTTCTAACTCTCGCTGAATCGCCCGCTTCAGTGGACGCGCCCCATATACTGGGTCATACCCTACTTCTGCTAAAAAGTCAAGTGCAGCATCCGAAAGTTTGAGGGATATTTTGCGATCGCTCAATCTTTGCCGTAATCTTTCCACTTGCAGTAGCACAATATGCCGCAATTCCTTCTTATCTAAACCGTGGAAGATGATAATTTCGTCAATCCGGTTCAGGAACTCTGGACGGAAGCTATTCCGCATTGCTTCCATTACTCGACGGCGCATTTCATCGTAGTGGGTGTTATCTCCGGCGACATCAAGAATGTATTGCGAACCGATGTTGCTCGTCATGATGATAATAGCGTTCTTGAAGTCTACTTTATGACCTTGGGCATCAGTAACGCGACCATCATCAAGAATTTGCAAGAAAATATTAAATACATCGGGGTGTGCTTTCTCGATTTCGTCAAAAAGAATCACTGAATAAGGACGGCGACGAATCGCTTCTGTAAGTTGTCCGCCTTCTTCATAACCCACGTATCCTGGAGGCGCACCGATTAAACGAGATACGGCGTGTTTCTCCATATACTCAGACATATCGATTCGCACCAGCGCATCTTCACTATCGAACATAAACGCCGCCAGCGCTTTCGCTAACTCGGTTTTACCCACACCTGTAGGCCCAAGGAAAATAAAGCTAGCAATGGGACGATTAGGATCAGCCAATCCAGCCCGCGATCGCTGAATTGCATCGGCTACAGCTGTGACTGCTTCTTCTTGTCCAACTACCCGGCGGTGTAGTTCGTCTTCTAAATGCAACAGTTTTTCTTTCTCAGATTCCACCAACTTGCTGATGGGAATTCCTGTCCATTTAGAAATAATTTCGGCAATATCAGCTTCGGTGACTTCTTCCCGTAATAGTGATTTACCACTTCTTTGAGCGTTTGCCAATTCAGATTCTACTGCTTCCAATTGACGGTGCAAACTAGTTAAATTTCCGTATTTCAACTCCGCAGCCCGGTTTAGATCATAGTCACGTTCTGCTTGCTGAATCTCTAAATTGACCCGTTCAATCTCTTTTTTAACAGACTGAATTTTGTCAATGATATCTTTTTCAGACTGCCATTGACTATTCAGGGTTCTTTGTTCTTCTTTGAGATCAGCAATTTCTTTTTCCAATTTTTCTAGACGTTCACGAGAAGCTGCATCGCTTTCTTTTTTCAGCGATAGCTTCTCCATTTCCAATTGCAGAATCTTGCGATCAATTTCGTCGAGTTCTTCAGGTTTGGAGGTAATCTCCATTTTTAATCTCGCGGCGGCTTCGTCTACCAAGTCAATGGCTTTATCAGGAAGGAAGCGATCGCTAATATATCGACTCGACAATACGGCTGCTGCAACTAAAGCACTATCCGAAATCTTCACCCCGTGGTGGTTTTCATAACGTTCTCTCAACCCGCGCAAAATCGAAATGCTATCTTCTACACTAGGCTGATCGACATAAACTTGCTGGAAGCGTCTTTCTAGTGCCGCATCTTTTTCGATATGTTTGCGGTATTCATCTAGAGTTGTCGCGCCAATACAGCGCAATTCGCCCCGCGCCAACATCGGTTTTAATAAGTTACCAGCATCCATCGCGCCTTGGGTTGCACCAGCGCCGACAACGGTGTGAATTTCATCAATAAATAAAACAATATTGCCGCCAGATTCAGTAACTTCTTTTAATACTGCTTTCAAGCGTTCTTCAAATTCACCCCGGAATTTTGCCCCTGCAATCAAAGCACCCATATCTAAAGAAATCAGCTTGCGGTCTTTGAGGGATTGGGGTACATCACCTGCAATAATGCGCTGTGCTAATCCTTCGGCGATCGCAGTTTTACCAACACCTGGTTCACCAATTAGCACAGGATTATTCTTAGTACGGCGAGAGAGAATTTGCACAGTCCGACGAATTTCATCATCTCGCCCAATCACTGGATCGAGTTGACCTTTACGTGCAGCTTCTGTAAGATCACGCCCGTATTTTTCCAGTGCTTCGTATTTGCCTTCTGGATTTTGATCGGTCACTTTTTGGCTCCCTCGAATTTGTTTAATAATATTTTTGAGTTTGCCTTCGTCTAAACCAAACTCTTGGAATAAAGCTTTGCCAAAGCGGTCATCTTTAGCGTAAGCCAGCAATAAGTGTTCAATCGAAATATATTCGTCTTGAAACTCTTGGCGATATCCGTCTGCCCGATCTAGAAGTGTATCCAAGCTGCGTCCTAAGTAGACAGAACTGCTAGTACCAGATACTTTCGGCTGACGTTGGAAAAATTGTTCGGTGCGATCGCGCAGTTTTTGGAGGTTAACACCCGCCTTAGTCAGAATCCCAGTTGCTAGACCATCTTGTTCTAGCAGCGCTTTCATCAAGTGTTCACTTTCAATTTGCTGTTGTTGATATTGTTTAACAATATCTGGGGTATGAGCGATCGCTTCCCAGGCTTTTTCTGTAAATTGGTTAGGATTAGTAGGTTGCATAGGCTTTTTCAGGAACGTAAAGGCGCAGTGGTGAAGCAGCGCGGTCTTCTCCCAAAGGGAGAGGCTAGCGCCAAGGGGGTTTCCCCCATGAGCGACTGCTGTTAGCGAAGCGTTAGCGACGTAGGAGCGTCACCCGGAGGGCTTGTTGCAGGCTACCACCAGAACACCAAGTAAATAAAATTTCTGTTCTTAATAGATATTGTATGAACAGCAGAGCGATCGCCTAGATCGGTGTTCACGTCTTGTAAAAGTCGTATTTCCCCGTAGTTGCGATTTCCCATGTGCAATTTTTGTTCATTGCACAACAAACAGAGCAACTTACGGAATAAAAATTCGACGTGTCCCCATGTAATTGTCAATATAAAGTACAATTTCAAGTAGGCGATTAACACAGAGATCCCGGTAGTCAGGGTCATTCAAAACTCGATCAGCATCTCCAATTGTGACAACCGGAAACGAAGTCGGCGTGTTTTCTTCCTGCAATATTTGCTCTAGGGAATCCTTTCCTTTCATTCTGCGATTCGCAGTGAGTAGGAGCATTTGATTTGCTTGAGCAAATCTCCACACAACTCTGTCGCTGCTATTAACTGATAGTGACATCTCTTCGAGAAGAACAAAGCGGATTGAAAACAAATCTTGCCAACCTTGATTTGTGATACTGCCTGACAAAAGCAGTGCGTGTCCTTCAAGATTATGATCGACGAGAAAAATCATGTCTGGGGTTCAAGTTTGGCTCTAAGTCTGGCTTTCTGCGCCTGAAGTTTTTCCCAAGCTGCTTCTCGTCCTGGTGGTGGCGGCATTTTGGCAATTTTCTCAACCAACTCACGATTCTGTTCTTCGTAGTACTGCCGCAGCTCTTCGGCTTCCTTGAGAACGAGTTGATACTCTGCTTCAACCTCTTGACGATGTGTCTCAATGTAAGACAGAGCAGCATTAATTTGCTCATCCGTCAAGTGAAGCATGGCACGAATGAACTTTGGAGGATATTGCTGTGTCACATAGTCCATCACATCGTATAGAGTAATGCGCGTGCCTGCGATCGTTAGTCCTCTTTCTGTGCGGGCGATCTTTTGATCAGATGCTGAAGTCATACCCCTTGCCTCTCAAAAGCTTTTCACATCTTACCTTAGTCATTTATCGAATTGATATGCCATTTTGATTGTCGAAGTGTTCAATAAAACTACGCGAACAACACCTGAGCAAGTAATTGAGAATTGTAAAAAGCGATTGAGTAAATACGATACAGATACACAGAATTAGTCATGGATCAACTTAAAAAGGAACGTCTAGAAGCAAGGGGTTGGAAGGTTGGCACAGTTTCAGAATTTTTGAAAGTAACGCCAGAAGAAAATGCTCTGGTTGGAATTAAACTAGCACTCAGTCAAAGTTTAAAAGCACGACGACAAAAATTGAATTAGCCGAGAGAATTCACTCAAGTCAACCGCATGTTGCTAACGCAGAGAATGGTGATGCTTCAGTTTCAATTGAACTTCTGATACGTGCAATGCTGGCGACAGGTGCAACCCTTCAAGAAATTGGAAAGGTTATTGCCGAAGCTGGCTGAACCTTAGCATAAATCTAAATACCTGACACCAGGTATGACCTATTAAAGTTCTTCTACCTTGCCCCCACACAGAGTTACCATAATCCCAGGTCGCATAGTGGATGCTGAAAATGATTGACCCCTACGACTTTGAAGATGATGACTTTGATTTTGAGGATGAAGATTTCTTGAAAATAAAACCCATCAGCCAAATGACTGAAGGGGAAAAGCTACAGCGATTTAAGCGGTTCTTCGACAGCAGTAGCCGTGCGATGTTGCAAGACTGTCTATTTCGCATTGTCGATTACGAAGATGGTACAGGCACGTTAGAAATTCTTTGCCCTAATGAAGTCGTAAGACAACGCCTTTCTAAGAAAAAGCGCAAAATTACCAACAACATCAATACCTGCTGGAGTCATATTAGATGGTTTTCGCTATGTGTCCAGCAAGATAGTGAGTTGCATTGCCAGAAGTTTACCCGTAACGGTGATTTGGTGACATCTTAGAAGAGGGGGAGTAGGGAGTGGGGGGATGAGGGAGCAGGTGAGGCAGGGGAAGAATAACAATGACTAATAAGCTAAAACACATCTAATTTGCATATCAAAATTTTATTAATATCTTGTGGGGTGGGCATCTTGCCTGCCCTGATTATGCAACTTGAATGCCGATTAGCTTAACAAATGACAAATGACAAATGACTAAAAAACAAAAATTTCCTTACCTAGTTGGTTCTAAGTGGACGGCACAGCAAAAAGTTGATGGCTGGCGACACTTCCAAGTAGTCAATCGGAAAAATCAGGCTAACTGGGTTTACGCCGAAATGGTTGCGGCTTGCGATCCGAAAGTCCGTTTTTGGATAAATGCCAAATTATTACAAGATAACTCCCAGTGGCAAGCTGGCTGGCAAACATTACAGGAAATCCACGGAGTTGAAACTGAGGTGTCTTAATTAGCCTTGTTCCCAGTCTAGAACTGGGAATCCCCATTAATGGACTGCTGTCTCCTTCGCTGACGGCAGCCGAAGATTTTAATTATCTTAGGCAATATCTAGGAATTTAATAATTTTTTACAAAACCACAGTAACTTCCTCTCAAGCAGCAATTAAATGGTTGTGACTACCGACTGAAAACTGGCAATTTATCTGCGATAACTTCTCTACGAGACGCTACGCGTAGCTTGCTTCCACGAAGTGGTACGGTGAGCTACGCTAACGCAAATTCCAATAGTATTTCCAGCATCAGGCTGCATATACCTCTCTTTACCCTTGAGTCTGCGCCCCAATGCCTTGAAAACACATTGTCCGACCATCAGCTAATTCTATGAAAAGCATTCAAAAAAGCCGATTTTAGATTTTTGTATTTTGTAACTATTTTTATAAAAATAAGTTATAAAAACTGTTTATTTATGGTTTTTAGAGCTAATAAAGCCCTTAAGGCTAATAAAACCCCAAATAAATATAATATTGATTTAATTCATCGGATAAGACCGTTTTCCAAATTAAGAGCCACTTTCTTTTCTATGTAATTTGCCCAATAATGACATTCACAGACCTCACGCATCGCCATCTCAGGAAAGGTGAAGGCAAATGTTTGAGCCACAAGTTTGACAAGAAGCTATAAGAGGCAAATAAAAGTGAAACTAGCAGTCTACGGAAAAGGTGGTATCGGTAAATCCACAACTAGCTGTAATATATCCGTCGCCCTAGCTAAACGTGGCAAGAAAGTGCTGCAAATTGGTTGCGACCCCAAACATGACAGTACCTTTACCCTGACTGGGTTTTTAATTCCCACAATTATCGACACCCTCCAAGAAAAGGATTATCACTACGAAGATGTCTGGCCTGAAGATGTAATTTATAAAGGCTACGGCGGGGTGGATTGCGTAGAAGCTGGTGGGCCTCCTGCGGGTGCTGGGTGCGGTGGATACGTAGTTGGCGAAACCGTGAAATTACTTAAGGAACTCAACGCCTTTGATGAATACGATGTAATTCTTTTTGACGTTCTGGGTGACGTAGTTTGCGGTGGTTTTGCAGCACCACTCAACTATGCAGATTACTGCCTAATCGTTACAGACAACGGCTTTGATGCTTTATTTGCAGCAAATCGAATTGCGGCTTCAGTCCGTGAAAAAGCACGAACTCACCCACTGCGTCTAGCTGGGTTAATTGGCAACCGCACCTCCAAGCGCGACTTGATTGAAAAATATATAGAAGCAGTGCCAATGCCAGTTCTAGAAGTTTTACCTTTAATTGAAGATATCCGTGTTTCCCGTGTAAAAGGTAAAACTTTGTTTGAAATGGCAGAGCAAGATCCTTCCCTAGACTACGTTTGCGACTACTATCTCAACATCGCCGACCAAATTCTGGCGCGTCCAGAAGGTGTTGTGCCTAATGACACACCAGATCGGGAGTTGTTCTCTTTGTTATCCGATTTTTATCTAAATCCGGGAAAACCCCAGGTTCCTAATTCAGAAGAGGAACTAGACTTGATGATTGTATAAATCACCAAGTTCTCAGGATGAGGGACAATAACATGGCATTCTTTGACAGCTTTACAGACTCATTAAAGCAAAAATGGTTGCAATTTTTCCAGAACAATCGGGACTGGATTACGCTGCACATGCAAGTGGAATCGGTGTACACACCTGATGGCGGGAAGCGACCACCTTCTTACCTCATCCTGGGAGTTGTTAACGCCCTAGAGCCAAAACTAGCGCAGTTAATGTTGCCCTTTGCCAAACTCAATCCTGATGCTGATACCCTGATTGAAGTGCTGGATTTGCATTTTGACCCAGATTTCGCTCTTGGTAATCGCTTCGTCAACCCAGAAGTAGAGAGATTCGTAGAAGAAGCAGCCGCCGTCATTGACGAAAAGCGTGAGGATGAAACATTGACACATTCTCATACAAATGGCTTTGCGTCGGTGGCGCTAGTTCAAGAGTTCACAATCGTGGATTCTGAGGAGCAAAGCTTAGAAATCAGCGAGTTAGAGGAAACCGAAGATGCTTTTGGTGATATTTCTTTATCCAACGGACAGGACTCAAAAGATGAGTTTCTTGAAACCTCTACTTTAGAAGCAGATGAGTTTGGGGACATGGGCTTCGGTACTACGGATGCGATGGAAATAAAGCTGGATGAAGACGAAGCGCTTGAAGATAGTCCAATAGATGAGAATGCGTTTAAAGACGTGTTGTCAGATGTCTGGAGTGATGAAACAGCTTTGCAAAAAGCTGAAGAAAGTAACGATTTTTTGGGGGAAGAACTGCCAGCAGGCGTTTTTGATGAATCAGAAATTGCCCGTCTCTTCCCCAACGCTTAATTATTGCCGTTCCTCGCAATTTTAAGTTTTAGATTTAGGATTTTGGATGAGGAATTAGGGAAATTGTCGTCAGACAAAGGATAGTTTTGTTGTCCCAGTCTTCAATCCAAAATTATCAATCTAAAATCTAAGATTGGTTGACCTGCCATTAAATATCAAGGGGAGAAAAAACCAAAATGACTGTCGCTCAACAACCAGAAGCTTTAAGCTTTGAATGTGAAACTGGAAATTACCATACCTTTTGTCCAATTAGCTGCGTGGCGTGGTTATACCAAAAAATTGAAGATAGCTTCTTTTTGGTGATTGGGACAAAAACTTGTGGCTACTTTCTGCAAAATGCGATGGGGGTGATGATTTTTGCTGAACCCCGCTATGCAATGGCAGAGTTGGAAGAAGGCGATATTTCGGCACAACTGAATGATTATGAAGAGTTAAAGCGGTTGTGCTTGCAAATTAAACGCGATCGCAATCCTAGTGTAATTGTCTGGATTGGCACTTGCACCACCGAAATTATCAAAACCGATTTGGAAGGTTTAGCGCCGAAGCTAGAATCCGAAATCGGGATTCCCATCGTAGTGGCGCGGGCAAATGGTTTAGATTACGCCTTTACCCAAGGGGAAGACACCGTATTAGCAGCAATGGCTAACCGTTGCCCTGATAAGTCTCCGGTGGCGGAAACAGAGAAAAGTGAACGTAATGCGATCGCAAAATTGCTCAACTTCGGTAAAAAGAAAGAAGATGTCGCCCAAGATGAATCTGAGTACGTAGATCATCCACCCTTAGTTCTCTTTGGCTCCCTTCCCGATCCCGTAGTTACTCAGTTAACCTTGGAACTGAAGAAACAAGGCATCAAAGTTTCCGGGTGGCTACCTGCAAAGCGCTTCACAGAACTACCAGTACTGGAAGAAGGGTATTATGTCGCTGGTGTCAACCCCTTCCTCAGCCGCACAGCTACCACCTTAATGCGCCGCCGCAAGTGTAAACTCATTGGCGCACCCTTCCCCATTGGCCCCGATGGCACTCGCGCTTGGATTGAGAAAATCTGCTCGGTGTTCGGTATTACTCCCAAGGGTTTGGATGAACGGGAAGCACAAATTTGGGCAGGCTTGGAAGATTACGTGAAACTGATTCGCGGTAAGTCTGTATTCTTCATGGGTGATAATTTGCTGGAAGTTTCCCAAGCCAGATTCTTAATCCGTTGTGGGATGACAGTTCACGAAATCGGCATTCCCTACATGGATAAGCGCTATCAAGCTGCTGAGTTGGCATTGCTGGAGAAAACTTGCCAGGAAATGAATTCACCTCTGCCAAGGATTGTAGAGAAGCCGGATAATTACAATCAACTTCAACGGATTTATGAGTTGAAACCAGATTTGGTAATTACTGGTATGGCTCACGCTAACCCGTTGGAAGCACGGGGTATTAATACTAAGTGGTCGGTGGAGTTCACTTTTGCTCAAATTCACGGCTTTACGAATGCGCGTGACATGTTAGAGTTGGTGACTCGTCCGCTACGTCGGAATAATAATTTGAAAGATTTGGGTTGGGATAAGTTGGTGAGAGAAGAAGCGAAGATTTAGATTTGAGTTTGGATTGAGCAACAGTATAAGATAAAGGCGAACCCAAAAAGTTCGCCTTTTTTTGTCTCACAGAGTGGCAAGACAAAATAATCCCTTGGAAACAATTCAACCATTAGAGTGAATTATGCTTAAAGACATTATACAAGTTATTCCTCACGATAACTATCAACTCTATTTGAAGTTTGAAGACGGAAAAGAAGGTATTGTTGATGTTAACCAGTTAATCGAATTTACAGGAATTTTTGCACCTTTAAAAGATTTAAATTATTTTAAAACTGTTAAAATTAACGCTGAATGGGGAACAATTCACTGGGATAATGCCGCAGATTTAGACCCAGATGTTCTTTATTCTGTGGTTACTAACCAATCTATTCCCATCTATAGAAATCTGGAAGAATATGAAAAAAGTTGGAGTTAAAACAGAAGGGATTCCAGAAATCGGTGATTTATTAAAGCCTAGTATTTTTTTCAGTAACTAAATTAGATGATGTAGCAGGTTGCTTAAAATATCGAGGAGAACCTAAAACTCTTGAGGATATGGATAATGCAATTAGCCAAGGTGTAGAGGAATCGTGGCATGATTGCGGTTGAGACAAATATAATTGTTATATTTTTGACTCAAGATGATGAATAATTCCCAGAGTACCCAATTCCTGACTTGCACTTTCAGTTGATTCACCAGTTAGGTATAGCATAGGCAGGAACGTAAACTCCAAACCCTGTCACTAAAGTTAAACTAACAAGAATTGCTGGAATTTTTTTCACACGTAAGTTTGCCATAATGTTGCCTCTTTGTAATTGCTTGATTGGTTTTCACTAAGTTGATTGAAAAGCGATCAAATCACAGGGTAAGCGCATCTTGTCAAGGGAACTCCAAGAAATAAATTATCCAATATTGTGGGGTGGGATATTTTTTTATTTGGAAATCCCCAATAACAAAACTTCAATCTCAATAAAGCCCAAATAATCGCATTAATGCCTACTTATTGATGTTCTTCGGGACTCATGGATGCACCTGATATTAATCACTTTATTCTCCCTTGATAGTGACTAATTACTCCCCTACCTTATATTTCTGTAACAATCTTTTGGTCTTATTTATTATTGCTGGGAGAATAAAAAGTGGGATGCACCCCTCATAGTCTCTGACGGAAAAAACGGGTATGGCGCAACGGGTGTGAGGTGTAGGGGTAAACAGAGAAACATTTTTTATAGAATACCTGGATTACACCCCAATGGTATAAGCCCTTTAATTTATTGATGCTGTAAACTCATAATCTTCTCCTATTTGCTAAACTATCAGCAGTGCGATGTCTGGTAGTTAACTACTTCGCTTCTATACAATAAATAACTGCGCTTTATTTATTGTTCCCAATTTGAGTTCTAGTTTTTCTAATTAACTAGCGATCGCTGTTTTTAACGAACCGCCTACGCTAACAAAGAAAAGCAAGCGATCGCCCAAATCTCATCTAAGTCAGATACAGTTAAAATAAAGTGGTAAAGATAGGAGTAAATAGGAATTATGCTTAGTGGAATTAAACAAAAGTCTATTGTCGGAAAAGATGGCAAAATTGAACTGTCTACAACGGAATTACCAGAAGGAACTGTTGTAGAAGTCATTGTATTAGTTGAAACACCAACTGAAGAAGATGAAACTACTTATCTTTTGAAATCAGAGACTAATAAAAAACACCTGCTCAAAGCTTTGGAGAATGTAGAAAAAGGGAATCTAATTTATGTAGATTTAGATGAATATGAAAAAAATTACCTTTGAACCAGAAGCTTTTGAACAATTAGGTCAGTGGGCAACAGAAGACAAGAAAATTTTCAAAAAAATCTTGAAACTGATTAGAGATATACAAAGAGATCCTTTTGCGGGGATAGGGAAGCCAGAACCATTAAAATATGAATTACAAGGTTACTGGTCAAGGCAAATTACAGATGAACATAGATTAGTTTACAAAATGGAAGAAGATTTATTAATTATTTTGAGTTGTAAATATCATTATGATCAGTAAATTTTATTGAAGTGGGGATATTTTTTTAGTTAAAGCGATCGCTCTTTTCAACTATTTAATATTCAGTTTTTATTTGCGCCATTTCTCCACGTTTTTTTTAACTGCTTCTATTTCTGCAAAATCTACTTGCATAGTTGCCGTTTCAAATTCAACACCCAAAGCGGTGCTGACTTCGAGAATTTCTACAAAACTGGCACATTGATAATCTGTATCCTCATACTCTTTCACTCTTTGTTCATTTCTCACACCCTAACACGGCTTAATTATCCAGTTAGGAGTGTCCCATAATTATTTAAAAATCCCAGTTTTAACCAAAAACCACATAAGGACTAAAGTGATCGAGCAGCATTACAATGGTGAATACAGGATTTGGGTTTGGATTTTGAGAGAGTTTATTATAGAAAAAAATCAACCATATTTTATGCTAAATCCACAAAAGCTACCATTTCTAGAGTCTATTGGTTGGCAGCTAAAAAATGTATATCAAATGAGTGAGAAAGAAATTGTTCAATTGTATCAACGCAATTGGCATCATCAAACTACCTTCAATAATTTAAAACAAGAAGAAAAAGATTTTGTTCATTATTTAGCAAAAAAATATAACTCCTGGATATTACCGGATTTTGAAATGTTTCATCTCGATCATCATAATAATATACTTAAAATCCTTAATGCTTTCAATCCAGAAGTTTTCAAAAAAGCTTCTGCATACTTTGGTGGTGGTACACTCTTAGCTTTAGAATATGATGAATACAGGCTTAGTAAAGATATTGATTTCCTCTTCCCTTATGGAACTGAAAATTACAGATATTTAAGAAATTTGATTTGCGATGAAGGAATTGTAGCATTATTTCAAAGTACAACAGATATCGAATTAGGTGACAGTACAATAAATCAATATGGTATTCGTTTTCCTATTGTAGTCAATGAAATAACTATTAAAGTAGAAATTGTAGCCAATGGGATTTTTACTTTGGACTCTCCTGTTTATCCTGAATGGACAAAAATACCTTGTCTGAGTATAAGCGATAGATTTACATCAAAACTAATGGCTAATGCTGACCGATGGAACGATTCAAGTACACAATCTAGAGATTTGATTGACTTAGCAATATTGCGTGTAAATAACGAAATACCCGCACATGCGATTGCTAAAGCTGAAGAAAGTTACGAAGTAAAAAAGCCATTAATTAAAGCCATCACTAATTTCACTGAAAAACAAAAATATAGAGAGAAATGTTTTCAGGAGTTAAACATACTTGAAGAAAAATTTCCCATAATAATGGATGGAATAAATTGGCTTCTTGTTGACTTTGAATCTATGAATTAAAGGAATTTAAAATGCAATCATCACTACCAAACGAGCAAGATTTTATTATTCACCATGACTCAAAAAACCTATCAACTCACCCTAACCTTCGAGCAAATTCTTAATCTTGTCCTACAACTTCCCGCACAAGAACAAGAACAACTTATTCAAGAAATAAAGAAAACCTCTTCAAATAATAAAGATGAAGATTTACTTAGTGTTTTTGATAGAATCGGCAGAAATGCTCAAGCCAAAGGATTAACTGAAGAAACTCTAGAACAATTACTCGCCAATGAATCATAAACTAATTGTTATTGACACAAATGTTTTACTTAGTGCTGCTCTAAGTCCTAATGGAACAGCCCGTAAAGCCTTAGATAAAGTCTATAAATAATTCAAAATTGCTCAAAGCGATGAAATTTATCAAGAATTAAATACACGAATTTATAAACCTAAGTTCGATAAATGTATTTCAGATAAAGACCGACAAGATTTTTTGGACATAGTTAAAAAGTCCAGTCAATTTATAGAAATAAAATCTCAAATAAACACCTGTAGAGATGCAGATGACAACAAATTTTTAGAACTTGCTAAAGATGCAAATGCAGAACTTTTAATCACAGGAGATAAAGACCTTTTATCACTCAAGACCCTAGCCGAATATCAAAACCAGATTATTACTCAATATTATTAGAAGTGAAACGCAGAGGGGCGCAGAGGTAAGCGCAAAGTAGCGCAGAGGTTTTAGAGAATTTGTGACAAAAACTTGCGTGTTCTTTCTTCTTTGGGGTTGCTGAAAAATGCGTTAGGGGTGGCTGACTCGACGAGGGAACCGCTATCCATTAAGATAACTCGGTCTGCAACTTCACGGGCGAATCCAACTTCGTGGGTGACGACTACCATTGTCATTCCATCACGGGCGAGATTTCGCATTACATCCAAAACTTCTCGTACCATTTCTGGATCTAAGGCTGAGGTAGGTTCGTCAAACAGCATGATTTTGGGTTGCATGGCTAAAGCACGAGCGATCGCTACCCGTTGCTGTTGTCCACCAGATAACTGTCCTGGATATTTTTGCGCCTGTTCTAAAATTCCTACTCTTTCTAATAGTTGCATTGCCAATTCTTCGGCTTTTGCCTTTGGCGATCGCCGTACCCAAATTGGTGCTAAAGAAATATTTTGCAGGACTGTGAGATGAGGAAATAAATTAAATTGCTGAAATACCATTCCCACTTCTTTGCGAATCGTTTCAATATTTCGCAAGTCATGGCTGAGGGTAATACCGTCGATTTCAATTTTTCCCTTTTGGTATTCTTCTAAAGCATTAAATGTGCGGATAAAGGTAGATTTACCTGAACCAGATGGCCCCATCAATACTACTACTTCTCCACGATTGACTGTCAAGCTCACACCCTGAAGAACGTGGAACTTTCCATACCACTTATGAACATCTTCAGCAATAATTATCGGCGCTTGTTTTGTTGTCACAGATTTGCAACTCCGAATTTTTTAGTAAATTAGCTATGCCTATCAATAAACTGATGGAATGACTATCAAGTAAGTGCTGATTTTAGATAGCAATAATAACTACATATCAAGAAGTACCCGAAGTATCAAGTCGCGCCATAATAGAATTGGTAACGACCATAATGGTGTACAAATTTGAGCAATTAAGTAGAGCCGAGGTGGAAATCATGTTAGGGATAACTTTACAGCAAACGAGAGTTTATCGAGAAATTAAGGAAGAAGGACGACAGGAAGGACGACAAGAAGGAGAACAGGAAGCAACTGTTAAATTAATTGTTCGACAATTAACTAAGCGTCTTGGGCAAGAACTGTCTGAAGAAATGCAAGCAACGATTTCTCATTTACCCTTAACAGTGCTTGAAAATCTAAGTGTTGCTCTGTTGGATTTTAGCAGCTTTGCGGATTTACAAGCTTGGTTAGATGCACAATAAATTATACAACTGACCAAAAAAGGCAAAAGTTAAAAGATTAAAAGGGGTCAGAATACTAGAATCATTCTAAATTATGGCTCCTGATTTTTTTTGGTAATTTATTTTTTAAAATCTCTTAACTACTGACTTAATTGTTTTTCTAACCGTCGAGAAGCTAAGGACATTGAATAACAAAATACCCAATAAATAAATCCAATAAATAGATAAACTTCTGCATAGCGTCCGAGAAATTGTGGTTGTGCCAATATGGAACGCGCAATACCTGTAAGTTCCACTAATCCCACCAATGATAAGAGAGAAGTGTCTTTAAATAAGCCGATAAACTGTCCAACGATCGCAGGAATCACACTACGCAATGCTTGAGGTAAGACGATTAACAAAACCACCAAGCCTGTATTTAATCCTAGCGCTTTCGCTGCTTCAATTTGCCCGCGAGGAATTGATTGGAGTCCACCGCGCACGTTTTCTGCCATGTATGCAGCACTAAATAAAACTAATCCAGCAATTGCTCGCAATACCCGATCTAGACGCACATCTGCTGATAAAAATAAGGGAAGCATTACCTGAGCTAAAAACAAAATTCCAATTAGTGGTACTCCCCTAACGATTTCAATGTACAGGATAGAAAACCAACGTACTACGGGTAAATTGCTTGTGCGCCCTAAAGCCAGTAAAACCCCAATGGGAAAGGAAAGCACAATACTGACTGCTGCCATTAGTAGGGTAAGTAGCAAACCATTCCACAAATTTGTAGATACAGGCTGCAATCCAAATCCACCGCCAAGTAGCCAGAGAATTATCGGGAAAGATAATAACCATAGTAGGGAAAGCCAAGAAGTTAGTACTTGAGTAAGGTTTCCTCCAACCCAAAAACCTGCAAATACTAAAAATGCAATTAACAATAACCAAAGGCGGGATATAAAGTCTAGTGGTAAAACAATTAAAAAAATGCTGATGATAAAAGCAAACAAAGCAATCCCACGTTTTGTTAACTGTTGTTTACCAAAGAATACACCCGCAGTTGTAGCGCCTAAAATCGAAGCGATCGCCAGCACAATCCAAGTTCGCCAATATAGCGTTTGCGGAAATCTACCAACTAAAAATAAACGTAAATTAATCTGAATTACCGCCCATTGTGCTTGAGTAGTTGCCCAAGTTAGAATTCCTCCCGCTACCCAAAACAGTAACACCAGACAGACAACAGTTAACAAGCTGTTGTACCAAGTACTGAATAGGTTTTTACGTAGCCAAGTTAATTTGTCATTTGTCATTTGTCATTTGTCATTGGTCATTGATCATTGGTCAAAACTCATATTTCAACTTTAAAGGTGCAACTTCCGAGTTCAGAGGTTCAACTTTCGAGTTCAGAGGTTCAACTTTCGAGTTCAGAGGTGCAACTTTCGAGTTCAGAGGTTCAACTTTCGAGTTCAGAGGTTCAACTTTCGAGTTCAGAGGTGCAACTTCCGAGTTCAGAGGTGCAACTTCCGAGTTCAGAGGTGCAACTTCCGAGTTAAAAGGCTCAACTTCCGAGTTAAAAGGCTCAACTTCCGAGTTAAAAGGCTCAACTTCCGAGTTCAGAGGTGCAACTTCCGAGTTCAGAGGCTCAACTTCCGAGTTCAAAGGTGCAACTTCCGAGTTCAGAGGTGCAACTTCCGAGTTCAAAGGCTCAACTTCCGAGTTCAAAGGTGCAACTTCCGAGTTCAAAGGCTCAACTTCTAACTTAAACAGCTTCCTCATCCCCCTCATCTCTCTTTAATTTGCACACTGCGATTGAATAAATTCATAACTACAGAGATGGTTAAACTCAGGGTGAGATAGGTGAGCATAATCAGTAATATCACTTCTACGGCTTTCCCCGTTTGGTTAAAAGTGGTAGAGGCGACAAAATAAATATCGGGATAGCCGATCGCGATCGCTAAACTGGTATTTTTCGTCAAATTAAGATATTGACTCGTTAACGGTGGAATGATTACCCGCAAAGCTTGGGGAAAAACCACCAGCCGCATAACTAACCCTGGTTTTAATCCTAGCGATCGCGCTGCTTCCCATTGTCCCTTCGGTACCGATTGAATCCCACCCCGGACAATCTCAGCAATAAACGCACCTGTGTAAAAAGTTAATCCCAACAGCAAAGTCGAAAACTCTGGTGATAGGGTAAACCAAGGAAGTTCTAAACCATTTTGACTAATGCCAACAAAGCCCCAAAGAGATATCTTATTTTCTGTTTTCGGGAAACTGAGAAAAATAGCAAAATACC
Organism: Nostoc sp. CHAB 5834; assembly: GCA_020829485.1. The sequence goes on along the minus strand of JAIVFU010000100.1, from coordinate 2,124 downwards.
AAAACAGCAATTGCAGCAGTAAAGGCGTATTGCGGAAAACCTCTACATAAACCATTGCGATATTCCGCACTAGCCAGTTGTCAGAAAGTCGGGCAATACCAGCACCTACCCCGACAATGGTTGTCAGAAAAATCCCTGCGATCGCCACCCGCAAGGAGTTAACTAACCCCACCCACAAGGCATAACTGTATGTATCAGTGGGTTTGTAGCTAATCAGCGTCTCGCCAATATCAAAAGATGCTTGTTGCTTAAGAAAATCAAATCCAAACGGAATACCCAATTGCCGCAAATTGCGCTGGAGATTGCCCCACAGTATTACTACTACAACTGCTGCTAAAAATACGGCAACTAATTGCAAAGCAATTCTCCAAAAACGGACATCACGCCATATAGAATTTGTCATTTGTCATTTGTCATTTGTCATTTGTCAATAATTCTTCTTCCCCTACTCCCCCTGCCCCCTGCCCCCTGCCCCCTGCCCTCTTCTACCGGAACGGCGGAGAATAAAGCAGTCCGCCTTTGCTCCAGAGTTGATTTTGACCACGAGCTAGATTCAGTTTTGTCTTGGGGCCGAGATTGCGATCGTAAACTTCGGCGTAGTTACCGACGTGCTTAATTATTCTGGCTGCAAAGTCGTTGGTTAAGCCGAGTCCTTCGCCAAGGTTGCCTTCGGTTCCTAAAAATCGTTTAACATCTGGATCGGTACTAGTTGCAAACTGACCTACATTTTGGGAAGTAATACCCAATTCTTCAGCTTTTACCAGAGAATAAACCACCCACTTAACAGCATCTCCCCACCTAATATCTCCTTTGGCAACTGCTGGTGCAAGGGGTTCTGAAGATATTACTTCATTGAGAATCACGTTATCTTCTGGTTTGGGTAAAATTGTCCCCCGCGAAACTAATGCTGATCGATCAGCCGTAATGCCATCGCAACGACCTTGAGCATAGGTGGCAAAGGTAACATTAACGTCTTCAAAGACAACGGGTTTGTAAGCGATGCCCCTTTTTCGCATTTGGTCTGCTAAGTTCTGTTCGGTAGTCGTACCAGTTTGAACGCAGATTGCTTTATCCTTCAGGTCTGCTAGGGACTTAATGTTGCTATTTTTGCGAACCATTATGGCTTGTCCGTCGTAAAAGACCACAGGTGCAAATTCTAGACCTACAGAGGTATCGCGGCTAAGTGTCCAGGTAGTGTTGCGGCTGAGAACGTCTACTTCCCCAGTTTGCAAAGCTGTAAACCGCTCTTTGGAATTGAGATTGCGAAATTCTACTGCATCTGGGTTGTCAAATAAAGCTGCGGCGATCGCACGACAGACATCCACATCAATGCCGCTATATTTACCATCGGTTCCCACAAAGCTAAACCCTGGCACTTCACCACTGACACCGCAAATTAGCTGACCACGGCTTTTAATATTATCCCAACGATTTAGAGTTGCTGGCGCTGCTGGATTACTGCCTGGAGTGCCGGGTGTACTTGCTGTTTGTCCTGAATCTCCACCACAAGCCGCGATCGCGCATACTAGAGGTGCGATCGCTAGAATTAAAGCTGATTTACGCATAAACTTCATAAATTACTACATAATAAAAAATGTATTGCTCACTACAACCATTTAGTGAAAACAATTTGTTGCTTGTAATATAAAACTCTACCAGTCTCTGTGCTATATTTATTTATCCACTTTTAAAAGCGGTGGTTGAAGTATTTTACTTATCTTTTCAAAAGCCTCAGATGCTTGCAAAAACTATCTCAACTTGACTTCAGCTTTCAAAATTGATTGAAAATCCTGTCACGATACTTGATCTAGCAATACATTTATTAAACCTATAAGAGAATACTAAAATTTTGGTGAGTTAGTGCTATATCCTTCACTGGCTAAGATTTGGAAAAAAGTGATTCTCGTTTATTTAATAATCAGCATGAGTCTTTCAGAAAATATCATTCACAGCGCCGAAAGATCATCTATTTTTCCTATCCTGAATGCCCCATGCCCCATAAGTAGGTCGGCAGGAAAAAACGAAACTATGTAACAATAAATAAATACGGAGAATATATCTACCGAGGTAACAAAAAATATGGGCGCTCGTTTGAGGGTATTTCTGACTAAAGAGGAAAACAAA